>JBEQAX010000007.1:0-60245 GCA_041640095.1 Salinarchaeum sp. | reverse complement strand
GCGGTTGAGCCGTCATCGAGAACGGCCGGGTCAAAGTGCGTAGGTTGGTGCTTGTCCGGTGACCAGTCCTCAACGTCCGCATGATCAAGCACGTCGAAGAGGTCGATGCTAAACGACAGCTCCGAGGCATCCTTGGCATCAACGGGGGCAGCGTGGACCGCAAGCCCGTCGTCGCCGTCCCGGGTGATAAGCCCCGTTTTAAGTGTCACCTCAACATCAGTCGCGTGATAGACCGACACGGTCGTGTCCTCTGGAATAGCCTCAGCATCAAGCAAGGCGGCAAGCCGGGAGTGACCGTACTGGAGCGCCTGAAGCTCGGCATCGGTAAACGCGGTATAAAGGGCGGCGAGTAGTCGGCTGAGTTCCGGTCGATCCGTTCGGTTGGGCATATCACTCGTCGGTGGACTCATGGATGCGTTCCGCGGTGATTGACGCACGATTGCGGCGTTTCTCAAGTCGCTCGGGAGCCGCGTCCGTCTCGCGCTCGAAGATAGCGCTGTTAGCCGCCCGTTCGAGAATTTCCATCCCCGTCGACTCGTTTTCGAGTTCGGCGACCATGTGAATATCAAGGTCAAAGGCCGATCGCGTTTCCCGGTCGCGCTCTGTTTGGCGACCGGACGGCTTGATCTTCAGCCGTGAGGGACGGTCAATCGGCCCGAGCGAGGGACCCTTCGAGGTTGGCTCGACAGCCGTGATCTTCGCTGAAAACTCCTCTTCGATCCGACTGACGTGGAGGTTCGGAAGGGTGAGGAACAGCAGGAGCGGAATCTCAAGGCGCTTTTTTACAGGGCGTTCCTCACCCGTGTCAGAGTCGAGCTCGGTGGTGGTATAGCCAAATCCCACTGTCACCGGTTCCTCGTTCTCGTCAAAGCACGTCTCAAGGATGAGATTGATCTGCTCGGTTTGGGACTGCACGCTGGCGTCGATAGCGGCTATCAACGGGCCAGAGAACAGACGCGACAGCGGAAGATCGGTAAGATCGTCAACAGCCACGGCCGCTCACCCACTTACGGCGTGCCGCCACCGCCGGAGCCACCGTTGCTTGCTGCCTCCTCGGTGATGGTCTCTTCAAGGACGTTGAACACGCGGGAGACGCCCTCGGGCGGTTCGATGCTCTCTGCTTCTACGTGGACGCTCTGGTCGTAGGTCCGTTCGATTTCCTGTGATCGGCTCCGCTGTTTCTGGTAGCTCGCACTCACCTTCCACTTGACATTGCCGGTGAACCATCCCTGTTTGCCGCGGACCTCGCTTTCGACGTTGAACTGGTCGGAGGTTTCGTAGGTCTGCAGCGAGTGCAGACGGACATGGAAGTCAATGGTCACGTTGCTGACCTCGAAGTACGGGATATGGACCAACAGGAGTAGCGGCACGCGCATTTCGAACTCCTCAACCGACTCGGATCCTTCGTCATCAATGACGGTCTTCTTATACGAAAACGTCACGTAAACCGGCTTGCGCTCGGCGCTCCAGCCATCATCGGCCGCCTGAAATCCGACGTCGTCAATGAACTTTGCCGCTGTCTGAGAGGCCTCAGCGTTTGCCTCAACGGCGGCGTTGAGCGGACCGCCGATGATCGAATTATACGGCACACTCCCGAGCTCGCCGGGAAAGTTTGGGTTGGGCATATGTAACTGCAAGAATGTATTTATACAGACAAGTTATAAATTTAACCCCTAATTACACTGAATAGTCTCCGATTAGTTGGCCAAAGCAGATCCAACACCAGCCGGGGGCCCACCACGAGAAAGCGATGGGACGTCCGGTAGTCTCTTACGGCCGCATTGGTAATATAAGGGTAATGCCAGTCGAAGCGACGAGCGCCGGCGCAATTCTCTTTCGAGATACGCGTGGCCGGCGCGAGTATCTCCTCCTCAAGAGTCGTCCGGGGGACTGGGAGTTTCCCAAGGGCGGTGTTGAGGGGGACGAAGAACTTCAGCAGACGGCAATCCGCGAGGTGAAGGAGGAAGCCGGAATCGAAGACTTCCGGCTGATCGATGGGTTCCGTGAAGACTACGACTACGTCTTCGAAGCCAACGGCAACACAATCCACAAGACCGTCCATCTCTTCATCGCCGAGTCCTTTGAGACCTCGGCGACACTGTCCGAAGAACATCGCGACCACCAATGGCGCGATTACGAGCAGGCGGTCAACACCATCACACAGGACGGACCGCGTGAGATTTTCAAGCGGGCCCATCGGTTCATCGACGAGGAATATCGGTAGTCGAACCGACACCCCACATCGGGTGTAGCAACGAAACCCCTACTATCTACCGGGACTCACTCGTCTTGTGGAGTGGTCCCGAGAGTTCCCCTTCGAGTTGTACGTCTGTCGGTGGGCCGAACGACACTGGCCGCCGACGCGTGATCGTGATGGCACCGTCCTAGTTGGACGACAACTCGGGACCGGTAACCGCCGGTGGGACACAGTCGTTGTCATCGCTCGCGATCAGGCACTGAGACAGCGGGCTGCCTTCGGCCCGAAGGCACTTGATCAAGACCTCCTCAGGGTCGTACGACACGCACCGACGGACTGGACGTGGTATCGGGATGCGATCCCCGATCCGGGCTTTGCCTGGCGATACGTCCGGGCAGCCGTTCACCGCGCCGAGGGGCGTGGGATCGTCGATACCCGGAAAGCCAATGGACGACTCCAGTACCGGCGGCGATGGCGTTACCCGGAGTGGCCAGCGACGATAATCGCCATTGAAAATAAACCCGACCTTGACGCGAGTGCAGCACGCAGACTGAACGAGCAGCTTGAGTATGATGTCCAGCTTGGCCTCGCCGACGAAACATGGGTTGCCACGCGGCAAACCAATCGGACGGTCGAACCAGCATTGCTTGAGGACATCCCAGTTGAGGCCGGCATTCTCACCGTCGACCCTGCATCTGACAGCGCTACTCAACTGTGGCATGCTCATCGGCTGGCAACTGACACCACGGGAAGCCGAGCGGACGGAACAACAGTGAGTCCGGAGTGGAAGGCGACAAAGCGACTCCTGATCGCCGAGCGGCTGTACGAGCGGGGCTGGCGGTCGTATGTCGACTCAATGCGTCCGGACTGCCGACACTTCGGACTTGAGGAGGTTGCGACAGGACTGTTTCCTGCCTGCGATGCCAAGGGCCGGTGTCCGGCCCAGCGCGAGTGCGCCGACTCCTGTCCAGCCTTCGAGCCCGAGCCACCAACGTGGCGGACACACGACTGGCCGATTGAGGGGGGGCCAGGACGTCGGTACCAACGGGTGCTCAACGATCGTCGACGGCGACGACGCCCCTCCCAGTAGGATTAGTCACTCGCGTGCAACCGCTGTCTGTTCCTCACTCGAAACGGTCAGGTCGATGGCGTCCGGTTCAACGGCGAGTTTGTACGTCGGGACGGTACGACGAACAACATCGACGAGACCACGGTCAGCCAGGCGCTTGAGTCGTCGACGAAGGTCATCGGGTGTAGGATCGGCGTCTCGCTCATCACGGAGATCGTGCAGAACCGAAACAACACTCTGGGCCCGTTCATTGGGACGAGCGAGAACGGCCATAACATCCGCCTCGTCTGGCGTGAGCCGAACCGGGGTATCGTCTTCACCGCCGACAAGCTCAACCGCCTCTGGAGTGGCTCGAATGAGGCTGTCCTCGTCCCGGTAGTAGTATGCGCTCAACTCGGATTCGAGATACTGATGGACCGCACTTCCACTATCGAGGCCCCACCGGTCCTGGAGCTCGCCGTTTTTCGTCGGCTGCAGTTCGACGATATCGGCAAGACGGCGCTTGGCCTCCTCAGAGAGGGACATACAATACTCTGGGCAGGCAACCCCTATAGCCACTGTGGACCGCGACATCCGGAAGCACAAAAGGCGGTAGGTAAAAGACCGGAGGCCACAATGACCTCGACATGGCACGTCAGGTACCGGTCGACCAGGTCGAATCGGTCCTCAAGGAGTGTTCATTTCCGATCGTCCGGTCGGACGCCGCCGTTGAACTATCGGATGTGGTCGTAATCAACAACAGCCGTGAGTACAATCTTGGAGAAGTCATTTCGGACGCCAACAGTGACACCTATCAGACCGTCGAGGATCTCCTAGAGGACATCCACAAGGGAATCGACAGAGAGGAACAGTGACTTAACGAATCCGACCCTACAGTACATATGGAGTTTTGCGACAAGTGCGGTTCAATGATGAAGACAGACGGCGATCTGTGGGTTTGCAGTTCCTGCGGACATAAACAGCCGAAAGACCCCGACGCGAACTATGTGTTGACCGACGATCAGGAGGTGCAGGAAGTCATCGAAACGGGAGAGACCGAAAGTAGTCTGCCGACAACAGAGGCCGAGTGCCCAGAGTGCGGTAACGACCGGGCATACTGGTACATGCAACAGATCAGAGCAGCCGACGAGTCCGAGACGCGATTTTTCGTCTGTACCGAGTGCGAACACAAGTGGCGTGAAGACGACCACTAACGCCAGCGAGTCACTCACTCGACAATGACGACCCCACCGCCACCGAACGTTCCCGAGACTCTCCTTGCGGATTGGGAACACACCGATAAGACGGTGGAGTCACTATTCAGTCTACCAGGTGTGAGCGTTGAGGGGCATACGTACGTCTATGAGCGTAAACAGCGCTTTTTCTTTGCGAGTCGGCTTAGCTTTCAGCCGCCGCTCCCAGCGAGTATCGAGACCGCAATCGAACCGACGGTGCTTTCAGCTGCTGAAAGCCAGCTTGAGGATCGACTGCTGGATCGGGGGGGAACGGTCGTATCGTTTGACAGCCAACAGCCGGTCGAAATCAACGGGACGCCGGGGCGGGCTATCACGTTCGAGTCAGAGCACGAACGCGGGGCGGTATTCGAGGGACAACTAGCGGTCACACGACCTGATGGACTACGGGTAGCTGGGGGCGCCTATCCGGCCGGCGCCAGTGACGGACGGGAGACACTGTGGCGGCTTATCGCCAACGTCGAGTGATCAGAGATGCCGGGCAAAGGTGAGATACCCGGTGTGTCCGACCCCACTCGTGGAGGGGCGTGAGCCACGGTCATCAAAGTCCATCTCGCGCTGGATGGTTTCGCGAGTCTCAATACGGGAAAGGCCGACATCGCGTGCGGCCGAGACCGCATCACGGGCTGCCTCAACGAACGGCGAGTAAACGGCGATACTACCCCCGAGTGCAAGCAGTTCCGGCGCGTGGTCGATGATCTGTGGTGCCGCTGCAAGATCAAGGGTAATCACATCGAACGGGGCCGATAGAGTCTCAACGGCCTCAGTGATATCCGCCGTTCGAACATCGACCGCGTTGTCGACATCAGCACGAGCCATGTTGTCGCGTGCAACTGAAGCGAACTCCGCATCGCGTTCGTAGGTAACAACATCAGCCCCGGCGTGCCCGCACGTAGCGGCGAGAACACCGGTACCGGTACCGGCATCGAGAACCCGGTCACCAGCACCAATACCCGTAATGCCCATGATGAGCCCGATATCGCGTGGAAGCATCGGTGCTCCGGTTCGCGTAAAGTGCTCGATGAAATCCGGGCACCGGAGCGATCGGACATCAAAGGCCGTTCCGAGGTGGGTTTCGATCGTATCGCCAGGAGTGACCGTCTCTGGCACCTCTAAGACGCCGAGGTCGGTCTCAAGTGTGTCTCCAGGAGCGACTAGATACTCGCGATCCTCGCGAACGAGCAATACGGCCACGGCCGTTACTCCAGGTCAGCGACGGCGGCAATGAGGTCGCCGTCGTTTGCCTCAAGCGCCTCGCGGGCGGCATCTCTGCTGGCACCGGTCCGATCAACGACAGTCTGAATGTCCTCTTCTGGAACGGCGGGGGCAGTATCGCTTTCCGTCGGCTTGGGTGACTGTTCGGTCGGTGAGCCGACAACCTGGAAAGTCTCCTGACCACGAGCATCCATCTTTGTGACTTCGGGATTCTCGAAGACGAGGTCGGCGTCCGTTGTCCGGATTACGACCTCGGTTGCGTCGACCTCCTCGACATCGATACCCATCTGTTTCATCATCTGTTCCATCTTCCGCGGATCAAGACCGCCACCACCAAACATACCCGTGCGGAGGTGATCCGCGGGCAAATACCTGACGCAGCGCGACGATCTCACTCAGCGCGCCCGTGTCGAACCTTCACCGCCATTCCGCGGTCGAACGCTCGCATATCGCTGGCGGATAACACAGCCTGTCCGACACCCAAGACGGTTGCGTCGTGCGTGATATAGACCTCGTCACCCGGACGAATCACCGGATCAACGGCCGTGACAAACTTCGCAAAGGCGTTTTTTCCCTCGCTGATGTACGGGCGGCTCTCGGCACCAACCGCAACGCGATACCGGTCGGGAAGAGCCTCAGCAAGTCGTTCAGCCGCCTGAACTGAGAGGGTGAGTCGACCGTCCGTCCGTCGACTAGCCAGTCGCGCTGCATCGGCGAAGACCTGTTCAATACGCCCGGAGCCGGTTCGCTTGACGGTGAGCGCTGATCGGTCGGGAAACAAGCCGACACCAGCACCCGTACCGAACTGATAGTCGGCGACACGCCGGAGTTGGCCAAACTCCGACGCAGACGGTGTCGAGGTCGTTCGAGCCAAATCGGGATTTGAGGCCACGAAAACCGACCTCAGTTGGGCATCGTCATGACGTTCAGCGACTTCCGCATGATCTGGGTAAAGCTGATTGAACAGATGATATACCAGAAGATCCAGCCCCGGAGCGGACCGATGACGCCATCGTTCCAGTGCTGAAGTTCACCGAAGATCGGCATAATCATGTCGGCACTGTCCGGGTGACCAATGGCACCGTTGCCGACCATCCACCAGATCCACAGGAAGATCGGGATGGTTAAGAGCATGATCCAGACCATCGGACGGAGCTGCTCTTTGAACATGCTGAGCTGCTCGGTGACAAGCTCCATCTGCTTTTGTTTGAGCTGCTCGGCAGCCGCGTCATCGCCGCGCTCCTCGGCGAGATCTTGTTTCTCTTGGATCTCGTTCATCTGTCGTTGGAAGGCCGCCATAAGCTCGGTATCCATCAAGTGAGCCTGGAGGAGCGTCGAGTACGTCCCCGTCACAAGCGAAGCAGCAAAGATGACAACGAAAAACGGGAGCACGTTCGCGAGCGGTCCAAACACCACGTTGACTGTACCACCAATGAGGTTCTGGATCGGATCAAACCAGTACCCAAGCACCAGTAAGGCGGCGCCAGCGGCAGCCGCCTTATCCCAGGTTGTCCAGTTGACCTCAACATCAATCCCGACATCAGGGATATCAAGGTCGACATCGGAGGCAACGTGATCGGCTTCAAGCAGTTCTTCGACTCCTTCGGGATCGCTGAACCGGAATCCATCGTCGACACTCTCAAGAATTCCCTCTTCAATAATGCGACCCCACTGACCGCTAGTCACGTCGTCTGCAACGTCGCTCCACTCGACGATCCCGTCGTTGTCGTCGGCGACGGCCTTGATCGTCCGGAGCGCATCTTCCATCTCCTCGTCTTCTTCGAGGAGCGACCGAATCCGCTCCGCGGTCCAAGCCATTATCGGTTGATAGTCTGAGGAACCTATTGAAGCCTTTCGTTCGGCGCCCAGCACGCCCGAGCGGCTTCAGAGACGGGCTTCGATGGCTGTTTCAAGATCACTCCAGACCGCATCGGGGGCCTGCTCGCCGTCGATCTCGACAAAAGCCTCCTCACCACGGAAGTGCTCGACAACAGGCATCGTGTTCTCTTCGAAGACCTCAATCCGGTCGCGCGCCGTCTCTTCGGTGTCGTCGTCACGCTGGATCAACTCGCTGCCACACGCGTCACAGACACCCGACTCCTCCGGCGGGTTATACTCGACGTGGTAGTTGGTGCCACATTCGCTACAGACTCGACGACCGGTCAGTCGGGTGAGCAACTCTTCGGTACTCACCTTGAGATACGCAACGACATCGAGGTCGGTGATCGAATCGAGATACTCCGCCTGCGAGAGGTTGCGCGGGTAGCCATCAAGCACGAAGCCATCGGCATCTTTGAGTGCGGCCTCGACAATTTCGTTGACAACCGGATCGGGGACGAGTTCGCCAGCCTCCATATATTCGCGAGGCGTGCCGTATTCGGTCTCCATATCCTTGTTCGCCCGGAGCGCATCACCGGTCGTGACGTGCTCAACACCGTATGCATCGACGATATTTGAGCTCTGTGTCCCTTTTCCAGCGCCCGGTGCACCGAGCAGCATGATCCGTGGGTCGTGCATACAATCGGGTGGCTTCCACACCCATATCAGTCCTCCGTAATCCCGTCGCTTAGGTGACGAAAGCGTCTTCGGCCGGTCGACCGAATGATCGGCAATGACACCGTTCGATGCAAACGACGCCACAGGGCGCAAGGCACTCATCGCCGAGGCACTCGCCGCTCACCGCGAGCGCGGGAGTCCACACATCACAGTCGAGGCTGACACACCGCCACCGGGTGGCGAACATCCGGCATGGGTCCAGTATCGGCTTGAGGATGGGCTTTTGAATGCCGACTATACCGATGAGGAGCTTGAGCGGTTACCCGAGATCGTCGAGTCCTATCCGGAGTTCACGATCGCCGCCCGCGAGCAACCGGAGTTTGCCGACGGGACAAACGTACATATCAACGGCTACACCGACGACGATCGGCTCGCGACGTTCATCGAGACGCTCTTTTGTGAGGTCTACGGATATGAGTCGGCGTACCGACTGTGGATCACAGAAATATGACGGTTAAAACGGCGAGCAGCGCGTCCCCAGCCGAGCGCACCGGACCGTACAGGCGCTCGATTGTCAGGCGCTTTTGACTTCGATCTTGCGGGCGTGCTTGCGTTCAGCCTTCGGGAGCGTGATCGAGAGGACGCCGTTTTTCATGTGGGCTTCGACGCCGTCCTGGTCGATCTCGTCCGGCAGTTGAACCATGCGTTTGACCGCCGTATGGTGGCGCTCACTTCGGATGTAGTCTTCCTCGCTCTCTTCGTGTGCCTGCTCGCGATCAGCCTCGATGTGAAGCTTGCTGTCGGTCACGCGGATATCGACATCCTCACGCTCGAAGCCCGGGAGGTCAACGGTCATCTCGAAGGTGCCGTCCTTGTCGATAATGTCGACAGCCATCGATCCGGAGCCCGACGAGAGACGGCCCGCGAGACGCTCGGAGTCCCACATGTGTGATGCCTCCTCAAACTGACGGCTCATGCGGTCGAACATGCGCTCGATCTCCGCGAACGGGTCATTACGGGATGACATGGGAGCAACCCATGTTCGAATACTAACGAAATATAGATAACAGTTTCGCCGGGATACCTCGGCTCGCGCTAGCTACTCAGAGCCGAACATCCGGCGCATCATCGGGTGCATTTCCATGAGCTGTTCCTCGGCGATTTCCTCGTAGATCTTGTAGGTAATCGAAACCGTCAGGAGCAGGCCCTCACCGGAAACGTTCCCGATGGTTCCCAGCATATTCGCAATGACAGCCAGCAGACCAACAAGGGCGCCACCGAGGATGGTCACCTGTGGGATGTACCGTCCCATGACCTGCTCGACGACGCCGACCTCCTGGCGGAACCCAGGGATCTGCATACCGGAGCGCTGGATCTGTTTTGCAGTGGCTTCTGGGCCCATGTTGGTCGTTTCGACCCAGAAGACCGCGAAAATGGCCCCGCCGACGATCATGAACGTCATGTCAATCGAGATGCGGGTCATCACCTGCCACATGGCGATATCGGCCGGCGGGTTGAGCCACGCACTCGGACTGTACACGGGTTTGAGATAGTAAAATAGCCCCCCAATCACCTGGCCGTTCCCATCGTAGTTACCCAGCCAGCGCATCGACTGTCCGAACAACACGATGTGGGTCTCGGAGGACAGTCGGTTCAGAATCTGTCCGAGGAACTGGATGTTTGCCTGGAGCGCACGCACGAGAATCATCGGCAGAACGCTCGCATAAATAAGCTTAACCGGGAACCGGCCGCGGGCTCCTTTCACACGAGCGTGACTCAGCGGGATCTCAACACGGACGGACTCGGCGTAGACGACCGTCACGAAGATCAGGATGGTCGTGATAAGCGCGAGCAGCTGTCCTGGACCGATAAAGAGGTCCGCAATCCCCGCACCACCGACGATTGAGCCGATCTCGGTCTGTCCGGTCAGGATGCGGAACCAGGAGGCGAAAAAGCCGCTCTCCCCGAAGCTGAAGAACCCACCGAACAGCCGCTGGCTGACACCAGCGATAATGAACAGTCCAACCCCGCTTCCGATCCCCCACTTCGAGACAATCTCGTCCATATAGAGGATCAGGACACCACCGACGAACACCTGTGCGACCAACAGAAGCTGGACGGTTGACTGTCCCAGGCCGAGCGGTTCAATCGGGCCAGCCTGAAGAAAGCCCGCGTAGACCATCGGGATCGCCGTCATCAGCGTGACAAGGATGACGAGCGTCTTCTGGAGGCCCTGATAGAGCACCTGGTCGCGGGGATCGTTGGTATCGAGCCCGAGGAGATTCGCCCCCCCAAGCAGCTGCATCACGATGCTCCCCGTGACGATCGGGCCGATCCCGACTTGGAGTAGCGATCCCTGTGCGCCGGCCAGCACCGTACGGAACTGACCGAACAGGTCCTCACCCCCTCCAAGTCCCCAGAGGGTGACGTTCGTCAGGAAGAAATACAACACCAACACCCCAGCCGTCCACGCCAGCTTCCGCTTGAAGGGAACGTGTCCCTGGGGCTGGCGGACAACCGGGATCCGCGAAAGAACCGGTTCAGCAGCCTCCTTCCATCCCATTGGTTACTCCTGCTCAGATCCGTCGGATACGTTTTCCGATTCTGCGCGCTCGGCCCGGTCACTGAGGACAGCCTCGCCGCCGGCCTCCTCAATCAGCTTGCGGGCGCTCGCCGAGAACGCGTCGGCCACAACGGTCAGCGTACCATGGACCTGACCGGTGCCAAGGACCTTGACAACATCCGCGTCGAAGCCACCATCAACCACCTCACGGGCGTCGATCCGGTAGCCGTCATCGGTCTCCTCGGCGATCCCCTCGGCCGCTAGTAGCGACACGTCCTCATCAAGCGACTGCACACCGACAGTCAGGACATCATCGGTGACAGCGTCCGGGCGGGTAAAGCCGTGTTTTCCGAGCGGTTCGTAGTTCAGCTGTTCGTGCTTGTCGCGGCCAGCCCGACCACGGCCACCCCGATGGCCGGCACCACGGCGGTTCTTGTGTGTCCCGCCACCGTGCGTCCGCGAGCCGCGCTGGCGTTTTTTCTTGCTCGTCATGCTTATCGCATCGCCTCAAGGAGTTCGTCAATCGCGTCCGTCGGATGTCGGCCGATCTGGCCACCCTCAGCGACAGGGTGCTTGATCCCGTCATGGCCACCGCGAGGCGGGTGCAGCCGCAACGCGGGCGATAATCCGGCGTCCTGGAGCGTCGTCTCCTCGGCAACCAGTGCGTCGGCGAGATCAGCGACATCGGCGTAGTCAGTGTGTTCGTGTACCCAGTCGTCGTTGATCTCCGCCTCACCCTCCGCGGGGTCACCACGGCGGCGAAGCAACATCGCGACGGTGTCAGCACTGGGTGTACCATAGGCCACGTGGTCGTGGACCTTGGTGATCATCCCCTGGTAGGAGTCGGTCTCAGGGACGAACGTACAGTGGTTCTGTTTGTGGAGATTGAGCATCTCCAGGGTGTCACGGACCTCCTGGCTCATATCAATCTCGCCGCGGAGTTGAACAACCGCTTGCATCACTCGGACACCTCCTCAAAGTCCTGCTCGTCCGCTCGCTGTTGGTCGCGGAGCCGCGGCGGAGTGCGTGACTGAGAAGCGTTGCGGAGCGCGTTGAACGTCGCCTTTGCGAAGTTGACCGTCGTTCGGGTGTTCCCGTAGCTTGTCGTCCATGCGTCCTCGATGCCCGCGAGCTCAAGGACCTTCTGTGGCGTCTCCGCGGCCGCAAGACCGAGTCCCTGCGGGGCCGGATTGATCTCGACGGTAACACTTCCAGCACTGCCCTCGGCCTTGCGGACCAGCGAGTGGGTTCCGCCGGGCCGATCCTCCCAGGAACCGCTGCCGCGTTCAACTTTGATGATATTCTGTTTGGCAATCCCGATAGCCTTCTGGATAGCCGCTCCAACCTGGTCGTCGCGCCCCTCGGCGTAGCCGACATATCCATCGCGGTTGCCGATGACGACGACACACCGGAATTTCACCCGGCGACCGGAGTCGGTCATCCGCTGGACCATATTGATATCAAGTACCTCATCTTCGAGCCCCGGCAGCAGCTGATCGGCGATCTCGGGTTCCTTCAGCGAGAGTCCCGACTGGAGGGCTTCCTCCATCGAGTCGATCTCGCCGTCCTGTACCATTCGGCCGAGCCGGGTGACCGGCTGCCAGCCGTCGTGTGCGTCTCCTGCGCTCATAGTTCGAGTAGTGTCTCCCGGATGTCGTCGAAGTGTTCGGGTAGGTCGGTCGCGTCAAAGGAGCCACTGTATAGCGGCTCCTCGCGGTCGGCGGCGTATTCGGCGATGTGCTCGCCGCGGTTACGCCGCCAGTCGGGAAGGACCGCCTCGTTGTGTGGAATATCGAGGCCGGCATCGATCGCCCCCTCCTGGACCGCGAAGACTTTACTTCCGGGCGTCGGGCTGTGAAGGCCGATGTCAAGGACGGCCTCCTCAATTCCGGCATCAAGCGCGCGTCGGCCGGCCAACAGGCCGGTCAGATACGCGCTTGGAAGGTTGCCGGTCGGCGCCTCCCAGCCAAACTCCTCAAGATCGGCCGAAATGGCGCTCGCAACCGTCTCATCGCTGTCCGGACCAAGAGTCACCAGCTGCGCCCTGACGTGGTTGTTTGAGATCCGCGCCACGAGACGCGGCTTGCCGGATTTCAGCAGGCGCAACCTCTGATGGTAGTCAGTCCGGACCTCGCGCCGACGCCGCATCGGGACGTTATACCGTGGACCAGTTGCCATTAGTTTTCACCTCCAAGTTCAGATCGATCAAGTGTGATGTCGTAGGTGTCTTCAATGTAGTTCAGCAGTCGGCGGACATCGGGGAACTCCCCACCACGGGACTTGTTATACAGTTCCCGGTACTGTCCGGGCGTCAGTGTCCCGTCGTCACGGAGCGTCCGGAGAGTCTGGCGCTGGGCGCGAACCTTCCGCGTCCATTCATCTTTCTCGTCCTGTCGGGCACCGGCTTTCCCCTTCCGGGAGCCGGGGCCCTTCTGGTGGCCATAGGAGCGCTTTGCCGCACGCTCGCGAACGCGGCCACGGGAGTTGCCCTGTGCGGGCTTGGCGCGGATTGTCCCCTCTTCGATAAGTTCAGCAACATCCTCGCGGGTGATGGCATCCGCCAACTCGTCCTGTTCTTCTGGATCGAGCCAGATGCGGTTCTCGCCGACATCGAGAATGTCAGCAGCGAGCCGTTTCTGTGCTCTGAGATCGGTCATGCGTTGTCAGCCTCCACTTCGACCTCTTCGTAGGTCGGATTCAAGACGCGAATCTCGCGGTCTTCGGCTAGTTCCTCAATGCGCTCGCGCTTGCGACCGCCGACGGCCGAGGCGATCCGAACGGCCTCACGGTCGGGGTCGACATCCTCAAGTTCCGAGGGCGTGTGGACAAGCACCTCTTCGAACCCGCTTGGGTGCTTGCCGCGGACGGCCGTCGGCGTGCGGTAACCAGCCTCAACGACATCGCCCTTGCCCTTAATCCGGCGACGCTGCTTCGAGAGGTCACCGCGCGGCCGCCGCCAGGAGCTCGGAACACGCTGTTTCTTGTGGTGGTCCTGACGATTGAATTTCGGCTGGCTCGTCGAGGCGCGCTCGGTGAGCAAGCGCTCTTCCTCGTCGCTCAGCTCGGGCGTCTTGTCGGTAAGCCCCCGAGCGCGGAGTTCGGTCTCGACCTCCTCTGCTGGGGCCTCCTCGGCCGGTTCGGCTTCGGCCTCTTCGACCTCCGCAGCCGGTTCGGCTTCGACATCAAGATCGCCGACATCGGCTTTGATCCGGGCGGCGAGTGCCGTCCCGATCCCCTCAACCGATGCCAGTTCATCCTGCGAGGCGCCCTTGACGGCCTCAAGCGAGTCAAAGCCCGCCTCGCGGAGGGCTTCGGCCTTGCTCTCGCCAACACCGCTAATCTCGGTGAGTTCGTCTGCCATCTATTCAGGCACCTCCCTTCTCGGGTTTCTGCGTGATGTACACGCCGTCCTGGAAGACACGGATGTCCTTGTCCCGGACGCGCGTGAGCTGTTCGATATCGGCAGCAGTCTGGCCGACGGCCTCCTTGTCGGGGCCGCGAACGTAGACGGTCTCGTCGTCGATCTCAACGGTCGTCTGGTCGCCGTGAATCGCGGTCGATCGCGGCGCCCGCTCGCCGAGGAAGTTCTCAATGACAATCTCGCCGTCCTCAACGGAGACCTGCATCGGGAAGTGGTTATAGAACACTTCCATCTCGTATTCAAAGCCCTCGGTGACCCCACGGAACATGTTCCGGACGTGGCTCTCGAAGGTGCCGACCGTCGATGTCGTCTTTGCGTCGTCGGCCTCGCTTTTGATGACGACAGTGTCATCCTCAACGGAGACCGACACGTCGGGATACCACAGCCGACGGGAGACGGTACCGTTCGGGCCCGAGACGGTCAGGTCGAGCCGATCCATCTCGGCGTCGACGTCCGCTGGAATCTCGAGTTCGGTTCGTTGCATGGTTAGTAGACGTATGCGATGATTTGGCCACCGATACCCTGTTCACGGGCGTCGTAGTGGCTCATAACCCCATGGCTCGTGGTGACCACAAGCGACCCATAGTCGCGCGCCGGGAGATACCGCTTCTCCCACTTCTCGAATTCGTCGGCGCCGACGGAGTAGCGGGGTTTGACTGGGCCACACTCGTTGATGCGGCCGTTTAGTTCAACCTCGAACTGACCGGCTTTGCCGTCCTCAATGTACTCGAAGCCGTCAATGTACCCACGGTCATAGAGGACCTCAAGGACGCTCCCGATCTCGTTCGAGGCCGGCGATACCGTATGCGTCAGATGACCGACACTCCCGGCGTTATCGAGTCCCGAGAGCGCGTTACTGAGTGGATCGTCAGCCGTCATGGTTAGCGATACTTCTTAAAGCCCATATCGCGGGCAACCTCGCGGAAACACTGTCGGCACAGCCAGATGTCGTACTTTCCGACCAATCCCTGCTTGCGGCCACACCGCTGGCAGGTCTCACGGTGGTCGGTCCGTTTGCTGGCGTGTTCGCCGGTGTCGTCGTTCTTACTCATGGGTGACCTCAATGTCAAATTCGGATTCGAGGTATCCGATCGCGTCACTCGGATCAAGCCGGTGACCGGCGGGAATCGAACGCGTTTCGTGATCCCGCTGTGAGATCCGATACCCGGGGCGGGTCAGATTGATCGTGACATCAAGCCCGTAGATCCCGATATCAGGATCGTACTCCTGGCTCGGGAACTCGGTGTGTTCGGCGATACCGAAGCTTACGTTCCCGGTATCGTCGAACTGCGACTGCGAGAGATCCGCCAGCGGGAGTGCCGTCGAGAGGAACTCATGGGCCTGTTCGTCACGAAGCGTCACCTTGACGCCAATGGGATCACCCTCACGGATATCGAACTCCGGCTCTGAGACCTTTGCCTGCGTTCGCACCGGCTCCTGCCCGGTGAGCTCGGTGAGGATCTCCTCGGCGTTCGCAAGCTCGCGACCGCCCTGTCCAATACCCATGTGAGCGACAACCTTCTCGACACGCGGCCGGCGCATCTCGTGGAATGAGCTGTCTGCTTCGCTCATGCATCATCACCGTCGATGAAGTTCTCGTCGATCACGACGATGTACTCCTCGATGGTCTCGAAGACCTCGCCGTCGAGTGACTCGACAATCACGATGTTGTCGGCACTGCCGGCGGTGACATCGATCTCGACGATCTCACCGATTTGACCGGCGTGCACACCACTGACGGCGGTGACCAGCGCCCCCTCCTCGTAGGGGAAGTGCGCGACAATCTCGTTGGACTCGTTGTCGAGGACCAGCGAGTCACGCGGGCTGTACGCGGACTCCTCAACGAGCAGCGTCTGGCCGTCGTGGAGCGTGAGCTGGGTGTCGCCACCGGAGACCTGTGTCTTACCGACGATCCGGCCGAGTTTGCTGTCGGCGGCTGCCTCGTCGATCGGCGTCAAAGCGAGTCGACCGCCCTCGTTCGGGAAGACACGGTAGTACTCCTCGCGCTCGGTGAACGCGACGATATCGAACATCCCGATTGGGCGCTGCTCGTCGCGCACCAGGTCACCGTTGACCCGGATGGTTCCGGCACTGGTCGCATACCGCGCTTCCTTGGTTGAGTCGACGTAGCCAAGAACATCCCGCAGGATAACAACCAGCGGAACCCCGGCTTCGCCGTGGGGGCCGGCGTCGGCCTTGACGGTGAAGGTCTCGGTCTTCCGTTCGACCGGCCACGTCTTCGGTGCTGAAAGTCGTTTCTGGTGGTTCGTCATTCGGTATCACCTTCTGTGCCCTGAATCCGTGCCTCGCGTTCGGGATCACGATCAAGTTCAAGATCCGTCACGCGGAGATTCGACGCGTCGAGCGGCCGGGGAACCTCCTCCCCATCGGCCGTCTCGATTGTGACGTCCTCAACGTGCACGACGGCGTTCTTGAGATCGACGCGGACAACCTCACCGGTCTCACCGGCGTGATCGCCGCGCATGACCTCAACGGTGTCACCGGCGTTGACCCGGACACGCCGGGTATCGTACTCCTCACGGAGATCCGACGCGAGCGTCGCGTGGACCTGATCGTGACGTTCGTGCAGCGAGGCACGCTCCGTACGGGCGCGCTGTTTGCGTGGTTGCTTGCTCATACGATCATCGTAGCCGTGCTGGCGATTGTTCCAAACCGTTCGGCGACCTCACGGGCAACGGGGCCTTTAATCTCGGTCCCACGTGGCTCCTCGTTCTCGTCGATGATGACGGCCGCATTATCCTCGAATTTTACCCGTCGGCCGTCAGGCCGGCGAATCGGTTTGCGCTGGCGAACGATCACGGCCTCAAGCACCTGGCGTCGCATCTCTGGGGTGCCTTTGGTCACGGACACGCTGACCTTGTCACCGAGCCCCGCTTTCGGATGCCGGTTGAGCGTCCCGGTGTAGTTGTGGACACTCACCAGCTTGAGTTCGCGGGCGCCGGTGTTATCGGCACACTGCAGCGACGACCCCTTCTCAAGGCCCTGTGTGACGTCTGCGTTGATTGCTTCCATTACTGTTCACCTCCGTCAGCCGCCGAGGTAACCTCGACGACGACGTGCGATTTAGTCTTCGAGAGCGGGCGACATTCGGCGATCTTCACTTCGTCGCCGACCGACAGTGGCTCCAGAACCCCTGGCACGTGGGCTGGGATCCGGGACCGTCGTTTCATGTATCGGTCGTACTTCGGCACCGAGACATCGTATTCCCGCTCGACGATAACCGTCTTGTCCATGTCCGTCGAGACCACCTCTCCCTCCAGGACTTGCCCTCGGACGGAGAGATCGCCGTAAAACGGACAGGTCTCATAGTCGTAGTCCTCCGGGCGGTCTGGCTCCGGAGGCATCGGTACATCTAAGCCGATTGCCATATCGTATCACCTCGTGTTTCGGTCCGTTCGGCCGGCCGGGCGCAGAGTCGGCGTCCAGCCACCGTAACGGTAGTGCCATCCACGTGGGATGGCTGGACCGCGTGGTCCATACTCGCAAAGCGATCGTCGGGGAGCACGAAGGCGAAGGTTGCCTCCGCCTTCGGTACCTGTCGCACCCGGTCGGCACCCGCGACGACAAGCGTGTTCGTCGTCTCGCGACGCACGCGACCGACAATCCCGACAAGCTCGGGGTTGGTCGCCTCGACAACCTCCACAGGGAGGCCGGAGAGCTCGTGTCGCGGGAGCGTTTCGGGTGTCAGCGGCATCATTCGATATCGCCTTCTTCGCGCTGAATGGTCTTGATTCGAGCGATCGCGCGACGCAGCTCCTTGATACGCCCCGGATCCTCCGGAGCGCCACCGGCGGCCTGGACGGCCTTGGCGTTGAGCAACTCCGTACGGAGCTCCTCAAGTTCGGCCTCGCGCTCAGCCGGCGTCATGTCGCGGATCTCCGCTGGATGCAGGATGGTCATTGCTCCTCGTCCTCCATTTCATCAAGCAGTTCTTCGGCTTCCTCTTCAACCTCCTCGTCAAGCTCGTCGAGTTCCTCCTCAATGGAGGCGACCTCGTCGGGCTCGGCAACGGGTTCTTCCTCAGGCTCGTCGACAACCTCCTCTTCGACCGGCGCTTCCTCGACAGGAGCCTCCTCAACGGACTCGGTCGGAGCTTCTGACTCGGCGGCCGCCTCAAGTTCTTCGACCGCCTCTGCCTCGACATCCTCAGCAATGAGCTCCTCAACACCCTCCTCGGGCTCGCTCGGCTCAAGATCGCTCGTATCGGCTCCCTCGGCCACCTGGAAGTCATCAGGCAACTCGGCCTCCGGCGGGATGATCTTGACGTTCACCCCGATGGTGCCGAGTTTCATGACCGCGACAGACTGCCCGAAGTCGACGATTTCGTCGGCTGGTTCACCGTTGTGTTTGATGTAGCCATCGGAGAACTTCTCGACGCGTGATCGCGCGCCAGTCAGCTTACCGGCAAGCACAATCTCGGCGCCGAGTGCTCCGGAGTCCATAATCCGGTCAAGCGTGGTGTGTCCGGCCTTCCGGAAGTACCAGCCACGCTCAAGCGCGTTCGCAAGGCGATCAGCGACAATGCGAGCGTTGAGATCCGGATCGTCAACCTCCTGAACGTCGATCTGTGGGTCCTCAAGATCGAACTCGTTCTCAAGCGTCGAGGTGATCTTGCGGATGTTCTCACCGCCCTTACCGATCACCATGCCTGGCTTTTCGGCCTTGAGAACGATCTGAGTCCCCATCGGCGTCTTGGCGACTTCCATGCCACCATAGCCGGCTCGGCCGAGTTCGTCCGCGAAGAACTCGTCAATCTGTGAGCGCTGGAGTCCGTCGTCGATGAACTGCTGTTCGTCAGCCATTACTCATCACCCTCCGCGGAACGTGGTTCGTCGGCCTCAAGGACCAGTTCAACATCCACCTCAGGCGTGTTCCAGGCGGATGCGCGACCCATTGCGCGGGGCTGACGTCCCTCAGCTTCGCCGACCTTGTGGGCGGCAACATGATGGATCGTCATCGATCCGCCATTGAACCCTCGGTGCTCGGCGTTGCCAATGGCGTTTTCAAGAAGGTCGAGAAACGCCTTGCTGGCCTTCTCGGGGTACCGGCCGGCGTCCCAACCGTCGATGTTCGACCGGTGGCCGACACCACTGTTATGCTGGCGGAACGGCACCGGCTGCTCCTCGTTGATGACCGCGTGGAGGTACTCGGTTGCCTCCGAAGCGGTCATGCCCTTGATCTCGCGGGCGAGGGCCTTGCTGTGCTTGTGACTGATCTGTCGGTCCCGGAGCATCGCCTTGGCGTGCTGGTCCGGGTCCGTCTGGATACTGTAGCTGATTCCCATACGGATCACCTCATTTGAGCGGCACGAACTTTGAGGAGCGTGTCGCTCCGATCCCGGCCTGGCCGTGCTCAACCTGCTGTCGGGTGAGCTGGAACTCCCCGAGGTAGTGGCCGATCATCTCCGGCTCAACCTCGACGCGCTCGAAGGACTGGCCGTCGTGAACGGCGAAGGTCAGTCCGACAAACTCCGGCAGGATCGGCATATTCCGCAGGTGCGTCCGGATGGGGTCCTGTGCGGACTCCTCCGGTGTCGTCTCGCGGGCCGTCTCCAGGAGCTTCTCGCGCTGGGTCCCGAGACCGCGTTCGATGGTTCGCCGCTGACGTGCGGGGAGCAGTTCCGCGACCTCGTCAACACTCATATCCTGCAACTCCTCAAGCGTGTGGCCACGATAGGTGAACTCACCCTCCTGACCGGTGCGATACTCCGAACTCATTCGTTACCACCCCGTCCGGTACGACGGGATGAGATATCACCGACCTTGCGTCCCGGCGGTGCGTTTCGCGAGACGCTCTTTGGTCGTCCCGGGTGCTGTCGGCCACCCCCACCAAAGGGGTGGTCAACCGCGTTCATCGCAACACCGCGGACGCGCGGCCAGACGGTCCCACGCGACTGGACCTTGTGGTATTTCTTGCCGGCCTTGACGATCGGCTTCTCGGTCCGACCACCGCCTGCAACGACGCCGATGGTCGCCCGACAGGTCGGGTCAAGTCGCTTGACCTCGTCGCTTGGGAGCTGCACGACCGCCGCATCCTGGTCATGGGTGACCAGACGGGCACTAACCCCGCTAGCACGGGCATACGTCCCGCCGTCGCCCGGCTGGGCCTCAACGTTGTGAACCGGGATGCCCTCCGGGATCTCCGCCAGTGGCAGAGTGTTCCCCGGCTCAATCGGGGCCGAGATGCCGACGTGCAACTCGTCACCGACACCGACGCCCTCAGGAGCGATCACAAGCCGGCGGTCACCGTCCTCGAACTCGACGTCGGCGACTGGCGCCGATCGCGTCGGATCGTGGTCAATCTCAACGACGGTTCCGACAACAGCGTCGACACCGTCGTCGGTCGTCTTGTGCTGCTTCTTTGAGTCATACCGGTGAGAGGGTGCTCGGAAGGTCGACCCGCCGCGACCACGTCGTTGGCCTCGGATGCGTCGTCCCATGATTAGAACACCCCGATTCTGGATGCGACCTCACCGGCATCGTCGTCCTCGGACAACTCGACGATTGCCTTCTTGTAGCCGTCCATGGTGAAGTGTGCATTGACGCCGACGACATCGACATCGAAGCGTTCGGCGACCTCGTCGGCAATTTCGGGTTTCGACGCGCCTGGATCAACCGCGAACTGGAGCTTGTTCTCGAAGTCCATATCGTTCATCGACTTCTCAGTCACCAGTGGGTGTTTGATCACATCACGCGTCATCGGTTGTTCACCTCCGCGAGTGCGGACTCCGTGTAAACGGTCAGACGACCCGGATGAGTCCCGGGCGCCAGCTCCTCGGCATCGACCTCGCGGCCGGTCGCTACGTCGGCTCCAGCAAGATTACGAGCGGCCTTCGATGGGCCAGCTTCACTGGAGGTCACAAAGAGGATCGACGCCGGGGTCTTGCGCTTCCGACCCCGGGT
The DNA here is from genome assembly GCA_041640095.1 of Salinarchaeum sp. Taxonomy (GTDB): domain Archaea; phylum Halobacteriota; class Halobacteria; order Halobacteriales; family Salinarchaeaceae; genus CAZFMU01. The sequence goes on along the minus strand of JBEQAX010000007.1, from coordinate 39,129 downwards.
GGTCCCCCGTCCGGCGCGGATGGTCCGTCCCTCATCAGCACGCTCGATGTCGGCGTGGAGTCCAACCGTCTCAAGAAACGCAACAACCTCGCGGGTCTTGATCAGATCCTCGAAGTCATCAGAGACGACGACCGGAAGCTCAAGATCTGCATCGAACTCGTGGCCACGGTCGGCAACACGGTCGGCGTCGGCTGTAGCCGCAATGGCCGAACGGACCGCCTGTTTGCGCTCTTTATCATTGAGGTCTTTACTCCGGTCTTTCTCGGCCTTCGGCGGGTGGGCCCGCCGACCGCCGACAACGTGCGGGACGCGTGCTGCCTCCCCGTTGATGCGAGGAACGTGTGCCATCCCGCGACCGCTCCCCGGCGACTCGGCAGGGGTGCGGAGCCCGGCGTACTCGTCGGCACCGTAGTCCTGTTTTCGGTTCGCCTGGGCGGCCAGCACGGCGCGTTTGATCAGATCCGGCCGGACGGTCGTTTCAAAGACCGACGGGAGCGTGATCTGATCAACGGCGTTGCCGTCCAGATCGTGAATTGTCGTCTGCATTGGTTATCCTTGGTTCGATGCGGTTGATACGTGTCGCACCTCGGGATCGAGGCGCGGTTGATCATTCGGCCGGATCGCGGGGCGGAACCGCAGGAGCCGCTGTTCTGGACCCGGCAGCGATCCTTTGATCAGCGCATAGGAGCCGTCGACCTCGCCGAAGTTGACGAAGCCGCCGTCGGGCGTCACATCATCGTCGCCGATCTCGATCAGTCGTTTGTTCAACTCGGTTCGCTGGTGATAGCCGGTCTGACCCTGCTGGGGGACCGTCGAGCGGACCCGCGATGGGTTCCACGGACCGAGATTCCCGATCCGTCGACGCCAGCCCTGACGGGCGTGTTTGCCCTTACGGCGCTGGACGCCCCAGCGCTTGACAGGACCCTGAGTCCCTTTGCCCTTCGTGATTCCCGAGACATCGAGATACTCGCCGGCACGGAAAATGTCAGTCATCGCGTGACTGCCACCGTCGGCCAGCAGTTCGATGCCGTGATCGATCCGATCGGCCACGGATCCACCGCCGATGCGGGTCTCCATGACGTGTGGTCGCTTCTGTGGAACGCCGTCAACGGCACCGGGAACAGTGTGGGTGATCATCCGGACGTCATCAACGAGGCCGTCCTCGGCCGCGGTGCGGATCGCGTCAGCACCGCCGTCGAAGTCGGGCTCTTCGGGCACGTCGAGCGCTCGTTCGAGGTCCGCGTGCGTCTCAGGAGCCCAAAGTTCGGTCTTCGGACGGAGCCCGTAGGGGGTCTCCTCGTAGACGCGCAGGGCAGCCGCCTGCATGGGCGGCGTCTGGACGACGGTGACCGGGACGGTCTCTTCCATGCCCTCATTCGGGGCACCCGACTGGTCGTTGATCATCACCACGTGGGTCATGCCGGCCTTGTACCCGGCGAATCCCTGCAGCATCGGCTGTCCGTCGGCCTCCGGCCACGAATCGAACCGGGGGACGTCACTCTCGGCGCGTTGTCGGGGGCTGAATCCCAGCGAGCCTTTGCGTGGTCTGTTTGGTTCTGGCATTGTCTCACTCCGTGAGCGTGAGGGTTGCGAGCGAGGCGAGCACCGCTTCTTCGGTGCGCACCGTTTCGCTTCCCTGGTTCGGGATCGTGTTCAACCATCGGTCGAACCCAGCCGGGGCGTCGGTGGTCGTGTCGGTAATCGCCGTCACGGCGACACCGAGCATCTCGGGGAGACCACGCTGTGGCGCACCGAAGGCGACGGTCGCACCGTCGCGCTGGATACGCCTCACGAGTGGGCCAAGCCCCGATGTGGTCAGCGCGTCGCCGTGACGGGAGGTGGCGATCCGGATCCCAGCATCATCGCGATCAAGCGCTGCGTGGAGATCCGCTCGCTCGACGGCGAATCCCGGTGGGGACTCGTCGACGAGTTTCGCACGGACTGGTCGTCGCGAAGAGATCCTGACGGTCACACGCTCTCCCTGCGCAAGCTCCCGGTCATCGGGAACGGGGAGGGAGATCGGGTGTTGCAGGCCGCAATTGACCCGAACGCGCCCATCAGGTCCGACCTCGGTCACGATACCCTGTCTCGTCGACCCCGGATCGCTTGATCCGGAGCCCGTCCGCGACGAGGCCTGAAGCGGCGGCAAGACACCGGCGTACTCTAGTTCGTCCCGCGTGCCCCACAGTTCCTTTCGGAGGTAGGGCGGTGTCGCGGCGTACCGAAGGACGGTTTCGACGAACCCGCCGTCGTACTGGCGTTCGCCTTCCCGGTCAGGGAAGACGACCACCCGATCAGCTCGAAAGATGACCGCCGCGCGGGCGATCGTGCCGAGCTTGCGGGTGGCGTCACGCTTGCCGTCAGTTTCCCGACCAATCGACGACGGAACGAGTACGCTGAGTGTCACGCCGAGACGCTTTCACGCCTCGCCACTAGACTGTACCGGTGTCTACCTGAGCGGGTCATAAAAGCATAGCGATGCACGGGATCGGGTGTGAGAGCCCCACACGGCCGGTGCGCCGGCAACGGGTGGAAACCTTGATTGTCGGCGGCGGCCGGTGGTAGAGTATGACAGGATTCTCGGACCGCGTCGAGCGCATTTCGATCAGTGGTATCCGCGAGGTCTTCGAGGCCGCCAGCGAGGACGCAATCAACCTTGGTCTTGGGCAGCCGGACTTCCCGACCCCAGAGCACGCCCGCGAGGCCGCACGCACAGCAATCGCAGCGGGTGAGGCTGACGCCTACACCTCGAATAAGGGGATGCGATCCCTTCGAGAAGCCATCGCCAACCGGTACGCAGCCGATCGCGGACTGCAAATCGATCCGGAGGCGATCATCGCGACCGCCGGCGGGAGTGAAGCGCTTCATCTCGTCATGGAGGCCCACGTCGATCCAGGCCAGGAGGTGTTGGTGCCGGACCCGGGATTTGTCTCCTATAAGGAACTGACAAAACTGGCTGGCGGTGAGCCGGTTCCCGTTGGGCTGCGAGACGACCTGACGCTCGCCCCGTCGGCTGTCGAGGCGGCCATCACTGAAGACACAGCCGCGTTTGTGGTCAACTCACCGGCGAATCCCACCGGCGCCGTCCAGTCGGAAGCGGACATGCGCGCGTTTGCCCGAATTGCCGACGAACATGACGTATTATGCATCTCCGATGAGGTCTATGAGAGTATCGTCTTTACCGGCGAGCACTACTCGCCGTTTGCCTTTGCCGACTCCGACAACGTCGTGCTCGTGTCGGCCTGTTCGAAGACCTACTCGATGACCGGCTGGCGGCTCGGATGGGTGATCGGCGCCCAGTCGCGGATCGACCGGATGCTCCGGGTGCACCAGTACATCCAGGCCTGTGCAACCGGGGCGTCACAACACGCCGCCGAAGCCGCCCTGAGTGGACCACAGACGCCTGTCGAAGAGATGGTCGACGCCTTCGAGGCCCGGCGCGATATCCTGCTGGATGGCCTTGAGGAGATGGGCCTCAACACGCCGACCCCAGACGGTGCATTCTACGCAATGCCTTCGGTCCCGGAGGGATGGGTCGATGCCGTGATCGACCGCGATGTGATCGTGGTGCCTGGCGAGGCCTTCGGTGCTGGCGGTGCCGGATCGGCCCGGATTTCGTATGCGACCGGGATCGAGGATCTGAAAGAAGCGATCGAACGGATGCGAGAGGCAACTCGGGCCTGCCGGTCAAGCGCGTCGCGGTAAGCCCCGGTCGTTGCCGGCGGGACGTGCGCAATACCCCGCTGAATGACAACAGTTAACATGAGTCGGCCCGTACCTGTTGATGGCGATACGAACCGACGATTCACGCTACCGATCATGACCGGAGATCAATTCCACGAAACTGACACCGAGGAAACGCCGCCAACCGCCCCGATCGACACCGACCGGTACGCATCGGTCACCGTTGACCACGAGGAGACGATTATCTACGACCGAGAGCACGAAGAAGCCTGGATTCAGGCGGATACGGCGCGGTCGCTCGGTGACCTTCAGTAATCAGGCTGTAGAAACGATCCGAATCACATCCCCTTCTTCGAGTTCCTGCGCGTCGCTGATCTCGCGATCCGAGCGCGCATCTACCGCGTGAAGGTACCCATCGCCGATATCGCTATGAATCGCATACGCGAGATCGCGAGGGGTCGCGCCGGTCTCCAGCAACAGTGCGTCCGGCAGGACGTTCCCTTGGCCATCCGTCCAGTTGGTGGCGTCCTCGACGGGAAAGACGGTGATCTGATCGAGTAGATCGTAGACTGCTCGGTTTAACGCCTCCTGCACCCCCGTCCCACCGTACGTCTCGACGGTTTCGCGGATAGTCTCGAGGCCAGCCTGTTGCTGGTCGCTGACGTCCGCTTCGATGGAAAACGTCGCGTCGCCAGGATCGTAAGCGACCAGTCGGTCGGCGGTTGCCCGACGGAGAGCAAGTTCGCCCTCGGCGGTTGTCGGAACTACTGGACGGTCAATCGATAGGAGGGCCGATGCCGTCTCCTCGGGGGCGATATCGATTTTGTTAGCAGCGACAAGGATAGGTTTTGTTCGGCGACGGAGTTCCGATGCCAGCGCCTGTCGCGCACGATCGCCCCAGTCAGCCGGGTTTGATGGGTACTCGATATGCCGGAGACAGGTGGCGATATCGGCCTCGCTTGCTCCGAGGCCAGAGAGCAACTCGACAAGAGCCTCATCGATATCGAACTCAGGAGACCGCGACCGTCGCTCGACAGTCTCCCAGTTGCGGTCGATGATCCCGGCAAGCCACCGATTAAGCTGGTCCTCAATGAAGTCAACCTCCTCAAGCGGATCGTACGTTCCGGGTTCAACAGGGTTCCCCTCAGCATCGGTACCACCGGACGCGTCGACAACGTGGATAATCACATCCGCGTTGGTCAGTTCGTCGAGAAACTGATTGCCGAGTCCACGACCTTCGTGCGCGCCAGGGACCAGCCCTGCAACATCAAGGAGTTCGACCGGAACATACCGTTTGCCGTCGTGGCAATGTTCGTTGCCACAGCGCTCCTCAAGTTCGAGGCAGGGACACTCAGTGCGAACGTAGGCGACCCCATGGTTGGGGTCAATCGTCGTAAAGGGATAGTTGGCGGCGTCTGCGTCGGATTGGGTCGCCGCCTCAAAGAACGTCGACTTGCCGGCATTTGGCTTCCCAGCGAGAGCGACGGTGAGCATTGTCTGTGGCTTCGGCCAGCGAGCGGCAACTGCCTTTCGTTCACTCGGCGGGGTCGTCGGCTGCCGAGGAGCACACCTCAACCGTTTCGGTCGCGCGCATCGTCCCTTCAACGGCCGCCGTTTTACTGACAACGAGGGTCTCACAACGAACGTCGCCGCGCACGCGAGCGTCGCCGTCGATGCGGACAGTCCCATCATGGGCGGTAATATCTCCGACAATGTCGACCCCAGAGGCGAGTTCAATCCCGTTCGGGGCTGTGAGACTGCCGAAAACGGTCGTGTCTGTGCCGATCTGACAGGCCGTAGCGCGGAGATTGCCGTGGAGTCGACAGCGCTCGCCGATGATCGCCGGAGTATCAACCTGCCAGCGCGCATCGCCTATCTTGCCGTCGCGCGGGCAGACAAACGGTGCTGGCGGAGCGAGCGTGCCACCAGAAAGGAGGTGCCAGAAGATCGTCCCGGCAAACAGGGCCGCTGACCGAGGACGACGACGGATGGCCGTTCCGGCCGCTGCAACCCCACCACGGACCGTCGCCGCGGGAGCCCGAAGCACGTCGCCACCACACCGGAGCGGGCCGGCAGCCACGACATCCGCGCCGAGTGCGGCGCGGCGGCCGACAAGGAGTTCGGCATCAACGTGACTGTCGGCATCAAGATAGCAGTCACCAGCCGCCTCAATGTGCCCTCCGATGTGGACCGCACGGCCAGCGAGAACCGTCTCGGCGCGCACTCCAAGATCGATCGTACTACTATCACAGAGAATGGCATCGCCGGGGACGACCAGGTCCCGCTCTTCAACGACCGTCTCGGCTGGTACGTAGAGTTCAAGTCCCGCCACGGATCGATCCCGTCCGGCGATGCGCGGTCCGGTCGTATAAGTACCGTGGCAGGGAGTACGCGGTGTTTTTACTCCAGGGTCTCTTACTCATTGGTATGACTACGTTGTCGTTCGATGAGCAGGGGGTCGATGTCGTCTACGAGGGCGTCGAGTTCCGCCTCAAGCGGGACCTCATCGAGGAGGCGACACAGAAGGCCTACGAGGACACAACAGATCATGAGGTGCTCAAACTGGTCGCCGAGCACCCCAATATCGAGGGGGAGCCCCGGCGGATCGGCGACATCATCGATCAGTAGGAGTTGGGTGATTACGACGAATCGGGGTCGTACCGATCGGCGGCAGACTCGAAGGTACTCTCCTCACGTTCGCGCTCTAAGCGCGCCTCTCGAGCCGCTACAGCATCGGCTGGTGGCTCGACATCGTCGTCGATCCGGGCCCCTGACCGATGGATACGGGCGTGACACCATCGGCAGAGTCCGACGGTAATCTCGTGGCCATCCTCGGGATATGACAGGTGATGCTCCTCGATTAACGGATGCGCGCCAGCGATCCGATCCGGCCGAGCACGCAGTCCACACCGGGCACATTCTCGGGCAGGAGCGGTTGCTCGAAAGTTCGGACAGTCCTGCCACTCCCATCGGTCAGGATCGACAACCGGACATTGGTAGTCCTCAGCCCGACGCGCAGCCGCAAACGTTGGATCATCTGTCCGTCGCTCAAGAGCGAACCGACATCGGCCGTCGTCGGTCAGAAAGTCACACCGGTCAACATGAGCATACGGATCCGCAACCCCGACAGCCGGGCCGGAGGTATCGTCGGTCATGGAGGGTCTCGCGCGGCTCCAGTAGTAAGCGTGACGCCAAGCATATACCCGTTGCCGACGCCAGCCAGCGTACGTGATTGGGGCGGAATCACCCTACGTCATACGACACGCCCCGGCCGACGGTGAAGAGACGATACTCGCGGAGACCGTCCATATTGCGGATACCTGGGTCGCTCGGGCGATTGGGTTAATCGGGCGGCGAGGACTGAAAGCCACCCACGCGTTGGTGTTTCCGTTCGGCAGCGCGCGAACGCGATCCATTCACACCGTTGGTGTCCGGGCGGCGATTGATGTCATTTGGTGTGTTGCGGATCGAGTGACACAGGTTCGAACCCTCGCACCGTGGCGTGGACTAGCAAATGCACGGGCCGACACTGTCATCGAGTTGCCGGCGGGTGCTGCCGCAGAGGTTGCCGTCGGCGACCGCGTTCGCATGGAGTGATCCAAACAAAAGACCGTGGGGTTTATACTGTCACTCGATATGCGATAGCATACAATGAGAGGAGCTGACTCCTCGGAGGATAGAGGAAGTCGCCGCGAGGCGGCTGGCCGGGAAATTCACCGTGAACCGACCGAGTGAAGTCGACCACGCCCAAGCGGCGTGGGTTGGCGAAACGGTCGATGCGGATCACGATATCACGCTTTTAGATACAACGCTTCGTGACGGCGAACAAGCTCCGGGCGTATCACTCAGTCCGGCAGAGAAAGCAGAGATCGCCCGCGAACTCGACCAGACAGGGATCGATGTCATCGAAGCCGGGTCAGCCTGCACCGGCGCCGGCGAGCGACAGGCGATCAAGCGAGTCACCGGGCTCGATCTTGACGCTCGCGTTACGAGTTTCGCCCGGGGCATTCGCTCGGACATCGATCTCGCGCTTGAATGTGGGGTCGATGGCGTCAATCTCGTTGTCCCGGCAAGCGATCGACACATCGAACGCAAGGTCAACTCAACCCACGAAGAGATCCGTCAACAGACAGTCGAACTCGTCGAATACGCCACCGACCACGGACTGTGGGTCGAAGTTATTGGCGAAGACGGATCGCGGGCCGACCTCGCGTATCTGGAGTCGCTGATGGAGGCCGCCCTTGATGCGGGCGCCAACCGGGTCTGTTTCGCCGATACGGTCGGCTTTGCCGGGCCGGAACGGGTCCATGAGGCGGTCTCACGGCTGTCGGCACTCGGGCCGACAAGCACCCACACCCACGACGATCTGGGACTAGCAATGACAAACACGCTCGCTTCGCTTGCGGCCGGGGCCGACATGGTTCACGCGACGGTCAACGGGATCGGCGAGCGGGCAGGTAACGTCGCTCTTGAGGAGATCGCAGTAACACTCCGGCACGTCTACGGAAACACGCCGATCGAAACCGAATCACTGTACGACCTCGGTCGGACAGTTGCGCGGGCCACCGGCGTCGAGTTACCCCCAAATAAGGCCGTCGTCGGCGAGAACGCGTTCACCCACGAGTCGGGGATACACACCGACGGCACGCTCAAGGATGACGCAATGTACGAACCGTTCGATCCGGCGATGGTCGGTCGAGAGCGGCGGATCGCGACCGGTAAACACACCGGGCGGGCGGGGGCGAAAGCCGCCCTTGACGAGCACGGGATCGACGTCACCGACGCGGAACTCGACGAGATCGTCGGGCAGGTCAAGGAACTCGGCGAACGGGGCAAGCGCGTCACTGACGCCGACCTGCTGGCGATCGCCGAGGAGGTCACCGACCGCGATCACACGCGGTACATTGAGGTGCTTGATCTGAATGCCATCAGCGGAGGGAGTACGCCAACCGCGAGTGTGCGACTGGCCGTTGGTGACGAAGAGCGAGTGGCCTCGGGGACCGGAACCGGACCGGTTGACGCTGCTGTTTCAGCTGTCCGGAAGGCGCTGGGCACGGACACAGTGGCACTTGAGTCATATCACGTCAACGCGGTCACCGGCGGGACTGACGCCGTTGTGACCGTCGAAGTCGAGATGTCACGCGGCGATCGGAGTGTCACGGTGGCCAAAAGCGAGGCGGATATCACGCGGGCAAGTGTCGAGGCGATGGTTCGGGCGCTCGATCGGCTGTTGGCCAGCGCGGAGAATCCAGCAGCCGTATTAACCTCCGATTGACCGCAGGCTAGCCGAGGAACCGACGAATTCGTGCCGCTTCGGCGATACTCTCTTCGAGTGCACGCGTACCACCAGCGGTGAGCGCATCAATCACCGTATCGGTCGCGGCCCGGTGATCCGGGTCGGGGTCAACGTCAACCAGATCCAGCGCCGCCTGGACATCTTCTTCGGGGATGTCGACGACCGAAAGCGACCGGGGGTTGTAATACTGTAAAGCGCGCTCAAGGTTTTCGAAGAACTGCGGGAAGACTGTCTCGACAAATTCGACGTCCGCACCGGAGAGCCCGGCGAGCCCCATAATCGAGGGAGGGAATCCGATGCTATAGAGGGTCGCGGTAAAGGTAATCGCCCGTGGCAACGACTGTTCGCCGACCTCGCGAGAGTAGCCAAACAGGCCGACGTGGAGCTTTCGCGACCGGCGGTCAGGAACGTGTTCGGCCAGCCGGTTGACCAGCGAGGCGACAGTCTCGACATGGTCAGCATAGACCTCTGCGGTCGCATCGATGACTTCAAGCGCCCGCTCGGCGTCGATCTGTGGCGGTCGTCGGCCAACATCCGCCTCGTGTAGCCGTTTGATGCCGGCTTGGGTCTCATCAACGGGGTAGTCGTACTTGAATGCGGACTGGATAGTGAAGGTCTCGACGGCGGGATACGCGGCGGCAATGTCATGGGCCGTATTGGGGGCGAGGTTGCCACGAAACGGAGTCGATCCGGCGCCGAGAATCGGGTGGATCTCGACATCCGATGTCATCGACAGGCGAGCAAGGCGCTGGAGGGCAACCTTGTTGATCAGATCAGCGGCAAGCGAGCCGTAGTTCATCGCCGGGTCTGACCGCGCCAGAAACACTCGCTGGTGGTCCACGTCTCGCCCCTCAAGATACTGCTCGACGATCTCGTGAGCCCGGAGCATACTCGGGCGGTCCTCGATAAGTGGGATGATCGAGATGGATTTCGGATTGAACGGTCCGACCCAGTCGGCGACCGTCCGGCCGTCGGCGAGTTCGTACGAGCCCTGACCAACGACGAGGTCCTGGTAGTACTCGTGTACAAGGTCCAGCTGTGCCGCCTCGGTGACCATCGGAATGATGACCTCGAAGATCGGTGGCACCGGCTCGATATCGCGATCCTCATAGAACAGCTCCGCCGCGTCGTAGGATCGAGGAATGCTGTCGAGAATCTCAAGAAGGATCTTCGCCTCGGAGGTTTCAAGATCGGGGTTCGGACCGCGGATTGTGAGTCGGCGATCGCCCCCGAGCACATCGGACTCGAAATACTCGCCGTATCGTGAGAGCAGCTTTTTGACCGCGTGCGCGTCGCCCTCCTTGCCCTCGAAGTCCCACATCTGCTCGTCACACCCAAGGTGCGAATAAACGTAGTAAGCCTCCTGAATCTCATCTTCGCCCTCGATAACCGGGCCTTCCGCGAAGAACGGCGGCCGAGCGTTGTCCGGGTGCTGGGTGCTCATCGTGCGGGGAATATCGACCATATCTGAGTCGACGCTATCACGACGTATAAACCATGCACCAGAATGGACGCCGAGGGGGAGATTTGAACTCCCGAGTCCTCTCGGACACCTGCTCTCGAGGCAGGCGCCTTGGCCAGGCTAGGCTACCTCGGCTGGATCTGTAACTATTGGCGATTCTCGTTTATCCGTTTCGATCCGCGTGGATGAGTGCGACCAGGCCACCGGGATCCGGATGGACACACGAGAGTTACGGGCGCCTGAAGAGTTAAATACCGTATTCTGAGTATCTCCTCGATATGGGTTCATGTTCCGTTCCACCACCAATTCCGCCGGACGATCAGGCGGCGTGGTACGCGCCGGCCATTCGGTCACAGGTCGAACTCTACCCGGGCGTCATTGCGACGGTTGAGGCCACCGGCACTGGATTTCGCTACCGCGTTCGCGAACCGCCGTTGGGCGTCGATCCATCATATTTCGATACGTTAGTCAATCGCATCGACTTCGATCGCCAGCGACGACCGCTGACCCGAGACGGCGTTCAAGAGGCGCTTTGTGCCGGATTCAACAACGAGACCCTCACAATGGGTGATCACATCGACGGAACACCCGGCCATCAGCGGCGACTCCGGTATCACCTCCTCCGGGCGACAGTGGGGCTCGGGTCGGTGACGCCGCTGGCCCTCGACGAGCGCATTACCGTTGCCGATGTGGCGGCCGACCCAGTGGTCGTCCATACAGAGCGGTTCGCACCGGTCGAGACACCCTACGCGCCGTCGACCCCCTACCTCGATCGAGCCGTCGCACAACGGCGCAAACAGTATACCATTTCCTTCGGGGGCATCGATGTTCCGGTCGTTATCTACCGGGACGCGCGGATCGGTGGGGATGCCTTTGCGGTCAAATACGTCGTTCGAGAGCCGACGGTAGGACCAGCGGAGGCGGCACTCGTCGAGGCCTGTAAGGAACAGATCTGGGAGGGTGGAGTCGACAGCCTGGACAACCGACAGACGTTTATCGAGAGCCGAGCGCGAACGTTCTTCGAACGGCAGTCCAGACAAGACGGAGTATTCGACACGCTTCGAACCCGTATTGGAGAGATGCTCAACAGGGATCCGACCGGAGAGCGTCGACAAGGAGACCGTACCGACGCGTTGGTATACCACGTGCTGCGTGAGTTCGTCGGTGAAGGGCCACTGACAATCCCGATCCGAGATCCTCATCTCGAGGATATCGAAGCCAATCGAACCGACGAACGCATCAAGGTCGTACCACGGGCTTCACTCGACATTGAGGGACGGATTCCGACAAATCTCGCGTTCACCGACGAGCAGGCATTCATCGACGTCGCGACACAACTCGCCGCAGCCGACGGGGTAGAGTTAACCGCCACCCAGCCGACAGCGCGGGTCAATATCGCCCCGCCCGGGCTCCCCGAGCACACAACGATCCGGTGTGCGGTGGCGCTCCCGACAGTCAGCGAAGGAGGCCCGCACATCGCGATTCGGAAGCAAGCACCGGAGGCGCTCACGCCTGTTGACCTGATCGATGCCGGAACCGTCTCGGTCGAACTCGTCGCGTTGCTCTGGCAGCTTTTCCAGCATCGCTGTGTGGTTCTGTTTGCCGGGCCAACCGGAACGGGAAAGACGACGCTGCTGAACGCTCATCTTCCGTTTATTGAGTTCGATAAACGGCCAGTGGCCATCGACGAAGGAGCCCGCGAAGTCACGCTCCCTCACGAGACAGGGGTGGCCCTGTCGGCAAGCGGGGGTGAATCCGCCGAACCGGGGGCCGGACGGTCGATGGCCCACCTGATCGAGGAGTGCAACTATCTCAATCCAGATGTCGAGATCATCGGCGAGCTAAACAGCACAGACAGCTTCGCCAGCTTCGGCACCGCGTTGAGCACGGGCCACGGTATCGTCGGAACGACGCACGCCGATGACGTCGAGACCTTCGTCCATCGGGTCGTTGAGCAGGGACTTGCACCGCATCACCTCACCGAGATTGACATGGTCGTCTTTGCGCGGCACTTCGAGGGACAACGATATGTTGGACAGGTCATCGAATTCCTTGAGACGAACGCGTTCGAAGGCCGTGGCGGGCAACTCAAGATCGATGATACGACCATCGACTGGAACGTTATCCTTGAGCGCGACCGACTTGGAAACGTCGAGTTCGCGTATGCACATCCGCGTCTTGCAGCCACTAACACCGCTGACGGAAGCGGCGGACGGATCGGCGATCGGCTTGAGGAGTCGGCATTCGACAGGACAGAGGTAACACCCTCAACGACACCGCAATCCGGAGACGGCCCGGCCTGTGCGACACGGGTGTTCCACCGGATCGCCGACCGGACTGACCGGCCGGTACGGGCAGTCGAAGCCGAGTACCACCGCAAAGTGCGGTACGTACGGTATCTTGTCGAACAGGACGTTACCGATTTCGAGTCGCTGTTTTCGTTCCTCGCGGACCTCCAGTCGGACGAAGCAGCGACCGTCGAGCGGATCCGAGGGTGAGCGATGGGCGATATCACCTTCGGCTGGCGAGCAGCAAGTGAGCGCGTTGAGCGGCGTCTCGACGGGATCAGTCATCGACTTTTCGGCCACCACGCCAGCAGCCCTCGACACGATAACGATCGGGCTGTGTACCGTGGGACGAACATTGATGTCGACTTTGAGACCTATGTCGCACGGACGTACACGGCATCGTGGGGCGGGGCGGTCGCCAGCGGGGTTCTTGGGGGCGTGATGGCCGGGGTATTGGGGGCTGTCCTTGCCGGCGCGCTTGCAAAGTGGCTTGTTATTATCCTACGCAGACGGTACCTTCGATGGAAGGCGGCAGCTCGACAGGCGGAAATCGAACGGACACTTCCGGCGGCAATACAGCACCTCCGAATTTTGGCGATCAGCGGGGGCCCGTTGCGATCAATGCTGAGACAGGTCGCAGAAGCCAACACACACGGTGAAACAGCCGTCGCGTTTCGCACAGTGCTCCATCGGACGGACCTTTCCGGGAGCCTCAACCGGGGACTTCGGTCGGTCGCCCGTGACACGCCGTCAAATATGTTGGCTCCTCTGTTGTTGAAGCTGCGCGAATATGCGACAACGGGGCCAGAGGAACTCGCCGCGTATCTCCAGATGGAGTCTCGAATGCTTGACCACCAACAGGCCTCCCTCCGGGCACGCCGAGAGGGGATCCTGGGAGTGCTTACCGAACTATTTGTCGTGCTGCTGGCGGCTCCAGCGCTGGTTGTGGTTGTTGTCGCCGTCGCAGCTGTCTTCTCAACCGGACTTGACCAGGGGGTTGTGACCCCTCTTGGAGATCTGTCGCTCCGGACACTGCTCCTTGAGGCCGGCGCAGTTGGTGTTGTCGTCGTAGGTTGGGTATCGGTGAAGCTCATCGAATCACTCCGCCCACCGGCGACGGCCGGCTCGTTAAGCTATCCAGAGAACACAGAGGCAGCACTACAGTCCGTAGGGTCAAACCCCGCGAGTACGGCCGTTGTACTCACACCGGTTGGGCTCGCCGTTGCCGGTAGCGGGCTACTAGTCGGGGGACAACCGGTAACCAGCGGGGTCGCCGGATATGCTGTCTGGGCTATCCCGGTAGGAAGTGTCGCGATCAGGCGTACCCGACGGATGGCCGTTCGCAATCGAGAGTTTCGGGACGTCATTCACGCGCTTGCGCGTCATATGACGCTCGGACGGACACTCGCTGAGGCGGTCGAACGGGTAGCTACGAATCATACACCACAGGCCATCGGCGAGGACCTTCGCTCCCTACATTTTCGGACCCAGTTGCGGACGACGCCAACCGACGCCACCGCCAGGACGGCCACACTGAAGCGGTTTGCTGACGATATCGGGACACCGCTTGCCGAGCGGATCATCGAGGTATTCATCGGTGGACTCAACGCCGGAAGTGATACCGAGACCATCGTTGAGGTACTCGAAACAGAGGTTGACCGTAGTCACCACGCGCGTCGCACACAGCGTCAGGCGATGCGCGCGTATGTCGTGATTGGATGGACAACCGCGTTGCTCGTCATCACCATCGCCGTCGCCGTTAGTGTGCACGTCCTACCAGCACTGGCGCAACTAGCCGTTGTCGCAGACCACGGGCCGTCGATGGTCATCCGCCCACAATCGGGTGAGATCGAGTTACTGACGACACAGTTCTACCATATCGCTGTCGCAAGCGCACTCGCATGCGGGTGGTTTGCCGGAACGGCTGGTGGCGATCGGTATGAAGGGCTCTTTCACTCCGGCCTGCTGGTCTTAGTCGCTTACATTAGCTTCTGGGGGGTGGGACTCGCGTGAGCGGCTGGTCGGAGATCGTCGGGGTCGTGATAACGGTCATCGCAGTTGTCACCGTACTCGGCGGGTTGATGGCCGGTGTCGGTCTCGTAATCCAGGATAGCGCCAGCAGCATGCATACCGAACAGCTGGCCACAAAGTTCGCCGGAGCGATCGCCCCGGCCGAAACCATCGGACACACAAGTGCGGAATTCACGGTTGATCGGGGGACAGTCTATACCGCCCCTCGACAGGTGAGGCTGCTCGTTGGCGATCAGGACACCTTCGAGCCAGGGCGTGCCACCGTTAGGGTTGCTGAGACAATTCGTAGCGACGCGGTTGTATATGCGCGCAATACGGGGCAAATCGTTGTCCACGCTGGAGCGGTCTACTATACTGACGCGGACACACCGCAGACAATCCGTCGTCCGGAGGTCATCACACGGGGATCAGAGCGGCCAGTCGTGATCGGCATCCCCGCAATGCAGGCGGATGAGGTCGGCGTCTCAGTGTCTGAGCGGACGACAATTCATGTCGAGACGACCGTCACACACCGGCATGTCGATCTCGGTGACCGGTCCGCGTATCTCGCACTCGAAACTACAGAGCCGCGATTCTGGCAGACCTACTTCGCAGACCGAGCACCAACGGTCATCACCACACGGGCGCGATTCGAGGGTGACCAGGAGGACAGCGTCATCATCCGGCTCCCGGCAGACCGTCCAGTCATGCTTGTTGTTCACACGGTCGACCTGGAGGTGAGCCGCACGTGAGGACCTCACCGGTCACGCTTCGGGCGGTCATTGAGATCGGCATCGTCGTCACGTACCTGCTCGCCATCGGAACGATGCTCTATGGAGCGGCAATTCCGGCGTACCAGGACGCTGCGAGTGAGAGTCTTGCAGAGCAGGTGTTAAGCGACAGCATACGTGCGATCAACGACGCTACGGCCGACGGACCTCCCCAGGGCACCACGCGGGAATCCGAGCAGACGTTCCGGCAGGTTGCACTCCCCGAGACAATCGACGGACAGCCATACCGGGTGTACGTTGACAACGCGATGCTCCGGCTTGAGCATCCCGATCCGGCGGTCGATAGCGCGGTTCCACTCCCGGTTGCTGGGACCGTCGATCGGATTGAAGGCAGTTGGACCAGTACCGAAGTGGCCACGCTTGAGGTCACGGCAACCGGGAATAACAGAGAGACGATCCGGCTTGTCACCCGGTCGGAGCCCACGCTGATCCACCGAGGTGATCGTCCATGATTATCCATCATACGGCCGGATTGGTTCTCATCACGGCACTCATCGGGATGACACTCCTCGTTGGCGGGACACTCGCGCTCGTTGATACCGGGATGGCCGTTGCCGAGGAATCGACTGTCGAAGCGGCACTCGCCGAGACACAGAGTGATCAGTTGGTCGCCGCCTCTGGACCGATCGCAGTGCGCGATCACGTCATCGATCCGGCCGCCGCAGCCGATCTCGACGCGGATGTACTCAAGCGCACCGAGTCAACTTCCATGGCCGTTCGACTAAACGGACAGGAGCTTCTGCACGTCGGCGATCCAAGCGGCGGAGTGACTGTGCGTCGGATTGTGATGCTCCAGCGGACGACACCGGTTGAACGGGTCGATCGGTCGGTGACAGTACCCCGCGGGGTTGCGACAGCCACCGTAATTCCCCACCGTCAGACGGCCATTTTCGCGAACGGACGGATCGTGTACGTCGGCGCAGAGAGGACAACGCTCCACCTCTCACATCGAACACAGACAACACTTCGGACGACCGGACCGCAACTGACGGTCCGGTATGACCGCGTCGAACGCGAGCCGGCGATACTATCGGTCACAGTGGACCGTCACCCGGCCGACGGAGGGACATCATGATTCGCCGTCGGCTTTCGGGGCGCATCATTGAGCTTGCAATAGGCGTACTCTTGTTGCTTGCCATCGTCGCGATGACCATTCTCTGGATGCCATCACCGGACGATTCGACCGCTCAACTCAATCAGTATGCGGCCGACACGGCCGAGATCCTCGTCAATGAGCCGATTCGTGGATCGCCGGGGACCCGTAATGCCGCCACACTTGAGGCCCGAGCGGACGCACTCCTCCCGGATCATCTTGAGTATCAGATCATCGGGCCGGCAGGGATCGCCGGACAGCGACCGACGACGACACGAACGGGAACCGCAATGCGGCCGACACCACACGGTGAGCTGCGGGTGATCGTCTGGTATGGACGCTGAGAGGGCGACAGATCGCCGCGGCCAGTTAATTGTGCTGACCGCGGCGGTGCTGGCGGTTGGATTATTGACTATTGCCGCAACGTACGCGCAACTCGGGAGCGTGGCCACGGAAGCACCGACAGCGGATCCACCGGAGATAACCGACGTGACGGTGGCACTTGAGCTTGCGACACAGGAGGCACTCGACACCGACCACCGAGCGTGGACCGACCGACGGGCACTAGCAGCGACTATCGGGGATGCCGTGGATCATCGGATCAGTCGGGTAGAGCGGGCAGTGAGTGACCGCGAAGTGACCTATCACATCACCCGGCGGCACCGTCCTGCGGTCGTCCCAGCAGGATTGTGTGACGGCCGGCCGACTTCGTGTACGACAATCGACGGCGTGGTGATCCAACGGTACGGCACGAGGGCGGTCGCCATTGGCGTCGTCGTTGATATCGAGATGAGTACCGATACGGGGACCACACGCGGCACCTACGTGATTGCTCCGCCACCATAGCCGACAGCAGCCATCTGCAGACGGTCACCGGAGCGAACGCCCCACGTTTCGGTCCGGGGCGCTTCTCCAACCATTATGAGGGCGGCCGGCATGGGCCAAGACGAACAAATGATCAGTCCGATCACCGCCGGTGACGTAGTGGCCGCGGCACTTGTCGGGCTGCTTGCCACCGTCGTCATGAACGTCCCGATGGGGCGGCTGCCCGAAGGACAGACAGCGCCGGCTGTTGCTGCCGCCGTGCTCACCGATACCCATCCTGATACGGCACCCGAACGGGTCGCCACACTCGTGCATTATGTGGCTGGAACGGGCACCGGTATACTGTTTCTGGGCCTTGTTGTTCTTTTTGGACAGGGGCTCCCGGTGACACTCGCACAGCCACTGGCCGGTGGCGTGCTCTTCGTCGTGATGGTGGCGTTTTTCGTCCTCGTGCCGCTGCCACGCGCTGGTCAGTTCTCGCGTCACCGGCTTGATCTGATCAAACGCGACTGGGCAGTCAGTGCTGCTGCATACGTCATCGTTGCGGGCATCCTGCTATGGATCATCGTTCCGAGTCTCCCATGACCGACGTGCCAACCGATCTCGATGCGTTCGTCGAACAGAACTACCATCGTTACGCCGACACCCAGGGGGTGCTCCCGGAACGATTGGAGAGCTTTGGCGAGCGGTATCGGAACCAGGGACACCTCACCCGCGAGCAGCTCTATGAAATCGCCTACGAGTCCTCAACGCGTAGCGCCTACCACGTGGAAACGAACCCGCCAGATCGATGTAAGACGGTGACCGCAAACGTCCGGCGAGTGCCGGACGATTTCTCGAAGATACACCTGTTAACGGGGCTTACTGGATTTCAGGCCCCGACCGCCTCGTGTGTCCTGACCGCGCTCGATCCCGGCACCCACGCGGTCGTTGACACCCGTGTGTGGGCCAGTCTTGAGCGACTGGGATATCTTGAAGGACGCAAAGAGCAGTTCGACGCCACCGACTACGTGCGGATGATCAAGCCGATTCGCACGATCGCCGACACGACGGGGCGGACGCCAGCAACAGTTGGCTACGCGCTATTCGCGTATGACGCCCACGTCCGCGAGGGGACACTCCACTGATCAGAAGAAAACCGTCATTGTCGTTGGTCGGCTATCCAGCAGCGATGGGGTGTCGCAAGTGCGACCGGGACGCGGTGATGCACGCGGCGTATTCGGGCGCTGATCTCTGTGAACAACACTTCCGTGAGTTTGTCGAGCGGCGGGTCCGTCACCGGGTGCGTGAGGACAGCCTCATTCCGGCCTCGGCAACGCCGGAGAATCCCCAACGCTGGCTCGTCGGACTCTCTGGCGGGAAAGATAGCGTCGTCCTGACGACAATTCTTCACGAGACTTTTGCCGACGATCCACGGATTGAGTTGGTCGCCTTGACCATCCACGAGGGGATCGAGGGCTATCGTGATGAGAGTGTCAGCGCCTGTAAGACACTCATCGAGGAACTGGGCATCGACTATGAGATGGTGTCATACGAGGAGGAGTTCGATGTCCGGATGGACGCCATTGCCGAGTCGGACCCGGTGGGAATGGCGCCGTGTGCGTACTGTGGTGTCTTCCGTCGGGACCTGCTTAACCGATACGCCCGGAAGCTCGACGCTGATCTCATACTGACCGGCCACAACCTTGACGATGAGGCCGAGACAGCACTGATGAACGTCCTCGAAGGCGATGTCGAACAGATTGCCGATCACTATGCGACATCAATCGCCGGACGCGACGAAATCGAACAGGCGGACGATCCGGAGTTCATCCCGCGGGCAAAGCCGCTGCGGGAGGTTCCGGAACGGGAGGTCGCACTCTATGCCCATCTCCGCGAGTTACCAGCCCACATCGCGGAGTGTCCGCACGCGGACCGATCGTTTCGGGGTGAGATTCAGACGCTCTTACACGACCTTGAGGACCGCCACCCCGGGACACGACACTCGATTATGGCCGGGTACGCCGAGTTCGGAGCACTTGCGGCGGACGCATACGACACACTCAAGCAGTCATCAAGCGAGACGTCGACCGGCACCTGCGAGCGTTGCGGTCGCTCGACGGATCGATCGGTCTGTCGGACCTGTGAGTTGTTAGCGGCGGTCGGTGGAAACCGCCAGTCGAAAAAGTGAGCCGACACCGACCAGGTTACCGAATAACGTCAACGCCGCGTTGTTGTTCGACCTGTCGACGGCCGCCGTCGCTCTGGGCGCCGTCATAGACGTTGTTAGCCTCGGCGGAGTCGAGTTGCGTATCGAGGTTCTGGCTGGCGTCGTTTTCGAGTTCGGCACGCGAGCGGTCAGCCTGTCGCTGGGCGGTTGGGCCGAGAACCTGGGCCGATTGGACGCCGGTCATGATGGCCATCACCCGCACCTTGCCCTTGTATTCGTCACGGATCCGCGCGCCCCAGATAACGTTTGCACTGGCATCAAGCC
This sequence comes from Salinarchaeum sp., assembly GCA_041640095.1. Taxonomy (GTDB): domain Archaea; phylum Halobacteriota; class Halobacteria; order Halobacteriales; family Salinarchaeaceae; genus CAZFMU01. The sequence goes on along the minus strand of JBEQAX010000007.1, from coordinate 19,207 downwards.
GCTCGGTGATGTTGTCGGCGATGCCCTCGGCCTCCTTGAGCGTGAGGTCTGGACCGCCGGTGATGTGCACGAGTCCGCCGGATGCACCGCGGTAGTCGACATCCAATAGAGGATGGTTCATCGCATCCCGCACGACCTCGTCGGTCTTGTTTTTGTCCTGGGTTTCGCCGACAAGCATCACGGCTACGCCGCCCTGGTTCATGATTGTCGTCATGTCGGCGTAGTCCAGATTGATCAGGCTTGGCTGTGTGATCGTCTCCGAGATGCCCTTGACCGTCTCGGCGATGATCTGGTCCATCACCGAGAAGGCCTTGCCGATGGGCAGGTTCGGGACGTAATCGAGCAGCCGGTTGTTGTCGAGAACGATGATCGAGTCGGCCTCGTCTCGGAGCTTTTCAAGGCCTTCTTCGGCCTTGACCGTCCGGGCGCGTTCGACGTTGAACGGCGTTGAGACCATTCCAACGACGATCGCCCCCTGTTCTTTGGCGATCTTCGAGACAACAGGAGCGGCACCGGTACCGGTGCCGCCGCCCATCCCCGCGGTGACAAAGACCAAGTCGGCCTCCCCCAAGACCTCCTTGATCGTTGATTGCGCCATCTCGGTGGCGCGCTCGCCAATCGAGGGGTCGCCGCCGGCACCGAGCCCCTCCGTCAGGGACTTGCCGACGAGGATCTTTGTATCGGCCTCGATCATTTGCAGGTGCTGTTTGTCTGTGTTGATCGCAATCGACTCAGCGCCATCAACGCCGATGTTGTACAATCGATTGACGGTGTTATTACCAGCGCCGCCACAGCCGACGATCACAATGCGTGGATCGCCGAATTCGTCGCCGTCAAAATCCGTCTCGCGCTGTTCTCGTTCTGCGTTGTCAAGAGCCTCTTGGACGATGTCTTGCATGGTTTACGCCCTCGCGAAGGGGTCGGGCTGTCGCTCGACGGGATCGGCTTCTTCGTCAATCATGTCGCGCACGGCGGCCCGGATCGCCTCACTTCGATTCGGATACTGGCCGGATTCGACCATCCGTTCGACCTGTTCAATTTGCTGTTTCGGGATGCGGAGTGTCACACGCTCCATAGTTGGTCTCCCCGTGTTGCGGTGAAGACGGCCGTGTACCGCGGGACCGCGCCGCATACCGCAGGTGTAAGACGACCGTCTTACGCATCTAAATAGTTATTGCCATGTGTAATAAAGATACCGGCCGTGTAAGACACTAATGTCGTACGTCGGCGCTAGTGTCTGTCGGCCCCATCAAGAACGTCGGCCGCTGGCGTACGTCGGCCACAGCTCGGACAGAACGCCCAGTCCGAACGAATTTCGTCACCACACTCGCAGAACAGCCGGTGTGATACCTTCTCACCGCAGTTCGGGCAGTACACGTCATCAGGATCAAGCGAGGCACCACACTGTTCACAGGTGAGTTCGTCGTCAGACACGGCCGGGTCAGCGGACTCGTATGTCATACGCTTGTCCCGGGCCTGCTCGTCAACAACCGCTGTGTCACCTTCAAGAGTCACGTTCACGTTGACATCCGGCGTCTGAAGGTGTCGATCAATAGCCTCGGCAACAAGGGAGTCGACTCGATCAGCAATGAGTTCATCAATCGTTCCGGCCTCCGGCGAGGATCCACGGTTTGTGGTGGACTCCTCGTGAGAGTCGAGGTACTGACGAAGCGCCTCTCGCATGACCTCGCTCTTCGAGGCGTCGAACCGCTCGATGGCCTCAACGAGGTCATCGTCAGCCCGGAACGTTATTTTGCTCACTAGTTTTCGGTTCCCTTGGGCATATAGATAAATTATTCGGCGTGTATGACATCCGAATGACGGTGACAGACGACATCGAAAGGTAACGTTTAATCCCGGCCACCGGATACAACTGAGTGCCCGCCCTTAGCTCAGCCTGGTAGAGCAGCCGACTGTAGATCGGCTTGCCCCCCGTTCAAATCGGGGAGGGCGGACGTCTCTCCTGCTGTCTGGCAACGACAGCGAAGTGTCGTCGGACCAACTACGCCAGATCGAAGTGTTCAGCAGCGGTCTGCATGTCTTTGTCACCGCGTCCACAGAGGTTGACCAGGATGGTGTCGTGTCGGTCCTCCTCGGCGAGTTTACACGCCAGGGCAATCGCGTGACTCGGCTCAAGCGCCGGAATGATCCCTTCTGTCTCGCTGAGCTCTCGGAACGCCGCCAGCGCCTCTTCATCGGTAATCCCGTGGTACTCCGCCCGACCGAGCGACTGTAAGGCCGCGTGTTCGGGCCCGACAGCCGGATAATCGAGTCCAGCACTGACCGAGTGGTTTGTCGTCTCCTCGTCGATGACCTTCGTTTTCATCCCCTGGAAGATCTGTGGCTCCTCCTGTTTGGTCGCCGACAATGGGGCGGAGTGCTCGTTCGTATCGAGGCCCTTTCCGGCCGGTTCCGCGCCATACAGCGCCACGTCCTCATCGTCGATGAACGCACTGAACAAGCCAATTGCGTTTGATCCGCCGCCGACACAGGCCACACAGGCATCGGGAAGCGCGCCGTGAAGCTCAAGCATCTGTTGGCGGGCCTCGCGCCCAATGACCGACTGGAACTCCCGAACCATCCGCGGGAACGGATCGGGGCCGACCGCGCTCCCGACAAGATAGTGGGTATCCTCATAGGTCTCAGCATAATCCTCAAGCGCGGCGTCAACCGCCTCGGCGAGACCCTGATTGCCCCGTTCGACGGGTTCAACATCGGCACCCATTAGCCGCATGCGGAAGACGTTCATCTCCTGACGGGCCATATCCTTCGTGCCCATGTAGACGGTCGTCGGCATGTCAAGCAACGCGCCGACCATGGCCGTCGCCGTTCCGTGCTGGCCCGCGCCGGTCTCGGCGATGAGTCGCTCTTTACCGGCACGCTTGGCCAGCAGCCCCTGGCCGAGCGTGTTGTTGAGTTTGTGTGCGCCGCCATGGAGCAAATCCTCGTGTTTGAAGTAGATGTCAGCGCCGTAGCGCTCACTGAGTGTCTCAGCGTAAAACACCGGCGTCGGACGACCGCCAAAGCGCTCAAGCAACGCGTCAAGGTCCTCCTGAAAGGAGTCAGACGCACGTTCGGCCTCGAACGTGGCCGCCAGTTCCTCAAGTGGTTCCTCAAGCGGTTCGGGGACGTGACGGCCGCCAAAGCCGTTGAACTCTCCCTCGCTGGACATACGCTCGGGTTGTGAAACGAATCGTATTAAGCAACCGTATTCGTCGACGGAATGACTCGACGAGCGACAAGGTTGGCGTGAGGGCAACGCGAGCGGGATTGGGCCGCGCTCAGAAGGACGCCAGGAATTCAGCGAAGGGGCCCTGCAGGAAGGTGAGATAATTAGTGATGCCGAGGTACAGCGAGACGAGTAACACAACCACGACGGGAATCCGCACCATCCACAGCCAGAGGTTCCCAAGGGCGCCGAGTGACCCGATTCCGCGTTCGAGTTCGTCTAGCGCCCGGTCGGCACGGATCCAGGTCACGAGAACCATGAGCAAGAGCCCGCCGAGCACCAGGAGGATCTGGGCGGCCAGGATGTCATACAGATTGACCATGGTCGTATCGATGGTGACCGGCGCACCGAGAAGGAAGACTGCGGTACCGACAATCAGCGTGATCGTCGTCCGGTCAAACTGGAGTTCATCGATTGCGAAGGACACAACAACCTCGATGAGGCTGATTGCCGAGGACAGCGCGGCGATGAGCACGGTCGTAAAGAACAACAGTCCGACCACACGGCCGAAAGGAAGGTTACCGAGTGCGGCGGCCACACTGACGAAAATCGCGCCAGGACCGGAGGTTTCTGGGTCAAGTCCGGCGGTAAAGAGGATCGGGAACACGATCAGGCCGGTCAGAATCGAGATGCCGGTATTGAATCCAACAATGCTCAACCCATCGATTCCGAGGTTCTGGTCTTCACCGAGATACGACGCGTAGGTAATCATCACACCCATCCCGAGTGAGAGGGTGAAAAAGCCCTGACCGGCGGCCGCCGGAACAATGCTCCGCCAGTTATCGAGAAGATAACCAATGTCAGGGGTGAGATAGTAGGCGTAGGCTTCGCCAGCACCCGAAAGGGTGAACGCATACACCGCGAGAACGCCGAAGATCACGATGATTGCTGGAACCATCACCTTGACCCCGAGTTCGATACCGCGCTGGACACCGAAGGCGACAATCCCAATCACCAGCAGCATGAATAGCCCGTGGAACAGCAGGGCATCCAGTCCAACGGAGATTTCACCGAAGTACTGGGCAGCAACGGGTGGAGCCCCCTCAGCCGCCTCACCAACGTAGCCGCCGGTAACACTCCCAACGACGTACTGGAGGACCCATCCCCCGATGACACTGTAATACGAGAGGATAACAAAGCCGATAACGACGAACAGTCCTCCGAGGTACCGCCAGACGCCACCCCCAAACTCCCGAACAGCGCCGACGGCGTTGAGTTCGGTGCGTCGACCGACGACAAACTCAACGAGAATCGCCGGGAACCCGATCAACACGACGAAGGCGAGGTACATCAGCATAAATGCTGCCCCTCCCTCTTGACCGACCTGGAAGGGGAACCGCCAGATGTTCCCAAGTCCGACGGCACTCCCCACGGCCGCGAGGATAAATCCAATCCGCGTCTTCCACGTTTCTCGTTCCATCTACAGCCATGTCACCAAGTGGAGGGCTTAAGCGGACTGGTCCAGACTATTACGGTTGTTCATCAAAAATTGCAATCCAACGGGCGAACAATTCACGGGGACCGGGCCCGTGGTGTCCACTGTGTCGATACGTGCGAGTCAGCCGGCGATCGTGATCGCCCTACTCGGGTTGGTCGCCGTGGTGTGGTATATCGCCGACCGAGGGCGCTTCCGACAGTCCGTTGCCGATCGGTTGTTGTATGGACTGCCACTGGGGACGGGACTGACAGTACTCCTGTTAATCGGGGTCTACCTCGGCGTCCAGGGTGGCGTTCGCCACTGGGAGGAGCCACTTGTCTTGCCGTTCGTCTCGTGGTCGTACTTCTATCCACTCGGGATGCTCACCGCCGGAGTTACCCATGGCTCACCCGGGCACCTGATCTCGAATCTGGCTGGGACAATCGCATTCGGGGTCATCGCCGAGTACGCCTGGGGGCACTATCCACACGGCGGCGATCGGGAACAACAGGGCGTATGGCCGTGGATTCGAGCCGTGGTAGTCTTTCCGGCGGCATTACTTGGAGCGGCACTACTAACGAGTGCCGTTGCCCTCGGACCAGGACTCGGATTCTCTGGGGCGGTCTATGCGATCGTCGGGATGGCAGTAGTGTGGTACCCACGGGCGACAGTCCTCGGCGTTGTTGCCGCAAGCGGGCTCGGAACGATCGTTCAGGCGCTTCGTGAGCCAATTGTTCGGGCGGGCATCAGTGCTGGAGCCCCAGCGCCACCGTCGTGGGCGGGAGTCGGGTTTCACGCGCACGCGATGGGATTTTTATTCGGGGTGCTTGTCGGAGGGGGCCTGTTATGGTATCGTGACCGACGTCCCTCGGCGCGTGCCGTCGCAGCTGGGACGCTCGCCGTCGGCCTGGTCCAAGGACTCTGGCTCGTTGTCTGGTCGGACGGACCGGCCACGTACGTGTTATATCGCGGGCTCGGGGTTGTTTTACTGGTCGTTGTGACCTTGTTGGTGACCGCAGCGGTGACAGCGAGTGACCGGCCGATTCCCCGACTATTACCGGGGCGCACCGGAGTGCCATCGCGACGGCAGTTCGCGATCGGATGGTTGGCGCTGGTTGGACTCTTCGCGATCACAGGCATCACCAGCGCGCTGCTCAGCGATTCGGCTTCGGTCGCCGTCGCTGGGATGATCCTTGGAATAGCGGTCGTACTCGGGCTCCCGGCCGTTCCAACCGCCCTTCCGCGGCGACTTGTTGCCGGCCCGATATCACGACGGGCCGCCGCGATGGGGGTGCTCGCAGTTGTGACCGTGGTGCTTGCACTTCCGGGAATCCTCTCCGGGCTAACTGTCGTCGCCGACACTCCGGGGAACGCGACGGCCACAGATGATCGCGGAGCAGTCACCGTCAACGACTACACTATCGACTACGCGGCCAACGCGAGTAGTAAGCAGCGTCTCGCGGTGGACCTCGGTCCCGAAGCCACCGCCGAGGTGAACTACACAGGCGTCATCGTTGAGAGTGCACCCCGTGAGTTCTGGACAATCGGCGTACGTGCACAACAACTCGAGTACAGCGGCAATGGGACCGTCCTCGTCGGCGGGATCGGGTGGCGCGAGGTCGTCACGGTCAACCGGAGCGGCTGGGATGTAGTTGGAGGCGGGACCGCATATGTGGTAAATCTAACACATGACGGATCAACCACGCGGTCGTTTACTTCTGATCCGGTTCAGGCACCGACACGAATCGAGGGCCATCGTCTCACTATCGTGCCGATGTCGACCGAGATGGGGGTACGCGTTACCGGACCCAATGAAACGGCTACCGTTGGCCTCCCGGCGGTCAACGAGTCGGTCACTGTTGGTGAGCTCACTCTAGTTACTGAAGCAAAAAGTGACACAACGCGGCTGACCGCACAGACCGAGACGAGCAGTGTCGTGGTCGCCGAACGCGAGCAGTACACAGGGGGATGAACACCCTCAAGGGTCGATTGCCTTCCAGACGGCTGGCCCAACGTCATACACCCGATTGGTTCGACGATCCCAGCCGCGGTCGAACGCGACAAACGCACACCACCGACCCTCAAGATCGGCCAACTTAAGATCGGGTTCAACGTGTTCGATCGACTCGGGGGGAAACTGCAGGCGATAGTACACACGGATCCCCTCCTCGACGCGGTCGTATCCGTCAGCAGCGACGACAACGGCACGGTCGTCGGCGAGATAGTGGTGGTGCATGCCTTCGGCGTCAATTCCCAGATGGACGTAGTCCTCGCCGGGAAGTTGACGATCGAGACCGTGGCGAGCATAGGTTGAGGGAGTGGAAGATGCTGGCGGCATTGACGACAATCCCGAGCCTGGCTGGCGCGGACTCGAATGTAAATGTGCGGCGGACCGAGATGTTCAAGTAAAATTGGCCCGGCCTCACGGTAGTGGCAGTTTCATTCGACCTCTTCGGAACACTCGTTGAGGCCGACCGGCCAGACGAGCCGGCGGCCGCCATCGCTCGTGAGCTCCGCGAACAGGGGGTCGAACCACCGGCAGACTGGCAGTCCATCTACTGGACGCGACACATCGACGCGCCGGAGGGAGCTGAACTCACGCTCTCTGAGCACGTCGTCGCCGCGCTGTCGAGCCAGGGGATCGAGGCACCGGCCGACCGCGTCGAGCAAGCCGTGCTTGAGGCGTTTACCCCGGTCGTTGAGACGCGACCAACCGCCGTTAAGGCGGTCGAAGTGGCCGCACGCACCGGCCCCGTCGCCGTCTGTTCGAACTGTTCGATTCCAGGCCTGGTCGAACGCGCGATTGCTAACTCGGCGGTTGACGCCGAGTGCTTCGATGCGATCGTCTCAAGTGCCGACTCCGGATGGCGCAAGCCCCATCCGGAGGCATTCGAGCGCCTCGCGACACAGCTCGGTGTTCCAATCGAGACGGTGACACACATTGGCGACACGCCGGAGGCCGACGGCGGGATTGAAGCGCTCGGCGGAACGGCGGTGATTCTCGATGACGACACGCCATTGGTTCGGACTGTCGAGCAGCTTGCAGAACAATGACCGCCGGGCCGTGGCTGCTCGTGGCGGTCATAACGGCCGCATTCCTCGAATGGACGGTGATCGAACCGCCGGAGTGGCTCCACCCGGTCGCCATCTTCGGGCGTGCGCTTGCCTCGCTTGATCGCGCCTGGTCGGCGCCACAGCTCGCCGGGATTGGGGTCGCATTCGTCGCCCCGCTCGTCGCCGCCGGCATTAGTGCCGGAGCTGTTGCACTTGTTGCGACCGTTACCGCTGGCGTCGGAGCAGTCATCGCCGGTGGCATCCTCTTTGTGAGCACGAGTCTCCGCATGTTACTGGCACGAGCCGATCGCACGATCACCGCAAGTGAGCACGACCTCACGGCCGCACGAACCCACCTGCCGGCATTAGTCGGACGCGATCCCGCGTCGCTCTCAGCGCGTGAAATCCGGAGCGCAGCGGTCGAAAGTGCAGCCGAGAATCTCGCCGATGGGCTGATCGCGCCGCTGATGGCGTTTCTCATTGGTGGGGTCATTGCCCTCCCGCTTGGCGCTGCCGCGGCGACATGGGTGAAGGCCGTCAACACGCTTGACTCGATGTTCGGTTACCCGGATCAACCGTTCGGAACGGCTGCGGCCCGGCTGGACGACGCAGTCATGTGGCTCCCAGCGCGGGCGAGTGCACTCTTGATCGCCGTGGTTGCCAGACAGCGAGGAGCACTGACGACAGCACGGAAAGCTGCGCCCCAGGCGCCATCGCCAAACGCCGGATGGCCCATGGGAGCCCTCGCCGGGGCACTTGACGTCCGGCTTCAAAAGCCAGGAGCGTACGTCCTGAATGCCGAAGCATCGCTTCCGACGCCATCACAGGCCACGACGGGAACACACATTGTCGGGCTTGCCGGCGGGGTCGCATATGCATTAGCTGCGTTGGTGGGGGTGATAGTGTGGATATAGCCGTTAGATCAGCGCTACGGGGTGCGCTCGGATTTCTAACGCGCGTGCCGGTTGGACACTCCACAGGGGCGTGGGAGGCGTTTCGACGACATCCAGAGACGATGGTGGTCGTTGCCTATCTGCTTGGCGGACTGTTTGTCCTCCCGGTTATCGCTCCGGTTCCGGCGGTCACCACCGCGGTTGTCCTTCCGGTGTGGATTCTTTTGTTGACCGGTATTACTCATCTTGATGGACTTGCCGACTGCGGCGACGCCGCTGTGGTGCACGATGATCGCGATCGCCACGCAATCCTGAAGGACTCCGCAATCGGTGTTGGCGGTGTCGTCGCTGTCGGGACTGCGCTACTTGGGCTGGCGACCGCCGGGTACGCCCTCGCCGGTATCCCCATCGGTGCCGTACTTGGGATTGTGATCGCCGCCGAAGTTGGAGCGAAGGCGAGTATGGCTGCCGTCGCGTGTGTCGGTGAGGCCACGCATGACGGACTCGGCGCCGCACTCACCAGACCGACACCACCAACCCGGATCGGGCTGGTCGGCGTTCTTGCACTCCCAGCAGTCGTGCTCACCTGGCCAACGCCGGTGGCGGCCGGAACGCTCGGGGCGACCGTACTCGCCAGCGGGAGCGTCTATACCTGGGCGAAACAAGCACTGGGAGGGATCAGTGGCGACGTCCTCGGCGCGACAAACGAACTCGCTCGGCTTGCCGGTCTGCACATGGGGGTGCTCGTATGGACGCTCCTGTGACAGCGGCACTCGTGATGTGCGGCGGCGCTGGAACCCGACTCGACACCCCAGCAGAGAAACCACTCGTCGAAATCGACGGAACGCCGATGATCGACCGCGTACTCGACGCGCTCACCGCCAGCGGAATCACGACGCAGTACGCTGCCGTATCGCCACAGACACCGGTAACACACAGACACCTTGCCGAGAAAGACGACGTTACCGTACTCGAGACGCCTGGAAACGGGTATGTCGCGGACCTACAGACGGCGCTATCAGATCGGACAAACCCGGTGATGACCCTCGCTGCCGACCTACCGCTACTGGCTGGATCCTTGATCGATCGGATCCGGGCGGCCTACATGGGAGGCTCAATGACAGTCGTCATCCCCGCCGTAATTAAGCGGCGCCTCGGCGTCTCGGTCGCCTCCGCGACGGTCGTTGACGGCCGGATACCGGCGGGCGTCAATATTGTCGATCCTGGTCCATCGAACGAGCCTAACCGGCAAACGTACGTGAGTTACGACGTAAGACTGGCTGTGAACGTGAATCGCGTACGCGATCGGGAGATAGCGGAGGCGATTGCATGCGAGTAATCCTCATTGCGGGGACAACAGAGACCGCGCGGATCCCCGGTATCAGCGCCGCTGGCGCCGACCCGGAGGTGATGGCACTCACCCCGAGTGCCGACGCAGAGTTACTCACCTACGGCACCCCCATCCGGACCGAAACAGTCCCTGTCTCACCGACGGGCTGTCCAACGCCGGCGGTTGTGACACGGGCGGTCCGGGACCTCATTGGGTTCGATGCGACCGTGCTTGACGCTGGCCTCACCGCACCGACCGCCGCCCCGACGGTCGACATCGGCGCGGACCCGGGGGAGAACATTCGTGAGACAACCGCCGTTGAGACACCCGAGTCAATTGCAACGGCGACAGCCGAGGTCGTCGCTGCCCTGCCCGACACAGAGCTCATGCTTGCGGAGACGATTCCCGGTGGAACGACGACAGCACTGGGAGTGCTCACGGCACTTGGTGAGCGGCCGGCTGTCTCATCATCGCTCCCAGAGAATCCACTCGAAACAAAGCAAACCACCGTTGAGCAGGCATTAGAGAACAGCGGCCTTGACCGAGGCGGATGTCGAGGCGCCCCACTTGAGGCGATTGGTGCCGTTGGCGACCCGGTCCAGGCGGCAACACTTGGGGCGATTGAGGGCGCCGTCAAGGCTGACAAACAAGTGCGACTCGCCGGCGGGACACAACAACTAGCGAACGCAGCACTGGCGCGACACGCTGGGATCAAGGCCCCCCTTTCGGTTGCGACCACACCGTACGTTCACGAGGACGACAGCGCAGCCGTTGAAGCTCTCGCTGCTGATCTTAACGTTGAGTTGCGCGTTACCGATCCCGGCTTCGCCACCCAGGAGCACGTCGCATTCGAGCGGTTCGCCGCCGGGGAAGCCAAAGAGGGTGTCGGAATGGGTGGCACCCTAGCACTAGCCGAGGAGGCGGATGTACCGATGACACGGGTCCGCGAGCAGATCATCACCCGGTATAACCAGTACTTCGGGGAAGGGGAGTGATGGATCCGACAGCAGTTGCCGAAGTCGAGCGCGCTCATCACGGCGGCACGAGCGATCCCACGGTGATCGACTTCAGCGCGAACGTTAATCCGGTTCACCCAGACGGGATCGCGGATATCTACCAGGAGGCCCTCACCGCAGCGACGCGATATGCCGACGACACCTACGCCGCCTTCCGCGAGGCGGCCGCTGAGCACGTCGATGCCGATGTCACTCCCGCGATGGTCGTGCCAACGGCCGGCGGGCTAGCAGGACTGCGACTCGCCATCGCGAGCACCGTCGAGGCGGGCGACACCGGACTCGTTCCGATGCCGAGTTTCAGCGAATACGCTCGGGAGCTTCGACTACAGGGGGCCGACCCATCGTTTGTGGCACACGATGCGCTTGTAGACGCTGATCCAAGCGATCACGCGGTCGCCATCGTTTGCACCCCGAACAATCCGACAGGAGAGGCCTACGATCCGGATGCGTTACGCGCTTTCGCGCGTCGGTGTCGCGAGCACGAGACCATCCTGATTGTCGATGAGGCATTCTTAGGATTCACCGATTATGCGTCGCTTGCCGGCGAACCAGGGACAATTGTCGTCCGATCACTCACGAAACTGTTTGGACTTCCTGGACTGCGCGCCGGGTTCATCGTCGCGAGCGGATCAGTAGCCGATCGTCTCGAAACGGCACGACTCGCCTGGAATCTCGACACGCCGGCAGCACGGGTGGGACAGGCGTGTCTTGAGGACCAGGCGTTCGTAGCCGAAACGCGTAAACGGGTTCAGACCGAGCGTGAGCGGCTGCGAACCGCCTTAGCGGAGGAGATGACGGTTCGACCATCGGACGCACCGTTTCTCCTCCTTGAGGTCGGCGACCGCTCGGTCGATGCCCTTCTTGAGACCGCTCGGGGGGCTGGGGTAGCACTCCGCGACGCCCGGACGTTCCGGGGGCTCGACAACCACCTCCGCGTGGCCGTCCGTCGTCGGTCAGAGAACGACCAACTCATTGAGGTGCTCCGGGATGCATAGGGGTCCACCGGGCGTTGTCATCGGCGGAACCGGCTCCGGCGTCGGCAAAACTGTCGCGACTCTTGCCGTGCTGTCAGGGCTCACAACAGAGTATGAGGTACAGCCGGCAAAGATCGGGCCGGACTTCATCGACCCAGGACACCATGAGGCAGTCACCGGACGACACTCGCGAACGCTTGACCCCTGGCTTGAAGGTGAAACCGGGATGCGACGCACGTACGCCCACGGTGACGGAGAGCTCTGTGTGGCGGAAGGCGTGATGGGGCTGTACGACGGGCCAGCATCGACCGCTCAGGTGGCGGCGAGCCTTGATTTGCCGGTTGTGCTCGTCGTTGACGCCTCAGGCGGGATGGAGAGTGTCGGCGCAACGGCCCTGGGATTTGACACCTACGGCAGCATGGACGGTACAGACGCCGCCGCTGTCGACGTGGTCGGGGTGATTGCACAGCGTGCCGCAGGCGGCCGTCACGCCGCCGGGATCAAGGCAGCACTCCCCGAAGACATCGCGTACCTCGGACGGATCCCGCGTGACGATCGTCTTGAGATTCCCGATCGCCATCTCGGGCTTTACGGCGACATGGAGACAGCCCTACCGGAGACAGCACTCCAGGCGGCGGCCGAGCACCTCGATCTTGATCATTTTGTAGAGTGTGCCAGACGCCCGTCTGGGGTGTCCGATCAGTCGGGGTCGTCGACAGACGTGCGGATCGCCATCGCACAAGACGACGCATTCCGGTTTTACTATCCAAGGACAATCGAGCGACTTCGGCGTCGCGGGTCGGTCGTGACCTTCTCACCGCTAGCCGGTGACGCGTTGCCCGCTTGTGACGCGGTCTACTTGCCGGGCGGGTATCCGGAACTATACGCTGAGACGCTTGCCACAAGCCCGACACTCTCAACGATTGCTGAGCGCGCGGCCGGTGGGCTACCGGTATACGGGGAGTGTGGGGGGCTGATGGCGCTTGCTGAGACGTTGACTGTCGATGGAACCACCCATCAGATGGCTGGTGTGTTGCCCGCCCAAGTTGATCAGACCGACCGACGCCAGGCCCTCGGATACGTTGAGCTAACCGCTCAGGCGGACACCATCATTGCGGACACGGGAACACAACTACGCGGTCACGAGTTCCACTACTCGAAGGCGACCGTCGACGCCGACGCCCGATTCCAATTCGACGTAACCCGCGGCGAGGGGATCGACGGCGATCACGACGGACTCACCGAGTACCAGACACTGGGGACTTACGCACATCACCACCCCGAGAGCGGAGCGTTCGATACCCTTCTTGAGTCGGTGTAGCCGGTGATCCAACACGGATTTGCGTGTCGGGGCAAACGACAACCAATGAGTGAAAAGCGCGATCAGACACCGATCGCCCCGGCCGCACCGCCGAACTTCGGCTGTACGCTTGTCTGGTGGGGGGACGGGAAGGGCAAGACAACGGCCGCGACCGGGATGGCAATGCGTGCGGCAGGGCGGGGCTATCGAGTCCACGTGCTGCGGTTCATGAAGGGAGGCTGGAAGACGGGAGAGAACGCCGCCATCGACACGCTTCCGACTGCCTCCGTCGAAACTCAGGGGCATCCGGGGTGGCACGGGCAAACTGACGGGACCGACGACGCCGATCACGCCGCACAGGCCCGACACGCACTTGAGCGAACCCGAGAGCTGCTCACGGCGGCTAGCGAGGCCGATCTGACGACTCCGCTGGCTGGACCGCCAGAGGAAGGCGTGCACATGCTGGTGCTTGATGAGGTGTTGTACGCAGTTGAACACGGCCTCATTGAGGCCGACGCCGTCGTCACACTCGTCGAGTCAAAGCCATCACACATGGAACTGGTGCTGACCGGTGGTCACGACCGACCGGCATACCTCGTTGACAGCGTTGACCTGATTAGCGAGGTCAAAAACCACAAACACCCCGCCGAAGCGGGGATTGATGCCCGCCGTGGGATTGAGTACTGAGCGATGGCCGATGCGTCGACACTTCTGGTCGCCGGCACCGCCTCACACGTCGGCAAGAGCACCGTCACGGCGGGGCTGTGCCGGCTGCTCGCCGATCGCGGCGTCGATGTCGTTCCGTTCAAGGCACAGAATATGTCGAACAATGCCCGCGCGGTGCCGAAGGCAACAACTGATGGAACCGGCGAGATCGGCGTCGCACAGTTCGTCCAGTCGAAGGCGGCACGACAAACGCCCACGACCGATGTCAACCCTGTGTTGTTGAAGCCACAGGGAGCGGGCGAAAGCCAGCTGATACTTGACGGCGAGGCGCAGGCCAGCGGGAGTGCTCGGGAGTACTACGAAGAACACTGGGAGACCGCACGCGACCGGGCGATGGCGGCATGGAAGCGCCTTGCCGCCGAGCATGAGGTCGTCCTCGCCGAGGGTGCCGGATCGATTGCGGAGATTAACCTCTACGACCAGGACCTCGCGAACGTCGAGACAGCGCGAAGTGCCGACGCGGCGATCCTGCTGGTCGCCGACATCGAGCGCGGAGGCGTATTCGCGTCGATTCTGGGAACCATCGAGTTGCTCCCTGAGGATCTTCGCGACCGCGTTGTTGGGATTGTAATCACGAAGTTCCGCGGTGACGAGTCGCTGTTGACACCTGGTATCAACCAGATTGAGGAACGCACCGATGTGCCCGTTCTCGGAGTGATCCCCTACGCCGATCCCGGCCTTCCGGAGGAGGACAGCCTCGCTCTCCCCGGTCCGGGCGAACGGGCGGTCTATGGGGAGACCGATGACGATACAGCCGTGACGATCGTCGTGCCGCGGCTCCCGCGAATCGCGAACTTCACCGATCTCGAACCGCTGGCACGGGTTCCTGGGGTGCAGGTCTCCTACCGGCCGCTGACAGCCTCGATCGCAGATGCCGATGCTGTGGTACTACCTGGTTCGAAAAACACGGTTGACGATGGACGTGCCCTCCAGAAGGCTGGACTCGCCGAGCGGATCGCCGACTTCGAGGGGCCGATCGTCGGGCTCTGTGGCGGCTATCAACTGCTCGGCGAGCGGATTGAGAACGCCGCATTTGAGGGAAGCGGGGATCAGTCAACGGTCCCAGGAATCGGGCGATTGCCCGTCGTGACGCGGTTCAACCCCGACAAGCGTGTCGAAGCGACCGAGCTTGAACTGACCGGGGCGGGACCACTCGCGGGAGCACATGGCTATGTTGAAGGCTACGAGATCCACGCCGGAAGCACGCGGGCAGTCGGATCGGTCAAGCGGCCGTTCGCCCCACCGGACGGCGAGCCGACGGCGGCCCTGGGTGCCGCAAAAGGGACCGTAGCGGGAACGTACCTCCATGGCCTCTTCGAGAATGCCGAGGCTCGTCGAGCGTTCCTAAAGACAGTCTTCGAGGCGGCGGGAATGTCACCGCCATCGGTCAAGACACGGGAGCAGACACCTTATGATCGGGCGGCCGCTCTGGTGGGAGAAAATATTGCGGTCGCCGAACTCGGGGAGCGGGCGGCTCTGCCGATCGGATGAGTGCGGAACCCGCTATGTTTTATCCGAGGGATGACGAACAACTAGACAATGGTCGAGGTCTTTGCGGTGGCAAGCGGTAAGGGTGGGACCGGAAAGACCACGAGTGCCGTTGCTCTCGGCATGGCACTCGCTGCCGATCACGCGGTGACGATTGTTGACGCCGACACGGGGATGGCCAACCTACTGTTCCACACAGGACTCGCGGACGCCGAGACGACGCTCCATGATCTTCTCATCGCCGATCGCGATGTTGCTGTTGCTGACGCTGTCTACGAGCGCTACGGAATGCGCGTGGTTCCATGTGGAACAAGTCTCGATGGACTGCGCGCCGCTGATCCGACACGACTGCGCGAGGTCGTCGCGACTCTGAGCACCGACGCAGACGTGATCATCCTCGACTCACCAGCGACACTTGAGTCAAAAAGCGCCGTGTTACCGATCGTCCTGGCCGACCGGACGATCATCGTGTTACAGCCAACGGTACCAGCACTCAGCGACGGACTGAAAGTCCAGGCGTACGCGCGGACGTACGGAACCGATGGCGCTGGCGTCATCTTCAATCGAGTGACCGAGACCACGTCAATTGACCGCATCACCGGACAGACCGAGCGGTACTTCGACGGTCCGCTGCTCGGGACCGTCCCCGAACATCCGGCGGTACACGAGGCACGAGAAGCGGGCGAGCCGTTGCTGGCACACGCGCCACAGTCGCCCGCTGCAACGGCCTTCCGGTCAATTGCCGAGCAGATCACGGTTCACGACCACGATGTCGACCGGGTGGCCGACCGGTTCCGCAGTGCCGTGATCCCTGAGCCGCCATGACCGTCGACAAGGCAACACCTCCGGACCTCGGGATCGGTGAGGGTCAGTTGCTTCAATCGCGCGTTATCGAGACATTCGGACCCATACTTGAGACGGCGCTCACAGACCGGTTGACCGGATACATTCGAATTGAGTCCGGAGACGCGCTTGTATTAAATACCGGGGAACGCGGGGTCATTACATTCGAGGATGGCGTTCCGATGGTCGCCTACCACGCCGGTCGGGATGTGGCTGGCGAACGGGCGCTTTCCACCCTCTCGACACTCGGGCCATTTCGGGTCGATGTCTACGCACTCGAAGCGGCGCGTCTCGCCACCATCCATGCGGACAAGACACTCTCGATCCCGCCAGGCCGTCCGGCCGAGCGGCTGGCGGGCGATCCGGAGTTGGCCCGACGGACGCGGACCGTGGCCCCAGAAAGCCGTCTCGAAGCAACCCGTCGAGACGACGAAGACGCGCTGGCAGCCTTCCTCGCCGACGAGGAGCGTATTGCGGCGATCCGCGAGCAGGCGCGCGAGGAGGCCGAACAACGAGCATCTGACTGGGGGTTCAGTGACGCTCTTGAGGAGTAACTCACGGTAGTATCAGACAACGGTGCCAACGGTGACATACAGCGGGACGGTTTCACGGCGCCGGTAGGTGCCAGTCTGCATCTGTTCGGCGACTTCCCGTCCGATTGTCCGCCACCGCGTCCGAAGCGCGTCGTACTCGCTGACAGAGAGTCCCCCAGCCAATAGTGTCTCTCGGTCGGCAGCGAGACCGGCTCCAGAGAGGTGTCGCCGCGCCGCAGCAAGCGTCGGCTCGTCGTAGGGGGGTTCAATTGTCCGGGTGAATGCATATCGTGTCGTCTCGACGCGTTCGAGCCCAACGCGGTCAAAGAGCGTATCGACACGCGAGCCGAGCGTCGGATCGCTGTGTGCCCCAGCGAAAAACGCCTCGCGGGCCTGAGCGGCAGTATGCGCTTCGTCATCAACGGTTGATTCGATGGTGACGTTGGCGTTATCCGGTTCGATGGCGGCGACCAGATCAGTCGAGACACGTGCAAACTCCGCAACTGCGTCCTCAGGGCTCGCGAGATTGACCAACAGCGCCTGACAGACGGTCAGATCAACACTCCCGTCCTCAAGCGGGAGGTGAAGCGCATCGGCGACCAGTGGTTCACCGTAGGCGCTCGCCGCGGTCAGATGTGTCCGATCGCGGTCAGCCGCAATCACCGTTGTTGTCGTCGGGGTCTCCTCGGCAAGCACGCGTGTCAGCACACCGGTACCACAGCCGACCTCAAGGATACGATGGCGGTCGGCCAGCGAGAGCCCTGATAATGCGTCTCGTGACTCGGACCAAAGACCACGGCGGGTTTCCTCAAGATACTGTGCCGAAAACGAGCGCACATCTGCATAACGGATTGGGGGTAAAAAAGAGAGCCGATTGGTAGCACGGAGACGGCCGTTGTGGCACAACAACAGAGAGCAAAGGGTGAGTCAGGCGACTGTTAACCGATCGCCGACCGCGGGGACACGTGTCTCGTAGCCATCCCCCGTGAGGGTATCAGCAAACGCCGTACACCGATCACCGTGGTTGAGAACAAGCGTGGCGTCGGGATAGGCGTCGAGAAATGTCCGGAGGCCGTCACGGTCGGCGTGCGCCGAGAAGTCGTAGGACTCGACCTGGGCAGCGACAGGCATCCGCCGGCCGTCAATCTCAGCACTCCCGGTCTCAAGAAGGTCCCGCCCTGGCGTCCCCTCAACCTGATAGCCAGTCAGCGTAATCTTGTTTACCGGTCGGTCGCGGATCGCTGGGATGTAACTCATCGCCGGGCCACCAGAGAGCATTCCACTAGTGGTGACGATAGCGGCGTTTTTTTGCGCGATGCGTTCGCGCTGGCCCTGACGACCGGTCACGAATCGGGCGTGGGATTTCGCCCGCTGGAGACGGTCGCTGTCGCGCACGAAGGCCGGATGCTGTCGGAGTAACTCGGTCACCCGCTTGCCCATGCCATCAACGTAACACGGGATGTCGTGAGCCTCACAGATCAGGAGCATCTCCTGTGTCCGACCGATCGCAAACGCCGGAACGACAACGGTTCCCCCCTCCCAGAGTGTCGTTTTGACGCTCTCGGCGAACCGCTCTTCAAGCGTTGTGCGATCTTCGTGTTTGACATCGGAGTAGGTGCTCTCACAAACGACGACGTCGGCCTCGGGCCGCGCTGTCGATCCGGCAACCAGCCGCTGGTCGGCGGTGTGAAAGTCACCGGTGTATAACAATCGTGTGTCACCGTCATCAACGAGTACGTGCGCACTCCCCGGGATGTGTCCGGCCGGATAAAAGGTGACCTCGTGACCGGCCGCACGGAACGGCGTACCATAGGTATGGGTCTGTGACACCTGTGGAAGGCGCTTGAGCTCAGTTTCGGTAAACGGACAGTCGTAGGTCCCGCCATGGAGTTTAAGCGTATCACGGGCGAGGACACGCGTTAGCTCGCGGGTGGGCGGCGTCCAGTGGATCGGCGGTCGTCGATCCCCGGACAGTAACGATGGAATCGCCCCAACGTGATCAAGATGACCGTGGGAAACGACGACCGCTTCGGGGGCAGGCGATCCGACGGGAAACTGCGGTGGGGTCGCCGTTTTCATGCCGAAATCAAGCAAAAGTGACTTGTTGACAAGAATTGCACTCCGACCAATCTCGCGAGCACCACCAAGAAACTGCAACTCCATGGCTGTTAAATGGGCCAGCAGGCGCTTGGGTGCGTCGATCTGGCTACTCGCTGGCCCACCGTACGACCCGAAACTGCTCGTAGCCACCGTAGGCGATCTCGAGTGATCCGATCCACCAGTTCCATCGCTCAACAAGGTCATGATCATCAGGCGCGTCCTGAAGCTCGTGGATGACCAACTCAGGCGTCAGCTCCGCCCCGATGTCGGTCTGGTACCGTTTTGAGTCGGCCAGATCACCGGC
>JBEQAX010000006.1:13581-66086 GCA_041640095.1 Salinarchaeum sp. | reverse complement strand
TCCGGGATGTCGAGTTTCCGATGACAAGTGACGAAGAGCGGCTTCGCGCCGCCTGGAAGGAGGCGGCAGTAGACATTGCTACCGCAGGAACGGACGCCGATGCCGTCTTTGTCACACTGGGCGATCCCAACATCTACTCGACATTCAGGCACCTTCACTGGGCACTCGAACGCTTTCATCCCACGGTGGATGTCGAGGTCGTTCCTGGTGTCTCCGCAGCTACAGCGTTCGCGAGCGCTCTCGGCGTCGAAGTCGAGACTGGCGCACAACTCACCCTCGGCGAGGCCCGAGGAGCGGAGACGACCCTTGGGCCCGAGCGGCTTATTCTGCTGAAGGTGACCGACGCGGTGGCGCTTCACGATCGGCTGACCGAAGCCGGATATACGGTCCGGTATGGGCGCAAACTGTTCATGTCGGACGCCGAGACGGTAGTGACTGCCGATCCACACACCGTGTCCGATCGGGAGTATTTCACCCTGGCGTATGCTGACCGGCGGGCCCTTGATGAACGAACAGCGACAAGTGGGACCGATCGGCCGTCGCTGCTTGAGTGAGCCTCAGAAATCGAGGTGCGGAAAGGCGTTCTCTCTGGCGCGATCCATCAGAATCTGGTGGGTGCTCCGGGTCTGCTCACCGTCTGGATTCTGTAGTTCGTAGGTGCCATCGGACTGGAGTTCCCACGCTAGGTAGTTATCCGTCCGGTTGACCTCAAGAACGAACTGGAGGTACTCCTGGAGCTTGGGATCGCTGACCGGGACGATCGATTCAACCCGATTCTCAAGGTTCCGAACCATCCAGTCGGCTGAGCCGATAAAGTAGTTCCCCTCGCCGCCGGCATGGAAATAGAAGATCCGGGAGTGTTCAAGGAACCGGCCGACAATGCTGTAAATGTCGATGTTCTCGCTGAGACCCTCAACCCCAGGACGGAGACAGCAGATATCTCGGACGACAAGGTCGATGTCGACGCCAGCCTGGGCAGCTGCATAGAGCTCTTTGATAACCTCGGGGTGCTCAAGGCGGTTCATTTTCGCGACAATCTTGGCCGTCTCACCCGCACGGGCCCGCTCGGCTTCCGCTTGGATCAAGTCGATGAACTGGGCCTTCATGTTTGCCGGTGCGACAAGGAGCTCCTCGTAGTCTTGGTGAAGCGACCGGCCGGTAAAGAAGTTGAACAGCTTGATCAGGTCCTGACCGATGGCCTGATTGGCCGTCAGAAGGCTGAGGTCCTCATAAATCTTCGCGGTCTCGGAGTTGTAATTGCCGGTCCCGACGTGTGAGTACACTCGGACGCCGTCGTCCTCCTCGCGGACCACCACGCCGGTTTTGGTGTGAGTCTTCAGCCCAACGGTCCCGTAGGAGACGTGGATGCCCTCCTCCTCAAGTTGTTCGACCCACTGAATGTTCCGCTTCTCATCGAACCGGGCTTTCAACTCGACGTTTGCGGCCACCTGTTTACCGTTGCGTGCGGCATCGATTAGACTTTGGACGACCTGGGACTGCTCTTCGGTCCGGTAGATTGACGCCTTGATCGCCAGGACCTTCGGGTCCCGGGCAGCCAGATCAAAGAACTGCTGGACCGACCCTGAAAAGGAGTGATAGGGGTGATGGATGAGGACGTCCCGCTCGCGGATTGTCCCGAAGAAGTCGTCAGGATCGTCCTGTGGGTGAAACCGCGGGTGGGGCTGGGGCGTCCATGAGTCGTACTTTAGCTCGGGGCGATCAAGGTCCGCCAGTTCGAGGAAGTCACGGTAATCAAGCGGACCAGGCACCTCGATGACCTCGCGTTCTTCGAGGTCAAGCTGCTCAACCAGCACCGAGCGAGCGGCCTCTGGCATGTCCGGGGTGATATCGAGACGAACGACTGGGGCGAACCGGCGCTTCTCGAGGACGTCTTCGATCATATCAACGAGATCTTCGGCCTGTTCCTCATCGCGTTCGACCTCGGCGTTGCGCGTTACCCGGAACAGCGAGGCGTCAACGATCTCGACGCCCGGGAACAGCGACTCAAGATGCGCCGCGATAACGTCCTCAAGGAGGATATACCGATCATCGGAGGCCTCAATGAAGCGCGGGCGGTTCTCCGGGAGCTTCACCCGGGAGAATTTGGGATCGTCATCCGGGGCATCCCGCGTCAGCACCGCAAGCGAGAGACTGAGATTGGAGATGTGCGGGAAGGGATGGGCCGAATCGAAGCTCAGCGGGGTCAACGTGGGAAGGATCGAGCTCTCGAAGTACTCCGCGACGGTCTCGCGCTCGCTTGGGGAGAGCTCACCGTAGCCGACAATCTCGATGCCGGCGTCGGCTAGGGCGGGCTTGATCTCGGTCTGATAGCACGCCGCCTGGTCGTGGAGTAGCGCTTCGACCGTCTCAAGGGTCTCATGCCAGATCTCCCGCGGTGTGCGCCCGTCCGGGGTGCGATCGCCGATATCGTTGGCAACGTGGCGTTTCCACTTGCCGATCCGCTTCATCGAGAACTCGTCGATGTTGTCAGTCGCGAGCCCAAGAAACCGGGTGCGCTCAAGTAGCGGCTTGCGATCGTCTTGAGCCTGATGGAGAACCCGACGGTGGAAGGCTTGTTCACTCAGATCCCGGTTGATGTAATACTCGGGATCAAGCTTGTCCGCCGTGCGGTAGTCTGGGACCTCCGTGGCACTTGCTGGGGAGGAGTGCTGGTCCGACGCGTCGCCCATGTGTGGTCAGTACACAAGGTCGTCGGTCGAGACGATTGAATCCTCCGACCGGTGTTTGTACTCCTCAGAAGTGATCTGATAGAGCGTCTCGGTCGTGAGATTGTAGACGCTGAGGCCATGGCCATGGACACAGCCGGTGTCAAGGCCGACAGCGTGATCGGTGACGAAGGGAGCGTCGAGAACAGTATGGCCAAAGAACACGCGCGGGAGCTCGTCGTGGCGTTCGAACCAGTAGGTTGCGGCTGCCTCGTCGGCATCGCTGACGTACCGGTGTTCAAGCAGGTCATCCTCGGTCTGGTCGGTGAGCGTCTTCTCGATGTCGATACCACCATGTACTAGCAGGTTCTGACCGACCGAGATGGCCAGCGGTAGCGACGCGATATACGCCTTTGCGTCGTCGTCAAGCCCGGGATCGGCCGTGCCGTCGATGATCTTCTGCTCGTTGTTCCCCCGGATCGTCATCATGTTCTCTGTCGAGCGGACACGATCGATGACAGCCTGGCTGTCGGGGCCCTTTCGGACAAGGTCGCCGACGAACAGTACGAGGTCGTCCTCGGTAACCGCAAGTTCGTCAAGCATCTGTTCGAGTTCGTCGATGCAGCCGTGGACATCACCAACGACATAGATGTCCGCCCAGTTACTCGGATCAACGCGGACGTGCTGGTCCTCAATCGCGGGCGCAAACTCAATGGGCGACAGAGTATCGGCGGTTGATACGGTGCTGTCGACGACGACATCGGTCCGAGAACTCATGTATTTCATACGAAAGGATGCCCACGTAAGATGGTTGCTATGATAACTATATAGCCGCATAGACCAGTGGGTATCGCTTGGATCGGGAATAGCCGGCGCCGGGGGGCCTAAGTCGGTCCAGCCCCTCATAATGGTATGGCACACACTGGCGAAGACGACGGTGGGCCGCTGCCAGAGCATCGGTCGGTCGACGTGTCCGTACTCGTTATCGGAGCCGGGGCGGCGGGGGCTCGGGCGGCCATCGAGGTGACCGAACAGGGGATCGACGACGTGCTCGTGCTCGGGAAGCGTGGACACGGCGACGCTCATACGACATGGGCACGCGGCGGGATCAACGGCGCCCTCGGGACCCACGATCCGGAGGACGATTGGACCATTCACGCGGCGGATACCCTCAAAGAGGGGCACTTCGTCAACGACCCCGAGAAGGTCGAGACGGTCACCAAGCAGATGCCCGAGCGGTTGCGCGAACTCGACAAGTGGGGGATGGACTACTCCCGGACCGAGGACGGGGGGATCGATCAGCGGTACTTCGGGGCACAATCCTTCCGACGGACGGCCTTCGCTGGCGATCACACCGGTGAATCGCTGCTCGACACGCTTGTCGCGCGGGCCCAGGATCTTGAGATTCCCTACCGAGAGAACCTGCTGATCAC
The DNA here is from genome assembly GCA_041640095.1 of Salinarchaeum sp. Classification (GTDB taxonomy): domain Archaea; phylum Halobacteriota; class Halobacteria; order Halobacteriales; family Salinarchaeaceae; genus CAZFMU01. The sequence continues at coordinate 61,987 of JBEQAX010000006.1, read as the reverse complement.
GAAGCTTCTCGTCGAGGACGACCAGATCCAAGGGGCGGTGGGTGTCGATCTCGATGATGGAGCCTTCGTGGTGTTCAACGCCGGAGCGGTTATTCTCGCTGCCGGTGGCTATCCCGCCATCTACAACCGACACACCTCTCGGGACGACGAAAACAACGGTGACGGACCGGCGCTGGCCTACGATGCCGGGGCCGATCTGATGGACATGGAGTTTGTTCAGTTTCACCCGACCGGGATGGCCGTTGACGAGGACGACCCCGAGTGGGCGCCCTGGAGCGGCCGTCTCGTGACCGAAGCCGTCCGCGGCGAGGGCGGACGACTATTCAATGCGGAAGGCGAGCGGTTCATGGAGCGGTACTCCCCCGACCAGATGGAGCTCGACGCGCGTGACGTCGTCGCCCGCGCCATCGCGACTGAGGTCGCCGAGGGTCGAGGGACCGACAACGGTGGTGTCTACCTCGATATCTCCCATCGGGAGGCATCGTTCATCAAAGAGCGGCTGCCCCGGATGTACGAGCGCTTCGCCGACCTCGGCGTCGACATGGCAGAGTCGCCGGTCGAAGTGGCCCCAACGGCACACTACGGCATGGGCGGTGTGCAGGTTGACGGCGCCGGCGAAACCGCCGTTACCGGCCTGTTCGCTATCGGCGAGACCATGGCCGGCGTGCACGGCGCTAACCGGCTCGGTGGCAACTCTCTGGCGGAGACGGTCGCTTACGGCGTCGAGGCCGGTCAGGCGATCGCGGCACGCGAGCCAACGCCGGGGTCGATTCCGGAAGCGGTCATCACCGACACAGTCGCCCCCCACCTCTCTGGACTTGCGGAGACCGCCGATAGCGACGGAGCTGTTGCCGTCGAGACACTCCTCACCGAGTTGCGCGAGATGATGTGGAACGCCGCCGGAATTCGCCGGGACGCCGAGTCGCTCCGCGACGGGCTGGATCAGCTGGCGACCATCCGCGAGCGAGCGGATGACCTCGCTGTCGGTCCGCTCGACAGTCGATCCTTCGAGTTCGCGATCGACCTGGGATTCATGCTGACGGCCGCGGAAGCGGTGTTGCGCGGCGCGCTTGAACGCTCAGAATCGCGCGGCGCCCACTACCGGACCGATCATCCCGATCTCGATCCGGACTGGCGACACAACATCGTCGTCTCGCAGGCTGACATCGGGGGGATGACGCTCACGACGACCCCGGTCGACACTCCCAGTGCGGCGGTTCAAGCGGCCCTCGACGCCGACTACGAACTTGACTACCACCAGTTGGAGTGATCGGCGGACTGACGAGTGCTCGGCGTAGCAGGTCCCAACGAGGGGTCTGTCAACGCAATCACTCACACGTCCCAGGTCTCGCGCGTGTAACAGCTCTCCCAGAAGGCATACTCAAGCCGGGCGCTCTGGAGAAAGGCGCTTTCCATCGCGTCTTGGTAGCCCGGGTAGCGTTCTCCGTAGGTGTCGACCAGGTCGGTGACCCACGCGACCACCTCGCGGAACTCCTCGCCGGTGTAGGCCTCGATGAACGGCGTATACCGGTGATCGCCGTCTGATCGGTCGGCCATGTGTTCGGCCACATCGAGATAGCCGCGCTCGCAGGGGTACAACGCAGCCGCCAGCTCCGGCAGTGACCGCTGGGCGGCGGTTCGAACGAGGTAGTTGGTATAGGCAAGACAGGTCGGGCTCTTGTTGACGTCCGCAAGCGTTGCGGCCGATACCCCGTAGTCGGCCGCCAGTTCGCGGTGAAGGTCCATTTCGACATCAAGTGTCGTGTGGGCAATATCGACGAACCGACGCATCGTCGTCTCCTCGCGGGCCGCTGCTGCCCCCAGTGCGACTGTCCGGGCGTACTCAAGCAGGTACCGGTAGTCCTGTTCGAGCCAGTACTCGAAGACAGCGGGATCAAGCGTACCGGCGGCAAGTTCCTTGACGAAGGGATGCTCATACTGGGCCTCCCAGATGTCCGCTCCGGCGGCCAGTAGGTCCTGGCTGAACGCCATATTGGGACACGCAGGGCGAGGCGCATAGCCGTGCTGTTCGCGGCACGCGATTCGCGGTGCTGATGCGCCGGCAGGGTAACCATCCAGACACCATGGCTTACGAGGCGACGGTTACTGACGGTGTATTGCAGGTGTCCCGCCCAGAGACCCGGTGGCTTTCAACCGGATATGCCGGCGGCTTCGAGCCCGCGCCGGCAGTCTATAACGTGTCGGTTCCGGAGGGCTGGGATCGGACGGACGTCGCCACGTACGCCCGTGAGCGGCGTCATGACGCCGGCTTCGGTGAGTCCGGACCGGCGCTGTTGACCGGAGTCGACATGACCCACGCGCGGGGAGCCCGGCTGGGATCAGTTGTGGCGTTCGCAACAGTAGGGCTCTCAAACCCGGCGACGCTTCCGCTTGATCTCGATGACACATCGGTCGGGACGGTCAATCTGATCGTGGCGACGACGGAGACGCTGACGCGTGCCGCACAGGCCAACCTCGTGAGCGTAACAGCCGAGACGAAGGCAGCGACACTTCTGGCGCTCGCAGACGTTCCAGGGACGACCTCTGATGCAGTCATAATCGGCAGCGCTACCGACGGCTCGGCCAAGCGGTTCACGGGGAGTGCAACCGCCATCGGCGACGCCGCCCGGAGCTGTGTACGCGATGCGATTCATGCGAGTTTCAACTCGCGGTACGAGGATGACCCGCCACCAGCGTCCGTTGATGCCGCAGACTATGGGGCGCGGGCTAACCGCCGGGCAAGCGTATTTGACCCGTGCCAACGGTGACGATTGCAGTTATCGAAATGATTAAGTATGTTAATGGTATACAGTAGCATGGATTCCGGGCCAGGAATCCCGGCGTGAACCAGCGCCGCCTGCTCCGGTCCACCGCATCGCCCGTTAACCGACGCCACGCCAGCGCCATCGACCACTATCACCGAGTGGCTCTTTGTGGGGTCCCCCGACCCCTCTGCTTCTATAGAGAATGATAGCAACGCGTCAGTAGGTATACGATTACTGAGAACACTCCCCAGTCTCAGGTAGGCCGATTACATCAGAACGGCTATCGCCATCGACAGACGATTACACGCGAGTACCGTGTTCGACACAGCCACGTCACTCATCGGAATGGTCCACCTCCCGGCTCTGCCGGGAGCACCCGGCAACGAACACCCAATTGACGCCATTGAGACTCGTGCAGTCGCGGACGCCAGGACACTTGCAGACGGCGGAATTGATGCCGTTCTGGTCGAGAACTACGGCGACGCGCCCTATTACCGCGATAGCGTGCCGGACCATACTGTTGCGGCGATGACCCGCGTTGCCGACGCGGTTGTCGAAGCGGTCGACTGTCCAGTCGGTATAAACGTGTTGCGTAACGATGCGACCGCCGCGATGTCGATTGCCGCCGCCGTTGATGCCGCCTTCGTCCGCATCAATGTCCACACCGGCGCCCGGATCACCGACCAGGGCATTGTCGAAGGGAATGCGGCGGAGACCATCCGACTGCGGGATCGACTCGACGCCGATGTCGCGATCCTTGCGGACCACGAGGTGAAGTACTCGGCACCGCTGTCCACGGCCACCAGTGCAGCTCCGTTCGTCGAAACCGTCGGTCGAGGCGGCGCCGACGCCATCGTTGTCTCAGGTAGCGCGACCGGGGATCCGGTCCCGCAGGCAACCCTTGAGACGGTGCTCGAGGCTCGCGCGGCCGTCGACAGCGACGCTCCGGTAGTTCTTGGTAGTGGAGTCACCCCTGAGAACGCGACGACGCTTCTCGCTGACGCCGACGGTGCGATTGTCGGGACGGCGCTGAAACAGGGCGGCAAGACAACGGCGCCGGTTGATCCGGCACGGGTCGAGGCGCTGGTCACCGCCGTTGACTGACCTCTTCTCCCGGCCAAAGCCGCTAGATTCCACGTGGTCAGGCATCCCGGTGGTGTCCCACCCGGCGACAAATTTCCCCTCGCAGGTACGCTGGTTCGCGGGACTCGGACTTGACTCCGGGGGAGTTGGCAGGTCCACCCTCGCGGGCCGTATCCGCTCCCAGCGACCGTAGTCCCCAGTTGCTCACCGGGCCACGGGCCGATGCACCGCCACACCGCGCGGCGGTGGATCCCATGCCAGCGTAGGGGTGGTTTTTTGACTATCCTCGCGGCCTCGGGATGAGGGCCGTTCGTTTAGCGGGCGGACCCCAACCGCCACGTTTCGCCGTCTTGTCTCTCTGGACTGTTGTTGGCAGATGAAGCAGAAGCATGCAGACAATCATCAGTGGCAGCCAGGGGACCGCTCACTCACCCCTGAAGGGGGTGGGCGTCCGCTTGCTCAATGTCACTTGGATAGGCGGGCTTCCCAGTCGGTTGCCGTCAGCGACTCCCCACTCACGCCGTCGGCATCCTGTGCCAGCAGCAGCGTTGCCGCCTCGTCCATGACATCCGGTGGGAGAATCTGATCGCGTTCGGATGCCGGCAGGTGATCCCAAAAGCCCGTGTCGACGCGGCCACCTGGATCGACGGCGTTGACGTTAATCCCCGTATTAGCAAGCTCACGCGCCTGCGTACGGGTTAGGCCTTCGAGCGCCCACTTCGAAGCGACGTATGGGCCCCAGTTCGTCGAGGCGCGCCGACCCAGTCCAGAGGAGACATTCACAATGTTCCCACGGCCGGCCTCAAGCATCGTCGGGAGGACGTGCTTCGCAAAGAGATACACGCCGGTGACGTTTACCTCAAGGATACGTCGGAACTCGTCGGTCGGAACCTCATGGAGCGGGCGCTGCTTGTCGTGGAGGCTCAGCTGGCCGATCGCCGCGTTGTTGACCAGTCCGGTCACGGTGCCAAAGCGGTCGATGGTCGCCTGGACAACCGCCTCAACCGCGGACTCGTCAGTCACGTCAGCAGGGGCTACCAGCGTGGTGCCATCAGCCGCTGCAGCAACGGTCTGTAATGCGGACTCATCTCGGGCGGTCAAAACGACCGCTGCGCCTTCAGCGGCGAAGCGTTTCGCCATCGATGCCCCGAGTCCCTGACTCGCGCCGGTGACGATCACGGTCTCATCGGCGAGCATACCACTCATAGGGTGACTCTATGGAACAGACACCTAAAGACACGCGAAAACACACTGGTGCGATACAACAACGTACCGCGATTATCGGGATCAGTGGTCGCCTGATTGAATCCGGCAGGGAACGACCTCGCGCGAGCCGGCGCTCACTCCCGATAGGACGTCGGCGAGTTTCGACTAACGCCCTCGGTACATGGTTCGACTCACCAACAACCACTACACCTGCCGATCTGAGTACTCCTGGCGGAACGTCTCAGCGGTCATGAAGGCCGTGCCGGCTCGCTTGGCCGTCTCGGCGTCACGGTCTGAGTCACCGACGAACAACGTCTGTTCGGGCGTGACGCCAAGCGCATTAACCGCTGTTACCAGCGGCTCTGGATCGGGTTTCATTCCGTCAACCGAATCACGACCGATGACCGTCTCGACGTGGGTAGCAAGGTCGAACCGTTCGAGAGCAATCCGACAGGCCGACTCCGCGTTGAGCGAACAGACGGCTGTCGGGAGATCAACGGGAAGCGTGTCCGCCAGCGGGAGTCGGTCCGCCCGGTTGGCGCCGGCGCGCTCGTGTTCAGTGATGATCTCCTCAACCGTCGCGCCGTGCCCCGTCTCTCTCGCCCGCTGGAGGACGGTCCAGAGACTGTCGGGGGTAACTGTGACGTCACGCTCGCGGAGCGCCGCGGTGGCGTCCTTGGTGACGGCCGTCCAGTCAACGTCAAGTCGGACCAGCGTGCCATCGAGATCATAGACAAGCGCGTCAATGTCGGCTGTGGACACAGATGAACGTGAGTACGCGACAGCCCGGCTTGAGCCCACCGCCATCCGAGCAAGGCTCTTGAGGCTTGGTCCCCTAACAAGAGCGTTTATGAGCGAACACACACAGGCAAATGAGGAGCCGAACTGGAAGGCCGAGCTGTCAAGCGACGAGTACCGCATCCTCCGGGAGTGTGGGACCGAACCACCGGGAAGCTCCGAGTTACTTGAGATCGACGAGCCGGGTACCTTCCGGTGTGCCGGCTGTGGACAAGCTCTGTTTCGCACCGACGAGAAGTTCACCTCGGGGACGGGCTGGCCGAGTTTCTGGGATCCCGCCGACGAGGACGCCATTGAGACCCGACCGGATCCAGGACCGCTTGGCACCCGCACAGAGGTCGTCTGCAGCGAGTGTGGCGGGCACCTCGGACACGTCTTCGACGACGGTCCGGACCCCACCGGCAAGCGATACTGCATCAACGGGGTCGCACTTGAGTTCGACGCCGCGTGATCGCGACGATCGGCCCGGCGCGGTGAAGATTGATGGGACTGGTCGGTGAAGCGGACGGTATGACGAGGACCACTCCGTTTGATACGAAGGTTGATCGCTACGAGCAGTGGTTCGAGACCCATCCAGCGGCCTACCGTTCGGAGGTCGCCGCCCTCAAGCGGGTGTGTCCGCCGGTTGATGCGGGACTAGCCGTCGGGGTTGGCACCGGCCGGTTTGCGGCGCCACTCGGGATCGACCGCGGAGTGGATCCGAGTCGGCCGATGCTCCGGCGGGCGTACCGGCGCGGGATTGAGCCGATCCAGGGCGTCGGCGAGGCGCTCCCGGTGGCCGACAGCGCCGTCGATGTCGCCCTGCTCGTCACGAGCATCTGTTTTCTCGACGACCGATCGGCCGCGTTCGAAGAACTCCGGCGGATACTCATGCCAGAGAGCGCACTCCTCATCGGCTTCGTTGACGCCGAGAGCCCACTCGGACAACGCTACCAGCGCGAGACGGACAATCCGTTTTATCAAGACGCAGAGTTTGTGACCACGACGACACTGATTGAGGAGCTCCAAACGGCCGGTTTCACGGTTGATGCGACCGTCCAGACGCTTTTTGAGCCCCCGACAGCCCTCGATTCCCCCGACCGAGTCGAAGACGGACACGGCGAGGGGTCGTTCGTTGTACTCCGGGCACGGCCCGACTAGCGCTATGGCTCGTAGAAAAGGATCACACCGACGAGCAAACGTCCCCTCAGGTCAAGCCCAACGAGAATAAGCGAGAGGGCTGTAATCCGTTATCAACGCCGCCGACGGCTTCGAACCGCGAGATGGCGATCGGAGACAATCGGTCGATCAAGCGGGGCACGCTGGGAGTGAATACCACTAGCGCTCAAAGACGCCCGAAACCCGTACCGCCTCACGCGTAGGCGGCGAACTCGTCGCCGAACAACAGGAAATAGACCGTTCCGAGCATGCCGATGACGGCAGCAACAGTGAAGGCCATCGTGGGGCTCACAACATCCCAGAGCACCCCGCCGAAGGCAGCACTCGGAATGACAACCGCGTTCCGCACGAGATAGTACGTTCCCGTCACACGGCCGCCGGCGCCGGCCTCCGCGGGGCCGACAATCAGGGCCTTGTGCGATGGAAGGCCCGCGAAGCGCAACCCCGAGAACGCGAAGGCGAGCACCAGCGCGAAAGCGCTCGCCGGCAGGTTAATCAGTACGAACGGAAACAGCGCGTAGACGCCGAAGCCCACGGCAACAATCGGCTTGAGCCCAACTATCTCGGCCAGTCGAGCCGCTGGGGCCATAGAGAGCAACGCCACGACCATCTCCACCCCAAGGAGGTAGCCAAAGAAGGCCTGCGGCGAGAGGTCAACCGTGTAGACGAATCCACCGAGGGCGACCGTGGTGTCAACACCGACCTGCAGCACCTGTGTGACGACGAGCACAAAGAACACGTAGACCATGCCGTTGGCAAACCGCACGAGTGTGTCGCCGATCAGCAGCGGGCGGAGTGGATCCGGCATCTCCCGAAGGTCAGCGTAGATCTGGTTGAGCCCCCCGAAAGACGACCCGAACGTGTCCTCGCTGGCATCATACAGGACGTGCTGGATGAGTGTGCCGACCGCACCGAAGACGACGGCGACAACGAGGACGTACTGGAAACTTACGGTAAAGCGTGGGTGCAGGCCGATGAGCACGGCGGCGATGACCGGGCCGATAAGAAACGCTGTGCGGCGGAACGTCTCGGTGCTGGCAAAGCCGGCAGCCAGCCGCGAGGGATCGGTCGCCTGTTTAACCACGGCGAAGGAGGCACCCAGCCCGAAGGACTTCCAGGCTTGGGCAAACAGCAAGCCGACAAAGACCCACACCCATGGTGGGACGACTACCCCTGTAATCGTGATCGGCCCGACCAGCGGCGCAAGCAGCCAGACAAGAAACCCAAGCGTCGAGATAAATCCAAAGAGCGTTAGGGCGTACCGCGAGCCGAGACGGTCAGAGATGGCGCCCCCCGGGTACGGGTATACCGCCGAGATGATGTTCCCGACGGTGCCAAACAGCCCGACAACCAGCCCCGAGGCCCCCAGCGCGACCAGATATTCCGGCAGAAACCGGGTGGTCATCTGGAATCCCAGGCTGAACGCGAACATCGCCATTGAGAGCACCAGCACGTCGCGTCGCAGCGTGAAGAACTGTCGAAACACTGCGAGCGGTCCGGTCGCCTCCGCCCGTTGTTGCCCCATACATGGGGATTGGCCGACAGCTAATAAACGGTTGTGCGGCCTCCCAGATTAGGACTCGATATCCGCGAGCCGTGTAGCGACGGATCGGAGCTTGAGATACGAGGCGAGGGCAATGATCGTCGAGGGCCACAGCCCGACGAAAATACCACGTCGTTGTTCGCCGCGGACCAGGTACACGTACAGCGAGAGGACAACTGAAACAACGGCCGAGATGACCAGGAGGTCGGCACCAGGGGTGTCGGACGAGTGTGCCATACGAGTACATACCACGGCAGGTACAAAGACCTTGGCCCGATCACCCAAGGCGAACGTCAACTTCTAACAGGGATTTTCGACCGGATTGGCGCCCTCTCGCCGTATATCCAGCAATGTTTAACCCCCGACTGCAGAGGTACGTTCACAAACGGATCCGTCCGGTTCCCTCCGGAGGCCACACGGAGGAACGGGCGGCTGGACGCAACCATGTCACAATCCGAACAGAGCGGCACACTCGCATCGTATTTCGATCTCGGGGAGCGCGACACCGATGTCGGGACCGAACTCGTCGGAGGGCTCACGACATTCCTGACGATGTCCTACATCATCGTCGTCAACCCCGCCATTCTCAGTAACGCCATCCAGATCCCCGGATATTCCCAGGCCGAGGTCATCCAGATGATCGCCATCGCGACGGCACTAGCGGCCTTCGCTGGCACGGCGGTGATGGCGCTGTACGCCCGTCGCCCGTTCGGACTGGCACCCGGGATGGGGCTGAACGCCTTTTTTGCCTATACGGTTGTTCTTGCAATGGGAATCCCCTGGCAGACGGCGCTGGCAGCCGTCTTCGTTGAGGGTGTCCTGTTCATTGTTCTGACGGCAACGGGAGCCCGCCGGTGGGTCATCGAAATGTTCCCCGAGCCGGTAAAGTACTCCGTTGGCGCTGGAATCGGCGCCTTCCTGCTCTTTTTGGGCTTTCAGGAGATGCACGTCGTCGCCAGCGATGAGGCGACCATTGTGACTCTCGGCCCGATTGCCCAGGATCCCGTCGCGATGCTTTCGCTAGCGGGGCTCGCGGTGACCGCGATGCTCTACGCTCGGGGGATCCGTGGCTCAATCATCATCGGGATTATCGCGACCACCGCTGTCGGATGGGCGCTAACCTTCGCGGGTGTCGTCCAGCGCGGCACACTCGCACCCTCAAGTCTACCCGCACCGCAGTACGACATCACCCCGCTGTTCGGTGCGTTCATTGAGGGGCTTCAGAACATCAATCCGGTAACATTCACGCTGGTGGTATTCACGTTCTTCTTCGTCGACTTCTTCGACACCGCCGGCACACTCGTCGGGCTGGGCCACCAGGCCGATCTCCTCGATGAGGACGGGAACCTCCCGGAGATCGACAAGCCACTGATGGCCGACGCCGTCGCGACTACGATCGGTGCGATCGTCGGCACGTCGACAACGACCACCTACATCGAGAGCTCTACCGGTATCGAGGAGGGCAGTCGCACCGGGCTGACCGCCCTTGTGATCGCCGCCGGCTTCCTGCTCGCGCTGTTGGCCGTTCCACTAGTCGCCGCCATCCCGTTGTACGCCTCGCATCTGGCGCTCGTCCTCGTTGGGTTGATCATGCTTCAAGGGGTGACTGATCTCGACTGGGAGGACCCAGCGTGGGTCATCGCCGGCGGACTAACCATCCTCGTGATGCCGCTGACGGCCTCAATCGCCTGGGGGATCGCCGCCGGACTGATGATTTATCCCGTGGTGAAAACGGCGATGGGCGAGATCCGCGACGTCCACCCACTGCAGTGGATACTCGCCGGCGCCTTCGTCGTGTACATCTGGGTGCGTACTAGCGGCGTACTCGGCTAGCGCGTCGGCCCGGTAGGCCCTTATCCGTCGACAATCGGGTCAACAAACTCGAAGGCGACGGTATCGAGCAGGCCGCGGTTGGTCACCCGGAGTTCCGGCAGGACCGCCAACGGCAGTAGCGACATGGTCATAAACGGTGATGCAATTGTACACCCCAGTTCTTCGAAAGCAGTCTCAAGATCCTGCACGGCGGTAGCAACCGTCTCAAGTGGCTCGTCGCTCATCAGCCCGGCAACGGGCAACGGCACCTCAGCGAGGACCGTCCCGTCGTCATCAACCGCGACCCATCCTCCATCAAGCGCGATAACCCGTTCGGCGGCGGCCGCCATCGCCGTATCGTCGGTCCCGACGACCATGAGGTTGTGACTGTCGTGAGCGACCGTCGAGGCGACAGCACCACGCTTGAAGCCAAACCCGGAGACAAAGCCTCGTCCGATCGAGCCGTCACCGCCGTGGCGTTCGATGACAGCGATCTTGGATACATCATCAGTAGTAGCAACGGTCCCCGCTGTGACCGGTAGCGACTGTTGAGTGCGGACCGTTCCGGCCTGGTTCTCCTGGATCTGGATGACCTCCGCGGTGACCTGCTCGGTCTCGGCCGGGGCTGAAATTGCGAAGTCCGCTGGGGTCGGCGGGGCGACATCGACGGTTTGTCTGGCGGCCGCTGGAAAAGCATCACGGACGGCAGCCTGGTGCTCTTCTCGGGGCGGTAGCCCGGCGGCCTCGGGGTCAGTCCACTCGCCATCGGCGGCGACCACCGAACCGTTGATCAGGACGCGATCAACGACAACCGACGCGAGATCATCAAGAATGACAACATCGGCGATTTTGCCCGGCGAAAGGGCGCCGAGGTCGGCCTGGACATTGTAGTACTCAGCAGCATTAATTGTCACCGCCTGGATCGCGGTGATGGGATCAAGCCCGTTACTGATTGCCGCCCGAAGCACACGATCAAGATGGCCCTCGGAGGCGATCGTGTCGGGATGGATGTCGTCGGTCACCAACAGCAGGTGGCGGGTGTCCACGCCGGTCTCAGTGATGGCCTTGATCGTCTCGGGGACATCCTGCCAGGCCGACCCCTGGCGAAGCTGGGTCCACATGCCCCGCCGGAGTTTAGCCAGCGCATCCTCCTTTCGGACGGACTCATGACACGCAGAGACCCCAGCGGCGACGTACGCATCAAGCGGTCCATCGTGCTCGGGGCTGGCGTAGTGACCGGTCGCCGGCAGCCCCGCCCGGTAGGTCGCCGCAAGCTTATCGTGAGGATCGTCCGCTCCCTCGATGACTCCCGGATAGTTCATCATCTCACCCAGCGCAAGCACATCGTCCCACTCGAGTGCCGTGGCGACGTCGTCGGCGTCGATCACGGCGCCAGCGTCCTCGAAGCCCGGCGCTGCTGGGACACAGGAGGGGACCGTCCCAAAGGTCTTCAACGGCAGCGAGCGGGCCTCATCGAGAAGTAGTCGGATCCCTCTAAGCCCGAGGACGTTACCGATCTCGTGGGGGTCCATAAACGCAGCGGTGGTCCCCCTCGGAACGACGCCGCGGCAGAAGCCGGTCGCCGTGACCATGCTCGACTCATAGTGGACGTGGGTGTCGATAAATCCCGGAGCGAGGTACTGGTCTGTGGCATCGACGACCGTGGTATCAGACGTAGCCTCAACGTGTTCCTCGGGCGGGACGACGCGCGCGATCCGACCCGCGGCGATCAGGAGGTCGACATCGGGCTGGAGTTCACCGGTATGAACGTTGACCAACGTGCCTCCGCGGATGATCGTCTCCGGTGGTCGGTCGCCCCGGGCGACGGCGGAGAGCGTCCGCGAATTGTCCGCGAGCGTGCCGTGGTCGCCAGCGCTGAGATACTCCATACTCACTCTTGGTGGATCGACGCAAAAGCGTTCGCCACTCAGTCGTCGTCACTGCTCCCGAGAAAGGTCGTCCGGTGAGGCACGGACTCGTCCTGCGGGGCGTCAGCTGCCTTCGGCGTAATGCCCTTGCGTCGGGCGTCAACCGTCGAGAGCGCGTAGACGATCCCGACGAGGAGTACGACACCGAAAGCAACCAATGCGAGCGGTGGCACGCGCATAATCCCCCACACAAGAATGAGCGCGATAGCTACAACGGCGACCGTCGAGGCGTAATACAGCTGAGTACGCACGTGATCAATGAGGTCGGCGCCGGTAAACGTGGCCGAAAGCACCGACGTATCCGAGATGGGTGAGGTGTGGTCACCGAAGATCGAACCCGAGAAGATCATGCCGACAACGGCGGCGATCATGGTGTGTGAGCCGGTTAGCTGCCAGGCAACGGGAATCACGATCGGCGTGAGAATCGACATTGAGCCCCAGGAGGTGCCCGTTGAGAAGGCGATAAACGCGCCAAGGACAAACACCAACGCGGGTAACACCGCCGGCGGAAGGGTGTTTTCCGCGAACCCGGCGACAAACGCGTCGGTTCCGAGCGCGCCGACGGCCTCGCCTAGCCCCCAGGCGAGGACGAGGATAGCCGATGCGGTCAACATCAGCCCGAAGCCTGCGATGGTAGTGTCAGTTGACTCCGAAACGCCAGCGATATTATAGACCTTCCCGAGGACAAAGCCGGTTCCGACCATTGCGAACGCGCCGTAAACGAGTGCCGGAGCATAAGACGCTCCGGTAATGACCTCCCAGGCACTCGCATCGGGACTGTATCCGGAGTAAATCGCGGAGCCGATGGTAACGGTAACAAGCACAACGATTGGCACAACGAAGTTCACCATTCGGGCGTCCGACGCCGTCGGATCACCGAGGTCACCCTCAACGTCCTGCATCGGCCGGGCGTCCTCCCAGTAGACATCCCCCGTCCGCCAGGAACGATGCTCGGCGTCAAGCATCTCACCGTAGTCTCGGCCGGTAATCACGATGATTCCGACCATCGCGAGCGCCAGCAGCGCGTACATATTAAACGGGATTGACCGGATAAAGATGCCAACCGCCGAAGGGGCATTCTCCAGGCCCAGATTAGCGTAGGCGTCTTCAATCAGCCCGAGCTGGAAGGCTGCCCATGATGAAATCGCCAGCGTCGATACCGGTGCCGCCGTCGAGTCGACGATATATGCGAGTTTCTCACGGGAGATCCGCAACTGATCGGAGACATCCTTCATCGTCGAGCCGACAATCGCCGCATTGGCGTAGTCGTCAAAGAACATCAACATTCCAAGCACCCAGGTCGCCAATCCAGCTTGTCGCTGAGTGCGAAGCCGGGTGATCGCCCAATCACGCACCGCGTAGGAGCCACCAAGATTCCAGATCATCGCGACCCCGGCGCCAAGCAGGAGGACAAACGCAAGGATCGTGGCGTGAAACTCGGTGGACATGGCGGCGATAATCCAATCAAAGCTCTGTGCGAGACCGAGGCCCCCCGTGTAAATGGCACCACCAGCCCAGATGCCCAAAAATAGCGAAAGAACGGCCCGACGGGTGAGGATCGCCAGCCCGATGGCAAGCAGCGGCGGGACCAACGAAAGTGCACCAACAGTTTCGGTCGCCATTGTGAGGCGTTGTGCAACGGGTGTTTATAAAATATCTCGTTTGAGTTACCGCAGTCGCCGGTAGCTAAGGCCGATCAGCGATACTAGCAGACCTCCAAGCAGCGTCCACGCCTGTATGCCGAGTCCAAGGAGAATGCCATCATCATCACTCGGGGCAGACTGGGTGCTTGTCCGTGTGGTTGGCGGTGGACTGCTACCGGATGTGATCGTAAGCAGTTGCTCCGTACTTGATCGGTACCCCTCCTCGTCGATGACCGTTAGTGAGACAACCCGCGGACCGGCATCGAATGCGCGGCTTGCCTGCGGGCCGGTCGCATCAACCGCGCCGTCACCGTTGAAGTCCCACTCATACCGAGCAATCGCCGACTCTCCATCGCTGGAGTCCGAAGCGTTGAATTGGAGGGAATCGCCGGGTGACGGTGGCTTCGGTTGGTAGGTGAAGTCAGCAATCGGGACGGGATCGTTCGTCACGGCAATTGTCGTCCGGGCGGTATCGGTGCGGCCATCCGCATCGGTTACCGTCAGGGTGATCGGATAAACGCCGGGGTCGTCGTAGGTGTGTACCTCCGACATCCCTCGCCCACGCGAGTCGTCGCCGAAGTCCCACTCATAAGCAGTGATCGTGGCATCGTCGTTCGAGGTCGTCGCCGTACACGTCACCCGCTCACCGACCGGCGTCGTCGTCGGCGAACAGGCCATCACGGCGTTGGGGGCCTGCGGCCGGCCGACGCTGACCACCTGTGTCGCAGTATCAGTCAGCCCTGAGGTATCTCTAACGGTCACGTTGACTCGGTAGACGCCCGGTTGCGTGTAGGTGTGCGTGTGGGTCTCGCCCGTTCCGGTCGCTCCGTCGTCGAAGTTCCACTCATACTCGGTAAGAAAGTCATCGTCGGTTGATGCGGCCGCGGAGCAGGTGATCGACTCACCAACGCCCGTCTCCGTTGGCGTACAGGAGAGTCCAGCGTCTGGGGCGTCAGCAGCCGGTTCGACGGTGATCGCCTGCTGTGTAGTATCAGTGTTGCCCTGCTTGTCAACGACCGTCAGTTCAACCGCGTAGACCCCGGGTGAGCCGTAAGTGAAACGCTCGGAAACCCCTGTTCCACGGTGAACTGTACGCGTACTGGTTGTCGACCCATCGTCCATCGTCTCGATGAACTGCCACTGGTAGGAGACGATCTGATCGTCGTCACTTGAGCCGCTGGCGTCGCAGGTGACAGTCTCACCAGCGACTAATAACGATCCGGTGCAGTCAAGATGTGCCGTCGGCTCCCGATCACTGTCGACCGTGATCACACGGCTTGTCGTGTCGCGCTGGCCCGCGCTATCGACCACGGTCAGTGTGACGTTGTAGGTGCCAGGAGCGTCATAGGTATGCGTCTCGCTCGCTCCGAGCCCACACGCACCGTCGCCGAAGCACCAGCTGTACTTGACGATCTTGTCGTTGTCGTCCGATCCAACAGCGGCAAACTCGGTTGGCTCGCCGAGTTGGGCCGTACTGAATGGTTGATCGATGACCGCCGTCGGCGGAGGATCAATGACTGACACTGTTGTCTGCGCTTGTGCGTCGGCATAGGTTGCCGTCACATTCAGTGGGCCGGTGTCAGCTGGAGTGGGGATCTGGACCGACTCAAGATGAGTTTCATTGGCAGCAAGCGTGACGTTCGTCTCATGCACAGTCGACCCGTTGACCCGAACGGTGAGGGTGCCGGAACCATCACGACTGCCGGGGTTCCGGAGGCGTACCTGGCCGGTAGTCGTCGTGTTGGCGGCGGCCGAAGACGTGAGATTCACCGACACCATCGGATCGAACGTTTCGGTTGTCGCAAGCACGACCGCATCGCCGGAGGGGCCGTCCACACTCAGCGTGACGTCAGCGGGACCAGTCCCGGGAGTCGCCGTCGCCGGCGGCAGTCCCACCAGCAGGACCAACAGCGTGAGGGCAGCGACAGCCCGGGCAGTATGGGACATAGCTATTGCTGGGTGTGGACCTATCTCAAGTCTTTTGGACCGATACCCGGTCACTCATCCGATCGGTGGTGTGCAACAGCGGCTGTCGCCACGCCACTGAGCCCAGCGGCAAGCGCAAGACGAGTGGCCCCACCCGTGTCGTTGGCAGTCGTCGTCCTGTCGCGTGCTGACGGCGGTCCGCTCCACCCATTGTGGTGGCCGAGCGTTCCGAGACGTACCCGGGAATCAATACTTGAGCCGTCGACGCCCGCGTCAATGGCGTAACAGCGACCATCGGCACTACCGACGTAGACGATCCCATCAACGACAGTCGGTGACGCGTTAACCGCGCCGCCAGTCTCAAGCGTCCACCGCGGCGCGCCTGTGGCGGCCTCAAACGCTCTGACGGTCCCGTCGCGACTTCCAACGAACACGTGACCGTCAGCCACCGTCGGCGAAGAGTCAACCGTCCCGCGCGTATCGGCCGACCAGGTCACCGCTCCGGTCGCGGTATCAATAGCATAGATCCGGTCGTCCCCATCGCCGGTTCGAAGAGTCCACTGTAGCCGGCCCGTTTCGGCATCGATTGCGCTTATGACATCAAGTACCCCACCAGCAAAGACCGTATCATCGGCAACGGTCGGCGAGGAGAGAACCAGATCGCCAGTGTCGAAGGTCCAGCGTTGGTCGCCACCGGCGGCTTCACGCCGGAAGACATCGCCGTTGGTGCCCCCGATGTAGAGGGTTCCGTCGACAACCGTTGGTGACGCCAGCACCCACCGACCGATATCGACACGCCAGTGCTGATCACCGGTCATACGATCGAACGCGTATACCCAGCCGTCTCCGCCGCCGACGTACGCGGTATCATCAACAACGACTGGCGAGGCCCCGACCGGGCCATCGGTATCGACTTGCCAGCGAGTCCGTCTGGAGGGGGCGTGGATAGCGGATACCATGCCATCCTCGCTGGCGGTGATAACGTGTGTGCCGACAACCAGCGGGGAGGCGCCGATTGGGCCGTTCGTCTGGTAGGTCCATACGAGCGTGCTGCGCTCTACATCAACCGCGTAAACAGTGCCGGCACCGGTGGCGACGATGGCCGTTCCGTCGACAACCATCGGTGAGGCGTGGATTGCTCCGTCGGTTCCGATGGACCACCGCTGGGCGCCCGTTGTCATAGCAAGCGCGTAGAGCCGGTGATCCTCACTGCCGACAAAGACCGTATCATCAACAACTGTTGGCGACGCACTCACACGGTCACCAGTTGCAAACCGCCAGCGGACCTGGGGAGGCCCGCTATCAGCCGCTGCACGCGTGCTCAACGCTGTTGTCGCCCCGAGTCCAGCAGGAACCGCACGGAGAAGTTGCCGACGGTGCATGGCCTGATACGATGCACTGGAACCCAAGAGAAAAGCCTACCGCCGAAACCACAGGAGGACAGTTGCGTGTAACTGATCGACACCATTTTTTATGTTCGCCAAAAGTTTCTGTCACCCTAAGCATTAATTTGCTCGGGCATTCCTTGAGAACAAATGTCGCACCAGAATCCAACAAACGTCGAGGCTGATCGGAATCGGTGGTTGATTGCCCTTTCAGCCGTCGCAATACACCTCTCGATTGGATCAGTCTACGCGTACAGCGTCTATCAAAAGCCGTTGCAGAACCTCCATGGCTGGTCGATTTCGGACGTTACCTTCGCATTTACAGTCGCTATTTTCGTATTGGGGGTTGTCGCTGCCTTCCTCGGAAAGGCGGTCGAGCGGTACGGCCCACGAACCTCAGGACTCGTCGCCGCCGTCCTGTTTGGCGGCGGAACAATCCTCGCCGGGGTCACCATCCAGATGGGGAGCTACTACGGCTTTTTGGCGACCTACGGAGTTCTTGGTGGCGCCGGCCTTGGACTCGGTTATATTGCCCCAGTGTCGACGCTCGTGAGCTGGTTCCCTGATCGACGAGGGATGGCAACTGGGATGGCTGTGATGGGATTCGGTGGCGGGGCATTGATTACCGGGCCGGTTGCGAACTACCTGATGACCACGATCAATATTCCGACGAACTTCTACATCCTTGGTGTGGGATACTTCGCGGCCATGACGCTTGGGTCACTGTATCTCAAAAAACCCCCATCGGGATGGGCGCCAGCAGGGATGGATCCCGAGGAAATTGGTGACGGCGACTCCGAGCATGGTGTGACCGTCTCAAGCGATCTTGCCCAACTCACGGCGCATGATGCGTTACGAACCCCGCGATTCTGGGCGGTCTGGCTCGTGATGTTCATCAACATCTCCGCCGGCATCATGCTTCTGTCAGTGGCCTCGAATATGCTTCAGGACGTTACCGGTGCGACAGCCGCTTTGGCAGCGTCGATCGTCGGCGTGATTGGCGTGTTCAACGGGAGCGGTCGGATTCTCTGGGCAAGTGCTTCTGACTACCTCGGCCGGACCCGCACCTATGCGACGTTCTTCGTGATCCAGGTGCTCGCGTTCTTGTCGTTGCCAATGATTTCGAACGTGTGGGTATTCTCGGCGTTGATGTTCCTCGTCATCACCTGTTATGGCGGCGGATTCGCTACCCTTCCAGCGTACCTGGGTGATCTTTTCGGGACGAAGGAACTGGGAGCAATCCACGGCTACGCGCTCACGGCATGGGCCCTCGCGGGTGTGGCTGGCCCGACGCTCGTCTCACAGATCGTAAGCCGCACGGGAAGCTACCAGCTGTCGTTCTATATCGTTGCCGGCACGCTTGTCGTCGGCCTGGCGAGCACTGGCTTCCTGCGATACCGGATCAAGAGCATCAAAACCCGCCAGAGTCAGGGTGCGGCGACCGCGTCGATGGACTGACACGACGTCTTGAGTCTGGGGCCCTAACAGCTCAGGTCTCAAACGTGATCACGTCAGTCAGATCAAGCGGGACACGACCGAGTCGGTAGCCGCGTGTTGGGCTGTCGGGCCGGACACGATAGACAACCGTTGGTCGGTGGCCGACCTCGGGGCGGTGCGCAAGGATCGCTTCCCACTGGGCGTCATCAAAGCCCGAGCAATCAACGAACAGGACGACCCCGCCACCGTGTTCGGAGAGTTGGCCGGCGGTTTTCGTCTCGATTGTCTCCTTGATTGCGGCGACGGCTCCCGAGGCACTCCGACGACGAGGGTTTGTCGGCCGGGTTACCTCAACGAGCGTCGTGTGAGTGGCATTACTAGCGCGAAAATCGATAGCGTGACCGGTCGAAACCTCGATTTCCGGGCGGACCTCATAGCCGGCACGGGAAAGCAAATCCGCGGCGAGGAACTCGCTGATCGCCGCGCTCATGCGCGTCCGATCGATGTGCTCGCTTGTGCCGAGTTTGCCTGCCATCACCTCGCGGTAGGGATCGAGAATGCCCGGGTGAAGGAGGTTTTCTAAGAGGTCAACAGCCGTTCGCCAGTCCGTGTCGGGAAAGCCGGCGGCGTACTCACGGAAGAACCGTCGGGTCGAGTGACGCCCGTCTTTTGACATAAAGACCGGGAGGAAAAACCACGAGAGATGCGGATACTCGGCGAGCCACGGCGCCCGCTCGTGAAGGGTATCAAGAAACTCCCGCTGGGCCCACCGCGACACTGGATAGGGAACGTCATCCCACCCGTGTTTGTCGGTTCGCCAAAGGGCGCGTGGCGTCTCGGTATTACCCATCCAGTATCCTGTTTTGTCGTCGAAGGTGAACACGGCGAGGTCGCCGTTGGTCATCTCGAATCGGAAGGACGTGTATGTCGACGGAATTGACGCTCGCGGTGAGACCGACTGCGCTCCGATGTTTGTCTGCAGTGGTTGGAGAATCTCACGACGAACGCGTCCCTCGGACCACTGCTCGCGAGAGACGCGAAAACGAAGCGGTTTCGCCACACCGGGTGTAGGCGGTCGTCGGGCAAACGCTTAACGCTCGGCCTGTGTCTGGCTGTCAGGGGGTATCGCCGAGCGTCGTAGTGGAAACCACAGATTCGAGTTCAGAGCGACTCAGATCGCCGCTCACGCTCGTCACGAAGCCGTCGGACTGCCACCACGCGATTGTTCCCTCATCACGCTCAACGATCGTGACGGTTCGATCACCGATCGAGACCGTATCGCCGGTCGTATCGATTGTCTCTGGGAGGCGCTCGGCGGCCGCCTGCGCGATCACAATGCGATTCTCGCCATTGGTGTACTCGGCCGTCACCGCCGTTAGGGGGGTCGACACGACGCTCCCGGTCTCAAACGTCCACTCCTCGCCTGGGTCGGCAACGGGCAGGGAGGTGAGCTCCGTAAGCGTCGCTAAGGAGTCTACCGACCGCGGCGAGACATCCGTCCCGTCGGCATTCGGTGGCTCGAAGGTGCTATCAGCCGCAGAAACATCGAACCGGGTGTCGGTCACACGGAGTGTCATCGTCCACTCCTCGCGGGTCGCCTCGGCGCGTAAGACTTCTGACGTCTCGGTGTCGACCCATAGTCGGACGCTCCCTTCAGTCTCTGGGGCGGTGACTGCAAGGACGTACGCTTGCGTGCCATCGACGGTCTGCGTGTCGACCACCTCGGCAGTTACCCCGTCTGCGTCAAACTCCCGATCAGCCGGCATGGCGTCCCACGATTCGTCCTCAAGCCCTGACTGGAGGGTCTGGGCGACTCGATCAAGATCACCACTCGTAGGGGCCGCAGTGTCGGCATCTGGTCCAGCTCGGATCTCAACCGCTGGCTCTTCCCCCTCGGCGCCGGGGGTCACGATGGTCGTCGTGTCGGTCTGTGGATCGTACACCCAGTACTCCGCACCGGTGTGTCCGGCGACAATCCGTCGTTCCTCGTTGGCGACGGTCACGCGGGCCTGGTCGTCGTCGGTCGCCGCCAGCGTGACCTCATAGGTCGCCTGCTCGGTTGCGTTTGATACTGTCACGATTCCCTCGGTCACGACCGAATCGGCGTCGTCGTATCGCTGTTCGACGGCGTCAAGTACGGCCTCACCGGTTGGACTCTGCTGGCCCATTGCCAGCCCCACAGCGGCGACGCCACTAAGCACTAAAAGGAGGGCGCCGACCGCCGCGACTACCGACAGCACGCCACGATCGTCAGAATACATCATCACATGACAGGCGTCGCAGGCCTATAGGGGCTTCGTCGGAACATTCAGGACGGATCACGCCCTGCATATGGGTACATGGGCAGTGCCCGAGAGCGGGCGGTGACGG
Source organism: Salinarchaeum sp. (assembly GCA_041640095.1). Taxonomy (GTDB): domain Archaea; phylum Halobacteriota; class Halobacteria; order Halobacteriales; family Salinarchaeaceae; genus CAZFMU01. The sequence goes on along the minus strand of JBEQAX010000006.1, from coordinate 40,933 downwards.
ACCGTCCGGTCGTGATTCTAGAGAATGTCCGAAAGGAGTACTCATTGGGTGGACCGGTCGTTGCGCTGGCTGGAGTTGACCTGACGCTTGAGCCGGGATCGTACACGGCCGTGATGGGACCGAGTGGATCAGGTAAAAGCACGCTGTTGAACCTTGTGGGGGCGCTTGACACCCCGACGGCCGGAACCGTGTCAGTCGCTGGCGAAGATGTTGCCGCACGCTCGGAGGCCGGGCGGGCACAACTGCGTGGCACCGAGATCGGCTTCGTGTTTCAGACGTTCAACCTCATGCCCAGACAGACGGCCATCGAGAACGTCACGCTCCCGCTCACCTTCGCTGGATGGGAGCGACAACAGCGGCGAGCACGAGCGCGTCAGCTGCTTGAACGGGTTGGACTCGGTGACCGGTTGGACCACCTCCCGCAGGAACTCAGCGGCGGGCAGCGTCAGCGCGTCGCAATCGCACGAGCGCTGGCGGCGGATCCGACACTCATTCTCGCTGACGAGCCGACGGGAAACGTCGACACCACGACGGGGGCAGCGATCATGGATCTCCTAGCGGACGCGAACGCGCGAGGGAACACCATCCTGCTGGTGACTCACGAGCGACGCATCGCCGAGCACGCCGACCGGATCGTCCACCTCCGAGACGGACACATTGAGCGCATCGAGCCGCTGACAGGTGAGTCCTGATGGATCCACGTGAAGGAATTCGGATCGCCGTGCGGGCGCTTACCGGACACAAACTCCGCTCGACACTGACGATTGTCGGCATCATCATCGGCATCGCAACGGTTGTCGCCTTCGCTAGCTTCGGGACGAGCGTCCAGTCGGATGTCGTCGCCGAGTTCCAAGGCACCTCGGCCAGTGAGATCTACCTCCTGACCGGTGTCCAGGACGCCCCCGACGATGACGGGCCACCGGTTCCAACGGGCGGCTCCGAGTTTGCCCTCCCGGGAATCACCACCCACGACATTGAGCAACTCAGAGACATCGACGGCGTCAGGGCGGTGATCCCGCTCGGTGACCGACCGGTGGTATCGCTACAACATGACAACGATACGATCGGCCAGGACGCGGTGACGGCGACGACTCCGGCGGTCTTCACCGATGGCGCGTTTGCGACTGGCGGACCGTTCAATGATACGGACGAGCTTGTGCTGACACAGCGTGTTGCGGATCGCTTCACCGGGACCGTCTCCGTCGGCGATACGATCGTTGTCGACTTCGGTGACCGCACCCGGTCCTTTACCGTTGCTGGGATCACAACGGATGCACGAGGGGGCATCGGTGACCTCGGCGAGTTGGCGCCTACGGTGTACCTCCCGGCTGACCCTCATTACGAGCAGACGGTCGCGTCGCCGACACAAGGAGTCGATCAGCGAGCCTACAGCCAGGTGACCGTCGTCGCCGAAGCCGGAGCGGTGACCGCCGTTCAGGCTTCCATTGATGACTACTTTTCGTCACCAGCGGCTGACGCTCCGCGGGTGCTGGGAGCAAACGCCTCGGTGACTGTTCAGTCGACGGCAGATGTCGTCGAAGGGATTCAGTCGGTGCTGCAGGATATCACCCGGCTGGTGACCGGGATCGGCGTACTCGCACTGTTGGTCGGTGCCGTCGGAATCGCCAACATCATGCTGGTGAGTGTGACTGAGCGAACCCGCGAGATTGGGATCATGAAGGCCATCGGGGCACAAAACCGTGAGATTATGGGCTTGTTTCTCGCGGAATCGATCCTGCTAGGGCTTGTTGGCGCACTTCTCGGCGTTCCGGTCGGCCTCGCTGTCGGGTACGCAGCAGCGCAATACGCCGAGGTCAGCTTTAGCCTCCCGCTCGGGTGGATTGCGCTCGCGACAGGAATGGGCCTACTCATTGGCGTCATTGCCGGTCTCTATCCGGCCTGGCGGGCGGCGCGTGTTGACCCGATTGAGGCCCTCCGATACGAGTGAGCGCGCAGGGCTATGGGCTACCCGATGAGCGGAATAACTGACTCCATTCGGAATACAAAAGAGACTGCACGAACACACACGCGATGATGCACGAGACGGCCTCAATCAAGCCCCCGAACGGTAAGCTCGTCCGCGTCCGTGTCGAATACGATGACAACGAGATTACGGCCGCACAGATCACGGGCGATTTTTTCCTTGAGCCAGCTGATGCACTTGCGGAGCTTGAAGCGGCTCTCGTTGGGCACCCACCCGACGTTGACACCGAGACGCTCGTCGCCGCCATTGAGGCGGTTGACGCCGACCTCATCGGCTTCGACGCCACCGATTTGGCCACGGTCACCCAAGAGGCACTCGAATGACCCACGCGATCGTTGACACTGAAATCCCCCGGTCGGAAGCGGTCCACCACGCCCTTGATCAGGTGTTACTTGAGAACCTTGACGCCGGCGAGGGCGAGCCGATGTTGCGGATCTGGTATCGCGAGACGCCCGCGGTCCCACTCGGCCGGTTTCAGGCCTATGCCGATGAGGTGGCAACTGACTACGTCGACACACATGATATCCCGGTGATTCGGCGGGTGACCGGCGGTGGAGCAATGTACGTCGAGCCGGGTGACGTCATCACCTTCTCGATGTACCTGCCACGTGAGTCCGTTCCCGAGAACGTCGAAGCGAGTTATGAGGAGCTCAACCAGTGGGTCATCGACGCGCTAAACGACCTTGGGCTGCCGGTCGAACACGAACCACTCAACGACATCACTCACCCGGCCGGCAAGATCGGTGGTGCCGCCCAGCTGCGCAAGCAAAATGCCGTGCTGCATCACACGACGATGAGCTTCGACCTCGACATCGAGGCGATGTTGCGAACGCTCCGCATTGGCGAGGAAAAGCTCTCGGATAAGGCCGTTGAGTCCGCCGAAAAACGCGTCGCGCTGATCGCCGATCACATCGATGCGAACCGGCGAGTAGTGATCGACGCCCTGGTCGACTCCTTCCGGTCGACCTACGGCGGAACCGAGACGACGCTTCCGGAGGATGTACTCGAACAGGCTCGAAAGCGAGCAGCCGAGACATTCGAGACTGATAACTGGAACCGTCGGCTGTGATCCGTCGGATCGGAACGCTCAACTAACGGCACTACGGCCGTTCGAACGTGACATCCGACCGCCAGCGACTAGAGCGACTCTGGGGGCTGGCGACCGGCGGGATCGCACTCCTCCTCACCGTCGGCGCCCTGCTATTGCCACGACTTGTCTACGACCGGTTCCTCTGGCAGTACTTCTGGGGGCCCGTTGAGGCGGATGGCCGGGGGCTGTCGTGTGTCGCCCGGGCTGATGGCGAGACGTACGTCCCCGAGACGTGTACGGAGAGCATGACTCCCGGCGTTGTTGCCGAGCCGGGGTACACGGTTGTCTCGACGGTCGGGTACGCCATCGTATTACTACTGTTACTCGTTGGGGTGTACTTCCTTATCGATCGGCTTGATGTCGCCGACGACCGATCGTTTGTGTACGCGATCGTCCCGTTCGTGTTCCTAGGCGGCGCGTTGCGGACCGTCGAGGACGCCAGTATCGCCATGCTTGAGGCAACCGGCACGCCCGCGCTACCGTTTCCCTACACAGCGGCGATCATCAGCCCCTTCATCTACTTCGTGGTCTTTGCCATCACCGTCGGGGCGCTCGTCATCGCAGTGCTTGGGGCGCGACGAGGACTTGTCGCGGATTACGAGGCGCCGCTTGGCCTCATGGGAACGATCGCGTTGGTCATGACGATGGGATATCTATTCGTACTGACAGTCACGACGGACGTCCTCACCGTTGACTGGGCAATCCCGGCGATCACCCTCGGCGGCGCGACCCTTATCGCGGGTGGGGTGTGGGCGCTTACCGAGCGGTACGCCCCGCAGGTCAATACCGGAACCGGACGGGTCGGTGCGATCATCATCTGGGGACACGCCGTCGACGGCATTGCGAACGTGCTCACGCTTGATTGGATCGGTGGGTATACCCCGAAGCACGTCGTGAACGCCGCCGTTCGAAATATTACCCAGGCGATCCAGCCGGCCTGGCTCAGCGAGGCGATCGGGATCACATGGCCGTTTCTGCCGCTGAAGGTTCTTGTCGCGACGGGGATCGTCTGGTTGTTCGACGACCGGATGCTTGAGGACACCCCGCGCTATACGGTACTTCTGTTGGTGGTCGTACTCGCAGTCGGGCTTGGCCCGGGGACTCGTGACTTCCTGCGGGCGACGCTTGGCATCTAGGGGTAAGGATGGTGCACGCGGTCGAGTCGCGGCGTCTCGCCGAGTGTCGGCGGCACCGTTCGAGCGCGTTCGCCGAAGATCGGCGAACCGGTACCCAGCGGCTGAGCCTCCGGAACGAGCACTCGCACCACCTCAATGCCGATCGTGTCAAGATCGCGTGGCGTAAGTCGGGTCGCATAGGGCGTGAGGCCGGCCGACGTAACCGCATTAAGTACTGTCTCAAGGGCCGCTTTGCCGGTGGGGATCGTACCGTCGTCTGCTCGTCGAGAGAGCCGCTCGGCCTGAACGGTGCCGTCGGTAGCGATTGCTGCGTCGACGGGGGCCTCGCCGGTCGCGTAGCGGCCGATCGCGCCGTCCAGATCGGAGGCCTCCTCGGGGCCGGCCGAGCGAAGTTCCATCCAGTTCTGGAGTGCTTCCTCAAGGGCTGCACAAGCGGCCTGTGTCGCATCAAGTGAAGCGGCTGATCCGAGGGCGACCTGCGGGAACTCCTCGCGGTGGACCGCGACGCTGATAACGGGTACGTCGATGTCACGGGTGACGAGCCGGGGCGTGACCGAGAGGCCGACGCTTGCGGCGCGTTGGGCCAGAGCCGCAAAGTCCGGATCGTCAACGGCAACCGCCGGTGGCGTACCACTGGCATACCACGCAAGCATCGTCGCGTCTCGCTCAATCACCTCAAGCAGGCCGGCGCGAAGGGCGTCACCGGTCGCCGTGTGGGCGGCGAGTCCGGTCGTGATCGTGTGAAAGCCATTCGATGCCGGTGGCGGAAAGTACACCGCCTCGGCGGGCAATGTGACCTCGGTGCCGTCAGACAGACGCTCGCCGGGCACCCACCTCCGGTTGGTCTCGGCGGCCGGGTCCTCCGGGGCCGGCCCGCCAACGAACGCGCTTGGGGCCACCGCGGCGTCGAGTTCCGCCGGTGTCGCCATCCGGAGATCTGACCGCCGGTACATTGCGGCGGCGTACCGTTCAAGCGCCTCACCGAGAGCCTTCATCAGCGCCCGATTCCAGTCAATGGCGACGCCAGCAGTGTGCTCAGGAGCACTGCCATCGCTGAGCGCGTCGGTTGACGCGAGCGTTGCCAGATAATACGGAGCCGGGAAGGACTCAAGTTCACCGACCTCGGTGATGAGTCCGGTCCGGTCATCAAGCGCACGCTCGGCCCGGTCAAGGGCCGCCTCGATATCCAGGTTCGTGCTTGACCGATCGAGGCTCCGGGCTGGAGGGCTCCCGCACGCACACCCTGGCGTTGGCAGCACCCGGTGACGATCGTATGGAACCTCGACGACGTGGCCGGTGAGTCGGTCCTCACCACCGAGCAGCCCGACCAGTTCGTGTCCCGCGATTGCCCCCGCAAGGTGCACGGCCGAGCGCGATCCCATTGGCGTCTCGGCCACCTCAGAAGCGGCCCCCTGGACGCGACGACCGAGACACGCATAGCAGGCGCTTTCCGGGCCAAATCCTGAAACCGCCGCTTGGACCGACTCAAGAGGAACGCCGCCAATCCCGCCAATCTCGATTGCGATCCAACGGGAGGCCCGGTTGTTTGCCGCCTCGAAGACCGACGCTCCGGTTGGCGCCGAAACAACGCCAACGAGTGCGTCCGTGAGCCCCTCGACATCGCCACGCTGTACCGACACATCGATATCGGCAAGCGCCGTCTCGATCGCCTCAAGCGCCGGCCCGCCACCGACGAGGTGGATAGCCATGGCTACGGTGGGGAGCCGAGCGGACAAAAGCAGTCGGCACTCATACGCAAAAACGGGCAGAGGGGAGTAAGCCCCCTTCTGTTCGGACCGGCATTCGGCTGAGCGTCGACGCCCCTGCCGGACTACCTTGTGCGGCGTCGACTTGCACCGGCGAGGATACGCCGTTCCACCGATCCTTCCCGGTCGTCCCTCGGTGGGTTAGCTTCCGTCCCTTGCGGGGTGGGTCGCACACCGCATCGGTCACGGGAAGACGTGTCGTTTCTGTTCCAGAGCCGGCGGTCTCCCGCCCCGGACTTGCGTCCGGTCGCCCGTCCGGCGGTGGGGGGACTTTCCTCACGGGCGCCAGTAGCGCCCGCGGGGGCCGGTCTCCCTCTACCAGGGGTACTCTACGGAGTCGTCGTTCTTAAACGCGCCGACGCGAGGCTGAGCGGACAATCGCCAAGTTCAAGAATCAAACGCCGTTGGAGTAGGGTATATGCCGGACGCAGAGGGGCAGACCCTCTCATACGAGGACGGGGCGCGGGCCGTTGAACTGGCACGCGAGGCAATCGAGGGGTTCGTTCGTGACGGCAAACGTGAACACCCGGGGAGCATGCGTGATGCCTTCTACCGCCGAACCGGGGCGTTCATTCGGCTTGAGTCGACCCGGGGGCGGGGGAGCCTTAGGGGGTGTGCGGGCACCTACAACGCAAACGAGCGGCTCGGGGATGTGATCATCGAGACGGCCATCGAGGCTGCCAGCGATGACTCCTGTGGCTCGGCGGTCACGCCGAGTGAGTTGTCGAACCTTCAGATCTCGGTGTGTATTGTCACCGATCGCCGACGGCCGACGGACCCGGCCGAGACACTTGAGATCGGCACTCACGGCGTTGCGATTGCGGAGGAACCGGACGGCTGGCTGTACCCAACGGTTCCGGTCGAGCAACACTGGAGCCCACGCGAGTATCTTGATCGCACGTGTCGGAAGGTTGACCTCCCGATGGGGGCGTGGCAGGACGAGGACACAACAGTGGTCCTCTTTGAGGGACAGGTCTACCGCGAACGCGATCCCGGGGGGAGCGTCCAAGAGGTGTGAACGGCGGCGTCACGTCGGGGCCGACGCGACGATCTCGACGCTGGAGGAGGCCCCGATTACCGCGGCGCCAGCCTCAACCATTGCTAGTGCATCATCAAAGGACCCGATCCCACCCGATGCTTTGATGTTAGTGTCCTCACCAACGGCTGCCGCAATCGTCCGGACATCCTCAAGGCTCGTTGGACCAGCATAGCCAACAGCCGTCTTGACGTACTGTGCTCCCGCCTGTTCAACGAGTTCAGCTGCTGTCCGGATCGCGTCGGTCTCAAGCGCCGGGGTCTCGATAATGCACTTAAGCGGCCGGTCACCGATGTGGTCGTTGACCGTTCTGATATCCTCGACAATTCGATCGTGGTCGCCATTCGCGAGTGCCGTTCGATCGATGACCATGTCGACTTCGTCAATGTCCGGAAGGATCGGATCAAGTTCCGCGCACTTCGCGGCCGCGTTTTGGACGCCATAGGGAAACCCAATTACGGGGACAACGTTCGCGATATCGCCAACGGCCTCGGCGACCCGCGGGATGTGATAGGGAACGACCACGGCCGATCGGAATCCATACTCACGGACCTCCGCACAGAGGTGATCGATATCGGTCGTCGTCGCGGCCGGATCAACGTTGGTGTGATCGATAATCGAGGCGATCTCCGCCGGCGAGCGTTCAAGCGTTGCTTTCGATACCATTGCCCGTACATGTTATTGATCCGATGGCTTCGGCGTTTCGGTCGTCTTACTGGAGCCGTTCGGTGGTCTCAACCAGCGGGTGACGAGCATAATCAATCACCTCGATATCGTCGAGTTCACCGAGTCCCTCCTGCTCGGCCGTCCGCTTCATCCCCAGCTCGACCGGCTCGTCAAGGACGATCACGTAGGCGTCCATAGTTTCGATACCAGCGCGGGAAGCAGCGAGCACGCGGTGGTGGCCGTCGGCGAGATAGAGTGTCCCAGCGTTATCGATGACGATGAGCGGTTCGGCGAGTCCGCGTTCGAGTTCGTACTGACGCCCCTCAAGTTCGTCCGCGTAGACCTTGTTTTGGGTCGGGACTAACTCCGCCAGCGGGACCTCGCGCCGTTCCTGGCTGACGGCGACATCATGGATATTCGCAAGGGTTTGTCGAAGGGTGCGGACCTTTCCGGGAGTGGCACGCTCGATCTGACTGCGAACAACATCAGTATTCGAGATGATCCCGACGAGATTGCCAGCATCATCAACCACCGGAAGACGCTCGTACCCCGAGCGGAGGATCACGCGGGCGGCATCGTCGACTTTCATCTCCGGGTGGGCGATGAGAATATCGGTTTCCATCACTGTAAATACGGGCGAGTTGTCGTCCGCAAGCAGCAGATCCGCTGCCGAGACGAACCCCTCGACGTGGCGCCGGTCACAGACCGGATATCCCGAGTGCCCGTCGGGCCCGGCGATCAGTTCGGCCGCCTCGCCAACGGTCGCCTCCGGTGAAAGTGATTCCACCTCCTTGGTCATATAATCCTTGACAAGCGGGTTCTCCCCTGGCTCCTCGTCGTCCGCGGCTGGGGTCAGTGGACCAGAGCGGTCGGTCATTACCGGATCCGTTGGATCGACGCGGCGAAAATACTTCCGCCGACTCAGCGTGTATCTTCGAGTCGACTGCTGGGTGTCGGGAACCGATCGCCTGGGCTATCAGGAACGAACTGGTCGACACCGAGTGGGGTCAACCGCTCAAGTGTCTCAAGGAACTCATTGGTGATGACTTCCGCGATAATCTGTTCAGGATTGGACTCGTCCGGCGAGACAAGCATCCCGACAGGGATCTGGGCACCGGCCATGTTATCGTGACCGCCAGCCGAGCCGATGTGATCAAATGCCCGTCGGAGCGTTTCACCAAGGTCGATGTCCGATCCACGGGCCCGCCCTGAGCAGTAGACCGTCCCATCGTGGATTCCAAAGACAAGCGTTGTCGTGATTCCCTCAAGATTCAACAGCCGGTCGGCTGCCTGGGCGAGGTCGTCGCGATCGGCCAACTGACCAACGCAGGAGGTCAATACCGCGCCGTGACGCGTGCGGTTGTGGATCGCTCGCGAGATTGTCTCGAAGGTATCAGAACTGATCGTCGGTGACTCGATCTGCTCAAGGAGGTCCCACTGCACATCCGGTAACAGCAGTGAGGCCGCATTGAAGTCGGCCGGGGTGACACCCCGCGAGAAGTCATCGGTATCGACGTAGATGCCATATAACAATGCTGTCGCCGTGTTTGGGCGGAGGTCGATATCAAGCCGATCGAAATAGCTCGCGATGAGTGTGCTCGTCGCACCAACATCGCTTCGGAGATCAACAAATGTCCCCTCAATCACCCCCCGTGGCGGATGGTGATCGATGACAATGTCGACTGTTGTTGATTCGTTGAGTCCGTCGTTGACGCCCGGCCGACCGTGATCAACCAGCGCAACCCCGCCAGCGTTCTCAACCGGTTCAGGAGATTCGAGTTGGCGAAGATCGAGATCAAGGAGGTTGACCATCGCCCGGTTCTCCTGGTGGTTGATATTCCCGAAGTAATAGACGTTGGCCGTCTGGCCGATCTCGCGGGCGATATCGACAAGCGCGACCGCGCTAGCGAGGGCATCCGGATCGGGGTTATCGTGGGTGACAACGGCGAGTTCACCGTCGATGCCAGCGATGACGCGTCGCAGAAGGGCGGCTTTGTGCCCCTCGTCGTCAAGGAGTCGTTGATCAATCCAGTCCGCGACGGCATGCTGGACCCGGATGACGTCGGTCGCAACCTCCTCAAGTGCCCGGGTGGCATCGGTGTCAAATCTGGACGCATACGCGACAATAGGGGCGTTGGGATGAATCTCAGCCGCCGCGCGGGCCATTGCGAGCGCTCGCTGGGGATCGGGATCGGCAACAAGCACGCTGTCGACCGGCGAAGGAAGTTCGGCCAACACCGCCGGATCGGTTGGATCACCTCGTTCGATCCGGTAGCCGTACTCGAGTGCCAGTTCGACGTGCGCGTCGGACTCTACGACGGCGTATGTGGGAGCCCCGCTGGAGTCGGCAATCCCTGTGGCAATCGGCCCCCAGCCAAGCAACGCCCGCGGCGACATTGAATTATTGGCTTCATTGGCGCGGTTGGCTCAAAAACCCACCGTCCACGGTCAGGCCTGGCCGAGAAGACCGCGTGCCGCCTCGATGGCGACATCGGCGACGACTCCGTACCCGACGATCAACAGAACCGTGACGGCAGTGGCACCGAATAGGGCGGCATAGAGCCCGGTCGGTCGCCCCTCAAGCGTGATCGGGTCGGTCGGCTCATCGATCCACATGGTCTTGACCAGTCGGACGTAGTAGTACACGGAAACGGCGCTAGCGATCGCTCCGACCGCGGCAAGCCACCAAAAGCCCGTCTCGATGGCGCCGGTGAACAGGACGAACTTGCCCCAGAAGCCGCCCCCCAGTGGAAGGCCAGCGAGGTTGAACAGAAGCACTGTCATTGCCAGACACGCACCGGGGGCCTCCCGGTAGAGCCCGGCGTAGTCCTCAAAGCGGTCACCGAGCCCCCAGTACTCGCCCATGGCGACAAAGAGGAATGCGCCTGTGTTCATGAAGCCATAGACGAACAGGTGGAGGATGCCAGCAGCCACCACAAGCGTGTTGTTCACCGCTCCCGAGGAGAAGGCTGCCAGTGCGATCAGCACGTATCCGGCGTGACCGATTGAGGAGTACGCCAACATCCGCTTGACCTCGGACTGACGGACCGCCGCGAAGTTGCCCAGCAGCATCGTCAGGACCGCTAATGCGCCGAAGATCGGCACCCAGTTGAGCCCGCTGAGGGCTCCGATCGGGAGTGCCTCATAGAAGACCCGAAGAACGATCACGAAGCCAGCGGCCTTTGAGGCCGAGGAGAGGAACGCGCCGACCGGAGCCGGCGCCGCCCCATAGGCATCCGGGGCCCAGAAGTGAAACGGCACGGCGGCGAGCTTGAACCCAAAGCCGGCAAGCAGCAGGATAACGCCCGCCCCGACGAGGGCGACGTTGTCGCTCTCGGCGATGGCCGCCGCAATCGCGTCGAAGGCGAGAGCACCGGTTGTCGCATAGAGCAGGCTCATGCCGTAGACCAACAGCGCCGAGGAGAGCGCACCGATCAGGAAGTATTTCAGACTCGCTTCGGTGCCCCGAGCATCGGACTTGTGGTAGGCGACAAGCACGTACGACGGCAGACTTGTCAGTTCAAAGGCGATAAACGCGGTCAACAGCGTGTTGGCGCTGGCGAGGGTCACCATTCCGGTCGCCGCGAGTAGCACCAGCGAGTAGAACTCCGCTGGATGGTCGTGGGCCCCGAGGTAGTCGACTGCACCGAGTAACACCAGCAGCGTTGCGCTTGTGACGACGGCCGTAAAGAGAACGCTTGCAGGGTCGACAACAAGCTGTCCCGCCAGTAAGGCGCCATCTGGTTGCCAGCTGCCAGTGAACGCCTGGTACAGCGATGCCCCGAGAGCGGTCGCGGTCCCAAGAATGGCAACGCCAGCGATAGGCCAGTGGATCCGGCGATCGCCGGCGACCGCGTCAATCAGGAAGGCGATCATGGCCGCAGTAGCCAACGCCAGAGCAGGCGTGAGTGCCGGACCCCACGCTGGTACCGTTGCAAGAATCATCGAATATCACCTCCGGCAACCTCAACGATCGGACGGGTTGCATCCTCAATCATCCCGAAAGCGATGTCCGGGGCGACTCCCAGCAGGACGATCAGCCCCAGCAGAACGAACAACGGAATGATATCGGTTGCCCCCGCTGGGTTGGGCGTGTCAACCCCATCGGCAAGCTCGTACGGGCCGAAGAATGCTCGTTGCATCGCCCAGAGAAGGTAGCCGGCGACGATGACGATCCCAAACATCGCAATGGCAGTAAACACCGATGATCCAGCGAGCGCCGGCGCGTTAAAGGCGCCGATGAACACGAATACCTCAGCCGCGAAGCCGGACATCAGTGGCAGGCCCATGTAGCCGAAGGCGCCGGCGAAGAATACTCCAACGGCGATCGGCATCCGGGTGGCCAGTCCGGACAGATCCTCAATCATCCGTGTGTGAGTCGCGTTGTAGACCACGCCAACAGCCATGAACAACAGTCCAGAGATCAGGCCGTGAGAGAGCATCTGGAAGGTTCCACCGCCGATCCCATAGACCGTGAGGGCGACAAGCCCCAAGATGACGTATCCCATCGACGACACCGAGGAGTATGCGACGACCCGTTTGAGATCATCCTGGGCCAGCGCGAGGAGGGCACCGTAGATGACACTGATAACGGCAATCACGGCAATCACTTCGGCGAACTGCCGAGTGAGATCAGGGAACATCGTGACGTTGTACCGCAACAGCGCGTAGGTTCCCATTTTCAGGAGAACGCCCGCCAGAAGCACCGACACCGGAGCGGGCGCCTCGACGTGGGCGTCCGGCAGCCAGGTGTGCACCGGAACGATTGGGACCTTGACGGCAAAGCCAACGAACAGCGCCCAGTAGGCAACGACCAGCAGCGTTCGCGCGTCAAGGCCAGCGTATCCGCGTAGCTGACCGGCTTGAAGCGCCTCGGTGATCGCGATGAGACTGAAGCTTTCGATGTCAAGCCCGACAATCAGCGCCAGAAAGCCGATGAAGAGCACAAAGGAGGCGACGTTGGTGTAGATCAGGAACTTCATTGCGGCGTACTTACGACGCTCGCCGCCCCAGACGCCGATGAGCAGGTACATCGGCAGGAGCACTGCCTCCCAGAAGATAAACCAGACAAAGAAATCGAGCGTGCTGAACACACCGATCAGTGCTGCCTCAAGGAACAACACCAGTCCGTAGAACTGCGACTGGCGTTCCTCAATCACGCTGAGCGCCGAAACGATCGACAGCGTTGTCAGGATCGTTGACAGCGCGATCAACGGCAGCGCGATTCCATCGACGGCGGCGATCCACTGAACCTCGTAGGGCCCCATTGGGACGAGCGTCGTCCCTGAGAGCGTCGACTCAAAGCCGCGTGTCCCGCCGAGCAGAACGTTGCCGGTGCCAGTGTACTGGACGAGCATCCAGAGGCTTCCACCCAGTGGCACCAGACTCAACAGCGTCGCAAGCGCACCAGCACCCCGATTGGGCACAAGGAGGACAAGCACCGACGCCAGAAGTGTGGCGCCAATGAGGGCTTCGATGATCACATCCACCACCCCCCGTAGAGCCCGGCGACGAGAATTAACACCACAACTGATCCGACCAGCAGCGCGACATATCCGGGCAACACACCGAACTGGATGTTTCGGACCCGGTCACCGCTGACTAGCCCAGCATTGGCGGTACCGTCAACGATCCCATCGATGACCCGTTGATCGAACAGGTTCGAGACCCGGGCGATCAAGCCGGTGAGGCCGGCGGCTAGCCACACCTGGAGTTCATCCTGGTAGTAGTTGTGCTTGAGCAGCGTATCGACTAGGCCTGTCCCGTCGAAGTAGCGGTCGGGATCGGGCACGTTGTACAGCAGGTGAGCGACATAGGCGCCAATAAGCGCCAGCCCAAGCGTGAGAAGCGTTGGACCGAGCGGGCTGATGGCTGCCTCACTGTATGAGAGTAACTCGTGATAGTGTGTCACCGACAGCGCACCAGCGACGCTATCGAGCCAGCCTTCGAGATACAGGAGATCCGCTCCCACGTAGTAATCAACCGGCTTCATGTTCACGAAGCCGGCCACAACAGCAAGCGTTCCGAGCACGACTAGCGGGAGTTTGATCGCCCAGCCCACCGGATCAGGATCGGAAGCCGCGTTAGATCGCGGCTCACCGTGGAAGGTCAAAAAGTACATGCGGAAGGTGTAAAAGCCAGTCAGCAGCACTGCGACGAGCCCCATCGCGTAGGCTCCAAGCAACAGCGGCCGGTTGAGCCCGACGGCCAGCGCGTCAAAGAGCACCTCCTCTTTCGACCAGAATCCCGAGAAGGGGGCGATCCCGGCAAGCGAGAGCGCACCAGCGAGGAACGTCCACCGGGCGACCGGTAGGTGCTCGCGCAGACCACCAAGTTCCCACATATCCTGGTGGTGGGTCGCGACGATAATCGCACCGGCCCCCAGGAACAGAAGCGCCTTGAAGTAGGCATGGGTCATCAGGTGGAACGTCGCGGCGACGTATCCGCCAACCCCCAGTCCGAGCATCATATACCCATACTGTGAGATCGTCGAGTACGCCAGCACCTGTTTGATGTCGTCTTTGACAACGCCCATGGTGGCCGCGAACAGCGCGGTGAACCCACCGATGAAGGCGATCACCGCCAGCGCCTGTGGTAACTCAGCATAAAAGCCGAACATCCGAGCCAGAAGGTACACGCCAGCGGCGACCATCGTCGCGGCGTGGATCAACGCGGAAATCGGCGTCGGGCCTTCCATCGCATCGGGCAACCAGGTGTGTAGCGGGAACTGTGCGGACTTCCCGATCGCGCCGCCGAGCACCAACAGCCCAAGGATCGTAAACCAGGTCTGTGGATCAAGTCCCCCGGGAAGCCACTGGAGTGGCCCGTCTGGGCCGATCGGGCTGGAGGCGGCAAGGGCGTCACTGGCGAGTTGCGGGAACCCGCCCTCGGCGAAGGCAGCCGTACCGAAGGTCGCGAGCACGCCGACGACCCCAACAAGGAAGAAATAATCACCGAAGCGAGTCACCAGAAACGCCTTCTTTGCTGCGCTCGCCGGGGCCCGGTCGCTGAGCCAGAAGCCGATCAGCAGGTACGAACATAGCCCAACGAGTTCGAAGAAGATGAAGGCCATCAGCAGGTTCGAAGCAAGGACGAACGCGAGCATGCTTGCGGTGAACAGGGCCACGCTGGCGTAATACCGAGGAAGCCCGCCGCGCTCGCGGTGGTGTTCGTCGTGGTTCATATAGCCCAACGAGAAGACGAACACGAGCGTCGCGATGAGCGCGACGAGCACAAGCATGAACGACGACAGCGGGTCCAAGAGCACGCCGAAGGTGAGTGACAGTCCCTCAACGGCCACCCAGGTGTACAGCTCGTTCGCGACGTACAGACTCGAAGCACTCGCATTGACCGCCAGTAGCGTCCAGACCGATAGGCCGAGCGAGCCGACTGCCGCGAGGATGCCGACGTACGCCCCCTTTTCTGGAAGCCATCGGCCGACAGTCAATGCAACAAGGAACGCCACAAACGGCAACACCGGAATAAGTGGGGCCAGTTGGAAGATTGTTGCCGCCATCGGTCACCACCGGAGCGCCCGCGGGACGGTCACGTCAACGGTTCCAAACGTGCGATGCACCTGAAGGAGAATACCGATGCCGACAGCTACCTCGGCGGCCGCCAGTGCGATCACTGCAATCGCAAACAGCTGTCCATCCGCACCGCCCCAGTGGTAGCTCGCTGCGACAAAGTTGATGTTGGCAGCGTTGAGCATCAGCTCAACGGCAATGACGAGCACAAGGGCGTTCTGGCGGGTGAGTAAGCCGAGCAACCCGACGCCAAAGAGCGCCGCTGACACGGCGAGTGCGTACGATAGCGCGACAGTCACTCGGTGTCACCTCCGTCTTTCTCGGCGAGGTAGACAGCCCCTTCGAGTGCTGCGTCAAGGACGAGTGCAAGTAGGATCAACGGAACGAGAAAGCCAATCGCGGGAAGGGGCCCCTCAACGTTGATCATTGCGAACCCGATTGACTCAAGCACACTCGCATCACCGTAGCCAGACGGCGCGGCGAAGTCAGCGGTTGCAACCGCCACAACGAGGACGGCTACAACGCCAACAGCAGCGGAACCGCGAAGCAGTCGGCTCCCGGTAGAAGCTGAGAGACGGCTCATCGGCGATCCTCCATCGATTCGTACTCTGCGGGTCGAAAGATCATGATTCGGTTCCCTCCAAACGGTCGTCAATGAGCATGACAGCGAAGGCGATGAGTACCAACACCCCACCGGCATACACCAAAATTTGGATCGCGGCGAGGAATTCGGCAGCCAGGATGACGTAGACCCCAGCGACAGCAAAGAGGGCAACGCCGAGCAAGAGCGCGGCGTGCCACACCTCGGGGACAACGACGGCGCCGAGTCCACTCGTCACGAGCAACACCGCGAACAGGCCAAAGACAAGCGTTGCCCAGAGCGACATCGGACTGTACTGTTGTGGACGCGGACCCTTTTTCAAGATTACTAAATGCTGTCAGCGGATACCACAGGACGGCTGTGACATCACTGGTAGTCAATCTCGCCGTCATCGTCACCGACCCACGCGTCCCGGTCCGGTTCGCGGGCTGCCAGTGGGTCTGATCCTTTGTACCACGGGACAGACTTGAGCTGTTCTTTGTTATAGACGAGATCGTCCTTGGTGTCACCGGTGAACTCGAACTGCTGAGTGAGGACAATCGCGTCGGTCGGACAGACCTCCTCACAGAGCCGACAGTAGATGCACTGGCCGACATGAAGGTTGTACTGTTCGCCGTTGCGGCGGTCGTCCATGACAATCTGGATGGTGTCGTTCGGACAGACATCCTCACACTGACGACACCAGATACACCGCTCCTGGCTAAACTTGTGGATCCCCCGGAACCGCGGGGCAACCTCCGGGGCCTCCTCGGGGTAGCGCACCGTGAATGTCTCGCCCCCAAGAGCGTGTTTCATCGTCGTTGCCATCGATTTGAGTACGCCGATCATCGTTAGACACCCACGTTGAGGACGCCAACCACGACTGCTGTGAGCAGGAGGTTAGCGAAGCTCAAGACAAGCAGTCCTTTCCAGCCGATTCCAATGAGTTGATCAATCCGAACACGCGGCATGGCCGACCGCATCCACTGAGTGAAGAGGAAGATGGCCCAGAGCTTGATCAGGAACCACACGAATCCGGGCAACAGCGGGCCAGCTCCGCCGCCGAGGAACAACACGGTAATAATCCCGGCTCCGAGGAAGATGTGGAGAAACTCCCCGAGATAGAACAACACGAAGTAGACCGATGAGTACTCCGTCTGGTAGCCGGCGACAATCTCGTTTGGCGCCTCGGGAGTGTCGAAGGGATTCCGACCGATCTCGGCGAGGTTCGCGACAAGGAACAAGAGGAACGCGAAGGGATTAACGAACGCGAACCAGCTGGGGATAGCGAACACGCCCAAGTCAATGAATGGTTGTTGCTGGTAGGCAACAAACTCAGAGAGTTGTAGCGATCCGGTGAACAACACCAGCGAAATGGCGATGACCAACAGCGGGATCTCGTAGGCAATCGCCTGGGCGACCGATCGCAGCCCGCCTAAAAGCGAGTACTTGTTCGCCGACGCGTAGCCGCCCATGACCAGCCCGATCGTGGCGATCGAGGCGAATGCGAAGACCAGCGCGAGACCGGCCTCCGGATCAGCCAACTGGATCGAGACGCCGCCGAGGTTGCCCATCGGCAAAACTGAGAAGCCGATGAGTGCCGAGAAGACCACGACGATCGGCGCGATATCGTAGGCGGGACGATCAGCGTTTTCGGGAACGATCAGTTCCTTTGAGATCAGCCGCAACGAGTCCGCCACGATAATAAACAGCCCATACGGCCCGATTCGGCTCACGGCCACACGGTCGGTAAACGCCGCCGTGATCTTCCGTTTGGCCCACGGTCCGGCGATGGCCGTCATTGTCAGCATCACCGTGGCAACGAGTGCAGCGCCGATAAGACTCCCAACGACCGTCCCAAGCAATCCATCGAGTCCGAGCACACCCGCCAGCCAGTCCGGCAGCCGAACGGTCTGAAGCGGAACGGCGTTCATCGGTCCACCTCCCCGAGCACAAGATCAAGGCTTCCGAGTGCGGCGATGAGGTCTGGAATATACTCTCCCTCGGCGAGTTCCGGTAGCACCTGGAGGTTCGAGAAGCTCGGACCACGGATCTTGAACCGAGCCGGTGTATCCGACCCGTCGGTGCGGATGTAGATGCCGAGTTCACCCTTGGCGCCCTCAACCGCCCGGTAGATCTCCTGGCCGCCATCGGGAGCGACCGTTCGAGGAACATTCGACTGAATCTCGCGGTCATCCTCAGGCCAGTCCTCAAGACGGTCGAGACACTGGTCGATGATCCGGGCGGACTGCTCAACTTCACGGATCCGCACGAGCACCCGGGCGTAGTTGTCCTTGCCGTCCTCGGTGACAACGTCCCAGTCAAGATCGTCATAGCGGCCGTATGGATCCTTATCGCGGATATCATAGGCGACTCCGGAGCCCCGGAGGACCGGGCCAGTACAGCCATAGTCCTTGGCGACCTCCGGCTCAAGCACGCCCGTGTTGACCGTCCGCAACTGGAACACCTCGTTGTTGCTCAACAGGTCATGGAACTCTTGGACGGCTTCCGGCACGTCGTTGAGATACTCCCGAACGTTATCGAAGAACTCCTCACGAGGGTCCGGAAGGTCCCAAGCAACCCCACCCAACCGGAAGTAATTGAACATAAGCCGCTGGCCGGTGAGTTCCTCAAGCAGTTGCTCAACTTTCTCGCGTTCGCGCATGGCGTACATGAACGCAGCAGTAAAGTCGCCGTTGACGTCAAGCGCGAAGGTCCCGAGCGCAAGCATGTGTGCGGCGATCCGCGAGAGTTCGGCCCCCATTGTTCGGATCGTCTGGGCGTACTCGGGAACATCGATGTCCGCAAGGTCCTCAGCGGTGCGGGCGTAGGCCCACTCGTTGAGCAGGCCAGCGGAGACGTAGTCCCACCGGTCTGGATAGGGCATGATCTGGTGGCGGTAGGTGCCGGCCTCACAGAGCTGCTCCTCACACCGGTGGAGATAGCCGATGTCGGGATCGACATCGACGACCTGCTCGCCATCAAGGACGGTCTCGATGTGCAACACACCGTGGGTCGCCGGGTGGTGCGGCCCGACGTTGAGGAACATGGTATCTTCCCCCTCGGCTGCCTGCTGGTTCTCGGCAATCGGGTTACGGTGCTCACGGAGCGGAACAACCTGCGGCCGATCCTGGTCGTAGTCCTGTCGGAGAGGATGGCCCTGCCAGGTTTCCGGAAGGAGGATCCGTCGGAGGTCGGGGTGATCCTCGAAGGTGATCCCCATCAGGTCGTAGGCCTCACGTTCGTGCCAGTCGGCCGTCCGAAAGACCGGAGCGGCGCTTTCGATCGTCGGGTCTTCCTTTGAGGTTGGGACGATCACACTGAGTTCATCCGTCGGATCCGCGAACCGCCGCAAGTGATAGATCGCTTCAAAGCGGTCAGCGTATTCCTGGGCGGTTACATTTGAAAGGTGATCGTATCCCGCGTCCTCGCGAAGTCGGGTCAGGGCCTCCTGGACGGCATTCGGCGGGATGACAACGCCAGGCGCGTTGTGGTGTGCTTCGGTACCGATCACTAGATCCTCAAGCAGCGCTTGTGGATCGGCCTCTTGGTCGCGATCAGGTGTTTCGAACGTACTCATGCCGAGCCCACCCAGTCGTAGCGCATCACGAGATCCTCTTCATCGATCTCTTCGGCGAGCGTATCGATCAGCTCGTCGCGGTCAAGATCGGCGAACTCCTCAAGTTCGTACGGTTCGACGACGACCGGCGTCGATTCGCCGTTGGCAATCCGCTCTTGCAGTTTTGCAACGCCATAGATCAACGCCTCGGGACGGGGGGGACAGCCCGGTACGTGGATATCAACCGGAATGACCTCTTCGGCCCCCTTGACAACGTTATAGCCCTCTTGGAAGGGTCCACCGGAGATCGAACACGACCCCATGTTGACGACAAACTTTGGTTCGGGCATCTGGTCGTAGACTCGCTTCATCCGCGGGGCGAACTTCGAGACGATTGTTCCCGGGATGATGATGACATCGGCCTGCCGTGGTGAGGCCCGCGGGACGCCGGCCCCAAACCGGTCGAGATCGTGCTTGATTGAGTAGGTGTGCATCATCTCAATACTACAGCAGGCAATCCCGAACTGCAGCATGAACATCGATGACCCCCGGGCCCAGTTCATCAGCTTATCGAACTTCGTGAGGATAAACGGGGATGCACCGAGCGCCGAGCGCAGCTTCGAGTTAAACCGGTCATCGAGCCCCGACCCGGTGTCACCGTTTTCAACAGCCGGATCGACGGCTGGCCGGTCGGCTTGGTCACCGCTCATGACTCGGCCCTCCGTGGTGGACGACTACTTCCAATCTGGCTCCGGGCCCAGCGCAGTGCGCCGGTCCGCCACGCCCACGCCAGTCCCAACAGAAGAATGGCGATAAAGACGAGGACGGGGACGAGAGCCACCGTCACACCAGCTGTCCCGACAGCGTCTCCAAAGATGGTCGCCCACGGGAAGATCAACGCTGTCTCAACATCGAAGACGAGGAACAACAGCGCCACCAAGTAGTACTGGACGGTGAATCGGCCCCCAGGCCGTCCAGTTGGCACCTCCCCACTTTCGTAGGTGGCGCGCTTGTCTCTTGTCGGGGCACTCGGCCGAAGCAACCACGACACTGCCATCATCGACAGCGGGATCACGGTCGCGACAAGCGCGAGTGCGCCGATTGCGATCCAGTCACTCATCCTAAATCGATTCCTGCGTAATACTGCCACCCACATAAACGTTCAGAACACGGTACCCGGGTATTCGGGTCGGCGGGAGTTGGGTCAGGAGACACGCTGCTCACACACGATATAGCACGGACACCGATAGTTGCTGAGTGTTTGCGAAGAGCACTGATCAAATCACGTATTTATACAAAGTCGACTGTATAGGTATGTTCTATGGAGAGATACCGTATAAATATTGAAATATTCGAAATACTTTTTTCGCACTATGTGCCATCCAGTGGCAAGGAGGAGACCCCTCCAGTCTACCACTCATGCGCATCGGGATCGAAATCGAGTACTGGCTTATCGACGAAGACGGGGCCCTTGCCCCGGTTGATCCGGTAATCGACGCCTGTCGGGGGGTCGATCCGGAGATGACGGATCGGCTGCTTGAGGTCAAGACACCCCCGTGTGACTCGATCGTTGAACTCGCCGAAACACTCCGTGAGCGACTTGAATCGGTTGTTGAGGCCGCCCGGCGTCGGGGGCTCCGACTGGTACCGCTTGGGACACCGCTCGGCGATCCGACACTCCCCCACCGGGAAACAACCCGAATGGCTGTCCAGCAGGCGGTGCTGGGCAATGCGTTCGACCACGCCGGGTACTGCGCCGGGACACACCTCCACTTCGAGCAAGAGCGTCCATTCGATCAACTGCGGGCATTAACAGCCCTCGACCCGTCGTTTGCCCTCGTCAACACCTCCCCGTATTACCGCGGTGAACGCATCGCACGGTGTGCCCGCCCGAAGATCTACCGTCGCCAATGTTACCGCGAGTTTCCCGGTCACGGCCAGCTGTGGGCGTATCCGGAATCCATCGCCGAATGGCGTCAGCGGATCGACGACCGGTTTAGCACCTTCCTTGACGCGGCTACAGCACACGGATTCAACGCCAACACGGTCAAAGACACGTTTTCGGCGGCCGATGCGATCTGGGCCCCCGTCTGTCTCCGGGACGATCTGGGCACCGTCGAATGGCGCACTCCAGATGCCGCTCCTCCGCTGGATCTGTTGCGTCTCGCCGCCGATGTCATGGAAGTGCTGACGATAGCGACGGACCGCGGAACAGTTGTCGGAACGGGACCGCATTCGGGCCCTGAGTTGCGCTTGCCGCCGTTTGACAGCCTTCAGCGTCGCGTCGACATGGCTATCGATCACGGGGTTGCCGACAACACCGTCACGCGACACCTCGCGCGGCTGGGGTTTGATCTCGACAGCTACCAGCCGCTCGCCGGCGGTATTGATCTCCGACGACCACTCACCCAGGCGACGGTCCGTCGGTTGCGTCAGCGTGCCGCAGACCGGTTCGAACGCGATCTGGGACGACTCCAGACTCGGTCACTCGCAACATGAGAACAGCACAACGAACAATCGCGAGTTTCCGGGGCTAATCAGGACACCTCGGCGTCCTCGGGAGGGGTATACTCGCGGCGGAACTCATCGATAAGCTGTCCCATCTTGGCATACCAGTCATTAAGCAGCCGCTGGAGGTCATCGGCGACAACATCCGGATCGGTTGGCATGAACACGTGATAGTAGCCGCCGTCCTCGTAGTTGACCTGTTCTTTGCGAACGAACCCCGTCTGGACGAGCCGCTGAAGCGACCGGTAGGCGGTTGAGCGTTCCCGGTCAATCCGGTCGGCCACCTCATCAACTGTCAATGGCTCGTCGCTCTCGATAAGCACACGGAAGCTCCGTCGATCCAGATCCCGGAGTTCGTGAAAGCAGACGAGCAGCCCCTCACACTCCATGTCGCGGCGGAGCATTTCGCTGATCGATTCCGGCATACGTAGCGGTAGCGGATCGACCATGATAACGTTTGTGTGAAAAACTCGAACAACCAGTTGAGGCCGACACCAGGGCTGGAAGGCCGGATAAGCCCACGATCCCGTCAGCGGCCGACAGCCCGTTACCTCCGGTCTGTGTACCATCCTACCAATAGCAAACCAGTCCGTAGGTGGTTGATCGCGGCGGATAAGCGCAGCTGCTTCCGCCGGGTAACACCGTACGCCGAGACGAGAGGCCGACAGCTGTATTGGAGAAAAGCACCAAAACTATAAACCGATCCAACCGCAACGATGATTCGATGTCATCAGGACAGTCCGATGAGGCAGCATCTGACGAGACAGAGATTGAGGTATCCGGGGCCGACGAGCTTCAAGACGTTCTTGACACCCACGCGGTCGTCCTCGTGGACTTTTACGCAGACTGGTGTGGTCCATGCAAGATGATGGATCCCGTCATCGAAGGCATTGCCGCTGACACACCGCTCGTCGTCGCCAAGGTTGACGTTGACGTCAATCAGCAGCTTGCCAGCCAGCACGGCGTCCGAGGTGTGCCAACAATGGAGCTCTATCACAACGGCGAGCGCATGGAAACCTTCGTTGGCGTCACTGCCGAGGAGGACCTTCGGGCACAGATCAACCAGCTCGCGAACTGACGTCGTTTTGTCTTCTAGACGGCATCGATCCTTCATACCGACAGGAGCCGTTCAGCGAAGTTACCGACTATCTGTGCAAGGAAAGCGATCAAAGTAGCGAATCTATTAATCTTATCGTCGCGTACTAAGTGGATGGACGAGCCAGGCCCGCACCCACCAGCAGAGCAGGTGCGTTCTTTCCTTGCGTTCTTGCTGGATGTTGAGGACACCATCGGTGGGGTCGTC
The DNA here is from genome assembly GCA_041640095.1 of Salinarchaeum sp. Lineage (GTDB taxonomy): Archaea > Halobacteriota > Halobacteria > Halobacteriales > Salinarchaeaceae > CAZFMU01. The sequence continues at coordinate 17,779 of JBEQAX010000006.1, read as the reverse complement.
GATACCGACCTACGCTACCGCTGGCTGCAGAACTGTCAGTTCGACCTCGCAACGACGGATGTCAGTGGACAGACAAACGACGAACTATTTGCGCCCGAACTGGCCGAGCCACTTGAGGCCATCCAGCATGAGGCGCTCGTGACGAATGCCCGCGTTGAACAGGTCGTCACGGTTGCAGATCCTGATGGGCCGGCACGATATCGGGTTGTCGCCGAGCCGATTAACGCCGACACGCCAGCCGAGGGCGTTGTCTTCGCCGCACTCGATGAGTCGACCCAGTACCGCTCGCTGCAGCGTACGACCGATGCCGCATACACGATTGACCGCGACTGGACGATCACGTTCTGGAACGATCGGGTCGCATCGCGCACGGGGATCGATCCAAGGGAGATCATCGGCCGAAACTTCTGGGACACCTTCGGCACCGAGATTTCAGCACCGGCCGAACAGCAGTTTCGACGGGCGATGGACACGGGCGAACCGGTCGAGTTCGAGGAATATGTGCCCGAACCGTTCGACTACTGGATTGAAGTTCGCGTCTTCGGCGACGCTTCGGGGCTGTTGATTCACTCGCGGGATATCACAGTGCGCAAGCGGTACGAACGGCGACTCGCCGAGCAACGCGACGCCTTCGAGACGCTCAATCAGCTGCTGCGTCACGACATCCGCAACGACCTGCAGGTTGCCCTTGGATATCTTGAACTGCTCGCGCCAGATCTTGAGGACGACGCCCGAGAGCACGCGGAAACGATCCAGCGCAGTCTTACACACGCCGTTGATCTCACATCGACAGCCCGGCAGATGGCCGGGACGATCATGCGGGATGAAGACGAGCTCCATCAAGTTCGCATCGATACGGTGCTTCAGCGCGAACTGAACGCCGTGCGCGAGGCCTATCCGGAAGCCGTTGTTCTCACTGATGGCACACTGCCGTCAGTCACCGTCCTAGCTGACGAACTCCTTGAGTCGGTCTTTCGAAATCTGCTGAAAAATGCGATCCAGCACAACGACAAGACCCCACCAGAGGTCGTCGTGAGTCTCAGACGGGGGCCGAACGACGTTACCGTTGTCGTTGCCGATAACGGACCGGGGATTCCGGCCGACGTACGATCGGACCTGTTCGAGAAAGGCGTCAAAGGCGAGTACAGCACTGGCACCGGCATCGGCTTGTATCTCGTGAGGGTGCTCGTCGACGCATACGATGGGACGGTCAGGATCGAGGACAATGCCCCGGAAGGAACACAGGTTGCAGTGACGCTACCGACGGCGTCCGGATGACCGCGATGTATCGATCTGTCCGGCGTCCCGTCGGGCCGTCTTGAGTGCCTGCGTGCGATCAAACGTGTCGACGTAATCAACAAATCCGTCGAAGACCCGCTTGGCCGCCTCGGCCTCAGCGACACGACGCTCGGTGATGTCAGCGAGTACCGCCTCGATTCGCTCCTCGGAGACTGACTCCTTGCGTTGGGTCACCATCTCGGCCGTCCGTCGGTCGTACTCAGGGTGGAACTGAACGCCAACAGCGGTCCCAGCCCGGAAGGCTTGGACACCGGTCGCGTTGCCAGCCAGCGGGACCGCCCCTGGTGGGAGTTCGGCGACGCGGTCAGAGTGGGTCTCGAAGGCGACGAAGGATGCTGGGACCTGCGCCATGACGGGATCGGGTCCATACCGGTCGATCGTTGTGTACCCAAGTTCGTATTCGTCCATCGCAACGACGCGACCACCCAACGCCTGTGCGATGAACTGGTGGCCCCAGCATATGCCCAGGGCCGGCACCAGTGCCGTTTGGGCCGTGCGAAACCACTCGGTCAGACGTGCGATCCAGGACCGGTCCTCATAGACAGAGGACTGTGACCCGCTGATCACAATCCCGTCAAACGGCCAGTCGCCGTCAACTGCCGGCGGAAACTCGCCGTCACTGACCTTGAATACCGTCGTCGTCACGTCAATCTCTCGGGTGAGATTGCGCTCGGCAGGGGTATCACCGAGTGACGCGTCAAGCACCGCGATTCTCGTCGCCATGCGATTATTGAGCCGCTACAGAATACTAAGCGCGTTGGACCACGCTAGTACTCCCGCTCAATGAGGTACCAAGCAAGGTCCTCAAGTTGTTCGCGGGCCGGACCGGCTGGGAGGACGCGGAGACTCTCGCGGCTCTCGGCGATGAACTCCTCGGCGAGCGAACGCGCATACTCGATGCTCCCGGCCGCACGGAGTTCTTCAAGCGCCGCATCGATTTCCGCCTCGGAGACCGCCGCCGCATCGTCGGTCTCGATGAGGTTGGCGACATCAACACCCTGCTGGCGGGCGTGAAGGGTCACGATTGTCTGCTTGTTTTCGATAAGATCCGAGCCGCGGCGCTTGCCGAGCCGTTCGCTTGAAGTGGTGAGATCGAGCAAGTCATCCTGGATCTGGAAGGCCTCGCCGATCCGGATGCCAAAGCGATGAAGCGCCTCGATAGTTTCATCATCAGCCCCGAGGAGAACGGCGGGGATGACCGCCGCAGCCCCGTAGAGGACGGCCGTCTTCGCTCGGATCATCTCGCGGTACTCCTCGATTGTGACATCCGAGCGGGTCTCGAAGTCCACATCGAGGGTCTGTCCCTCACAGATCTCGGTACAGGTTCGGGCGAGCACGTTATTTGCGCGGACTGTCCGATCAGGGGATGCCCCGACCGCACTGAGATATTCGAAGGCCTTGGCGTACAGCGTGTCACCGGCCAGAATGGCCGTCTCAAGATCGTATGCCTCGTGAACGGCCGCCACGCCTCGACGGAGGTCATCCTCGTCCATGATGTCATCGTGGATGAGCGTGAACGACTGGATCACCTCAATCGCGATGGCGGCAGCCATGATGTCAACCGGGCCGCCGCGCCCCTGCGGCGATCCGGTAGCGGCAGCGACAATGGAGTCAGTGGCTCCTCCTGAAGGCGCATGATCAGCGCCGTCAACGGGGGTGACCGCCCGGTAATCTTCGACGGGGTCAGCACTGAGGCTCTCGGCGACAAGCATCAAGATCGCCGGTCGGAGACGCTTGCCGCCCGCATCAAGCAGGTACCGGGTGGCCTCATAGAGCCGTTCGGGCTCCGCGACCGTGAGATACTCCGGCACCGCCTCGTTGACCGCGCGTCGACGCTGGTGGATGGCGTCCCGGACCGCCGCCGCCCGCCCTTCGGGGTCCGTCATGACCACTTACACCAACTGGATGGTGTTTCCGTTGCGCGAGATGTGCAGGTCTCGGCCAACGCGGTAGCCCTGATCCTCGGCAAGGTTCACATAGGGTGAGAGGCCACCGAGATCCTGGTGGGCGGGGATCACGTGCTGGGGCTGGAGCGCATCGAGCATCTGGTAGTGACCCTCACGGTTGAGGTGCCCAGAGACGTGCACCTCATCGTAGATCCGTGCCCCCTGCATTCCGAGGAGCTTCTCCGCCTGATAGCGCTGGCCTTCGTTGGTCGGCTCGGGGATGATCCGCGCGGAGAAGATCACCTTGTCACCGTCGGAGATTTCATACGGGGTCTCGCCGCGGGCCATCCGCGTCAACATTGCCCGAGGTTCGCCTTGGTGGCCGGTGACGACCGGGAGGTACTCGTCTTTGCCCTCGTTCATAATTCGCTTGAAGGTCCGATCGACGGACTTGCGGTGGCCGAACATCCCGACATCACCGGGGAAATCAACGAAGTTCAGCCGCTCGGCGGTTCCGGAGTACTTCTCCATCGAGCGCCCGAGTAACACCGGCTGGCGGCCGATATCCCGGGCAAACTCGACGATACTCTTGACACGCGCAATATGACTTGAGAAGGTAGTCGCAATGATCCCGCCGTCGTAGTCCTCGACGCTGTACATCACGTCCTTAAGATGCCGCCGGGCGAGCGATTCACTCGGAGTGCGCCCTTCTTTGCCGGCATTTGTACAGTCCTCGATGTAACACAGTACGCCCTCGCGGCCGATCTCCCGGAACCGCTTCATGTCGATAGGGTCACCGATCACGGGCGTGTGGTCCATCCGCTTATCGAGTCCGTAGACGATCGCCCCTTCTGGCGTGTGCAAGACGGGGTTGATGGCGTCGATAATCGAGTGGGTGACGTTGACGAACTCAAGTTCGACACCGTGATCACCAAGCGTCATCGACGCGCCGGCCTCCATCTTGACGAGGTCGTTCTCGACGCCGAACTTCTGTTCGCCCTCGATCTGCTGTT
>JBEQAX010000006.1:0-13481 GCA_041640095.1 Salinarchaeum sp. | reverse complement strand
ATCGAGTGGGTGACGTTGACGAACTCAAGTTCGACACCGTGATCACCAAGCGTCATCGACGCGCCGGCCTCCATCTTGACGAGGTCGTTCTCGACGCCGAACTTCTGTTCGCCCTCGATCTGCTGTTTGACCAGCTCAATCGTAAACGGGGTTGCGACAATAGGCGCGTCATAGCGGTGGGCGAGCTTCGAGATCGCCCCGATGTGATCGAGGTGCCCGTGTGTGGGGACAATCGCTTTCACGTCTCCCTCGATGTCGGACATCACCCGGTCGTCGGGGATGGCGCCCATGTCGATGAGATCCAGACTGTGCATCCGCTCGGTCTCGACGTTGTCGTGGATCAGCACCTGCGAGAGGTTTAGACCCATGTCGAAGATGACAACGTCGTCTCCGGCCCGCACGGCCGTCATCTGCCGGCCAACTTCCTCGTAGCCGCCGATGGTTGCAATTTCGATTTCCATAGTTGGGGCCGAGGCGGTCGCCCGACCCGTGGGCGCCCGGCGTACTCTACTGACTAGAGGTTCGTCGGTCGCCGTCGGAGGGGCAGGCCGATGGCCGTTGCCTCGTCTGTCGGCGACACGCCGGTCGCCCACGCGGGGCGACCATTCGCTCGGTTATCAGTAAGTTCAGACCGCCGAGGTGAAAAGCGCGTTGATGCTCGAAGGCATCATTAGGATCTATCGGGTGGTGAGCTCTGAATCGTTGTGCCGGGCTGTTCACCGGCTAAGAATGCCGCGAGTGCGTCCAGTCCGAAGATCGAAGCCGTTACGCCCGCGGTAAGCAGCGTATCGACCTTACCAGCCATTCCGCCACTGACGTCGGTCGTATCGCTCGCACCGAGCACATCCGCGACCGTCTCAAGCGCCGTGATCCGGGGAATCACCGCCCCGGAGTCGTCAAGCACCCCCGGCACCGACGAGCAGACACCGATCCGGTCGGCGTCAAGTCGCGCCCCGAGTCGAGCGGCAATGGTATCGCCGCTGAGGATGGTCGCTCCCGTGCCGGCGTGGACAACCACATCGCCATGGACAACTGGCACGAACCCCTCCGCCAGCAGCTGTTCGATTGGCTCCGATGGAAATGTCAAGGAGCCATCAGCACCACGGGTGGCGACCGACAGCGGTCGGACCGGTACAGCCGGGATCCCCGCCGCCTGGAGTCGCTCAACGACGGCGCGGTTGAGCCGCGTCATCGCGTCATGAATCGCGGTTACAGCCGTCGCGTCGGCCGTGCCGGTCGTCGTCGACACGCCATGCTCGCTGGCGTGATGGTGCCCGAAGCTTCCCCCTCCGTGGACAAGCACCAGCCGTGCCGGTCGGTCGGCCGCAAGTACCTCAACAGCACGGCTGAGTGCGTCCTCATCAAGCGTCTCCGGTCGGTTCTTCTCGGTGATCACGCTGCCACCGAGTTTAAGAACGACCGTTGATTCGGCGTCAGGCATCGTATTACACCCGTTCGATCCCGGTCTCGGCAAGCTCGGCCCGGAAGGCCGTCTCACAGCCCGGAGTGTACTCAAGTGCGGTCTGGGTCTCCTCTGTCGGATCAAGCGCGACGATGCACCCACCTCCGCCGGCCCCGGTGAGTTTAGCGCCGTAGGCCCCGGCGTTACGGGCCGCCCAGACCATCGCCGAAAGCGACCGGGCCGACACCCCAAGTGCTGAAAGCAGCCCATGATTGAAGTTCATGAGTTCGCCGAGCGTCTGGAGATCGGCATCAACCAGTGCCTGCTCGCCGCGTCGCACGAGGTCACCGATGGCGCCGATTGTGTCCGCAGCGAAGGTGTGTCGCTCGCGGAGGTCCCGAACGCCAGCGACAAGCTCGCCCGTGTCGCCAGCGCCACCGTCGTAACCGATGACAAACGGCAACTCGGGGGCCGCAATCGTCTGGCAGTCTTTGCCCTCAACGCGGACGGCCCCGCCCATGGCCGAACAGAAGGTATCCGCTCGGGAGGCCTGCCCGTTCTGGACAGTGTTCTCGACGCGGTAGGCGCGGTCGGCCAACTCTCGCGGCTCAAGTGTCGTTCCAAGGGCGCGCGTCGCGGCGTCGATGGCGGCGACGACGACGGCCGCTGAGGAGCCGAGCCCCGCCCCGAGCGGGAGGTCGCTCTCGATGTGCACCTCAAAGCCAGCCTCGGGGGCGTCGGCCGCCTCGCGGGCTTGGTGGACGGCCTCATCAACGTAGCCCATCGCTGCCTCAACCAGCGACTCGGGGACATCGACATCTGGGGTGCCGTCGCCGTCACCATCGTACTCGACGGTGAACCCGTTGAGCGAGAGATCATCGGCGTGAACACGGAGGCCGTCGTCGGCGCGTTCCTCGACGGTCACTGTTGCACGCCGTTCGATAGCACACGGAACCGCGGGCTCACCATAGACAACGGCGTGTTCCCCAAAGAGATAGACCTTCCCCGGGGCGCGTGCGGTCGGCATACACGCTAATACGGCAACCGGTCGTTAAGCCGTTACGAAGCTCACTGCGGGGCCGGTAGGAAGGCTCCAGTGAGATCAGTCGGGAGCGCTTGGGGCCGCGTTGAAGCGAGCAGCCTGGAGCTCCGGTCACCCATCCGTTTCGCTTGGCGCTGGTTCCCGTTGCACGACGAGGACCGGGCCAAGGAATCGGGATGCGACCTGATTGGCCGGCATCCCGAAGACAAACGTCGTGAGCGATGGATCCGTCTCGCCCATCACGACAACATCGAACGCGTCGGCGGTATCAACAATCGCACCGAGAGGGCTTTGCTCTCGCTCGACACGGGTATCGATCCGCGATGTGTCGACACCGAGAACTTCAAGCTGATCGGCCATTCCTTCGAGCAGCATTCCAACGTCCGCATCGGTTTCATCCGCCTCGACGACGTGATACAGTGTGATTGAGGCGTCTATCGGCCCGAAGACCCCCGCAACGACACGGGCAAGACGATCGATTCCTACGGTGCCGCGGACGGCGACAAGCACATTCTCGACCGTTCCGGTGGCATTCGGAACAAGCACCGCCATGCAGCCGTGTTCACTGATTGTGCGGTCGATTGTCTTCTGTCCGTCATGCGTGAACACCAGCTGTCGTTCAACGCTCGCACCGGCCTTCTCGAACATGACCGCATACTCGTTGAGACGGGCCATGGCCCGCTCCTCGAACTGTCTTTGTGCCTGCTCTGTCGCCGTCTGATCGGGAACAACGTGATAGCCAAGCAAAACAACATGGGCGTTGGCGAGAAGTTCTGGCACCCCATCTGGAACCGACTCCCCCTCAAGCACGCGAATCGGGACGAGTATCGACGGCCGGTCCGTCATGTTAGACCCCTCCTTTGAGTGTGACATCTCCAGCGTAATAACGATACCAGAGGAATGACACAACCATGACCACCACCCCGATCCCAATTGATGCCAGCTGCATGAAGACAATAAGGCCAAAGCTGGCAAGCGCACCGAGACCGGGCACCACCGGATAGCCCGGTACCCGATAGCTTGGCGTGTACCACTCCGGGTTCTGTCGTCGCACCACGATCAGCACAACACATATCAGGCCGTACATGATGAGATGAAGAAACGACGCCACCTCCGCGAGTAGTTCAACCCGTCCGGTCGCCACAAGCACAAGAATTGGGCCACCGGCAGCCAACAGCGCAATATGTGGCGTTCCGTACCGGAGGTTGATCTCGCCTGCCTTGCGGGGCAGCAGGGCATCGCGACTCAGCGCGTAGACTGCGCGCGAGGCGCTCAGAATTGACGCATTCGCACTCGAGAACGTTGCCAGGAGCCCAGCACCCAGAATGGCGATTGCACCAGGAAGTCCAAGGAACTCGCGGGCCACCTCAACCATTGCCGTCTCACCGAACTGGCCGAGTCGGTCTGCCCCAAACGCGCTGGTCGCGACAAAGATCGTCACGACATAGAACACGGTGACAATGAGCACCGATCCGACCATCGCCAGCGGCAGATTCCGCCCGGGTTGTTTGATCTCACCGGCAACCGTTGCAACCTGGGCAAAGCCCAGATACGACGTGAACACCAGTGCCGCTGTCGTCAACACCGGGAAGTAGCCCTTAGCAAAGAACTGCTCGGGGACGCTGGTCCGGCCGAAAACGCCGACGGCATCAAGGACGCCATACGAGAGAAAGCCGGTGAGTACCACAAGGAGAATACCCACGACGACGTTCTGGAGGGCAGCCGTATTCTCTGTACCACCAATGCTCACCGCGGTCAACACGATACCGAAGACTAGGCCAATGCCGGTAACAGGGCTAACTGGGAGGACAAGGCCAAATTCAGCGACTACAGCACTCGCGTAGTGTCCAAGCCCGACAAGATAGAACGCGGCGGCAAACACCAGCCCCAGCCACAACCCAATCCCGACAATGGCGCCATAGGCGGTTCCCATGCCCCGCGAAACGAAGTAGTAGCCGCCACCACTACGGGGCATTGCTGTAGCGAGCTCGGAGGTCGGAAGCGCCACAAGCAACGCGATCAGTCCGCCAATGGCAAACGAACCCGTTGCGGCGAGCCCTGCGTTCTCCGCAGCTAATCCAGGGAATACGAAGATTCCAGCCCCGATCATGGTCCCGATCCCAATGGCCAGTCCACCGACCAGCCCGATCGTCCGTTCAAGCTCAACGTCATCGTCCTGGACGGTCGCATCCGCAGTAATGGCCTCCGCCGCTGATGGCTGCTTCCCAGCGATGTTCTGCTTCGCTGGCTCAATGTCGATTGGGTCGTCGGGCATAGTGGTTAGTTTCCCAACAGCCAGATAAGCGCTAGGGCGAGCGGCGCTCCAGGTTGGTCTTAGATCGCAGTTACGACTCGCGCTTAACGCAGACAGGTGATACGGTAGGCGCACAACAGAACAAGTCGGACCAGCACGGACGATTCACGTACTATCCGGTTGAGCGAGCGGACAGCCACAGCGTTGTTCTCCGCACAGAACAAAAACGCCGTTTGGACAGTTAAGAGAAAACGCGGTCAGATACCGCCCTCGAACTCCTCAAGGGACCGGTTGGGAGTTGCACCGCGGCGATCAAGCGTCTCGTTGGCAAGCAGCCAGTACACGACGGCTAGGGCCTTGCGCCCCTTGTTGTTCGTCGGGATGACGAGATCGACATTGTTCGTGGTATTATTCGAGTCACACATCGCAACGACCGGAATACCCACCGTAATGGCCTCCTTGACAGCCTGGGCGTCACCGATCGGGTCAGTCACGACGAGGATATCGGGCTCGATGTAGTCTTCGTACTTGGGGTTGGTCAGCGTTCCCGGAATGAATCGGCCGGTCCGGGCGCGGGCGCCGACAGCGTCGGCGAAGGTTTCCGCTGGGTGGCGGCCGTACTGGCGCGAGGAGGTGACCAGAATCTGGCTGGGATCATAGTCGGCCAGCAGGTTAGCGGCCGTCCGGATACGCTGGTCGGTCATCGAGACGTCCAGCACGTACAGGCCGTCGGTCCGGACACGGTGGATGAACCGCTCCATGTCCTCGGTCTTCTGTTGGGTCCCGATGTGGACCCCGGCACCGAGATACTCATCAACGGGGATCAGCAGGTCGGCCTCCTCATCGCCAAGGACATCGTCATCAAGGTCCGGCTCGCTGGCGGCCTCGTCTTCGGGTGGCTGTGCGTCAGAGTCGGGGTCGTCGGCCGGCGTTGCGGGCTCCGCCGTCTCGTCGGCAGAATCCGCGGCCGCCGCATCGATCCCCTCGGGTTCGGTCTCGTTCTCTGTCATATTGCGTCGTCTTCGATCCGAATGAGTTCGTTGAGTTTCGCGGTTCGCTCGCCGCCGACGGCGCCGGTCTTGATGTAGCCGGCCCCGCTTGCAACGGCGAGGTGTGCGATCGTGGCGTCGGTGGTCTCGCCCGAGCGGTGTGAGACGACGGCCTCGTAGCCGTTACGCTGGGCGCGATTGATCGTGTCGACGGCGTCACTGAGCGTCCCGATCTGGTTTGGTTTAACCAACACACTCGAAGCGGCCCCAGCGTCGATCCCGCGCTGGAGTCGCTCGACGTTGGTCACAAAGAGATCGTCACCACAGATTAAGACACGATCATCGACCCGGCTGGTCAACCGAGCAGTCCCCTCAAAGTCATCCTCATGGAGGGGGTCCTCGACGTAGACCAGATTGTGGGCGTCGATTAACTCCGCGATATACGCGATCTGCTCGTCGGTCGTCCGGTCGGTCTCAGAGCGCTCATACCGATAGGTCCCGTCGCTGTAGAGTTCGGTTGCGGCGACATCCAGACCGAGGCGGATGTCAAAGCCGACCTCGTCGCTGACGGCCTCGGCCGCCGTCTCGACGAGTTCGATGGCCTCGCGGTCACCGATTGCCGGTGCCCACGCCCCTTCGTCGCCCATGCCGCAGGCCGCGCCGCGATCGGCGAGAAGTTCGTCGATCCGGGCGTGCACAGCAGCATTCGCCATAACGGCGTCAGTGACGTTTGGGGCGCCAACGGGGGCAACAAGAACCTCCTGGATGTCGGGCCCATCGGCGGCGTGTTCGCCACCGCCAACGACGTTGCCCAGTGGGACGGGGAACGTCGATCCCTGGAAGGCCCCGCCAAGGTGTTGATAGAGCGGCACCCCGAGAACATCGGCAGCGGCCTTGGCAGCCGCCATTGAGATGGCGACCGCACTGTTGGCTCCGAGCTCGGCGAAGGTGTCGGTGCCATCGGCGGCGCGGAGTGCGGCATCAACCGCTCGTTGGTCACCGACGTGGACCTCATTGACCAGCCGCGGAACAGCACGCTCACGGGCGGCGGCGATTGCCTCGCGCGGAGGCCGTTCGACCGCCTCGTGCTCGCCGGTCGAGGCGCCTGATGGGGCGGCTGCTCGGCCAAAGCCGCCGTGCTCGGTGAGGACATCCGCCTCAACGGTGGGGTCGCCACGCGAGTCGAGAACACGGCGCAGCCGGATGTCACTCACCAGGACCATCAGCGCTCACCCCGGTCAATGGTGAACGGCAGAATGCCGGCATCGTACTCCTCTGCGGCCACCAGAATCGGCTCGGTCTGGTCGGTATCGATCAGTACCGGTGCGCCATAGGACACCTGGAGCGCACGGGCTCCGAGGATGCGTGCCCGTTCGTAGCGGGTGTGTTGTTGGGTGGTCATGGTGGCTTAGACGGCCTCGTAGCAGGTCATTGATACGGTGCGACAATGTCGACGAGGTCCTCGTGGGAGACGAGCATGCGCCGACAGCAGTGACGCTCGACGCCGAGGTCATCAAGGACTTCCTCGGGGTCCTCGCCGTTCTCCTGGACGCGTTCTTCGAACTCCTCCCAGTGTTGACCGATGACGTTGCCGCAGGTGAAACACCGGACGGGAACCATCATGATGCGATCACCGGTAGGACTTCTGGTAGCGTGCCCGAGCGCCCGGGCCACCCCACTTCTTGGGTTCGGACTGGCGGACATCGTTGACAAGCAACGATCGGTCAAACTCCATGTAGGCATCCCGGAGCTCAACGTCGCCAGTGTGATCAACGATCCCGCGGGCGATGGCCGTTCGGGCGGCGTCGGCCTGACCCATCACGCCGCCGCCTTCGACCTCAACATCGATATCGACGTCGTCACGGACGCCCTCAACGACGCGAAACGGCTCCATGATCTTCAGCCGCGCCGGCTCGGGCTCAAAGAGCTCGACCGGTCGGGAGTTGATTCGAACCCGGCCCTCACCGTCGCGAATGGTCGCGCGGGCGATGGCCGTCTTCTTCTTGCCGCTTGTATTCGTTACCATGTCTTGTTAGCACCGAGGTGTTCGCTGATCTCGCTCAGCTGGACGAACTTGATGTTCGAGAGGCGATCCAGCGACGTGCCCTCAAGCACCTCCGCGTCGTCGTAGGGGTTGCCCACGTAGACGCGAACGCGTTCGAAGGCCTCCTGACCGCGCGTCTGCTTGTATGGCAGCATGCCGCGAACGGATCGCTTGAAGATCCGGTCGGGACGTTTGGGATAATACGGACCGCTGTCGGAGCCGAGTGACTGCCGATCGGTGAACGTCTCAAGGACATCCTCCGTCCGGCCGGTGATGACCGCCTGCTCGGCGTTGACGATGGCGACGCGCTCGCCTTCCATGGCGCGTTCGGCCACCTGACTGGCGACCCGTCCGAGGATACAATCGCGGGCGTCAACAACAAGATCGGCGTCGAAGGTGCTTGCGCTCATTGGATCACCCGGACGTTCGATCCATCGGGGTTGCGTTCAAGTGCCTGTTCGAGTCGAACCGTCTCGCCGACCTGCTCGATCTTCGTCTCGGCGGTCGACGAGAAGTCAACGGCGGCAACGGTCACCGACTTGCGGAGGGTCCCGCTGCCGAGCACCTTGCCCGGCACGACGACAAGTTCGTCGGGTGCGGCATACCGCTCAATCCGGCCAAGGTTGACCTCGGCGTGGGAGCGACGTGGCTTCGACAGCCGCGTAGCGATGTCCTGCCACACGTCGGCGTCGCGCTCGCGAGCCGTCGACTTCAGTGCGGCGATGAGATTAGTGAGTCGTGGATTCGTCTTGCTCATGGCTGTAACTGCGTGAGATCGGTTGCAAAGCGATGCGGTGTGTCACGTGATCGACGGCCGCACGCGGCCAAAAGGGGAGAGTGCAGGGAGCAGGATTTGAACCTGCGGACCCCTACGGGACAGCGCCCTGAACGCTGCGCCGTTGACCTGACTTGGCTATCCCTGCGTGCGCTCGTCGATTTTCGGTGCCCGCTAAAACCCCTTTCGGTAGCGTCGCGACTCCGTCCAACAATGCGGGCGGCACTCGCGGTGGTGGGGGCGGGCTGTGACATCCTTAGAGTTGAACGGCACGTTCGAGTTCGGCGGCGCGGTCACCAATCGAGGCAACGGCCTGATCGACCAGTTCCGTCACGGTCATCGATCCGTCGGTCTCGACATCGAAGACGAATGCGTTCGGCACGTCGTGTACCTCGAAGGTCTTATCGGGGTATCGGTTGGTGAGATCGTGATCGAAGGCCTCGGTCGGCACAAGCTCGCCATCGGTGGCGTCGCCGGTGGCGTACTCGGCCGCCCGCTCTTCGATGACCCCGCGGAGAATCTCTGGGTCGGACTCCTCGAACTCGCCGCGGTCGCCGGTGATCTCGACGTACTGGAGATGGCGGTAACCGACCGAGACACCTCCCTGGTGTTTGGCGTGCTCGGTCCCGGAGTCAAGGACGGCGTCGGCCTCAAGTTCCAGTCGCTGATCGTCCTTGAGTTCGATAATCGGGATATTCTCGTCGGCCGGCTGTACCTCAGCGACGGATGACTCAAGATCTCCCGAGTAGGCGGTCCCGGGACCACGGACATCAAGCGAGAGCGTAACGGTGTCACCCTCCTCAAAGTCCTCAAGCGGCGTTGTCAGCGGCACGAGTCCGAGTCGAAGGCCGAGTTGCTCGTCGAACATGACCGAGGAGTTCTCGATCATCCGAACGGTGTCGATCGCCAACGTCGGCACATCCGCGATCATCGCTCGGCGGATGCCGTTGACGAACGCCGGAGTGGCTCCCCGGACGACAAAGCGGGCGGCGCGCTCGTCGCGGTCGATGAACTCGATGTCGTAGTCGATATCGGTTGCGGCCATCAGTATCCGCTTTTCCCCTTCGGAGCGCGGGACCCGTCGTGTGGGATGGGCGTGACATCCTCGATGCGCCCGATCTCCAGTCCGGCACGGGCCAGCGCGCGGATGGTCGCCTGGGCACCCGGCCCGGGGCTCTTCTGGCGGTTACCACCGGGGCCGCGGACCCGGACGTGGACCCCATCGATGCCGGCCTCCATGACCTCTTCGGCGACCTCTTCGGCCATCTGCATGGCGGCATACGGCGAGGCCTCGTCGCGGTTCTGCTTGACGACCGACCCGCCGGAGGACTTCGCGAGGGTCTCCGCGCCGGTGACGTCGGTCACCGTCAGGATGGTGTTGTTGAACGATGCGTGCACGTGGGCAATGCCCCAGCGTTGATCGTCGGCCATGGTTACTGTGAGTCGGCGCGTTCGGGGTGAAGGTCATCGGCCAGTGGGCTGGCCGCGTCGAAGTCGATGTGCGCCTCTTCGTCGACTTCGACGGTGTAAGCGGGCTCGCGTGTCCGCTGTCCGTCGATCGTGATGTGTCCATGGGTCACGAACTGCCGCGCCTGATCGGGGGTGTTCGCCATCCCCTTGCGGTAGACGACCGTCTGCAGGCGGCGTTCGAGGATGTCGTTGACCTCAAGGGCCAACACGTCCGACAGGCCATCCTCGGGGTCGAGGATACCGTAGCGGTACAGGCGGGCAAGGAAGTCCTGGGCTTCCTCGGCGACCTCCTCGGTGTCGGGGCCTTCCTGTCCGAGCAGCTGGCGGGCCTCACGACGGATGCGACGGAGTTCGGACTGGGCACGCCAAAGCTCCTCCTTGTTCGTGAGTCCGTACTGGGCGATAAGATCGTGTTCGCCGGCAATCCGTTCGCCCTGGAACGGATGATTCGGCGTCTCGTATCGTTTGGTGGATGATCCCAGTGGCATGATTACTCAGCCTCCTCTTCTTTGATCTCTTCGACGTTCACACCGACGGTGCCCTCGCTTCGACCAGTGGACTTGGTCCGCTGTCCGCGGACCTTCTGGCCGCGCTTGTGGCGGGCGCCCTTGTAGGAGTTGATCTTCTTCATCCGGTTGATGTCCTGCTGGCGGGTCAACTCAAGATCGTTGCCGGTGATGTGGTCGGTCTCGCCGGTGTAAAAGTCGTCCTGGCGGTTAGCCAGCCAGTCGGGGACAACCTCGGCGTACTCCTCAACGTGATGGATGATCTCGTCGATCTCGTCGTCCTCAAGGAGCCCGAGGGTCGCCCGACGGTCAATACCGACCTCCTCGGCGATGATTCGGGCGGTCCGTCGGCCGATGCCGTTCATTTCCGTGAGGGACCGTTCGACTGACTTTGTCCCATCGAGGTCTGTCTGCCCGATGCGGACAAAGTAGCGAATGTCCTCCTCTTCGTCTGCTGTGTCGTCCGTACTCATGGTGTGGTGGTGGTAGGTTGCGCACGTGCGTCCGACCAAGGATGACGGGTCGGGTGCGTAGACGTCGTGGCGGGGATTTGAACCCCGGAGGCTTGCGCCACAGAGTTAGCAACCCTGCGCCTTGGACCAGGCTTGGCTACCACGACGCGCGGTGACTCGTCGCCCTCGCGGACTCGGGGATGACTCCCCTACACGGATCGCGTGGCGAACGTTCTTGACGGGTACACTTAAGAACACCGAATCACCGGCCGGTAGGGCGATCGCACGCCCTGCGAGAACGCGTCACAGACCCGCTACTCCGGATTCGGCAGGTCGGCGTATCGCTCGTTGAGCACCCACTCGCCGTCGCGTTCAACGAGATACTCGCCGTAGTAGGGCACCCGTTCGGCGACAGTCGCCTCGAAGGCGGCACGGATCTCCGGCCGGGTGCACTCGCCCATCGAGTGGAAGTCGTCCTGGCGGTTGAGACACCCGGTGAATCGGCCATCAGGAGTGACTCGGACCCGGTGACAGTTCGCACAGAAGGTTGGATTCTCGACGGGATCGACGACCTCAACGAGGCCGCCGTTGATCCAGTAGCGCCGGCGGTCGTGTAACTCGCGGTGTTCGATCCGGTCGGCACGGTCAGCTAGCCAGCCGTGGACTCGATCGATGTCGATTGCCCACTCGGGGTGGCCGGCGATCTCGGGCATGTACTCGATCAACTGGAGTCTGAGGCCGTCGGCGTCGGCGACGTGATCAACAAGGTCGGGAACGTACGGGGCCGTCCCCTCGAAGACGACGGTGTTGAGTTTGACCGGCGCGAGGCCGGCATCAAGCGCCGCCTCAACCCCCTCAAGCACCCGGCCGAAGGCCCCTGACTCGGTGATCTCGACGAAGGCCTCCTCATCAAGCGTATCCAGTGACACATTCACCCGCTCGACGCCGGCGTCGGCAAGCGCCTGTGCGCGCCCGGGGAGGTACGTTCCGTTGGTGGTCAGTGAGACTTCAAGCGACGACGGCGTCCGCTCGACGATCGTCTCAAGATCGCGCCGGAGCAACGGTTCGCCGCCGGTGTACTTGACGGCGGAAAGATCGTACTCGGCGACCGTTTCGACAACCCGGACGACCTCGTCGGTGGTGAGTTCGTCGTCCATCGGGTCGCGTGGCCCGCGGGTGTCACCGAGCCCCTCGTTGTGGCAGTAGACACAGTCCATGTTACACCGGTCGGTCAGCGAGACCCGCAAGTCGGTCACCGGCCGACCGTGGCCATCCGTCACCACCATCCACCCAGTCATTGGCGTTGAGCCCCTTAATTACCCGGGCTGGCCCGGAAGGCCAATCCTTTTCGAGCAGCCGATCGTTGGCGGACGCATGGACGCAGCACAGATCAAAGAGCGCCTCCGCACCGTTGAGGACCCCGAGCTCGGTGATGACATCGTGTCGCTCGGGCTGGTCAACGAGATCGACGTGACCACAACGGAGGCGGGCCCTACCGTCACGGTCTCACTGGGACTTGGCGCGCCGTATGCTCCAGCCGAACGAGCGATCGGCGATCGGGTACGCGAGGCTCTAGCACCGGTTGCCGAGACGGTCCAGCTTGAGGCATCGATTGACGACGGGCCATCTGCCCCGGTACTCCCGAACGTCCGGAACGTAATCGCAGTCGCCTCGGGCAAAGGAGGGGTAGGCAAAAGCACGGTCGCGACAAACCTGGCGGCGGGACTGTCGGCGCTTGGGGCCGAGGTGGCGCTGTTCGACGCCGATCTGTACGGCCCGAACGTGCCGCGGATGCTCTCGGCGGAGGAGCCCCCGGCGGTCACGGGCGAGGAGACGCTCATCCCGCCGGAGCGCTTCGGCATGAAGGTCATGAGCATGGACTTTCTGACCGACGAGGACACCCCCGTGATCTGGCGCGGTCCGATGGTTGATCAGGCGCTCACCCAGCTCATCGAGACCGTCGAGTGGGGCCCGCTTGATTATATGGTCGTGGACCTGCCGCCGGGCACCGGCGACACACAGTTGACCATTCTCCAGACCATGCCCGTAACGGGGGCAGTGATCGTGACGACCTCACAGGACGTGGCGCTTGATGACGCAAAAAAGGGCGTCGAGATGTTCGGCAGCCACGACACGCCCGTGCTGGGCATTGTCGAGAACATGTCGACGTTTGTCTGTCCGGAGTGCGGGAGTGCCCACGACATCTTCGAATCCGGCGGCGGAGAGGAGCTGGCGGCTGCCTACGAGCTGCCATTCCTGGGGGCGATTCCGCTTGATCCGGCCATCCAAGCGCGAGACGCTGGTGACGAGCCGATTGTGCTTGATGATGAGAGTGACGCCGGAGCGGCGTTTCGAGCAGTCACCGAGAGTGCGGCCAACGCGGTGGGCGTCGTCCGGCGACGGGCCCACACCGACTGAGAAATCGTCAAGGCTTAACGGTCGGCTGCCAATCGTCCGACTGTGGTGGGGTGGCAGAGCGGCCTAATGCGCCTGCCTTGAGAGCAGGTGTCCGAGAGGACTCATGGGTTCAAATCCCATCCCCACCGC
>JBEQAX010000005.1:0-75261 GCA_041640095.1 Salinarchaeum sp. | reverse complement strand
GTAATCAGGACTCTGTTACGCCGATAACCGGTCCGTCGACCTGCTCTTGTACCGCTTCAACAATCGCATCGAGGTTGGCGTCGGCCTCGAAGTAGAACACGAGATCGTAACTCCCGTTCCGAAGAAGTTGCTGACATTCCCAGACAAACGACTCGTCCTCAAGCCTGCGGCCCTGGTGTTGGTTGGAGGCGAACTCAGGGTCGTCACTGCCGGAGTATACGAAGGTCTCTGTCTCGGGGGCTGTCACGTGGTCGGCAATGACATCGCCAACATCGATCGTTAACTGGGTCATTTCGAGGTCGTCACTTCCCGGAATGTCCGTGTGAGCAATGAGTCCGGCAAGTTCGATCTCGCCGGGCTCAAGCAGCCGCTGTGTGCGCACATATAGATCCGGGTCGTGCACCTCATCGGGCACGTCCATACACTATGTGTCGTGATGGCCGCTTACAATAGTTTCGAGGTTACCCGCTTGCGAAGCCTGTAGCTCAGCGTGATTAAAAACGCAGTCGATGCACGGGATGACGAACGTCGCCCCGGAGTCGTTCACCGTTGCTGCCCGCTAGACGCGGGTCAGATTTTTCGCGCGTGGTCCTTTGTCGGCCTGGACGATTTCGAATTCAACCTCCTGCCCCTCCTCAAGGTCGGGACCCCCCACATCCTCCATGTGGAAGAACACGTCCTCGTCGGACTCGTCCGTGTCGATGAATCCGTAACCGCCGGAATCGTTGAAGAAGTCAACCGTACCGCGTGGCATTGCAATTCAGACTCTGCAACTACTCACATAAAAAGGGTCGGATCGACCCCGACGATCACCGGCCAAACCGCCGGTTTCGCGTCTTAAAGTCGTAGATTGCGCGGAGATAGTCCCGCTTGCGGAAGTCACGCCAGTTGACATCGGTGAAGTACAACTCCGAGTAAACTGACTGCCAGATCATGAAATCCGATAGTCGCTCGGCCCCGGTCTTGATAATGAGATCGGGATCGTCCGGAAAGACCAGTGACGCTTCAATGTCGGCTTCGGTGATGTTCGCCGGATCAAGTTTCCCGACGGCTGCCGCTTCGGCGAGCGTCCGGACGGCCTCGGTAAACTCGTGTTTGCCTCCGAGTCCGACTCCGATTCGAATCGGAGCCGTCCCGTGCACATCCTCTTCGGGCCCGACGATGCTCACTGGCCGTGGTGCGTTAATCTGTCCGAGCCCCCGGCGCAACGGTTTGACCGCCTCCCGATCAAGGACGCTCACATATACTGTGATCCGATCGGCACCGTATTCAACGGCCCAGTCAAGGAACGCCGCAAGCGTCTCATAGCCGTCCGGTTCGAGCAGATCGCGTTCGGTAACCACCAATGCGACGTGCGCCGGCGGCTCAGCCCCGGCCAGCCGGGTGCGGAGTGCGAGATACCGGTCGAAGAGCCCCACGCCGGCAGACAACTGATCCCGGCGCGTAAGTCCTCCGGTTGCTTCGGGATCGTTAAGTGAGCGTCTGTATGATCGTTCGGTAGCGTGCATTCTAACGTGCGCCGGGCGGTCGGCTTCGCATTCATTGGTCTGCTGGCTCTTGCTGGCCCGGCCTTAGGAACAGCTGCTGCGGCGCCCTTTGCCCTGATCGCTCTTGTCGCCATCGTCGTCAGTAATGGCCCACTGTTCGATCTCTTTGCGCGTCCGGGTGATTACCAGGTCGGTCGACTCCGTGGACTCTTCGGCTTCGCACTGTCAGCGGCTGTTCTCGCGGTAATCGCCAGCTACGGATCGCTCCCAATGCCGGTATTCGTGTCGACCGTGCTGATTGTTGTCCTCGGAAACGTCGGCGCCGAACTGGTCCGTGCCCGCACGACCCGTGCGCCCATTCTGGGTGACCTTGCGGGTGGCTTGGCTGGTGGGGGCCTTGGACAGGGCGTCATTACCGTGACGGCCGGGCTCCCACTCGTATACGCAGAGGTGCTCACACTTGTGTTGACCGGGGCTCTCCTGGGGGCATTAATCAGGTCGATGCTCTTTTTGCGAGACGAACCACCGGTGATGTTTTCGGTAGCGTTCTTGCTGTGGCTGTTCGTTGCCATTGATATCAACGCCAGTATCGTGTCCGTCGCGGTCGCTGTCGGGGTCGCTGGCGGTGTGGGGTTGCTCGCGTTTCTCCTTGATGCGGCCTCGATCGAGGGGATGGTCGCCGGGATCCTCCTCGGTGTGACCACGATCGTGCTCGGCGGTTACGGCTGGTTCGCCCTTCTGTTGGCCTTCTTCGCAATCGGTGGCGCCTCCTCGAAGTTCCGGTATGAGCGCAAGCGTGATCGCGGCGTCGCCGAGGCTAACGGTGGGGCCCGCGGAGGCGAGAATGTGCTTGCAAACTCCGGGGCGGCGATGGGGGGTCTGGTGCTTTTCTCACTCGTTGATGCGGACCTTCTAACCGGTGATCCACTATTGTACGCCTTCCTGTTCGCTGGATCGCTGGCAACCGCTCTCAGTGACACTCTCGCTAGTGAGATTGGCGGCCCGTACGGTCAAACACGACTGATCACGACGTTTGAGCCGGTTCCTCCGGGAACCGACGGCGGTGTGACCTGGCAGGGACTACTCGCTGGCGTCGCCGGAGCAAGCATTATTGCGACGCTCATGTTCTGGCTGTTTCCGAGTGTTGCGCTCCCGGGGGCAGCCATTGTCGCCGTTGCGGGGGTCCTCGGCATGACTGTTGATAGTCTGCTCGGCGCGACGCTTGAGGGACGATTTCTTGGGAACGGGAGTGTCAACTTCACGGCGACGCTTACCGGCGGTCTTGTTGCCGCTTTTGGCGCTGTCCTGGCCGGACTTGCCGTGCTTCCGCCGGTCTGATCACACGAGATCTTCGATTGTCTGTACCCGGACGTCCGTTGGCCGCTTTGTAAACGCGCCCAGTTCAGTCCCGATGACCCGCCGAACGCCCTGCTGGGCAGCCACATCGAGTAGGCGCTGGGACACAGCGGCGTCTACGACGACGGTCGCCGGCACCACCTCAGTCTCTTTGATGGCCTCAAAAAGATCTCCCGAGGGTACTTCCTCTATGCGCTCTGCGTCGGCATCAAGGAGTCGAGCGGTGTCAGCCCCAACAACGGCCTGTCCGTGCTCGGGGACGGTCGTCGCTGACTTCTCAACCGCCGGATCGGCCGACTGCTCGGTGACCGTGAGTACGCCTGCCCCGTCCGTGCTTGTCGTCGCAGCCTCCTCTGTCGGCTCTTGATCCGGTAGTGCGTCCGTCCGTTCGACCGGGACTTTCTGTCGTAATGTCGTCCGGACCGCCTGGGGATCGAGATCCTCAATGGCGCGTCCGTCGGGCGCGAAGGTGACATAATCGAGATCGGCGACCTGCATTAGCTCCTGGAAGATCAACTCGCCCCCACGGTCGCCGTCGAGACAGGCCGTGGTGGTTCGCTCGCGTGAGAGGGCCCCGACCGTCTCAGGAACGTCGGTCCCTTCGACGGCGATGGCGTTTTCGATGCCAGCCTTGAGTAACGCGAGCACGTCTGCCCGCCCCTCGACTACGATGACAGTATCGGCAGTCTCAATCCGCGGCCCGGCGGGCAACTCCTCGTAGGTGGTGATCTCTTCGACTTGTGTCCGCTGCCGGACAGCATCAATGATCTCCTCGCTTGTGAGCCCGCCCTCGAAACATTCGAGTAATAGTTCCTCTGCGCGCTCGACAATCTCCCGACGCTTGGCCGCCCTGGTGTCTTCAATATCGGTGACTGTCACTGTCGCCCGACACGGGCCGATACGCGAGATGGTCTCCAGTGCGGCGGCGATTGTTGCGGTCTCCACACGGTCGAGGTTCGTCTCAATGGTTACCACTCCGGTCGATCGTCCGGCCTCGCTTTCGACATCGACATCAAGCCGTCCGACCTTCGAGGCGTCCTGGAGGGTCCGCAAATCGAGTTCGTCACCGAGGAGTCCCTCGGTCTGGCCAAAAATCGCTCCGACAACGTCACTCCGTTCGACGATTCCGTCTGCGACGATCTCTGCGTGGATGAGGTATTTCCCGGTGTCGTCCATGGTTGGTCGCTGTCCATCGCGTCCGAACCGACTGTTACGGGCGCTACGGTGATTAGCCGATATAAAGCCGCCTTTCCCCAAGTATCTGACGGGACCGTAGCCCGCAATCCTTATGTACATATCCGTCCGTTAATGTACAATAATGGTGTCAGGTGAGGAAGTCGCGCCTGCAGTCCGCTCCATCCTGCAGGCAGCCAGACAGCGATCCGTGTCGACACCGCGGCGATCAATCGAGGCGATGTCCCTCCCGGCGGCGCTTGACCGGGCCCGGACTGCAGGTCAACGCCCCGTTATCGCCGAGGTCAAGCCCACAAGCCCGACGACGGACGGAGCCCACCAGGGTGATCCAGTCGCACTTGCGGAGGCGATGGTCGACGGTGGAGCGGCAGCCCTTTCGGTTTTGACCGAACCGGAGCACTTTGGTGGCGATCCTGCAATCCTCAGAGCCATTCGAGCGACCGTTGATGTGCCGGTTCTACGCAAGGATTTTGTCCTGAGAGCAGCCCAGCTTGACGCCGTTGCTGCCGATGCTGTCCTGTTGATCGCGCGGTTCGTTGACGATCTTGAGAAGCTTGTTACGGCCGCCCAATCGCGAGGCTTTCAGACGCTCGTCGAAACACACACCCCGACAGAGTTTCGCCAGGCAATCGCTGCCGGAGCTGATCTTGTCGGGATTAACAACCGCGATCTCGCCCGTCTTGAGGTTGATCTAGAGACCGTTGAACAGGTGCTTTCTGCCGTGACTGTCCCTGATGACGTCACTGTGATCGCCGAGAGCGGAATCAGTAACCCGGCGGATGCGGATCGGATGCTCGCGGCCGGAGCCGACGGACTGCTTATCGGCAGCGCAATCATGGACGAGACCCCAACGGCGGTCAAAGCCAACGCGGCGACGCTCACCGGATCGCATTGAATTGTGAGACCGACACACCGACATATCACCATTACACGTATTCACCCATGAGCACAGATGGCAAGTTTGGCGAGTACGGCGGACAGTACGTGCCGGAGGCGTTGATGCCGGCCATCGAAGAACTCGAGGACGCTTACGAACGATATGTCCTCGAAAACGAGGACGGATTCCGCGACGAATTCCGTCGCCGACTCCGGGAGTTCGGCGGCCGCCCGACACCGCTTCAGCGGGCGGACGCCCTTAGTGAGCGGTACGACACCGAGGTCTACCTCAAACGCGAGGATCTCCTCCACGGCGGGGCGCATAAACTCAACAACGCGCTCGGACAAGTGCTGCTGGCGAAGTACATGGGCAAAGAGCGGATCATCGCCGAAACCGGTGCTGGACAGCACGGCACTGCGACCGCGATGGCCGCCGCCCACCTGGATATGCCCTGTGAAATCTACATGGGGCGGACCGACATCCACCGACAACGGCCCAACGTCTTTCGTATGTTGATCAATGGGGCCGATGTTGTTCCGGTTGATGTCGGCCGTGGGACGCTCAAGGAAGCAATCTCCGAGACAATGCGCGAGTGGGCCGAGACAGTCGAGCATACCCACTACGTCATTGGATCGATCGTTGGCCCCCATCCCTTCCCTCGGATGGTCCGGGACTTCCAGGCGGTCATCAGCGAGGAGGCGCGCGAGCAGGCCCGTGAGACAATCGGCGAGTTACCCGACGCCGTGCTTGCCTGTGCCGGTGGCGGCTCGAACACGATGGGGACGTTCCATCACTTCGTTGATGACGAGGAGGTTGACCTCTACGCCGTTGAGGCCGGAGGATCCTCGCTCACGGTCGATGAGGAGGCAGGCGTCGCGCCGAACTCGGCCACTTTGTCGACCGGTGATGAGGGGATCCTCCACGGTGCCCGCACAAAGCTGCTACAGGACTCCGATGGCCAAATTATGGAGTCGCACTCCGTCTCTGCCGGCCTCGATTACGCCGGGGTCGGCCCCGAACTCGCACATCTGGTCGACACCGGGCGTGTCACTCCGACGAATGTCGATGACGAGACTGCCCTCGCCGCGTTTCATCGCCTCTCGCGGTCCGAGGGAATCATCCCGGCCCTTGAGACCGCACACGCCTTTGGCTATTTAGAAACGCATGCTGACGACCTCGGCGATACCGTCATTATAAACGTGTCTGGACGTGGTGACAAGGACCTCGAAACTGCCCTTGAGGAGACCGATGCTGCAGAGATTGCGGACGCTCCGGATCTGAGCGTTCTTGAGGGGGGTGACCGATGAGCCGGATTGATGACGCCTTCGTTGACGGTCCGGCGTTTATTCCGTACCTCGCGGCCGGCGACCCCGATTATGCGGCCTCACAGGCCTACGTCGAAGCGGTTGTCGATGGGGGTGCTGATCTCGTTGAACTTGGCCTCCCCTTCTCTGATCCGGTGGCTGACGGCGCTACCATCCGTGAAGCGACCGTCCGGTCGCTGTCCGCGGGCATGACGCCAGAGCGGTACTTTGCATTTGTCGATGATCTCGATGTTGAGGTTCCGCTGGTCTGTATGACCTACTACAACCTGTTGTACCGCTATGGCGATGCCAAGGGTCCTCGGCCGTTTGTCCGCAAGGCGGCCGAGGTCGGTATCGACGGCTTCGTCGTTCCGGACCTCCCGCCTGAAGAGGCCGCTCCACTCAAGACAGCCTGCGACGAGTTCGACCGTGATCTTGTCTTTATTGTCGCGCCAACGACTGATGACGCCCGGCTTGAACGCATCCGCGAGCTGGGATCGGGATACGTCTATGTCCAGGCCCGACTTGGAACGACCGGCGCCCGGTCGGACCTCTCCGATCAGACCGCCGAGAGCCTTGACCGACTCGCCGGCTGGGAGTTACCGAAGGCGGTTGGGTTTGGGATTAGTGCTCCGGAGCACGCCCAACGGGTCGTTGCAGCCGGGGCCGACGGCGTCATCGTCGGCAGCGCCCTTGTCGACCGGATCGCCGATGGCGTCGACAACGACCGACCGACGGCTGCTGTCGCCGCTGAACTTGAGGACTATACCGCCTCGCTTGCGGCGGGGACCCGCCGTGGCGTGACCGAATCGGAAGGAACATAAACTAAATTGCCACAGAGTACCATACTGGTTACATGACAGCCGGAGTTCGGGCTCGACTCGATCGCATCGGTACGGACGGTCGGTTTCTGATCGTCCCGATGGATCACGGGATCACGATGGGGGCAGTACGGGGGCTCCGCGATATCGAATCGACGATTGACGCCGTTACAGCCAACGGTGCTGATGCCGTCCTCACGCAAAAGGGGATCGCGCCACGCGTTCACGATAATGCAAACGGCGCCGGGTACATTGTTCACGTCAACGGCTCGACGGAGATCGGCCCCGACGAGAACGACAAGCGCCAGACGGCCAGCATCAAAGACGCAATCCGGGCCGGCGCCGACGCCGTCTCGTTTCATATCAACGTGGGCAGCCAGCACGAACGCGAGCAGATCGCCCAGCTCGGAGAGCTGACCGGTACCGCTGCTGAGTATGGCGTCCCTGTGCTCGCGATGGCCTACGCCCGCGGTCCTGGCGTTGATGAGAGCGACCCGGAAGCACTCGGCCATGCCGTCCGGCTCGCCGAGGAGCTCGGGGCCGATATCGTCAAGACTGGGTACAGCGGTGACGCCGCTAGTTTCCGGGAGGTCATTGCCTCAACTCGCCTCCCGGTTGTTATCGCGGGTGGAAGCCGCGGTACTGATCGTGAGACCGTCGAAATGGTCCAGGGGGCCATGGAGGCTGGTGGCGCCGGTGTTTCGATGGGTCGGTCGATTTTCCAACACGAGGACCCTGCGGCGATCACTCAGGCTGTTTCCGCGATTGTCCACGACGACACCAGCGTTGAGACGGCACTCGATCGGAGTGGTCTGGCCTGAGAGTCGGCGCCATTCGCCACGTTCAAGCCAGGTGGCTGTGTTGGTGATCGTATGACACGATCCGTCTGGCTGAAAGCCGACGACGCCGTCGGCGACTGGGAACAGCGTAAACGCCGTATCACCGCCGGACTTGAGGCCGGCGTCGATTGGGTGCTTGTTGATGAGTCTGATGTCGAACGCGTGCGCGAACTCGGATCGGTCAACGTTGCCGCGTTCGGCGACCGGGGAGATGTCGACGTGATTGATGAGGCCGATCCTGATCCGTCCGATCCTGACGCCGTTGTTGTCGGCAAAAACGGCGAGGGTGACGGCACAGTTGCGCTTCCCGGCGACCTCGCTGGGTCGGCCGATCTCTCAACATTGCGCCGTGACGATGACCGCGCTCAGGGAGCTTACATCCGGATCCAAGACGAGACTTACGAGGCCTTCGCCGAGGCGGCGGCCACCGAGGCGGAGTACACGATCGTTATCGGCGAGGATTGGACGATTATCCCGCTTGAGAATCTGATTGCTCGGATCGGCGACGAGACCGAACTTGTTGCGGGTGTGACGACCCCTGAGGAGGCCCGAACGGCCTTTGAGACGCTTGAGTTAGGCGCCGATGCCGTCTTGCTCGATACCGATGATCCCGACGCCATTCGCCAGACGGTCGAAATCCGTGACGCAATCGACCGCGAAACACTTGAACTCTCTTGGGCGACAGTCGAGTCAGTTGAGCGCGCGGGATCCGCTGACCGCGTCTGTGTTGATACAAGCAAACTCCTTGACGACGACGAGGGGATGCTTGTCGGATCAATGTCCCGCGGGCTGTTTTTCGTTCACGCTGAAACGGCCGAATCGCCCTATGTCGCGTCCCGCCCGTTCCGAGTCAACGCTGGTGCTGTTCACGCTTACGCCCGTGTGCCCGGTGGCGAGACGACCTACCTCTCGGAGGTCGGGAGTGGCGATGAAGTCCAGATCGTCAGCCGCGACGGCTCAACACGCGAGGCTGTCGTCGGCCGAGCGAAGATTGAACGCCGCCCGATGTTCCGTATCCAAGCGACTATCGAGACGGACGAGGGAGAGGACCGCATTGAGACGCTCCTCCAGAATGCGGAGACAATCAAGGTTGCAACCCCAGACGGCCGGACCGCCGTTACCGATCTCGAAGCTGGTGACGAGGTGCTCGTTTACTACGAGCAGACGGCCCGTCACTTTGGTGAGGCAGTCGACGAAACAATCATCGAGAAGTAACCTTCCGCCGGTACGCAACGATACCTCACAGACAGCTGCCTCCTAAGGCACTACCATATTCCGCTCCTACCGGGGCCCAGGGCTCGTTTGCCCGTCAGCGCAGTCGATCCAGTATTGATCCGCTGCGCGATGTTTTCTCAGAATTTTCTTCTTCGGGCAGTTCGGCCGAACACCAGTGACAGAACGACAGCTCGGAATCAACCTCCCGGCCACACTCTGGACAAGTTTGCGGTGCGCTCGGCTCGGCCGTTGATTCTTCACTCGTAGTTGAATCGCCGGCGCGACGGGCTGTTAGATACGCATCGACCATACTGAATGCAACCACGAGAAGGATGGAGACCACTCCGAGTGTCGGCGTCTGTGCGACGATTGCCTCGCTTGCTGCCATCGGATCGGCGAACGGATTGGCTGTTTCAGCAACCCCGTCTGGAACAACAAAGAGCGTCGTCGCGATCGAAAGTGCAAACCAGAGCAGGGCGCGACCCCATGCGCGGACGTAGACGTGTCCGAGTCCGGGGTAAATCAATGCGAGCAGTCCTGCCAACCAGGGTCGTGGGCCAGTTCCTGACATGTGTAATTACCGTGGGCTGAGGTGATCGATGAGTGTCGCCATCGTTTCAAGTGCGTACTGTCCGGGTGCTGTGGCCCGTTCGGAGTCGATCGGTGCATAGCCGATCCGAGAGCCGTAAATCGGTGTGATAACCCGTGTGTGTCGTCCGGGCTCGCCCATCGCCATGGTTGCAACCGCCTCACCGGCGTTTGCGAACTCCCGTGTGACACTCAGCAGTCCTGGCACGTCTCCGGGATCAGTGGCTGTCACAGCGAGTTTACCGACATCGCCCCATTCGAGCGCAGTCTCTAAGAGTGCGCGTTGTTCGCTCAATGGCGGCGTTGTCTCGAAGTCATGCACTGAGACGATCTGTGCTGTCTCCGGGGGGAGGACAAGATCGGTCCCGTTCTCAAGTGCTGCGAGCTCGATATCGACGGCGGCGACAGCGTCGTATTCGGCTGCCCGTTCGAGTGTCGTGATCCGTTCGGGATCATCAGGTGCGTTGCCGCCTTCCCAGTCTACCCGGTTGGTGGCGATCACCGGGAGATGGCCGTCGTATGCCGAAAGCGCCTCAAGTGGCGCGTCGGCCTGATCCATCCGAAACTCGACGGCGTCGGCGTGCCTTCGGGCCGTCGGATCGGTGGCATCCGCGAGATCTGTTGTACTCGCCGCTAACACGAACGACCCAAAGTCCATAAACACACTCCGTCGTGGCTCCTCAAAAGTCCGACGAGTCCGTGTTTATCGCGCCAGCGTCGATCAGACAACTCCGATGCTCTCTTCGGCTTCAAGAAGTTCGTGATACCGGTTCCGAATTGTGACCTCCGAGATGTCTGCAACATCGCTGACCGCCGCCTGTGTGGTCTTTTCGTTGGTGAGCAATGATGCGGCGTACACGGCTGCGGCAGCGAGTCCAACTGGCGACTTGCCGGAGTGAACGCCCTTGTCCTTGGCGCTTTTCAGGAGCGACCGGGCACGGTGCTCGGCCTCGTCTGAGAGGCCCAATCCAGAGGCAAACCGCGGCACGTAGCTTTCGGGGTCGGCCGGCTTAACCTCCAGGCTCAATTCACGGACGACATACCGGTAGGTTCTAGCGACCTCGTTCTTCTCAACACGGCTCACGTCGGTGATTTCATCGAGGCTCCGGGGAACGCCGGCCTGTCGGGCAGCGGCGTAGACACACGCTGTCGCAACCCCTTCGATGGACCGTCCCGGGAGGAGATCCTCCTCAAGTGCGCGTCGGTAGATCACCGAAGCAGTCTCGCGGACATTGTCTGGAAGGCCGAGCGCGGAGGCCATCCGGTCGATCTCGCCAAGGGCCTGCTTGAGATTCCGTTCTTTGGAGTCGCGGGTGCGGAACCGCTCGTTCCACTTCCGGAGTCGGCGCATCTTCTCGCGCTGGTTGCTCCCAAGCGAGTTGCCGTAGGCGTCTTTGTTGCGCCAGTCAATGTTGGTCGATAGCCCCTTGTCGTGCATCGTGTTGGTCGTCGGCGCCCCAACGCGGGACTTCTCGTCTTTCTCTTTGGCGTCGAAGGCACGCCACTCGGGACCCCGATCGATCTCGTCGGTCTCGACGACGAGGCCGCAGTCCCGACAGATGGATTCGCCATGTTCCTCATCAACGACGACGTTGCCGCCACATTCCGGACAGCTGATCT
Source organism: Salinarchaeum sp. (assembly GCA_041640095.1). Lineage (GTDB taxonomy): Archaea > Halobacteriota > Halobacteria > Halobacteriales > Salinarchaeaceae > CAZFMU01. Next base: position 63,960 of record JBEQAX010000005.1, on the reverse strand, counting down.
GGTCGTCCTCCGATTCCGTCTCCTGCTCGCTCGTTCGCGTCTGCGGGTGGATGTGATCGCTCATTGTGTGGAGGTCCGGAGGCCGTCAGCGCCCCCTCGTTCGACTTTTAACCGATTCAGTCGCAGTCCGTTTAAGCACTTTGGTCCCTCATGCGCTGTTGACGCTCGTACCAACGGGCGGATGTCACTGCCGGTAGTTCGCTGGTGCACACAGAAAATCACCCGACTGCAGCGGGTTCGTCGTGCGTACCAAACCCACTAAGACGACAGCTGCCTCTGCTATACCTGTATGAGCGCGACGGCCTACGGCTCTCAGGGGGAGCTCTCAGAGAAGCAACGACAAATTCTCGATTACTTGCGCGCGCACGCCGAGGACCAGACCTATTTCAAGTCCCGGCTGATCGCCGAGGACGTTGGACTTTCAGCGAAAGAGGTCGGCACCAACATGACGGCACTTGTCGACACCGACATCGGTCCAACCGTCGAAAAGTGGGGATACTCTTCAAGTACGACCTGGCAGGTCACAGTCAACGAGTGAGGATTGCTATCCGCTGGTCGAGGAGATCGCGCCGCAGGCCTCACACCGGACCACCAGTGTATCCTTCTGTTCCTCGAGGTGGGTGTCCGGTAGGCCACACTCAGAGCAGATAACGAACCGTTCGGTGTAGGTCTCGATCGCATCCTTGACACGTCGGGCGGAGAACTCACCGGTCAGTCGGGCGCGTCCGCTCTCGTCAATCTGGGCGGCTGTACCGAGTTCGTTTTGAAGAACCCGCAGTACATGATCAGGGTCTCGGCCGAGTCGATCGACCGTCGCTTGGAAATTCTCATAAACGGTGACGTTCCCCTCCTGACGCACCTGTGGGTCCGGTACTTCGAATCGCTCAGAATCGGCTTCGATGTCCGGTGTTGCCTCAAGCGCCCGGTCTAGTTGTTCGTCGTAGTCCATACGTGTGGTTAGGGATGCGACGGAAAAACCCTTTATAGAGGGGTGGTGCCGTGTGGCACGATTTTCTGGCGACTCATGTTAACGATAGCCAAGGTAATAATATAACCCCTCAGCCACAACAGGTAGTCGTATCATGAAGAAGCAGGAGCTTATTCATCTCCATGGACTCCTTGCAGAGGTATCGAACGACCTGGCGACCTATCACGACGTGAACTTCGAACTTGCTGACTACGAGTCACTCGGCGTCCGTCCGACATCGATTCACCGATCGAAGACGGATCACAAGGCTGCCGTTTCGACACTGGCTGATGAACTGACCGAAGAACTCGAGTCCGTCTCCACCGAGACGGAACAGGTCACTGCGACCGCCGACTGATTCTCTACTGCCGATACTTAGTCGACTCGCTGTACTATCTCAACTGCAGACCTGAGTGGGTCGTGTCTGTCGATTCGCTTAGTCAATGAGATCCTCGAACTCCGGAAGCACCTCGTCGTCACCGTCGCCGTCGGCCGACGTGGACGCTGTTTCACCTTGGCTTGTGGTGGTTGAGTCTTCTTCTTTCTCGTCCTCCTCGATTACTTCAACTTTGAGGACCTCAAGCGGGATGTTTTCGAGACATTCGCCGATCTCTTTACGCGCGATCCGAGAGGCGTGCTCTTCGCGCTCGACGTTGAATACCGTCATCTCGAGTTCGAGCGCAACCAGACTCTCGTCGGCGGCGATAAACGCGGGTTCGAGTTCCTCACCGCAGTGAGGACAACTCCGCGAGCCCATGTTGATCTCGACGTAGTTGAGATCGGGATTGAGCATCTCGCCGGTTTTCGAAATCGCGATCCGAACCGCTTCATCGGGCGTTTCGACATCGTATACCGGCACTGCCGCCTCTACGACGACTCTGCAGTTCATGGCTGTCCGGTGGATTTTCCATCGAACAGTATGAATGTTATCATTCTTATTCTGATAGATCGGTGCCCTCCCACAGATTCATACGCGTATACTCGCCGACTTCGCCCGTGACTCGTCCCCTCGTCGCCGGTGTCTTCGTGCTCCTCGCGCTCGCCTGTGGTATCGGTCACGCCACAGCAGCGCCCTCTGGCACGTCGTCGACGCAAGCGGAGATCGTCGCCCTCTACCCAAATCCTGTCTCATATGGTGACACCGGCGAGTTCGTGACGGTTGCGTTCCCGACCCCGACCGATACGACCGGCTGGACGATCAGCAATGACGCCGGCGCTACTGTGCGCCTTCCAGCCGGCACGCACACCGGGACCGTCACGTTCGCGTTATCGCCCCCACCCGACGTGGCACCCGGCTCGATTGCGGCCGTCTCCGGTCACATGCACCTCACCAACGACGGTGACGTGATCTCTCTCCAGGGCACTACCGGTCACCCTATCGACACAGTGCGGTACAAGCGCGCACCGGAGAGCAAACTGTACCGCCCCGAAGAAGGCTGGGTACCGCTTGGAGCGACTGCCTTTGATCCAAGCGCGTACCCCAATGCAACCGTAACCAGTTTCCTCCTGCCGGACACCCCCGAGATTGTCCAGTCAACGCTTACCGAGGCCGAGGATCGACTCCTCCTTGGAGGCTACACCCTTACCTCGCCGAAGATTGTCACGACACTCCTTAATGCACACCGTCGAGGGGTTACCGTCGAAGTGGTGCTTGAAGGACAGCCTGTTGGTGGTATCACCGACCAGCAAGTCCAGGCCCTCAACCGGCTTACCGCTGCTGGCGTTTCCGTGACGGTAATCGATGGTCCTTACGCACGCTATCAGAACCACCACCCGAAGTATGCCGTTGTTGATGATACCGCACTTGTCCTCACCGAAAACTGGAAGCCAGCAGGGGTCGGCGGTCGGTCAAGCCGCGGATGGGGTGTTCGTGTTCGCGCTGCCCCGCTTGCTGACGCGCTTGCGAACGTCCACGCCGCCGATACCGGCTACCACGACGGCCGTTCCTGGACTGCCCACCGTGAGACCATCACTCCGGTCGCTACTACCCCCGCAAACGGAACCTTTCCCACCCGGTTCACCCCCGAGACGACACACGATAGCCAGGTTAAACTGCTTGTGACCCCCGATAACGCCGATACTGAACTCCGTCGACTGCTCGCCGACGCACAGCACTCGATCTATATTCAGCAAGTCAGCGTCGACGCGGAGTTCAGCCTCCTCAACGAGACCCTCACCGCGGCGCGCCGTGGGGTTACCGTTCGCCTTTTGTTGAGCAGTGCCTGGTACGCAAAAGAAGACAACCGACAACTCACAACGGAACTCAGGCGTCTCGCGTCACACGAGCAGTTAGACCTCAGTGTTCGGCTGATTGACCCTCGCTCCCGGTTCACAAAGGACCACGCCAAGGGGATCATCGTGGACGAGCGCCATGTTGTAGTCGGGTCGCTCAACTGGAACCCGACGGCGCTTCATGACAACCGCGAGGTGATGGTTCAGGTGAGCGATCCGGCCGTCGGAGCGTACTTTACGTCAGCATTCGAGGCCGACTGGCGCGGCGGCCGGTCGGTTCTTCCGTATAGCTTTGTCGGCGCTGTTGTGCTCGCGTGGCTCAGCACGGGAGGGCTCCTTATCCGCCAGCTCCGGTGGGGTACGCCTGCCGACCCTGACGACACGGCTCCGTCGTTGCTATGGTGAGACTTTTCAATCGGCGTGACCGGATCCCACGCTCGTGTCGACCTCCGCTTCGGCCATTTTTTCCGTCAGCGAGTTCAATACGGCTTCGCGACGCCCTGAGACGAAGTTCAGCGAGCCGACAACGAGGTGCCCACCACCACTGATGCCGCCTCCGACGATCCCCTCGTCAAGTTCGGTCACCATCTGCGGGATATCCAACCGGACGCCATCGCTACGTAGTACTGCGAAGTCGGGACCGTAGCCGACCGTGATCGCTGGCGCGCCGTGTTCGTCAATCATCCGGTCGTGAATCGCTCCAGTCGTTGTCCCCGGCGCCGGGTAGGTGAACCGCCGGGCGTAGTTGTCGACGTCGATCATGTAGAGATCGACCCCGTTCTCAAGCGTCTGGTGATCGACGTGTGGGATGGCGAGATCGAGTTGCTCCTCGGTGGCGGCTGTCGCCTGGTTCGCGAGCAACTCAACGAGTGTCTCGTGTCGGTCCTCGTTTGACCGTAGCCCCAATAGATCATCGATAAGGTACCGTCCGGTGTCGTACCGTAGCCAGTAGGCGGCGTAATCGACGGCATCAACAATCGATTCGAGGTCTGCGCGCTCGTACCCTGCGTCAGCAGCCAACGCAAGATAGTCTTCCATCGCCGTCGCGCTTGAGCGATCAGCAAGCCCAGCAACGGCCGGCAGATGGCGCACCGAATCCGAAAGCTCCGGGGCGATCATCCGCGCGAGCTCGACACACATCATCCCCGTGGTGACCCGGTAGTCCTCGCCGTACAGGTACGGATTGACGTGCTGGTCAAGTAGGTCACCGACCGCCTCGGGATCGGGATGGTGGTGGTCTACGGTAATGATCGGCACGTCGTAGTGCCGAAGGGTCTCGTAGGCGGGGGTGTCCTCTGCAGTGCTCCCGTTGTCGAGCATCAATACCAACGGCAGCTGCTGTCCGTGCCGAGCCCGGTCCTCAAGTGCCTGCGCTAGATCGCGCGTCGAATCCTCAAGTTCGTAGAACGGGGCTTTGCTCGGGAGCCGCCGAACAAGGTGCTCTGGTGCATCATCGTCCTCGTGATACGCCCGTGCAAACGCCTCCAGTGCCCGATGCACCGGGACGCTCGCACAGAGCCCGTCACCGTCGGCGTGGTGTCGAATCCAGATCGGTCGCCGATTGAGGATGCTCCGCCGCAGTTGCTCGGCGACCGGCTCAAGCTCGTCAACGAGGGAGTCGAGGACCGGCCAGTCGACCAGCGGATTGATCGATTCTGGGGTCGCGGTTGCGGACACCCCCGTCTCGATGCGTTCGGCGACTGCCGTCTGCTCGTTGCCATCGAGTGGCGTCACCTCCTCGATTTCGAGTTGGTGGTCCTTGTCGTGTTGTTCGATCGTTCCGGTGACGCGGACGTAGTCCCCTTGCTTGATCTCAGGGTGAGCCCGGACACCTGGATTGGTGAAGGCTGTCGCTGGTGCCGTCCCAGTCCCATCCTGTATGTAGAAGACTGTCGGACCGCCGGTCTGGGTGATCTGGACGATGCGCCCGTCAAGTTGCACCGCCTCGCCGACGTGCTCCTCAAGTGCTTCTGTGGTAATGCGCGGACGATCGGTCTGATGCTCGAGTGTCTCGATGGCCGCCTCTGTGAGATCAATGTCGTGATCGCAAAACGACAGATCTCCGTCGTCGCGCTGTGTTTCGAGTGTGACAACGATCTCGTCGCCGACACTGTACTCGCCAGTCAGATTCGATTCATGGATGAGTCCTGAGACCGATTCCGAGAGGTCGACAAACACTCCATACTGAACAATGCCGTTGACCTGTGCCCGATACAGCTGCTCGGGCGCAAGGTCATCGGCCGTCGCCTCGGGGGGAAGCGAATAAACTACGTCGCCGTCGGCTGTAGCCGTCATGTTACCAACGAATTCGCTGTCACCTGGTAAAACCGCTTTGGGATGTCGCCCCCGACAGCCTTCGAAGCGCCTTTGCCCACGTCGGTTGTACAGTTAGTATGGGCCTGTTCGATGGGTGGTTTCGCTCGCAGCCGGTTGTCGGGATTGCTGAGGACACCCTACGGTTCGCCCTTGAGGCTAGCGAACAGACCCACCCGAACGAATACATGGGCCTTCTCCGCGGAACCGATACTGACGAACTGGACGTGGATGCCGACGGTCAGGTGATCACAGACGTTCTTGTGATCCCAGGTACCGAAAGCAATAGCGTCAGCGCGACAGTGCGCTCAAATATGGTGCCGAATGACCGGCACTCCGTCGGATCAATCCACTCACACCCTAATGGCGCCCTTCGGCCGAGCACACAGGATCTCCAGACATTCTCCCGCGGTGAGGTCCATATCATCATCGGGGCGCCCTACCGTCGCGGTGACTGGCGAGCCTTCGATCCCGATGGAACGCCGACCGATCTTCCAGTCTTTGATGTCGAGTTGCCCGCTGAGGAGGATCTTATTGCGTTTGATGAGGAGGATCTGCAGCGATGACCATCGCGCTTGCCCAGGGAACCTTCGATATCCTTCACCCCGGTCACGCCCATTATCTCCGGGAGGCGGCGGCGGCGGCCAGTCGACTCCACGTCATCGTCGCCCGGACGGCCAATATCGATCATAAAGCTCCGCCGATCGTTCCAGCCGAACAGCGCCGAGAGATGGTGGCGGCCCTCGAAATGGTCGATCGGGCACACCTCGGACAGACGGGAGATATGCTACAGCTGGTCAAACGGATCGATCCAGATGTTATCGTCCTCGGACACGATCAACACCACGACGAAACGACCCTCAAAGAGGACTTAGCGCGCCGAAACATTGACTGTGACATCACGCGAGCTAGTCCGCGTGAACCGACCGACGACGAGATTCTTTCCTCCGGGGCGATTATCGAACGGGTTCTTGACCGCCGCGGGTAGGTGCCTGGGTGAAGTACCACGGGCGCGGTGGCCCGTGGCTTCGCCGTGGTCTCTGGCACGGGGCCAGCGGAACGACCGATAGCGAATTTAATTCCGCCCGCGCTCGTCCCTTCGGGGACTCGCGGGGAACCAGTAACACCCGAATACACCGGAACTGCCACCGCAACAGAGGTCGTCTGTTGCAGCCGTGGCGGGTGTGTCCGTGGGCGTCCGCCCCCTCACGTGGGCGCGACACAGGCCCGGCGCACCGCGTCTTACCCCAGAGTGGGTGCGCAGGTTTTGCGAGGCCGATAACGTGGGTTCCACACTATGGTAGGGCGTCCCGATGCTTAAATACAGGGACGCAGCCGAGCGTACGCGCTTCACCCCCGCCCACGGTGGGGCGGGGAACTCGCGCTGCTTTTCGTTTAGAGTAGATCCTCTGAATCGAGTCGCTCGATGGCCTCCTGAATGCGCTCTTGACTGTTGGCATAGGAGATCCGGGCGTAACCGGGCGTCCCGAAAGCGCTTCCTGGAACGGCGGCAACGTGTGCCGTCTCGATTGCTTGCTCACACCACGTCTGATCGTCGTCGCTGACGGGCAACATGAGATAGAACGCTCCCTTCGGGGCGTCAACGTCAATCCCTCGCTCGGCCAGTAGGTCCACAAGGAGGTCCCGACGTTCCTGGAAGGCGTTAACCATCGTATCGACAGTGGTATCGGTGTTTTTGATGGCCTCAATCCCAGCGCGCTGGACGAAGTTCGCTGCACACGAGACCGAGTGAGACTGCAACTTCCCAGCCTGATCGATGATTGGCTGTGGTGCCGCAAAGTACCCCAGTCGCCACCCGGTCATCGCATAGGTCTTCGAGAAGCCGTTGAGCGTAATCGTTCGGTCGGACATCCCCGAGAGCGTTCCCAGACGGGTCGGCTCAACGTCGTAGACCACCCGGTCGTAAATCTCGTCGCTCAGCACCGTAATGTCGTGCTCGACAGCCAGATCACGGACGCCTTCGAGTGCCGCCTCCGAGAACACCGCTCCCGAGGGATTGGCTGGCGAGTTGACGATCAGCATCTCCGTGTCATCCGAGACGGCCTCTGCCAACTCATCAAGGGCCGGCTCAAGAGCGAAGTCGTGCTTGGCCAGATCGACACGGGTGAGACTTCCACCGGCGATCTTGACAACCGCTTCATAGGAGACCCATGCTGGATCCAGCAGGACTACCTCGTCACCGTCGTCAATCAGCGTGTGTACCGCCTCGAAGAGCGCCTGCTTGCCGCCCGGGGTTACCATGATCTGGTCGGGATCGTAAGCGAAGCCGTCGTCCGCCAGCCGGTCGGCGATCGCCTCGCGAAGCGCCGGGATCCCCTGTGAGGCTGTGTACCCCGTATGACCGGCATCAAGCGCCGCCTTACCAGCCTCAACAATGTTCGCCGGCGTGTCGAAGTCGGGTTCACCAACACTCAGATCGACAACGTCTGCTCCCTTGGCCTCTAACTCGGAGGCTTTGGTGCTGATCGCAAGCGTGGCACTCGGTTCGACACGTTCGACACGAGCTGCGAAGTTGCGTTCCATCGCTCGGGTGTGCGTGAGGCAGGGCCTTACCGGTTGCGCTACCGGGAGGATTCAGACGGTCCGCCGAGTTCTTCGGCAAGGTGTACGGCGTCGGCGATGGTCCGGCCGCCAATCTCGACCCGTTCACGTGCCTCGGCGCCACTCATCCCTGGTCCGGTAATGCCCATCGCAATCGGGGTGTCACGACTTTGCTCGACAGTCGCTAGTTGATCAAGCGCTGCTCGGGCGATAACCTGATCGTGATCGGTATCGCCCGTGATGATCGCTCCAATGACCGCAACAGCATCGATGTCCTCCCGTCGGGCCAGCCGGTCGGCCGCAAGTGGGGTGTCGTATGATCCTGGCACATGGTGGGTCGTGACAATCTCAGCGTCCAGCGTGGCGGCCCGCTTGCGGGCATCCTCCTCCATCGCCTCAGTCACCGACTGATTGAACTCCGCGACAACAAGTCCGAGTCTGACCATACCGGCGCGTGGATAGCCCCCCTAATAGACCTGTGGGCCGAAGGCTTTTGCCGGCGCTGTCGTAAGGTCGATCATGGTTTCAGCCCTCCCACTGGTTGCCTTTCCCGGCACAACCGGACTCATTGTACTACTCGCTGTCTTTGCGCTTGTCATCGTCACGATCTACAGCATGGTTGAGATTGTTGACGCCTATGAAAAGCGCGCACTAACGGTCTTCGGGGAGTTCCGAAACCTCCTCGAACCGGGGATCAACTTTGTTCCCCCGTTTGTCTCCCGGACCTACCGTTTTGACATGCGAACGCAGACGCTTGACGTACCGCGACAGGAAGCCATCACGCGCGATAACTCACCGGTGACTGCCGACGCCGTTGTCTATATCAAGGTGATGGACGCCAAGAAGGCCTTCCTTGAGGTCGATGACTACAAGAAGGCTGTCTCGAATCTCGCACAGACGACCCTTCGGGCTGTTCTTGGCGATATGGAACTCGATGATACACTTAACAAACGCCAGGAGATCAACGCGAAGATCCGCCGCGAACTCGATGAACCAACTGATGAGTGGGGAATCCGCGTCGAATCCGTTGAGGTTCGCGAGGTCAACCCCTCGAAGGATGTCCAAGAGGCCATGGAAGAACAGACTTCCGCAGAGCGCCGCCGCCGCGCGATGATTCTCGAAGCTCAGGGTGAACGGCGGAGTGCCATCGAGACCGCCGAGGGTGACAAGCAATCGAACATCATCCGGGCCCAGGGTGAAAAGCAGAGCCAGATTCTTGAGGCCCAGGGTGACGCCATTTCGACGGTCCTGCGAGCCAAGTCCGCCGAGTCGATGGGTGAGCGCGCAGTGATCGAGAAAGGAATGGAGACACTCTCCGATATCGGCCAGGGCGAGTCGACGACGTTCGTGGTCCCACAGGAACTGTCATCGCTCGTTGGCCGGTATGGCAAACACTTGACTGGATCGGACATCGCAACCGACGGCGAGTCACTCGATAGTCTTGAATTCGACGAACAGACACGTGAACTCCTCGGGATTGACGATATCGAGGACATTCTTTCGGAGATTGACGAAGAGACTGAGATGGACCTTGAGGAGATGGAACAGGAGGCTGAGGCGATCAAGACCGGAACAGGCGATGACGACCTAAAGAGTCCGGACGAGATCATTAGCGATGTCGACCCGGACGCCGAGGACCTCGAACCAAGCGTCGAGTAAGCGGTCCTTTCGCCGTGGGTCAACAATAATACATATACCGGCGCCGAGTGTATTCATGTATATCGAATGGTCGACGAGGACAAGCGCGCGACGTTGCGCCGGTTCGCGGCGGTCGGTGCCGCCGTCTCTACGGGCTTTACCGGGACGGCAGCCGCGAGCGAGAGTGATACCCGAGAGGCGCTCTTTGGCTATGTGACACAGACCCCTGGGGCCCACTTCTCGAAGATCCGCGACGACCTTCAACTTGGCACCGGCGAGGCACAGTACCACCTCCGGCAACTCGAGGACGCCGGGACCGTCATCAGTCGCTCTGATAGCGCCTACCGACGGTATTTTCCTGCAGACCGGTTCGACGCCTTCGAGCAAACGGCCCTTGGCTACCTCCGTCGTGAGACTCCTCGTCAGATGCTTCTCACGCTGCTTGAGACTCCCGGTCAGACCGGGGCTGCTCTCGCCTCACAGGTTGATGTCGCCCGCTCGACAGTCAGTACACACGCTAGTGCGCTTGTCGACGCCGAACTAATCGAGCGCGACAACAACGGCTATCGGGTACAACACCCTGAAACGGTCGTCACGCTCGTGCTTCGATATGCGGAATCATTCGGAGACGAGGCCGTCCGGTTCGCGAGCGATGCGGATCGGCTCCTTCGTTACGATCCGCCGACACGCGAATCCTGAGCGAAAAACGCGTTTGTATCAGCGCGCTTGATTAGACAGCAGCGGGCGTGCCGGTCTCGTCGTTGTCGGCTGCCTCAAGCAGCTCCTTGTACCGGTTTCGGATGGTCACTTCGGAGACATCGGCTACCTCGCTGACCTGGTTCTGGGTAACCTTCTCGTTGGTGAGTAGCGACGCAGCGTATACGGCGGCCGCGGCGAGTCCAACCGGTGACTTGCCGCTGTGGATTCCGCGGTCACGGGCTCGACCAAGCAGGTCGCGAGCGGTCCGGTCAACCTCTTCTGAAAGATCAAGGTCTGAGACAAATCGGGCGACGTACTGCTTGGGGTCAGCAGGCTGTACCTCAAGGTTTAGCTCACGGACGACGTACCGGTATGTCCGGGTGAGCTCCATCTTGTCGACCCGGCTTACCTCGGTAATCTCATCGAGACTCCGCGGCGTGTTGGCCTGTCGGGCGGCAGCGTACAGCGCGGCTGTTGCGACCCCTTCGATGGATCGCCCTGGGAGGAGGTCCTCGTCGAGTGAGCGTCGGTAGATCACCGAAGCAGTCTCGCGGACATTGTCTGGAAGGCCGAGCGCGGAGGCCATCCGGTCGATCTCGCCAAGGGCCTGCTTGAGATTCCGTTCTTTGGAGTCGCGGGTGCGGAACCGCTCGTTCCAGGTCCGCAGCCGCTGCATCTTCTGACGCTGGCGTGAACTCAGTTGACGGCCGTAGGCGTCCTTGTCCTGCCAGCCGATGTTCGTCGACAGCCCCTCGTCGTGCATCATCTTGGTCGTGGGGGCACCGACGCGGGACTTCTCGTCTTTCTCTTTGGCGTCGAAGGCACGCCACTCGGGACCATGATCGATCTCGTCGGACTCGACGACGAGACCACATTCTGTACAGATCGTTTCGCCGTGCTCCTCGTCGGTACGGAGTTTGCCTCCGCACTCGGGACACACGTCGACACGTTCCTCTTCGTCCTCGTGCTCGTGTTCGTCGGTTGAGGTGCGTTCGTCTGTTCGCGTTCGGGTTCGTTCGTCACTCATGATGGGGAAGACAGGACGGGGGAGATTGATAAGCCGACGGTGGAGGGTCGGATCCCCGACCACCTAACATACCGTAAGGGGCTCGAACTTATAAACGTTTCGCAGATTGGTATATATCTGTCGGAATTCCGAATATGAACGTTTCGAAATGACTGTCCCGGGAGTCCCCCGATTGCGTATATATCTATATCCCTGATACTACGGGTCAGACGGTAAAGAGCTCGCCCTCCGTTGGCACGTCAAGGACTCCCAGGCGTGCCCCCGCATCGAGCCAGGCGTGTCCATAGGAAAATGCAGCGAGCGCGTTAACGGGATCGTCCTTTTCCCGAAAGTGACGGCCGTCCTCAAGATACGAGCGGGCCATTCGTAGACAATCTTCTGCGCCGTCCGCAAGCGGTGATCCCGCCGGTGGAGCGATCGATGCGGCCGCTACGGCGTCGGCTAAGAGCTGTTCGTACCGATTGACCTTTTCGTCGAGCGCTGCTGGCATGGTTTGGGTTCGTGGCGTTGTGGGGATACTTCGTGTGGTTTGGTCCGGTGCTTCGACGGGCTTAAGTGCGCGTTCGGCCTTCTCCGTACCAGACAGGCACCGCCTGTTGTCGACCCGTAGGAGCGCAAGCGTACTACGGAGGTGAACGATGGCAGACCAGGATATCGAGACCGCCGTTTCTCGCGCACTCAGTGAGTCGCCTGACCGTAACTTTATCGAGTCGGTCGATCTGGCGATCAACCTGCGCGATTTGGATCTGAGCGATCCGTCTAATCGGATCGACGAGAGTATCGTACTTCCGGAGGGGACCGGACAGGAAACCCGCATTGTCGTCTTCGCAGAGGGCGAGACCGCCCTCCGTGCCGAGGAGGTCGCGGACGAGGTGCTTGATGGCGATGACCTCGCCGATCTTGGAGACGACACGAGCGCCGCGAAGAACCTCGCGGAGGAGACCGACTTCTTCGTCGCCGAAGAAGCGCTTATGCCTGATATCGGTCGGTTCCTCGGGACGGTCCTCGGCCCCCGAGGAAAGATGCCGACGCCCCTGTCGCCCGACGAGGATGTTGTTGAGGTCCTCACGCGGATGCAAAACACCGTCCAAGTGCGTAGCGGTGACCGCCGGACGTTCCACACACTCGTGGGCGCCGAGAGCATGTCGGCCGAGGAGGTTGCCGACAACGTCGACGTCATCCTGCGCCGTCTGTATGCCGACCTCGAGAAAGGGCCCCAGAACGTCGATTCGGTGTTCGTGAAAACCACGATGGGCCCGGCCGTCCAGGTGGTCTAACATGAGTGCCGAACGCAAAACTGAGACTATCCCCGAATGGAAACGCGAGGAGGTCGACGCAATCGCCGAACTCCTCTCGTCTTACGAGAGTGTCGGCGTCGTCGACATCGCTGGGATTCCGAGTCGGCAGCTCCAGGACATGCGCCGGGAGCTTCACGGGAGTGCTGAACTGCGCGTCAGCCGAAACACCCTCCTCAAGCGCGCGCTTGAGGCCGTTGATGAGGGTGTCGAGGTCCTCACCGATGCTGTCAGTGGACAGGTTGGCCTGATCGGCACTAATGACAACCCGTTCGGACTTTACCAGCAACTTGAGGCCTCAAAGACCTCTGCCCCGATTAGCGCAGGGGAGGTCGCTCCCAACGACATCGTCCTCGAAGAACAGGACACGGGGATCGACCCCGGGCCGTTTGTCGGTGATCTTCAGCAGGTGGGCGCCTCTGCGCGCATCCAGCAGGGATCGATCCATATCACCGAAGACAGCCTTGTCTGTGAGGCCGGTGAGTCGGTCTCCGCCGACCTGGCCAATGTCCTCGGCGAACTCGGACTCGAACCCAAGGAGGTTGGCCTTGACCTGCGAGCTGTTGTCTCAGAGGGTGTTCGGTTCGAACCCGACGAACTCGAACTTGATGTCGAGGCCTACCGTGAGGACATCTCGACCGCGGCTGCCAGAGGGCAGAATCTCTCGGTCAACGCCGCGTATCCGACCGACCGGACGACCCCCACGCTGGTGTCGATGGCCAGCGGCGACGCGACGAGTCTCGGACTCGCCGCCGCTATTGCCAGCCCCGACACCGCCCCCGACCTCATTGGCAAGGCCGACGCCCAGGTCAAGGCGCTGGCCGCCCAGATCGACGACGAGGAGGCCCTCCCCGAGGACCTCCAAGATGTCGAGGCGCCGGCCGAAGCGCCGGTTGCCGACGAGGGCGAAGATGACGAGGACGCAAGCGACGAGGAGCCGGCGACAGAGGACACCGACGAAGACGAAGATGAAGACGACGAGGACGGTGGCGACGCCGCTGCCGGCCTCGGTAACATGTTCGGATAGCCACCCTAACTACCCACACACCATCACAACCATACACCCATGGAGTACATCTACGCAGCTCTCATCCTGAACGAGACCGGTGCAGAGATCAACGAAGGCAACCTGACGGACGTACTTGAGTCGGCTGGCGTCGACGTGGAGGAATCCCGCGTCAAGGCGCTCGTTGCCGCACTTGAGGACGTCGACATTGACGAAGCCGTTGAGGAGGCGGCTGCGGTCCCCGCTGGTGGGGCTGCTGCCGCGTCCGCTGAGGAGAGCGAGGAAGAAGCCGAAGCCGCTGACGACGACGAAGAAGAGGCCGCTGACGACGACGACGACGAGGAGGACGAAGAAGAGGAAGAGGCCGCTGGCGAAGGACTCGGCGAACTCTTCGGCTAATTCCCGTTCCCCTTTCTCTCTTGTCGCTTCCTGCGTAGTAACAACGCTCTCGGCCACAGGTTCATACCCGACGCCACGGCGAGACTTCTGGAATGGGAGTCGACGTGGTCGTTATGCCCTCGCTCGGCGTGTGGCTGCTCGGGGCGACACTCGCCGGGACGGCCCTCGGGACGATCAGCGGTCTCGTGCCGGGCTTGCACGCCAACAACTTCGCGCTATTACTCGCCTCCGCGGCGGCGGTGCTTCCGGGTGACCCACTTGTTATCGGCGTGGCTATGCTCGCTGCTGGCGTCACTCACTCGTTTCTTAATGTTGTCCCGACACTTGCGATTGGAGTTCCTGACGCTGAAATGGCGCCGATGGCCCTCCCGGGTCATCGACTCGTGCTTGAGGGTCGCGGTTACGAGGCCATCCGGTTGTCCGCCCTCGGCAGCGGGCTTGCGGTATTGTTCGCGGTGCCTCTTGCGGTGCCGATCTCCGCTGTTGTTGCTGTTATCTATCCTACCGTGTCGGCCCACATTGAACTCGTTCTCGGCGCTGTTGTACTCGGTCTTATCGTCTCCGAACCCACTCACCGTGGCCGCCTTGCTGGCGCGCTTTCGTTCGGATTAAGCGCCACGCTCGGTGTACTCACGCTTGATCTCTCGCCGGAGGCTCCGCTTGAAGCGGGTGGTATTCTTGCGCCGCTGTTTGCCGGGCTCTTTGGTGCCCCTGTGTTACTTGACGCAATGGCTGGTCGTGGCGTCCCCGAGCAGGCATCACCCATTCTTCGGACCTCTAAACGTCGGGTTCTCACAACCGCCGGGGCGGGCACGCTTGCCGGTGCGCTCGTTGGGTACCTCCCGGGTGTCTCAGCGGCGATCGCCGCTGTCGCTGTCCTCTTTTTAATTCCAGGCGACACTGACGCTCGCGGCTATATCGTCGCAACAAGCGGTGTCGACACTGCAAACGCGATTTTTGCATTGTTTGCACTCACAACGATCGGACAGCCACGCTCTGGGGTGATGGTCGCATTCGAGGAAATCGCCCCTCCGTTGGTTCTCCCGGTTCTGGTTGGTGCGGTTGTCCTTGCTGGGGCAGTGGCAACCGGATTGACCATCTGGCTCGGCGATCGATATCTCGCTGTGGTTGGACGACTTGACCCAACGGTTCTCTCACTCGTTGCGGGCGCAATGCTTGTCGTCCTTTCTGGCTTGTTCGCTGGACTCACTGGGGTTGGGGTCTTTGTTCTCGCGACGCTTGTTGGACTTGTTCCCGTCCGACTCGGTGCCTACCGGGTACATCTGATGGGCGTGCTGATTGGACCGATTATTCTTGGGGTGTAGTCTCGGTATGGCGATCGCCTCCGAGTTGCTAAAACAAGAGTTATACACACGCGACAGCTACTATTAATATATGAGCACGTCCCAGCAACAGGAGACACATACGTGTGTCACCTGTGGGATTGACATCACCGGCACAGACGCTGCCTCCTTCAACTGTCCGGAGTGTGGCACCCGGCTTCACCGGTGTAGCAAGTGCCGCAAGCAGAGCAATCTCTATGAGTGCCCCGAGTGCGGCTTTACCGGACCATGAGCAAGGTCGCTGCTCAACTCAAGGTCATGCCGACTAGTCCGGAGATTGACCTTGATGAACTCCACGAGCGACTCGAGCGCGCGCTTCCAGAGGGCGCAAAAATTAGCAACGTCGAACGCAATGATGTCGCATTCGGGCTAACGGCACTCGTTCCGACTGTCATTGTCCCCGACGACGCTGGTGGAACCGAGGCCGTTGAGGAGGCCTTCAGTGGCATCGACGGCGTCGAATCTGTCGAAGTTGAGAACGTTGGTCGCGTCTAGTTGCGTTTAAGGACAATCGGAGCAAGCCCCGTCCCGAGGGTGGGGAGATGTTAATCCGTGGCGGCCAGACCATCCTCGACGATCTGAAACGTTTCTGTTGCGCCGACGGCTTTCGACCGGTGTTTCTCAAGTGTCGCCCGTCGCTTTCCCCCCCGAAATCGGTCGACGCGCAGGGTTGCTCCGACCCAGTGTGCAAGCGTGTGACCCCCAAGTGGCTGTGCTCGATCACCTTCGGGATCGGTATATACCTGGTTTGTGATGAGAACGGCGAGGTTGCGTCGACGTGCCAGTGACAGTAGGTGCGTAAGCTGATCAGCGACCGTCCGTAGTGCTTCCCCGTCTTCGGTGTCCTCAGTTCGTTTGAGTCGATAAAAGCCGGTTGCACTGTCAAGGACGATCAGGCCAACCTCATCAGCGAGCGTTCGCGTCTCCTTGACGGCCGCTTGCTGTGCTTCGAAGTCGTTTGGCTCTTTGAACTTAATTCGGTCAGCAACCGTGTCCGTATCGAGCCCGTCAGCCGTTGCCCGTGGCGCGAGAATCTGCTCAAGACGAGCGGTTGAGACCCCTTCGGTGTCGATATACACAACGGGCTCGCCGGCAACGACCGCTTCTGCGGTGGTGCTTAACGCAATATTTGTCTTACCGGCAGCCGGCGGACCGTACACCTGAGTGACTGCCCCGCGCTCGATACCGCCATCAAGCAGGGCATCGAGTGGTGCGCACCCCGTTGAGATCGGTCCAGCCACACTCGATATGTAGCGCCGCCCGGCATCAAAACCCTCGCGGTCTCCAGCGAACTCAAATGCCGCCAGCGCCAACCAGCAAGCGATGATCGTCGTCGCGACGGCCAACTTCGAACTCTACTACGACGTTGTCGCTGCGCTCCGCGACCGGGAGGCGACGTTCACGACGATCCGCCCTGGAACGGCTATTCCAGAGCAGACGGCGGCGGTGATCACAGCTCCTGACGACGATGTGGTCATCCCCGAGACTGCGGACAAGCCGCCGGTACTCACCGCGACGGCCCCGGAAGCGACGCGAGTGGTTGAGGAGGCGCTTCTGTGTACCCGCTCGGACGCTGGGGCGACGGATGCGGTTGATGATCGCGTGGTTGTCGGCGTGGATCCGGGCAAGCGGCCGGGTATTGCGGTTGTCATCGACGACACGGTCGTCGCTGCCCATCAAGTCCCTCGGGCCGAGGCGCCGGCCGTGATTGAAGATGCACTTACAGGAGTCCGCGATCCGCTTGTACGTATCGGCGACGGCGCGCGACTCCACAGTGCCCATCTGATCGATGCGATTGAGGATGTTCCGGTGGAACTTGTTGATGAGACCGGGACAACGCCCACACTCGGTGCCGGAGCTGGTGGGGCTGGGGATGTCATCGCTGCGATCAACATTGCTCATCGTAGCGGTGACCGCGTTGAGTCGCGTGACATTGATCCGACAGCCGGTGAACTCCAACAGATCAAGGCGCGTGCCCGTGAGCGTTCGCCACAGAACCGCGCGCTTCCCGATCGGCTTGCCCGCCAGGTCGCTACCGGTGATCTCACGCTTGAGGAGGCCCTTGCCACACACGCTGCGGGAGACTAAGCGTCGTCCCGACACTTCGCAATCGCGTGTTCAACCGTTGCATACTCGTATAGTGTTATAGACGCCTCGCCGGATAGCTTCGCCTGTACCGATCGGCGTGTCCACGCGTCATCGCTGGCGTGCTCAAGCGCATCGACCAGTGTCTCGATGTCGATCATCGCCCGTGCCATCGCAACCAGCAACACTTCTCGAGCTTCGGCCGCGACTGTCTTCGCAGTCACCGGCTCTTCGATCCAATCTACCCACTGTCTCGACGCCTCTTCGAGACTAGTTGACGTGCCAACGCGTGCTTCGCCCGTATGCTCATGCTTGGCCCACCGGCGGTAGGCGGCCATCCGATCGTCCGGTGTGGGTAACGAGATGGTAGTCCGGTCTTCCCGAAGCACGACCGCCCGTTTGCCTGCACGGACTAAGATCCTTTCTGCCAGTCGGGAGTAGGAATACAGTCGCCGGCCCATCCGTCTGAACACGCGATGGCGGCTGTCTCTTTATTGCCGACACCCATCTTTCCGCCGGGGACGGCCACAATCACGACCGTCCACGTTTGGAAGGCAACCCGACTTGACCGACCAAGATACTCCGGACGACCGTCGCCGGTGATGTCGTGTTGAACGATGGTCCCATCACGTACGTAGGTCACCTGTCCGCCGGTTGTTGGTGCTCCTTGAGGTGATCGCACGGCCACGACGGGATACTCACCCTCCACCTCGATTCCCCACCCATTGACCGTCGTCCACCACGTCCCATAGAAGGGGACAAGCGGAATGCCAGCAACTGTGATCGGAAGCGTTCCGTTGAACCGCTCGTTGAGCCGTTCGGTGACGTTCTCGACGCCGTCATTGACCGCTTCCGTTGCTGCCGTGCGAGCGGCCTCCTGGCCGATCGTGATGACCTCTGAGACCGGTCCTTCCGGGACCGCTGCCTCTTGGCTCCCGATGGCCGTTTCGAATGTCACCCGGAGTCGGGTCGCGACCCGGTCTCGTCCGACGGCGTCGTCGGCGACGACGGCGGCGATTGCCGCTGCGGCGTTGCCATCTTCCATCGCTTTGACCCGGTACGCTGGACGCGGCCATCGCGTGAGTCCCTGCTCGACGGCCGTTCGTGCCTCGGGATATGAGCAGTCTGTGGCGTCGACCACCGTATCGATAGCGGCGCGCTCGACCGGTTCGAGTCCGGCGGCCACCTCGGTTCGGAGCGTTGCCTGCTCACGCGCAAGCCGTGGGGCAGCGAGTTTATGCGGGATGTCATCGGTTGCGCGCAGTGCCTCGGCCGCCGTCGATAGCGAGACAGTATCCCCAACGAACACCCGGTTTAGGACCGCATTGGTGATCTCGTCGACTGGCACCGCGGCAATCGTTGTTGTCCGGATTCCCAGCGGATGGTGTCGTTCCCCCGGTTCGAGATGCCCGCGGGGCCCGATGTCAGTCACACCCTTCCGGGTCGGATAAGCCGGCTCTGTCTCGACGGCGAGCGTGAGGTTCGTCGCCGGTGAATCAGCAATAATCGGCTCTGGCTCCGGCCGAACGTAGTCAGCCCCGTGCGCAAGTACCTCATCGACGGCGCCTTGTGTGGCCGACACGGCCTTGCCGAGTTGGCCGACGATCGCATCTTGGATTGTTTTGGTTCGGTCGCTGTGTCCGCCGAGTGCGTCGATAACCTGTTCGAGATACGCCGCCCGAGCGGCAACGACCGCCCGGTGGGGCCGGTTCTGGTACCGTGGCGGTGCATCAACCAGTGCTGGCGTGCGTTCGTGAACGTGCTGGGCAAGCCCTGCTGCCGGGTTCGCACCGGTCACCGCTTCGGTTCGGTCGGCGTGGACTTCGATGTCGCGAACCGTCTCCCGAACGGCGGCGACATCGGCGTAGACCCATTCCATGACGGCGTTCGGCGGGTCAATCTCGACGCGGACCGGACGCTCGTCCACTTCGCTTTCAACTGCTGTTTCCGCGATTCGATCCACCCCACCACGGGTGGTGATCAGCCGCGCCTCGGCCCGTTCGGCTGCCGTTGGCCCATCGATTCCCGCCGGAGGATCGCCGGCCGAGGTAAGATCCACAACCGGCCGCGACGGGGCCTCCGGTATCGACACGGGGTGCCCGTGTATTGCGATCCCCACCCGATAGCTCTCCTCGTAGCGGAGTTCACGGGTACTTCGGTTACGCCCGTCGCTGTAGGTCTCGGTTATCGTCCGTTCGGCTGTTACCTGTCGGCCTTCGCTCATGAGTTGCTGCCAGTCGCCGGTCGCTTGCGGACTGCGGGCGTTCCCCGGCGTGACACGCTCGATATCGAGATCCTCGTCTCTGTCGATCAGCCGGTAACCGCCTGGCGGCCGGGGCTCACGCGTACTGCGATGACGGTGGGTCCGGTCGACCTGGACGGCCAGTTTAGCCTCAATGTCGTGGGCTGCCGAGACAATCTCGGTAAGATCGCGGGCTCCATCAAGTAGCTCTTCGAAGGCCTCATCCGCGACGGCATCGACAGCGACCGTTGCGTCTGTCTTTTTGCTCCCTGGTGGTGCGAGACCGTTCGCCCCGTGATTTGGATCGGGGAGCCCTCCAGCGAACAACCCATGTAGCTGTGCCGGCAGGGTCTCCTTTGCGGCGACCTTCGCGGTTGCCCGTGCAAGTGCCTGTTCGGCGGCGGGATCACTTGTCCCGAAGGCCGCCCGTTGTTGATCAATCGCACTGCTGGCAGCGGCCAACTCAACGTGGCGGTGTGCGATGACATCCTTGATTGGTGCCCCCGTCCACTGAGCCCATCCACGTGCCCACCCCATCGCGTATAGCCGACCGGTAAGTCCCCGTCCGAGCCCGGGGCCAACAGCTGGACTCCGGTTCAACCGCGTTTCAAACCGGTTCACGCGGTCGTGCATCGTCAACACCGGCGTTGCGGCAGTCACCGTGATCGTCTCGCTCTCTCGCGATATCACACGACCGTCCCGGCTGATTCGCACGTCAAGTCCCTCGATGCGCACACGAACTGAGCCATTTCCAGCCGATTTGACGGTGGTCCGATCGATCGCCGTCTGAGCGGACGCAACGCCGGTCACCGGTGGTAGTGTCGCCGTTCCACGATGCCCGGCGACTCGTTCGGCCGTGGTATTGAGCCGCTGTTGTGTCTCAGCGTATACGAGTAACTCGAGGTAAGATCGGAAGGGTCGGTCATCCTCAAGCACACGCCCGAACCCGGCCGGCTCAACCACCGGGTTGGCAGCGGCGGTAGCCCCAGCCACCTGCGTGGCCGCCCGCACGGTCGTTTCGGCCGCCGCGACGGTCCGATCGCTCGCTGTTAGGGCACCGCGCTCGACGGTCGATTCACCGTATGGCACCGCAGCAATCGTCGCTGCACTCACCAGTACGAACGCACCGATCACCGCAAAGGGAACCCGTGCCCGATTGTCGTCTGTGAGTGATATTCCCCGGCTCATGACTGCCAGGTATACACAATGACTTCGACGGTTGCCGGGGCGGCAGTACGGTTCGAGACGGTCACGTTCGCGTCGGTGAGTCGCTCCGCGAGCGCAACAGTGAGATACTGATTGGCCCACATAGCAGATGTCGCATTGGTCGGTCGGGCCGGATCGATGCCGAATGTCTCACTTGCCGCCCGATACCGCGTATTAATGATCCGACGATCCTCGCCGGGCGAGACACGCGCCGGGGCGACCCGTGTCGGTGGAAACATCGTATCGACTGTCGCTTGAGCAACAGCACGGGTGGTATTCGCGTGATATGTCTGCCAGTCCTGTGTGTTGACCGCAATGACCACCCGGGCGGCGTGGACATCGACATCCGGTGGTGGTCTCGGCCCGACCCGTACCTGGCCTGTGATTGGACCGCCCGTAACCGGCACCCAGCGCGCAGTAATAGCGACCTGGCCGTCGACACTCGCGAGAATATTCTTCGTGGCGCCGGTTACTGCTCGCTCGTAGCGTTCCGCCGGAGCGATTGGCTGTCCGTTGATGCTTGCATTCGCAATGGCAGCCGACGCCAGTAGCCGAGCGACCGTCCCGTGGTCGTGTCGCGAGTGGTTATAGACTGCTCCCGGAGGCCCTGGTGTGTATGTTACCGACTCAGTTGCGGTCGCAACGAGCGTCGCCGTGTCGGCTGCTCGATCCGGCGGCGGTGCCGGGGTCGTCTGTGTCACGACGACGCCGATCGCCGCAGTCATCAATAGAAGTCCGAGACTCACGTCAAGCACCGTGCTAACGCCCCGGTCAGTCGTCTCAGACACGCCAGACCGCCACCGTAAGCGTTCCCGGTCGCTTGACCCCTGGACGGACCTGCACTGACACGGGGCGCGACGCTTGATCGGCCGCCGGTGGTGGCGTTGGGCCCCAGTGGTGGTGCGTTCTGAGTGTTTCGAGCGTCACGTTTACCCGGTAGCCAGGCGGGGCTGGATGCTCAAGCGCGTTGAGCGCTTCCGGGGTGACCGTCCCACCGGAGACAACCGTGGCCGCCGTCCGATCAAGTGTCGGTCCGGCGACCGATCGGTCGTCAACCGGGGCGACATCGTGAAAGACGGTCGCCACCATCCCAAGGCCAATACAAATCGCGAATACGCCGGCAATGGCCGCCAGCGGCTCGACTTGTCCGCGACAGCCGGCGGTTTGATTGGCCATCGATTACACCCCAACGAGTGTCGCGTCGGTTTCATTCCATGCCACGGCGCGCACAGTGAGTCCAGCCTCAACGGACTGCCACCGCGGTTCACGCGTTCGTGCCTGTTTGAGTGCCTGATCAAATTCCGCCTCCGAGTCAAAAACGTGCTCCGGTGGCGCTCCATTGAGGACTGTTGCAAGCGGAGTCTCCGGCGTGACTGGGATGACCGGACCGAAGCGATACCGTGCTGTGTCGATTGTCCCGTCTCGGTCAACGCCAAGCCGGGTTGACTCGATGCGCACCCAGTCGGCCGCAAGCGGGTGATAGCCGACACTCGGTGCCGGCCCAGCGGCGACCGCGTCAATCGTCTCCGCTGCCGGGGTGGCTGACGGGGCTGCTGCCGTCGAGAGATCGAAGGTGATGCCGGCGATCACCGTACTCACGATCGAGAGGGCGATAAACGCATACCACGCATCGACTGGTGGGCCGAGCATGAGGGGTCTGGCCGGTCGATCCGGTATGAACTTGCGCTAGATTAAGAGTCCAGCCCCCACATACGCGACGAGGAACGTTATCGTTGCCGAGATGATCGCAACACCGGTCCGGTAGCCGATAGCCGGTCGGTCAAGTCCCTGCTCAAGTGTGGTTGCTAGCACCACCAACACGGTGGCCAGGATTAGCACGTATGCCCCGATGGCAAGTCCCAGCCCATCGACTGGGAGCGTTGCGACAGCTTCGTCATCGCCGAGCGTCCGAAGGCCATCGGCCAGTGCGACGGTCGCGCCGGCAACGAGAGGCCCGAACACCGCTGCAGTGTTCTTGAGTGTGCTAGTCACCTGTGTGAGTTCGTGTTGCGCCTCACGTTCGACCGTCTGCAGTTCGTTGAGGTGATCGGCCATCGAAATGATTGCGTGTCCGGCCGGCTGGCCCTCCTGGCCGGCCAACGCGAGAAGCGTGGCCATACTCTGGGTCCGGGCACTCGGAAGCGTCGAGACGACCCCGTGGTCACCAATTAGTGCCTCGCTGACGCCGATCGAGAGGACACGCTGCCGACGGGTGGCTTCGGTCAGGACATCGCCGATGGAATCGGGGAGCTCGGCCCCTGCTCGCTCAATCCCTCGCTCAACGGAGTGCCCTCCGCTCACGCGCCGACCGATCAGGTACAGCGCGTCGGGAAGTCCGTCTTCAATCTCGCGCACCCTGTTTCGGACGGTCATGATCGGCCGGTACCACACCGCAAGTGCAACCCCACTTCCGACGCCAAGTCCCGCCAGTGGTGCCGTCCAGGGGGCAATGACGCTTGCGGCAAGTCCTGCAGCCCCGCCACCGACAAGCACCCCACCGAGCGGGGCAGGCCACCGGCGGCTGGGCACCGACGGATGCGCGCGTGTCACCCTTGGTGCGGGAAACGCGACCGGCCGACGCAGAAGCAGCCATCCGGCCGCCCCGATCAGCCCGGCTGGCAAGAGCACGTCGTAAATCACGACGATTGTCGGGACTGTGATGTCGATTCCGGCCATCCGTGCCCCCGGTAGGACGGCGACAAGCGCTAGCGGCAACAATACACCGAAGGCGTAGATCCCCGTCGCCGGTCCGCTAACGGTGCCAACGAATGCCTGCATCTGGTCGTTTGTTCCCCGTAGGACAGTCTCAAGCGCGCGATCAAGCGTTCGCTCACGACGGGCCGGTGGGGCATCAGCCGCCGCGCCGAGCAGGTGCAACGCCCGTTCAAGCGCCGGGAACCACGATCGCCACTCCTCGCCGAACGTATCGGCACCGGTCCCGGGTTGACCGGCAGCGCGACGGACGTGTCGTCTCAGACTGCTTGCAAGCGGGCTCTCCCCAGTCTCGGCTGCAAAGGCGATCGCCGCCTCCTCAGACGGCTCGATTCGCATCCGCAGTACTGCTCGTCCAACAATTCCTGGGGCGGCGCCAAGTGCGCGCGTTCGGGTAAGAGTCGCGAGTGCTACTGGACCGGCATGAATAAGGTGTGCCGTCCCGAGTCCACCGAGGATAGCAGCGAGTCCGATTGCCGGAATGCCGCGTCCGATCAACCCGGTGACAGCGGCGGCGGTTGTTCCGACTATGCCGCCGAGTACGTAGCCTGCCCGGACGACGGCTGCCGCCGACAGATCGCCGTCAACACCAAGAAATCGGAGCGCGCGGGTCAGTTCCGGGCTCGTGTCGACTGACCAGGGATAGCCGGCGGCCGCACGATGGAGCAGCCGCTGAAGCCGACTCATTGGTCCCGTTGTTCCCGTCGTGCGTATGCGGTCGTCACGGCCGCGGGGGTGTGCTCGCCGCGGGTGGCGAGGGTGTCGATGAACTGCCCGCGATCGGTGATGTCTTGATAAACCGCCGCGTAGGTCTCTTCCGGGCGAGCCAGCCTTTCAACAAGGTGGCTGTTTCCCCGCTCAATCCGGCCGCTTGTGACTGCTGTCGCCGCTGCTGACTCGGTTGACTCCTCAAGTTGATACAGCGGTTCAAACCGAATCGCCTCCTCGCCGACGACTTCCTCAATTAGCTTGATTCGACGACCGCGGTCACCCGCCGGCGTACGGTAGGCCTCGACAGTTACTAGAAGGTCGGTCGCCGCAAAGGACGACTCTGGGACGCCTAGATCGGCTGTGACACGCTCTTTGACATCGGCGCCGGTATCGCCGTGAACTGTCCCGAGGACCGCCGCTCCACTTGCTCCAACCCGCATGGCCTCATAGAGGACCTTCGCCTCTGGACCTCTGACCTCACCGACAACGAGCGCACTCTCGCCCAGACGGAGCGCCGTCCGGAGCGCCTGTTGCGGGTCGATCCCCGGCCCGTCTTCGAGGGTTGCGTGCAGCGGCTGGACGTTCCGCCCGCGGCGCTGGAGCGTATCGACTGGCAACTCGGGGGTGTCCTCGATTGTAATCGTCCGTGTTCCAGCTGAGAGCTCCCACAACAACGCCCCGAGGAGGGTTGTCTTTCCGGCTCCGCGGGCGCCTGCAACCAGGATCGCTGCGTCTCGTCTCGCAGCGACCGAGAGTAGACCGGCAACGACCGCCGGTACGGTTCCGTTAGCGACGAGCTTCGGGAGTGTGAACGGCACGGCGCCACCGGTTCGGAAGGCGAAGGCCCGGCCGTCGGTCGCTGGCGTCGATACTCCGGCAACTCGAATGTCGGTCCCACCGACAGTCGCACTGGCGTCAAGCGTCGGCGCGGCCCGTGAAAATGACCGTCCGCTTTCACGCCGTAGGCGCGAGGCGATGGCTGCGGCGCCATCGGTGCTGAGCCTGGCATTTGTCTGCATCTGCTCGCCATCCCGGACGATCCAGAGACGGTTTTCTGCCGCCGGCGCCGTCGCGTACACATCGCTGACTGCACTGTCGGCGAAGAACTCCTCGATGATGCCGTAGCCGGTAGTGTGCTTTTCAAGCACGGCGGCAGCTCGCCGTGCCGGGATCGACCCGAGATCGTCACGCACCGCACGAACGGCGTCAATTGGGCCGTTGACATCTGTGGCTGTCTCTGATTCCGCCAACCAGTCGTAGGCATCGGCGAGTGCAGCGATGGCGGTCGAATCGAATCCCAGTTCCGGCGGTTCGATGTGGTAGTAAGGAGTCCCAGCATCCGGCCGATCGTAGATACACGCGGTCCCTCCCGTTGTGAGTGTGAGTTGCTCGCGATAGACCGCCCCGTTGGGCGGCTGACGGTATACGGCGGCGTCGGCGATCGTCGGTTGGACCGCCGGCCGAAATACCCGCTCGTACGTTCCGGCGCGCTCAGCTGCTGTCTTGAGGCCACTTTCTTCAGCGAGCGTTGCGATCGGGTCCGGGCGGGCTTCGGCGATCACGGCCGCACCGAGTGGGTCGCGACGAGTGCGCTCGGCGAGTGTCGTGTCGTGATCGGTCACAAGCGCCGAGAACCGTCCGGCGGCCGCTAGGAGTGTGACCGACGCTCCCCGATACCACCGTTCGAGTCCCGGTGTACATACCCGAAGGGCCTCGGGCTCGCGACCGGACAGCAGCTCAACGGCGGTCGCCCGGCATGCCGGTGTGTCGATCAGCGAGTGGGCTCCGTCGGTCACCACAATCGTTTGTCCATCATCGCCAGGACGGCACGCTGGCGTTGGCTCGGCGGCCCGTCTTCCGACGCCGAGTCGTTCAAGCACCTCATACATGCAGCGGTATCGCCGCGGTTCGTCGTTTAACTTTCAGGCTCAGTCCCCGTCCTCACGGAGCGGCGCAACGAGCGTTGAGCCGCAAGAAGAGGGGCTCGCAGAACTGGCACGATCAACGCCGCCGCGTCACCCGCATCCAGCGGAAGCGCGGCGACTTCTTACTCAAGACGCTTGATATGGATCGTTCGCGTGGTGTTTACGTACCGTAATGAGAGTGACAGGCGGTGTCGCCCGGCCGCGGTGAGTGTAATCGCCTCGTGGTCACCACGGGGATGGACGGTGATGTGTGCGTTGGTGTCGAAAGCGATGGTATCGCTCGGGCCTTCGACAATCTGATAGCTCAATCCCTCTGTGTCGATGTGTACCGACTCGACTGCGGCAGCCGAGAAATCCCGCCTCGGGAGGTCGACAGTCACTACTCGACGTGCACCGGGTGCTGGTGGCTCAATTGCGTCCTCGCTCGCTGTGAGAGCGGTTGCCGCCGCCCGCACGCTCTGGAGGTCAGACGCCAGCGTGGTTTCAGTCCGTTGTACCTGTGCGTCTTCGATGGCCGGAGCTGCGGCGGCGAGAATCGCGACTGCGAGCGTCACGGTCAGCACCGTCCGAATCACAGCTCTGTCCGGAGTCGTTCGAGCAGCCCCGGCTCGCCACCGTCGTCATCTGCAGTAGATTTGTCAGGACTCGTCGACACGGTCGGAGCAGTCGGTCGGTTATCGTCGGCTGCGTGAGTCGATTCATGTGGTGGCGAGGACGCTGCTACTGGCTGCTCGATGGCCGGTTGCGACGACGTACTCTCAAGTGACTGGACCCGGGATTCGAGATCCTCGACCCCGGCGAGTGCCGCGTTGGCCCGCTGCTCAAGATCCTCGTCGATCCGTTCGATGTGGCCGACGTACGCTTCAAGCGCCCTGATTGCCGCTTCGAGTTCGCCGATACGCATCTCAAGATCGTCTGTATCTGTCGTGGCCTGTCCCGGTTCATAACTCGACATACCGACCCGTGGCCGCGGGTTTGGGCTTAAAATTGGGCCAATCCTTTTGCTCGCTGCCGAGGAACATCATAGCGTGTATCCGGCACGCGATCGGGTTATCCACGAAGCGTGGATCGAGGAACTCGCCACGGCGGCGGATGCGCTTGATCTTGATGAGGAGGCTCAGTCAGTGGCGGTCGATCTGTTCTTACAGGATGTCCCAACCGCGGACCGATCGAAGCGAGCAGTCGCAGGCGCAAGCCTCTATGCTGCAGCACTCATCACCGGCCAAGAGCGCTCCCAGGGGCGCGTTGCGTCGGTACTCGAAACCTCGCGGGTGAGCGTACAACAACGCTGGAAACAGCGGCTGCGCGCCGCCGGCTTTGACCCGCCGTCGTGGTGATCCGCTGAGTTATTCGCCGACGGCAGACTGCGTGGTTCCGTCATCGGCGATAACATGTCCGTGCTCGTCGATCTCGCCGCGGAGGATACGAGTGCTTGAGATAATGTCGCCGTCCTCGGCGCGTACGTGATCCACAACATGGACGGTCAGTGGGTCCATCCCGCGGTCTCGGCGCAACTGATTAATGTGGTCTGCGGCGTCGGCCGTTTCAGGCGATACAACCAGGTGATCCAGCGCCGGCCGCTCGCTTGCAATACCCGTCGGATCATCGAGGGCTTCGACTTCGACGGTACGATTATACTGATCGGCGTATGTCTGTAGTTCTGCCTCAAGATCGGCCCGTCGCTGTGTGTGTGATCGGATCGGTCGGTCTGTCGGTCGAAGATCACTCGCCAGCGCGTCGGTCGTCAGTCCAACAACGACATTCCCCAGTTCGAAGGCGCAGTCAAACAGCGCCCGGTGCCCGTCATGAATCGGGTCGAAGGTGCCACCCAGGGCAACGTCCATACCCGCCGGTTGCGCTCCTGGTGAATAAATGGTGGGGCCGTTATCGGTTCTCAGTGTCGTCCTCGTCCTCGGTTTGGTCCTCTACGGAGATCGTTACCGGCTCTGTGTCATCGTCAGACTGTCGGCCACCGCGAAGATAGGCATCCAGATTAAACACGGCGTTAAGTTGCTCTTGGACCTGGTCGGCGGCGGAGCCGACGAGATCACTCGGCGACATCGCCTCGTACTCGTAGGGGTTGTTTCCTGCGCCCTCGCTCTCGCGCTTGTGCCGTTCGACGACATCGTCGTCGGTCATCTCCGCAAGCGCCTCCCGAACGGTACTTGGGTATAGCCCTGTGCCCTTCGCGATCTCCTCGCTCGTGCTGGCAGGGGCCTGTCGGAGGTACACGTAGATCCGCGCCTTTGTTTCGGTATCGAGCAGCCAAGAGAGTAGCTCTACCAGCCGCTGATCGAACTCTTCGATCGCTCGGTCGGCCCCCTCGTCGAGTCGCTCTGAGAGTTCCTCGCGTGGGGACTCGTCGTGATCGTCGTTCTGTGTGTCATCCGAAGACATGAGTCCTTTTCTGAACGACGGAAGGACCGTCAGCAATAAAAGCCTTGTTCAGATTACGAGTGCCCGACACAGCGCGTCGACGCCCGCTTCCGCACGAATGGCACGCTGTCGGTCTGCGCCACTCGGTCGGTCGTAGAGCTCGCGCAGACCATCGACGCCAAGACGGTTGGTCTCCTCGCGGACGAACGTCTCAAGCGATATCGGGTCACCTCCGTCTGGCCGCAGAAACGTTGCCTCGCGACCGTAGCGGATCGCTCGCCACTTGTTCTCGTCGAGGATCTCGCGCCGACAGGGCTGTCCGGATTCGCCGTCTTCATAGCGAGCGGCGAGATCAAGCACCAGCGCACGGACGTATTCGACAAAGGCGAGCGTCCGCTCGGGATCGGCCTGGGCGTCAGGCGTACGCACCTCAACGGTCCCGTGGGCCGTGTGGGGCCGGACATCGTACCAGAGTTCTCCTCGGTCGTCAATCGCCCCCGTCTCGATCATCCGTTGCTCGAAGGTCTGGTAGGCCTCAAAGTCATCGAAGGCTGTCGGCATCCCGGTGTTCGGAAGCCCCTCGAAGATCCGGCCGCGTGCGGACTGTAATCCCGTGTCGAACCCGTTCCAGTACGGCGAGTTGGCCGATAGGGCCAACAACGGAGGGAGATACCACCGCAACTCGTTGGCGACCCAGACGGCCTTGTCAGCGTCGTCAACGCCGATATGTACGTGGAGCCCGGCAGTCGTGTTACGGTGTTGTGGGTACTGGATCCGTTCGAGTTGGCTCCGGTACCGTGGCTTTTCGGCGTGTTCGAGTTCGCGCCAGCGGGCCGCCGGGTGGAGTCCAGCAGCGGCAACGCCAAAGCCGTGTGCGTCAGCGTGAGCAACGAGTGCCTCCCGGACGGCCGTGAGTCCATCACGGGCCTCCGCGAGGCCGTCCGCCGTTGGGATCTGGGTCTCGATGATACATTTAAAGAGCTCGTGATCCAGCCGACCATCAAGAATTGCCGGTGGATCGGTCTCGTAGACCAACGCGTCAGAGCCGGCGGTGGGTCGACCGTCGTCACCAACGACATAGAACTCCTCCTCGATCCCGACCGTGCCAAGCGCGGTGAACACCTCCGCTGATCCCCGCTCCATCATGCAATAGTTGGGAGCAGCGGGTAAATACCGCACGGACCAAGCGAGCCCTTCGATCCGGGGCCTTTTGATCCCTCACGCCGACGTTCAGATGTGTCGACTCGGGACTCGACCGGCGATGACGACGAGGAGCACGACGACGGGCTCGGGCTTCTTGACCGGAGTCTCAACGCCGCCACCCCGGATTTCGATACCCAGACCGGCGAGGACCTCGTTGAGTCACTGCCGGATCCCGAGGAGGTGCCACAGGAGATCAAGGTGGCCTTCTGGACGGTCGTAATGCTGGTCAACGGCGCCCTGCTGACGGGATCGATCGGGCTTCTCGCGCTGGCATTGGGGTGGCTTCAGTGGGCGGGTATTCTGCTGGGGACGACGCTGATCCTGGCGGCCCTCGCCTATCGGCGGTACTGGCTGTTCACCCGCGAGGAGGACTCACTTATTCGCTGATAAGCGCCCGCTTGGCCCGTCGTGTGAGCTCTGACCGGTTGGTCGTCGGATCCTTGCGGACCTCAACGAGGTCGTTGGCGGCGTCGATCAACTCCTCGTCGTGGCTCACCACGATGATCTGATCGACCCCCAGCTCCTGCATCACGCCGATGAGTTCGACCAGCTGTGTGACGTGACCGGTATCAAGGAACACGGTCGGTTCGTCGAGGATCAGCGGTGGCATCGGCGCGGCTCCGTCGATGCCCTCCGCGAGTAGTCGATAGATGCCAGCACGCAGACTGAGGTTAAAGAGAGCCCGTTCACCGCCGGAGAGCTGCTCGGGATCGAGTGGTTCGCCGTCCTTCTGGTAGATTGTTAGCTCGTAGGCATTATTCAACTTGATGCGGTCGTACGCGTCTGCCTGGTAGACCAGCCCGAAGGTCTCGTTGAGCAACTCCTCAAGAATACTAACGTTACGCTGTCTAAGGTCACTTCGGAGATCGCTATAGAGGGCCTCTAACTCAGTGACCTCTTCGTGGACGTGTTCAATAGCGTCGCGGCGCTTGATGAGTGCATCCCGCTGATCGCGGAGGGACTCAAGTTCTTCGAGTTCGCTCTTGACGGCACCGATCGCGTTCTGGAGTTCGTCGCGCTTCGTGGCGTACTCCTCACGGTTTGATCGAAGCGTCTCAAGGGTGTCTTCGGCCGCGTCTTTCGTCCGGGTCGCCTCTTCAAGGCGCTGGTTGTCATACTCGCGTCGTAGCTCTTGGCGCTGTTGTTGAAGTTCCGCGAGCGTCTCTCGGCGCTCATCGTTTTGCTCAGCGAGCAGCGAGCGACGCTCCCGAATTTGGGTCAGTTTATTATCGACTTCTGAGAGCGTATCAATGGTCTCCGCGAGCCTCTCAAGGGTTTCCTTGCGCGATCGGTGGGTCTGTTGGCGACGGTTGAGACGCGCAACGGTCTCGGTGAGGTCGTCGAGTCGCTCGCGCTGTGCAGCGGCGCGTTCGCGCTGGTCGTTGGCCTCCTGTTCGAGGTCTTCAGCCTCCTCCCGGAGGGTTTCGATCCGTTCGCGTTTGTCCGTAATCGTTGTCTCGCGGTCGTTGATGAGTTCTTGTGTCGTGGTGATCCGTTCATCGAGTTGCTCAAGCGTAGCTTCGGTCTCGACGAGCTCTTCAGCCGCCTCGCAGGCTTCTTCAAGCTCGTCGCGACGGGCTTCGAGGTCGGCGATGTCCTCGTCTAGCTCGGCCTTTCGTTCGCGGTCAGCTTCAAGCGTCTCGACGTGGGGGGCGTCTTCAACCGGCTGACCACACTCCGGACAGCGGCCCTCTTCGCGGAGTCGCTCGGCGCGATCGATCCGCTCACACAGCTGGTCGCGCTCGGCGCGGGCGTCAGCGAGTGCTTCGGTAATTGAATCAAGCTGGTCCTCGCGATCGGCGAGGAGGTCTTCAGCAGCGCCACGGTCGACCGGAGCTGCCTCGATGGTCGCCTTGAGTTCCTCACGCTGTGATTCAAGCGAGGCGAGCCGCTCGCGTCGTTCCTCAAGTGTGGCTTCGTCGTCTTTGAGCTCTGCGGCAAGATCTGTTGCCTCATCGCGTTTTGCCGCTGCCTCGGCAACCAGCTCTTCGGCGCGATCGGTTGCCGTCTCAGCAGCCGTCTTCGCCTCTTGGATCTCTAGTTCGGTCGACTTGAGCGTCTCCCTGGTGTCTTCGATATCCGTCTCAACCGTGTCGATGGCCGCGTTAATCGCCTCGCTGTCGGCATCGTCAAGGTCGGTTTCAGCGAGCTGTGTATCACGGCGCTCACGAAGGTCCTCCCGGCGCTCGCGCAACGTATCGAGTTGGTCGTCAAGGGCAGTCCGCTCGGACTCGGTTTCGGTGATCCGCTCACGGAGCTCCTCAATACGCTCTGTCAGGTCGGCTAATTCAGACCGTTTTTCCTCGTACGTTTCGAGGATCTCAAGAGCCTCCTCGCGAGTGGTCTCTGCGTCCTCAATCCGGTCGTCGAGATCATCGAGATTGTTCTCAACGGTGGTAAGCTTGCTCTCAAGATCGTTGAGCTGGCCGTGGAGGTCTTTGTCTTCTTTGGCCTCGATGCGCTCCTCAATTCCGGAGAGTTTCCCTCGGAGTTCACCGAGACGATCCTCGACGGCCAGCCGAGCATCGCCCGCCCGCTCACGGTACTCTTCGAGGGCGCCGAGTTGAAGGAGGTCGTCAATGATGCGCTGACGGGTCGCCGGTGTCGCGTGAATTAACTCGTTAATCTCGCCCTGTCGCACGTACGCACAGTTGACGAACGCGTCGGCGTCCATCCGCAGGAGAGTCGCGATGCGCTGACGGACGTCCCTGGCACCGTCGACGGTCCCATCTGGGGTTTCAAGTACGCACTCGGCCGTCTTCGCTTGATCGCCGCTGACGCGGATCCGCCGGTGGACCTGGTAGGCGGCTGCTTCGTGGGTGAACCACAGCGTCACCTCCGCCTCCTTGGCACCGGTTGTCACGAACTGATCGAGGGTTTCATCGAGTGCTCGCGCCCCGTACAGTGCAAAAAAGCACGCTTCGAGAACCGTCGTCTTGCCGCTGCCGTTCGGACCATGGATGACGGTTACGCCGGGGTCCAACTCGAGGTCGGCCGACTCATAACACCGGACGTTCCGGAGGGTGATGCGCTCGAAAATCACAGGAATTCCTCCATTGATGCCTGGCCGCCGGACTCCGGCATTGGCGTGGTATCTGTATTCGTCTTATCGGACTGTTGTTCGTCTGTCGGCGCCGCCCGAAAGCTATCGAGTCCGTCATCGAGGTGCGCGTCGATCCGTGCTCGGATGACCTCTCGGACGTTACTATCGGCGACCGTTTCATCTCGGACGGTCTGGTCGACTTCGCGGGCGACCGGACTGAGCCCAAGCTGTTTGACCCGGTCGCGTACCGCCGCATCAGGGTCAGCGAAGGTCACCGTCTGTTCGGACGCCGTCTCTTCGAACTCCCGTCGGTCATTAACTCGTGCGATCAACGCGCCCTCCTCGCGGGCCAGTTCCTCGATCGGTCCGGGCGTGACCGTTGTTCCCTCGCCCTCAATTGTGATGATTGCGACCGCGTCCTCAAGATCGTATTCTCGGATCTGCCGTCGAACCACCTCGGCTCCCTCGTCGCCCTCAAGAGTTACATCAACGAACCTGAACGGTCGGGTTGGGATAGTCCGTCGACTGATCTGCAACTCGCCGTCGGTCCGAACAAGATTATAGCCACGATCGGCGCGTTCGCTCGCGCTCGCCCGCTCGGTTGAGCCCGGGTAGGTCAGCCAGGTTGCATCGACCCGTCGCTTTCCCGGAGTGTGGTTGTCGCCCAGTAGCATGGCGTCGAATTCGACCGATGTTGCTTCGAGAATCTCTCGTGGATCCCAGTCGCCAGCGTCAAACGGTTCGAACAGCCCGTGTGCAACGAGTGCGGCGTACTCGGCGTCCGTGGGCGCGAACTCGTAGCTGAGGTCCCCGCGCATCGACGGCGGGACGTAATCGAGACCATAGAGCGCGAGATTCCCAACGGTCCGTGGCTGCGCGCCGAGTCGTTCGGCGTATCCAAGTTCAGCAAGGAGATCAAGCCACTGCTGATCGCGCTTGTCTTCGTGGTTCCCGACGACCGCTAGAAACGGAATATCCGCCGCCCGCAGTCGACGAAGCGCGCCGATGACGCCCTGGAGGTCGGCGAGATCCGGCCGACGGTCCTGAAACAGGTCGCCGGCGTGGACAACGGCGTCGACACCAAGGTCGACCGCGTCGTCGATGACCCGCTCGAAGGCTCGCAGAAAGTCCCGGCGGCGCTCCGGAGAGTGGTACTGCTGGTACCCGATATGGGTATCCCCGGTGTGTAACACCTGCGCCATGCGTAGGTGTACAACGGCGAGCGGTAATAATCGTTCGCGGGATTACGCGGTGAACTCTTCAGGTACCCGGTACAGCCGCTTGCGGGCGTCCGAAAAGGCAAACTGCGACTCGACAGCGCCGATCTCTTCGAGGCGGGCAACAGCATCGCGCACCGTCCGTTTCGGTAAGAGCGTCTCCTCAGCGATCCGCCCCTGTGAAAGTCGCCCCTCGCGCTTGAGGACGGTGTAGACGAGCTTCGAACTTGGTGGCAGATCCTGCAGTTGCTCGGCAGGCGACTCGGTCCGCGTGGGGTCCGTGCGGTCGGTGGTGCTCATCGCGTCCTCCGGTAATGGATGCTACAAGGTAATATTTTCTGTTCGGATATTACCCAGAAAAATATTATGGCGGTCACCCGAAGCCTCATATGAATCAGTCCCCTACGAAATACCGATGAGTAACTCTGCGGACGATCTCGAACTTGACCTTCCATACGACGAGGGGGCTCCGCGCCAGGAGAAAATCGAGGCGCTTCAGGACCGCCTCGAGGTGCTTGAGGCGCAAAACGAGGAGATGCGGGACAAACTCCTCGACGCAAACGCCGAGAACAACAAATACCAGCAGAAACTCGAACGCCTCACCCACGAGAACAAGAAGCTCAAGCAGTCGCCGCTGTTTGTTGCGACCGTTCAGGAACTCTCCGAGGACGGGGTTATCGTCAAACAACACGGCAACAACCAGGAACTCCTCACCGAGGTCACCGACGAGATGCGCGACCGACTGGAGCCTGACGACCGGGTAGCGCTTAACAACTCCCGGTCGATCGTCAAGACCCTTGAAGACGAGACCGATGTCCGCGCCCGCGTGATGCAGGTCGATCGTTCACCGGATGTTGTCTACGAGGACATCGGCGGGCTTGAAGACCAGCTACTCGAGATCCGCGAGACCGTCGAGATGCCACTAAAACGCCCCGAGGACTTCGCCACTGTCGGTGTCGAACCTCCGAGTGGCGTCCTGTTGCACGGCCCGCCGGGGACCGGCAAGACGATGATGGCCAAGGCCGTCGCCAACGAGACCGACGCGACGTTCATCAAGATGGCCGGCTCCGAGCTCGTTCACAAGTTTATCGGCGAGGGGGCCAAGCTCGTGCGCGATCTCTTCCAGGTGGCCCGCGACCACGAACCGGCTGTCCTCTTCATCGACGAGATCGACGCAATCGCCTCAAAGCGCACCGAGTCAAAGACCTCGGGCGATGCAGAGGTCCAGCGGACGATGATGCAACTCCTCTCGGAGATGGACGGCTTCGAGGACCGCGGAGAGATCCGGATCATCGCCGCGACCAACCGCTTCGACATGCTCGATCCGGCAATTCTTCGTCCCGGCCGGTTCGATCGGCTCATCGAGGTGCCAAAGCCAAACCACGAGGGACGCAAGCGCATCTTCGAGATCCACACCCGCGATATGACCGTCGCAGACGATCTCGAATACGACGCGCTGGCGGCGATGGCCGAAGGTGCCTCTGGGGCCGACATTCGGGCAACCTGCACGGAGGCCGGGATGTTTGCCATCCGGGATGACCGGACCAACGTCCGTATGTCGGATTTCCGGCAGGCCTGGCAGAAGGTCAGTGCCGACGAAGACGACGATCAGATCTCGAAGACCTTCGCCTGAGCCGGCGAACAGACGACTTTTCCGCTCCCTGCCGATAGGCTCTTGCAATGACCCGTATCGACGTCGTTGATAACCACGGGCAGTTCACGCACCTTGAACAGCGAGCGCTCCGTGATATCGGAGTCGACACCGAGATTATCGACAATGATACCCCGCCGGCGGAAATCGAAGCCGACGGACTGGTGCTTTCCGGTGGGCCGGACATTGAGCGCACCGGTCGGTGTGACGCTTATCTTGAACTTGATGTTCCTATCTTGGGCATCTGTCTGGGTATGCAGTTCATCGCACAGACGCTCGGCGGAACTGTCTCCGGTGGCGACTATGGCGGCTACGCCGATGTGACCGTCGAGATCGTTGATCCGGAGGATCCGCTTGTCGGGTCCTTAGCCCCTGAAACACAGGTCTGGGCCAGCCACGCCGACGAGGTGACAGCCGTCCCAGAGGGCTTTCACGTCACGGCCCAAAGCGACGTGTGTGACGTCGAGGCAATGAGTGCGCCCGGCCGCGGGCTCTATGGCGTTCAGTGGCATCCTGAAGTGGCCCACACCGCGGAGGGCCAGGCGCTGTTCGAGAACTTCCGGTCGATTTGCGAATCCGCCTGATCTGTACACTTTTCTGGCCAGTCTGCGAACTACGCAGACGAGATGCACATCGCCGCGGCGGTCCCTGCGACCATCCATCACCGCCAGACGCCTGCGACGCGCCGCCTTGATCGACTCTGGCGATGGCTTGCGGCGAGCGAACACAACCTCACTGTCTTCTGTCCGAAGTGGTCAACAGCCGAACGATCCATCACTGATCGGTCCATCACGGCGATCTATGATGTCGTCACCGACACCGCCGGAATCACCTACCAGTGGGTGACTCCGAGTACGACCGTCGACTGGTCGTACCGACATCGGCTGCCGCGGGCCATCTTTGCAGCCGATCCCGATATCGTCCACGCCACCCTCGCCCCCGATGTGGTACTGGCGGGCTGGTCCGCCGCCCGACTCGCCCGCGTCCCGTTCGTGACCGAGTGGTATGCCCCACCACCGGACAGACGGCTTGCACGGATGGCTGCCGGTCGGGCGGACCGGACAATCGTCCCCTCGCGACTGGTTGAGGAACGGGTCCGACAGGTCGGTGGACCGACACTCACAACGCGTGTCGTTCCGACCCCACTCTCGCTGTCGCGTATCGCGGCTCAGTCACCGACAGCAGCGCCGGAAATCCTCTTTGCGGGCCATCTTGACGCCGACGCGAACGTCGAGAGCTTCCTGCTGGGGCTGGCCGAACTCCGGAACTGGGACTGGTCGGCCGGTATCATCGGCGACGGGCCGAAACGCCAGCAGTACCGCAAGCAGGCGGCGGACCTCCAACTCGCTGACCGCGTTCACTTTCTCGGTGAACGCTCATACACTGAGCGGATTGCCCTCTACCGCGACGCCCATGTCTTCGTCCAGACGGCCACCCATACGCCGTTCGCCCACGAGTTGCTCCTTGCGATGGCCTGTGGGTGTGTTGGGATCGCCGAGTACCATCCCGATTCGAGTGCCCACGAGTTGCTTGTTGGGGTCACCCGTGGCTTCCGAACTACCTCACCGGAAGAACTCGCGGCAACAATCGAGTCGGCGAGTGAACTTGAGCACCGCGACATCGACGAGAGCTTCGCGTCGTTCGATACCAATCGGGTCCTTCCGCATTACCTCGATACCTACCGCGATGTGATCGGGTAATTCTCAGGACGTATCCTCGGAGCGACGCGCGGCGGCTGCGGCTTCGACCGTTCGCACCGCGGCGACGTTTTCCTGAGCGTCATGTACCCGAATAAGGTCTGCCCCGCGATCGGCTGCAATGGTCGTTGCCGCAATCGTCGGGGCCAGCCGCTCGTCGGCCCCGTACCCCGCTAGTCCGAACATCGACTTGTGTGAGTGGCCGATCATAATCGGACATCCAAGCGCCTGCAGTTCACCGAGTCGCTCAAGAAGTTCAAAGCTCTCGGCGGGCGTTTTGCCGAATCCGACTCCCGGGTCAACGAGAATCTGTTCGTCGTCAAGCCCGGCTCGCCTGGCCAGCGCGACGCGATCGCGGAGGTCTTCGATGACATCCCGCACCACGTCGTCGTACTCGACGTCTGTGTCGGGATCAACGGGCGTTTCAATGCTGTGCATCACGACCAGTGGAGCGTCGTACTCAGCAGCGACAAAGCGAAGTTCGGGATCCTCAAGCCCCGAGACGTCGTTGATGATGTCCGCGCCGGCCTCAAGAGCGGCCTCTGCGACGGTTGATTTGCGGGTGTCGACTGAGACCATGGCGTCGAGGTCGGCGATCGCTTCGATGACGGGTGTGATCCGTTCAATCTCCTCGTCGACCGTCACGGGATCTGCCCCAGGACGGGTGGACTCTCCTCCGACATCAAGTACGTCAACACCCGCCTCGATCATCTGCTCGGCCCGCTCACGAGCGGCCTCAACGCGGTTGTACTCCCCGCCGTCGTGAAAGCTGTCCGGCGTGATGTTGAGGATGCCCATTATGGCCGTGCCATCGAGCCACGGATACCGGCGATCTGTCTTATCGTCGGTTGTTTCGGGCATCGCCGCCGACACCGAGATCGGTCGTCGGTCGCGCTGGGCGGGATACTCAAGATCAACCTGCTCGGCGATTTCCGCGGCAATCGTCGCGAGCCCTTCCGGTTCGGCGGTCAGGGCCTCACAGAGCCCGGCGAACGCCTCGGTGGTTCCCATCATCAACACCCGCCGCCGTTCACCGTCGTGATCGATGCCGGAAATTGCACACTCGCCGCCCTCACGCACCAGGAGGTTCTCGATCCGGTTCGCTTGGTGTTTGGTCAGGCGTGTCTCGATGACGTGATGATCGGCCGCCGGTGCCAGTTCTGACTGGCGGTCTGTTGGCACGCCAGCAGCGTCGAGATACCGAACGGCGTCGCCAACCCCATTGATCTGTTTGGGCGTCTGGGTTCGCGACCACCGCGCACGAGCCTCGCGGACGGTGAACAACGAACCGGTCACAAGCACACAGTCTGCCGGCTCGGCGGCAGCAATAGCGGCGGCAACGGCATCTTCGACCGGTTCAACGATCGAGATGGCCTCAGGGTCGGTCCCGGCATCTGCAAAGACCCGGGCGAGCACCTCGGGGTGAGTCGCCCGGTCAAGCGGTGGCTGACACGCGATCAGCCGGTCCGGATCGGGCAACGCGGCAGCCATTTCTGACTGTCGCTTGTCGTGCATGATTCCGGCGACGATGTGCAGATTGTCGTACTCGAACTCCTCAAGTGTCTCCGCGAGCCGCCGGCACGCCCCGGCGTTGTGTGCTCCGTCGAGAACTACTGTCGGCGCGGTATCCATCACCTCACACCGCCCCGGCCAGTGGGCCTGTCGCAGTCCCCGTTCAAACGATACCGGGTCAGCCGTAAGATCAAGTGCGTCATGCACGTGCCGAGCGAGTGCAACAGCAATCCCGGCGTTTTCGGCCTGGTGAGCGCCAATAAGCGGTATATTGGTCTTAACGGTCCAATCGGCTCCGTGCACCTCGATGGCTGCCTCCGCGTGGTCAACCTTGCCACCGTAGACCGTCTGGATATCCCGATCGGTTTCCGGCCCGACGGTCAGCACCTCGCCAGCGAAGTCGGCGATGGCTGACAGCGCGTCGTCGCGGGCGGCGGTCACAATCGGCCGGTCGGCCGGCGCGACGTGGGCCTTATCGCGGGCGATCTCTTCGACTGTATCGCCGAGTACGCCGGCGTGTTCCATCGTCACGCTTGTCACGGCGCTGGCAATCGGGTCAACGACGCTTGTTGCGTCCTTGCTGCCACCAATGCCCACCTCAAGGATGGCCACGTCGACATCCTCGCGGGCGAAGTGCCACAGCGCTAGGGCCGTCACTGTCTCGAAGAACGTGGGGGCGATCCCTTCGGCTGCCTTGGTGGTGATGTACTCACGCGTCGCCTTGACGAACCGGGCGACCTCCGCCTCGGGAATCAACCGACCGTCTACCTGAATCCGGTCGCGAAACTGTTCGATCTGAGGTGAGGTATACAAGCCGACCGAAATCCCCGCTTCACGGAGTACCCGCTCGGTCATCCGGGCTGTTGATCCCTTGCCGTTTGACCCGGCGATTTGCACACACGGAACCCCGGTGTGTGGATCTCCGAGATGAGCCAGCAACTCCCCGACCGACTCTGTGCCGGGGCGTGGCCCGAACCGCTGGAGGTCGAACAAGAAATTCGTCGCCTCGTGATACTCCATACCGTTCGGTTTCGATCCCCCGGTTTGACTGTGTCGGAGGCGGGAGAGTTCACCGGCGTTAGCTGACCGGTCCAACGGGCGCGATCAGTTGTGACGGAAACATCGCATCCCCGTAAACGCCATCGCCATGTCGTGTTCGTCCGCGGCGGCGATGACCTCCTCGTCGTTGACTGACCCGCCCGGCTGGATTACCGCCTCGATGCCGGCCTCGGCGGCCGCCTCAATCCCGTCGGGAAACGGGAAAAAGGCGTCCGAGGCGAGGACGGCCCCCGCTGCTGACTTTCCATCGGCGTCGGCTGCGGCCTTGCGTTTCGCGATCTCAACGGCGTCGACCCGTGAGACCTGGCCGGCCCCGATCCCGACGGTTTCGGTTCCACTGGCAATCAGGATGGCGTTTGATTTGACATGTTTGATTGTCTGCCAGGCAAACTGCATTGTCTCGAGGTGCGCGTCGGTTGGCGCCCGCTCGGTCACGATCTCTAAGTCCTCGGGCGTGATCCGGTGGGCGTCAACTTCCTGGCGAAGACGACCGCCGGCGAGTGACTTCTCCATCCAGCCGTCGCGACCGGTCTCGATTGCGCCAACCGAAAGAACACGGAGGTTGTCCTCGTCGGTTAACACCTCCAATGCCTCTTGTGTGTACGATGGCGCGACGACAACCTCTTTGAAGGACTCGGTGATCGCCGTGGCCGTCGCAACATCACAGGGCCGGTTCAGCGCAACGATCCCTCCAAAGGCGCTCTTGGCATCGGTCGCCAGTGCGTCGCGGTAGGCCGCCTCGATGGTGTCAGCGACGGCGGCGCCGGCCGGATTGGTGTGCTTGATAACGGCGGCGGCCGGCTCCTCGAACTCTGCGACCAATCCGAGTGCGGCGTCGGCGTCGTTATAGTTGTTGTACGATAGCGCCTTTGCTGAATCATTGTGCTGGGTGGCCGTGATCACCGAGGCCCGGTCGTCGGTGTAGTCGGCATAAACGGCCGCCTCTTGGTGAGGGTTCTCGCCGTAGCGCGGTGTTGCCACGCGATCCTCGCTTGCGAGATACCGCAACGGCCGCGGTCCCGCGGTATTGGCGTCAACGGTGACGGTGCCCATCGCCCGGTCGACGGCGACGCGTCCCTCGGCGAACCACTTGACTGCCCGTGGGTAGGCGGCGAACTCGCCCTCATAGAGCACCCGTTCTTTGAGCGTCTCGCGGTCGTCACCTTCGTAGACAGGAACGGGCTCTTGTGTGACGATCGGCCCCGAGTCGATCTGTGCGTCGATAATCTCGCCGTCGTCGGTCGTCGCGTCGGTCACCACATGGACGG
Source organism: Salinarchaeum sp. (assembly GCA_041640095.1). Lineage (GTDB taxonomy): Archaea > Halobacteriota > Halobacteria > Halobacteriales > Salinarchaeaceae > CAZFMU01. The sequence goes on along the minus strand of JBEQAX010000005.1, from coordinate 22,572 downwards.
TACACCCCGTCAGATCGACATCCCGTTCAAGCGCGTCGCTCCAGGCATCCATTCCCGGAAACGACGGCAACAATGCCGGATGAACGTTCAGCGTCGTTGGCTGGGCGTCAAGGAAGGCATCCGAGAGAATCCGCATATACCCATCCAAACACACGAGGTCGTAGTCGTAGTCCGTGAGCGCCTCGTTGATCCGTCGTTCGTGAGCACGCCGCCCTTCATCCGGGTCACGCTCGACAACCGCCGTTGGAATGTCCCGCTCAGCCGCTTTCTCAAGAATCGGCGCGTCGGCATCGTTGGCTACCACCACGCCTAACTCTGCGCCCCCTGGCGCTCGCTCGTGAATATTGATCAGGTTCCGTCCCCGGTTGCTCGCTAGCCCTGCAAGGCGCATATGTGATTGGCCGGCCGGCCAGAGGAAAGGAATTGCGGTCACCTGCGTTCGGGCCTTCGATATCCTTTTGCGATACGGGCTGACACGTTGGGCTATGGCTGATCGGTTGTATGCGGTCTCACCGCTCGACGGACGGTACGCCGACCGAACGGCGCCACTCTCACCGTACGTAAGCGAGGCCGCCCTCATGCGGGCCCGGGTCCGCGTCGAAGTCGAGTATCTCATCACCCTCGCCGATCTTGCGGCGACGCCCTTCGAGCTCGGCGACAACGACCGCGAGGATCTTCGTGCGCACTACCGGGCGTTCTCCGAGGAGGATGCGCAGTTGATCAAACGCCTCGAAACCGAGGGTTACGGCGAGTATGCGGCGACCAATCACGATGTCAAGGCTGTTGAGTACTTTCTGCGGGTCCAGACCGATGACCGGCTTCACCCCTGGATCCACTTTGGCCTTACCAGCGAGGATGTCAACAATCTCGCTTACCGGCTGCTGATCGACGGTGCCCTTGAGGAGGTCCTCCTGCCTGCCCTCCGTGATCTTCAGAAGGCCATTGCGTCCGATGCCCGGACGTATCGGGATCTTCCGATGCTAGCCCGGACCCACGGCCAGCCGGCGACGCCGACGACCTTCGGTAAGGAACTGGCCGTTTACGCGGCACGTCTGAGTCGGGCCATCGGCGATCTTCAGACGGCGGCCGACGGACTCACAGGGAAACTCGGTGGTGCCTCCGGCACCTACGCCGCCCACGACATTGCGTATCCCGATGTCGACTGGCCCGCCGTTGCCCGCTCGTTTGTTGATCGTCTCGGGCTTGACTTCACTCCGCTGACCACCCAGGTCAACCCCGGCGACGATCTCGCAGCGGTCTTTCACGCGCTAGTCCGAACGAACAACGTCCTCTTGGATTTCGACCGGGACATGTGGCGGTATGTCTCCGATCGCTACCTCGGTCAGCGACAGGCCGACTCCGAGACCGGCTCCTCGACGATGCCCCATAAGGTCAATCCGATCGACTTCGAGAACAGTGAGGGTAACCTCGCGAAGGCCAACGCCGATCTTGCGTTTCTCGCCGATTCGATCACGACCTCGCGGCTCCAGCGAGACCTCTCTGATTCGACGGTCAAACGGACCATTGGGGCCGCCTTCGGGCACTGCCTGATTGGCTACCAGAAGGCCAACGACGGTGTTGCGAGTGTTGTCCCCAACGAGACGGTGATCACACAGGATCTTGAGGATCACCCCGAAGTGATCGGCGAGGCGATCCAGACCATCCTCCGTCGGGAGGGCCATGAGGACGCCTACGAGCGGCTCAAGGCTCACACACGTGGCGAGACGGCAGTGACCCTTGAGGACTTTCGGTCGTTTATCGCCGAGTTGGATGTGCCACCGTCGGTCACAGAAGAACTCATGGCGCTCGATCCAACCTCCTACACGGGTCGCGGGGCAGAACTCGTCGACGCTCTTAATAGTCGTTGAAAACACAGACGGGTCATTCAGCAATGACCAACTGATTAGCTGTGAGCCGGCATGCTACCGCCGTCCGCACTGAATAACGAAATCGTATTCGCAACAACTGCTAACGAATAGTCAGCAGAATCGCTCGATCGCCGTCGTGAGGCTTTCGGCGGCGTCATATAGTGCGTCAATGGTGATGTACTCCCGCTCGGCGTGTGCCACCGGCCCAACTTCGTCGGTGAGGTCCCCCGGTCCGAAGATGATCGTTGGTGCGACCGCCGCGAAATATGACGCCTCTGTTGCCGCCCCGAACGGCCGGACGGACCCGCCACTGGCGGCCACCATTGTCTCGACGATCCGGTCTTTGGGATCTGTTTCGAAGGCTTCGAGAAACGGTGTTTCCTCGTTTGCCAGCCAGATGTCGACACCAACCGAGTCGGGAACGGCCTCGCGTATGTGTGTTTCAAAGGCCGTCGTGAACTGCTCGGTCGTCTCCGGCGGGACGCTCCGCCGGTCGACGGTGATCCGACACGCCGCCGGCACTTGATTGATCGCATCGCCGCCGTCGATCCGTGTCGGGGTCAGTGTCGGTGCGCCGAGGGTATCGTGCTCGCCCGGCCCATGTCGGTCGTCGAAGATTTCGAGCGCGGCGAGCGCGTCGGCGGCGGCAGCAACAGCGTTGCGCCCGGCGCCCGGATTCGCGGCGTGGGCGGCTTCACCCGTCAGGCGGATCTCGCCAGAGATCAGGCCACGGGCGGCGTTACAAACATCCAGCCCGGTTGGCTCTCCGACGATCACCGCATCGGCGTTTAGTCCGTCGACTAGAGCGGCCGCGCCTGTCTGGTCGGTCTCTTCGTCAGGTGTCACGGCAAGCGTCACTCGACCGTCGTCAACGTTGGCGTCGAGAAACGCCGCGAGCAGTGCTGCGAGCGGTCCCTTCGCGTCACAGGCACCTCGCCCCCGAACGACAGCTGCCTTGTCGTCGCTGTCGGGGACTGTCTGCGCTCGCTCGTAGGGAACATGCGGCGGTACGGTATCGATGTGCGTGTTCAAGACGAGGTGGGAATCACCTGTTCCCCGACTGGCGAGGACGTTCCCGGCGGTGTCGACACGGGCCTCAATGCCAGCGTCTGTGAGCGTCTCTACGAGGAGGTCCCGCATTGCCGTGACATCCTCGTGGGAGGGCGTCTTGACCGCTTGACGGTGAAACGCCTCAAGATCGATCGCGTTAGGCATCATCACCGACCTCCTGGGCGAGGCCGATCGACGGCATCCAACGACTCGATGCCAGAAGCCTCTCGCTCGACACGGGTGACATCCTCAATCGACTCCCGACGCCGCACGACTGTTCCGTCGATGGTTACCTCCGCCGGCCGCGGTTGTGAGTGGAACTGGCTGGCGAGTTCGTACCCGTAGGCCCCGGCATTGCCGATCGCCAGGATCTCATCGCGTTCCGGTTGGGCGATCGGCCGATCGGTCGCGAACACGTCAGCACTGGTACAGCAGGGTCCCCCGATTGAGGCCTCGATAGCCTCGCGGTCGGGGGCGCTTACGTTCCGGATCGGGTGATATGAGCCGAACATTGCCGGTCGGACAAGCGTCGCGATCGACGCATCGACCCCGACAACCGTCGTTTCGGGGGCTTCTTTGACCGTATTGACCGTCGTGAGAATGAGTTCGGCGTCGGCGACGATGTACCGGCCGGGTTCGAGCTTGAGTGTCGGGTCAATGTCCCCAACGGCCCCCCGGACGCGCTCGCCGACGGTCTGCATGTCGAGCGGCTCGGTCTCCTCACGGTAGGGAACCCCGAATCCTCCGCCAACATCGAGGAACTCCAGATCGTCCACCTCGCGAGCCAACTTGGCAACCTTCGCGATGGCGTCACAGTGTGCCTCAAGATCGTCATGCAGAACGCCGCTACCCATGTGGGCGTGAAGCCCAACGATCGTATCGCCGGCTGCCCGACGATCCTCGACGAACGCCGGGACGCGGTCATAGGGAATGCCGAACTTGGCGTCCTTGCCCGTTGCGACCTTCTCGTGGTGTCCCGTCCCGATCCCTGGATTGATGCGGACGGCGATCCGGCCATCATAGCCGAGGTCCGCGAGCCGCTCGGCCGTGTCGCGGGCCCCTAGCGTGATCGTCATCCCCGGGTGATCTGCCGCCAACTCAACGGCATACTCAAGATCTTCGGTGGGCGGGTTGACGGCGGTATACTGCAGCCGGTCGGGATCAGCGCCAGCGTCGAGTGCCCGCTTGAGTTCGCCAGCGGCAGCACACTCGATTGGCACATCCATCGACACGAGCCGTTCGAGCACGGCCCGGCCGGTGTGGGCCTTCGCCGCATAAAAGACCGTGGCGTCAGGAAAGGCGTCGGCAAACCGCCGGTAGTTCGCCGCCACGCGGTCAGGGTCGAGCACGTACAGCGGTGTGTCGTGTGTCTTCGCCAGCTCAAGGAGCCGGTCGTGGTCCCAGTCGGCCAGTCGACGCACCGCCGGCGTGTCGGCGTTCCTCTCTGCCATCGACTCCGGTTCGGCGAGCGGGCGATTGAATCTGTTGATCACGGCGAGTCCCCGCAGATGGGGCCGAATCCGGCGAATTTAATCTCCGCGACGCCACGGTTATGATCATGCGTGTTGGGGTCGTCGGTGCCGGCATGTCCGGACTCACGGTCACGCGGGCACTCGTAGAGCGAGATGTCGATGTGCAGACCTTTGAGGCGCGCGACCGACCGGGTGGGATCGTCTGGAGCCAGACTGTTGATGGCCACGTGCTCGAACTCGGCCCCCAACGACTGCGTGCCACACCAGGACTTGAGTCACTCATTGATGACCTGGGACTCCGAGAGCAGCTTCGCGTGGGTGACGACGATCAACCCCTGTACATCTACCGTGACGGTGCGTTATACACCGCACCACTGTCGCTCCGTGAAGCCGTGACGACCGACCTTCTTAGCCTTCGTGGCAAACTCCGGGTGCTCGCCGAGCCCGTTACTGGGGGGATGCGCCCCGGCGACACCGTTGAGGCGTTTTTGACCCGCAAGTTTGGGACCGAGGCGGCCACCCGGTGTTTCGGCCCGCTCTACAGCGGGCTCTACGGCACCGACCCCCAGGAGATGCTTGTTGAGTACTCCCTTGGCCGGGCTCTTGAGAATGCCGGCATCGATGGGAGCATCCTCCTGTGGGCAGCAAAGAAGCTCCTGCAGGGCCGAAGTCCGCCACCGATTTACACCTTTGACGACGGGCTCGGCACCCTCTCCCGTCGGCTTTATGAAGCCTACGACGACCACATCGCACTCAATGAGTCAGTCGAGACGATCCACACACAGGCCGATGGCTTTGAGCTTGTGACAAGTGATCGCCGGCGCTACGTTGATGAGGTCGTACTCACGACCCCTGCCGGCGCTACGGCCGAGCTCGTCGCTGATCTTGATGATGCGCTCGCGACGACACTCCGACGATTCCGGTACAATCCCATCGCGATGGTCTTTCTTGAGTCAGCCTATGACCGTCCCGGGATCGGCACGCTGCTGCCCTCCGAGGCAGACGCGAATATCAGTGGTCTGACGTGGAACGCCAGCTTCCTCAACCGCGATGGCGTGTTCACCGCATATATCGATCCGACAACCTATCCCGAGGTGTGCTCGGCCGATGATGACACGCTTGGGGCGGTAGCAGCGTCGGCCTTTGAGCAGATTACTGGAGCGTCGGCCACTCCAATTGATGTCCACCGCTGGAATCCGGGGATGCCGGCGTACGACCGCTCTTGGCGGGCGATGGAGGACCTCTCGACGCCTGATGGGATCCATCTGTGTGCGAACTACGTGGGGCGCCCTGGCCTTCCCGGCCGACTCCGCCGTGGCCGAGCACTTGCGGAACGGCTTGCGGGGTGATCCAACCGGTGTCCATACGTTTTTGTCCTCGTAGTCAAAGTGTGCTTACCCTCTGCGGGCTCTCCCTTCAGCTATGACCACTGGCCTTGTCCTCCTGAACTTCGGCGAACCGTCAACACCGGACCGTGAGACCGTCCGCGAGTACCTCACGCGTATCTTCATGGACAACGCCTCACTTGAGGCGGCTGACTCTGAGGCGGCTGTTCGCGAACGCTCGCGCGAACTCGCCGAGCGTCGACTCCCCAGTCTCATGGAGGAATACGAGGCAATCGGTGGCTCACCGCTTCAGGAACAGGCGGGAGCCCAGCGCGACGCTCTTGCCTCGATTCTAACTGAGCGCGGATACGACGTGCGGGTTGTCCACGCGATGCAGTTCATGGAGCCACTCGTTCCGGATGTCGTCGAGCAACTGGCCACCGACGGCGTCGCGTCGCTTGTTGCCGTACCAATGTATCCACTGTCGGGCCCGTCAACGACCGTCTCTGCGATCGATGCCCTGCATGATGCCATCGACGATACCGCTGGGTACGATCCTGAGGTGCGCGCGCTGGCCGGGTGGCACCGAACCCCGACGTACACCCGGATCAAGGCCGAAACGATCGCTGATTACGCCGCCACCGAGGATCTTGATCTCCAGGATCCAAACACTGAGTTGGTGTTTTCCGCACACGGCACGCCGATCTCCTATCTTGAGGAGGGCAGCCGATACGATACGTACGTCGAGGAGCATGCGGCGATGATTGCCCGTCTGCTCGGGGTCGATTCGTATACGATTGGCTTCCAAAATCACGCCAACCGGGGCATCGAGTGGACCGAGCCAGAGACCGAAGATGTCGTGGTCGATCTGGCCGATGAGGTTGAGCGCGTCGTCGTTGACCCGCTGAGTTTTGTCCACGAGCAGTCCGAGACGCTTGTCGAACTCGACATTGACCTCCAGGAAGATGCCGAGGAGGCAGGCGTTGACCTCTATCGCGTGCCCGTGCCGCACGACGATGAGCGTCTACCGCGGGTGATCGCTGATCGCATCGAGCCGTTCCTCGCTGGCGGCGATCCGTCGTACTACCAGCTTCGACAGTGTCAGTGCCAGCCGGCTGAAAGCACCTACTGTCTGAACGCGCCCCGGCGTCAGTGATCCATCGCCGTCGCGGTCTCGAAGAACGCGGCGACATTCTCGACGGGGGTATTCCGGTCGACTCCGTGTCCAAGGTTCAGAATGTGTCCCTCGCGTCCAGCCGCCTCAATAATCGCGGCGGTCCGCTCGCGGACGTCGGCAGGATCCCCATAGAGAAGCGCTGGATCAAGATTCCCTTGGATCGCCGGCCGGTCGAGTTGCCGCCGAGCGCGAGCGAGATCAACAGTCCAGTCCAGTCCGACCACCTCAGCACCGCTCTCGGCGAGTAATTCGAGATGACCGCTCATGTTTCGGGCAAAATCGATTGTTGGGACCGTAACCGCCTCGACAATGCGCTGATGCATCGGAAGGACGAACCGCCGGTAATCGGCGGGTGAGAGCAACCCCGCGTAGGTGTCAAAGATCTGAATGCAGTCAGCGCCGGCCGCAACCTGGTACTGGACGTATTCGACAATGGCGTCGGTCAGTCGGTCGAGGAGGCGCTCAAATGCGTCTGGCGCCTCCGCTCGGAGCCGGCGGACCGCCATGAATGTCCGCGAGGGGGCTCCCTCGCAGGCGTATGCTGCCAGCGTGAACGGACCACCGGTGAATCCAAGGATCGCGGCGTCGTCACCGATTGTCTCGGTCAGTCGTTCGAGTAATTCCCCAACGTACCACAGCGTCTCTGCGACATTATCGTGATGGCGATCGGTGTCCGCTGGCGTTTCGATCGGATTCTCGATAATCGGTCCGACACCGGATTCGAGGTGGTACTCGAATCCTAGTGGTTCGAGAATGGTGAGGATGTCCGAGTACATCACCACCCCGTCGGGATTGAATCGGCGATAGGGCTGGAGGCTGATCTCGGCGGCGACCGACGGCGTCGAGATGGCTTCGAGAAAGGAATACTCCTCCCGGAGCTCACGGTACTCCGGCAGATATCGCCCGGCTTGGCGCATCATCCAGACCGGTGGTCGCGGCGTTCGCTCCCCGCGGGCGGCGCGGAGAAACAACTCCTTCATGTCTGTACCTGCACCAGGATGAGTATAATTCCCGTGGTCGTCCTGACTACTCGAAGAACACGTGCTGGGGCTGTTCAGCTAGAAGCTCTCGCCCGGAACTGACCGCCTGCTTGAACTGATCGGACTGGAAAAAGGCTGAGGCATCCTCTTGACTGTCCCACTGACTGTCGATGAACAGGTCCGTCTCGTCTTCGTAGTTCTCAAGAAGGGCTGCCCCGCGATGTCCCTCAACGTCTTCGAGAGCAGCCTTGACTTCCGTGAAGGCGCTGTGGAACACCTCCAGTTTGTCAGGCTTCACCCTGTAGAATAGTCCCATCGTTCCGAACCCCTCACGATCGTCCGGTCGACCCGTCACCGCCGGTAGATCCGTCAGAAAGCCGGCCGCCGTGTCGGCGGCGTCGGCGGTGTCCCACAGCGAGGCAACAACGTGTCGATCGCCATCCTCGTTAACGTATACCCGAGTGCTATCGTGGGTGTCATACCGATCGAAGTCACTTCGGAGTTCCTCAACCGCTTCGAAGAGTGTCGCTGGATCGGCCGTCGAGTAGTGCATTACCGCGTGATGATCATCTGCGGGCGCCTCGCCGGCGTAGATCCCTGCCTCGCGGAGTTCCTCACGAAGCTTGTGCTCGTCGTTATCGTTCTGCTCGGTCGTCGGGACTGGCTCGCCGGCGAAGAATGCCGAAAGATCCGTCGGTGGGAATCGCCGCCCGATGCGGAAGTACGGGAAGTCGCTGTAGCGAGCGGAGACCTCATCGAAACGCATCTCGTAGACGATGTCCTTGATTGCGGTCGGGTCGTCCGCAAAGAGTGTGACACCGAACTCGTGGGTGTCAAAGCCGATAGCGTTGGTCACGACCTGTGTGATCTCACCGGCGTACTCCCGACCAATCCGGCCGTGGCTGGTCATCATCGCCGAGCGCTCCTCGAAGTCCTCGGTGTACCAGTTGGCCTCGGTTTCGCGCCGACGATCCATCGGATAGAAACAGACGTACTCGTTCTCCGGGAGTGTTGGCCGGAGCTTGGCGTCGAGATACCGCTGGATGCCCTCGCTTTGCTCGGCCTCGTCGGTCTCGAAGTAAGCTTCCGAGACGTAATCGGACACCTCGGTCACGGCGACGTAGGAGTTGACCCGCTCGGTGACGCGTGCCAGGGCCGTCTGTTCGAAGCGGCGCTCAAGTGTTGAGAGGTGATCAAGTGTCGGCCGCAGGTGGATCACGAGCAGATCGGCGTGATGACCGAGCATTGCGGCAACTGCCGAGTCGCCAGTCGGCGCATCCGTGACCGCCTCGGCATCCTCGAAGAACGTTGTGCCTTCCGTGAGAAAGCGCTCACGGCGGTCTTCTGGGAGTTCCTGCCAGCGCTCCCAGTCGACACGGTAGAACTCGTGCAGTACGTACCACCCCTCGTCGGTTCGTGGCGGGCGGGTCTGTCGCGTTTGTCCGTCGTCCATACCGCCCATTTGGAGGGGGCTACTTTCCTGTTGTGATCGTCTGGGTGGCTGTCACTCGCGAAGGGCGTCCTCGCGCTGTGTGGCTTCGAGGGTCTCCTCCTCAACGTGTGTCGCGACAACGGCAGGCTTGTACGCTTGGCCGTCAATCAGGTCGTGGTCGCCAATCGAGGATTCGACGTACCGCTGGAACGCGCGGCGCTCCGGCGGCAACTGCCCGTAATGGATCTCCTCCTCAACGAGATCGTAGACTGGGATCCGGGGCGTTAGTAGCGTGTTCTCGCCGACAACCGATCCCTCGCCGACGATGAACCCACTGGTTACCCGACAGCCGGCCCCTAGGGTGACGTCGTCTTCGACGATCACCGGCGCATCCTCAACCGGTTCGAGGACGCCTCCGATCAGCGTGTTTGCGCCGAGTTTAACATTCGACCCGATCTGGGCACACGAACCGACGGTCGTCGAGGAGTCAACCAGTGTGCCGTCGTCGACGTATGCACCGATGTTCATGAAGCTCGGACTCATCATGATACAGTCTTCCCCGAGGTACCCACCACGACGGATTGTTGTGCCGTCGGGGGTGTTCCGGGTGCCCCGCTCGGCGAGATCATCCGTCTCGCGAAGCGGCAATACGTCGTGGTAGGTCACATCGCCGTAGGACTGGGGTGTAATCGACCGCAGCCCGAAGTTCAAGAGGACGCCGCGTTTGACCCAGGCGTTGGTCTGCCAGCCGTCGTCCGTTGGCTCGGCTGCCCGGATCGCCCCCGCCTCAAGAGCATCGAGGAAGACATCCAGCGTTGCCAACGTCTCGTCGTCGGCTGGGGTGGTGATCGCGTCGGCCTGGTAGGCCTCCCAGGTCTCGCTGATGGCCTCACGGAGTGCGGCGGTATCGTAGGTATCGCCCATATCATCCGTGTGTACTCGTGGGTGGAAAAACCCCGATGGACCGCGTCGCCGGTCCGTCCGTTTATGATCCTCCACCCCTGTGCTTCCGATCACGGTTAATCGATCGCTTCCCTCGCTCCCATGACTACGAACTCGGATCCAACAGCTGACCCGGCAGCGACCTACGACTATCAGGGCGGTTCGATCGAACGCCCCGACCTCGTTGCGGATCTCGAGGCGCGCATCGATGGTGATGTCCGCTTTGACGAGTTCTCGCGCGAGCTCTATGCGACCGACGCCAGCAACTACCGCGTTACGCCCGTTGGGGTGGTCTTTCCGAAGACGACCGCCGACGTGGCTGCCACCGTCACCTACTGTGCCGAGCAGTCCATTCCTGTCCTCCCTCGCGGTGGCGGAACCAGCCTTGCCGGACAGACGACCAACCGTGCGGTCGTCATTGATTTCACCCGGCACATGGACACCGTTCAGTCGGTCGACCCGGAACGCCAGTGCGTGCGTGCGCAACCGGGAATCACCATCGCTCACCTCAACCAGGCGGTCGCCGATGAGGGGCTCAAGTTCGCCCCTGATCCAGCTTGGGGAGACAAGAGTGCACTCGGCGGCGCCATCGGGAATAATTCCACCGGCGCCCACTCCTTACAGTACGGTAAGACCGACGCCTACATCGAGTCCGCCGAGGTCGTCCTCGCCGATGGCACGGTGACGACCTTTGAGTCGATGTCACTCGAAGAGCTCCGTGCCAAGGGCGACCCCGAAGGCTCTCTTGAGGAGCGCATCTACGCCGGAGTCGCCGACATTGTTGACACCCACGGCGACGCGATTGAGGATCAGTACCCGGATCTCAAGCGGAATGTCTCCGGGTACAACCTTGACTTGATCGTCGAGGAGGCCCGCGAGACTGGTGCGGTGAACCTCGCCAGGTTGCTTGCCGGCAGCGAGGGGACCCTCGGAATCGTGACCGAGGCCGAGGTCTCGCTGGTCGAGATCCCCGAGACGACCTCGATGGCACTGCTCGCCTATGAGAATCTCATCGACGCCGTCTCTGACGTCAAGGCGATCGTTGAGCACGATGCCGCCGCGGTTGAACTCGTTGATGACGTGCTCCTTGAGTTGGCGGCCGACACCCCGAAGTTTGCCACGCTTGTCGACATGCTGCCGGAGGGGACTGGGGCTGTCCTGCTTGTCGAGATGGCCGGCCCAGATGAGGTGACGACGCGCAATGCCATTGCAGAGCTCCTGGCCGATCGATGTCCATCACACGACCCCGACGGCACTGTCCCGTCGTCGCCACACGAGAGCGATACGCCGGTCAACGCCTTCGCGGCTCTGGAGGCCCACGACCAGGCCACCCAGGACCGCTTCTGGAAGCTCCGCAAGGCCGGTCTGCCGATTCTTCTCTCGCGGATGACCGACGAGAAACATATTGCGTTCATCGAGGATACCGCAATTCCCCCGGAGAATCTCCCCGAGTATGTTGCCGACTTCCAGGACATCCTCGCCGAGCACGACACGTTCGCGAGCTTCTATGCCCATGCTGGCCCGGGCGTATTGCACATCCGGCCGCTGATCGACACCAAGTCCGCCGAGGGAATCGAGCGCATGGACGCCATCGCGGACGCGGTGACCGACCTCGTCGTTGAGTACGGCGGATCCGTCTCGGGTGAGCACGGTGACGGCCGGGCGCGCACCCAATTCAACCGGAAACTCTACGGCGAGGAGGTCTACTCGTTGTTCCACCAACTCAAGAGCACCTTTGATCCTGACTGGCTGTTGAACCCTGGACAGGTGGTCAGTCCGCCGGACGATCCGACCGATCTCACCGAGCATCTTCGCTATGGGGCGGAGTATACCTTCGAGCCGGAGTTTGATCCGACCCTCCAGTGGGACAACGACAATGGCTTCGAAGGCATGGTTGAGCTCTGTCATGGCTGTGGTGGCTGTCGAGGGCACCAGGACACCACCGGCGGAGTGATGTGTCCAACCTACCGGGCGGCCGAAGAGGAGTCATTATCGACGCGTGGACGCGCGAACATGCTTCGGTCGGCCATCAGCGGCGATGTAGACGTCAACGCGCTGGACGACGAGTTCATGAGCGAAATCCTTGATCTCTGCATCGGGTGTAAGGGCTGCAAGCACGACTGTCCAAGCGGCGTCGACATGGCGAAACTCAAGGCCGAGGTCACTCACCAGCACCATCAGGAATCGGGGATCTCCATCCGTGACCGGCTTTTTGGCAACTTCGAGACGGTCGCCCGGATCGGGAGTGCGCTGGCGCCGCTGTCGAACTGGGCACAGGCGATTCCCGGTGCCGGAAAGATCGCGGAGGCGACACTCGGCATTGCCAGCGAGCGCACCTTCCCGCAGTTCGCCCGGCGGCCCTTCCACAAGCGGGTTGCCGATCACGAGCCAGCGGTCTCCGCCGCGGAGGCCGAGCGTCGCGCGATCTATCTCCCCGACATCTACACGAACTACCTCCATCCGGAGGTGGGCGAGGCGGCGGTGGCACTCCTTGAGGCGGCGGGTGTTCATGTTGACATCGCCGATCCGCTGGATGTCGGTCGCCCGGCCTACTCGAAGGGACTTCTTGACCGTTCGCGTAGTCGCGCGAAAACGGCAGTTGAGACCTTCGCGCCGGCCGTTCGCGAGGGGTGGGATGTCGTCCTCGCGGAGCCCTCAGATGCGGTGATGGTCCAAAACGACTTCCTCGATTTGCTTGCCGGCGAGGATGTCGAGCGCGTCGCCGCGAACACCTACGGCGTCTGTGAGTATCTCGATCAGTTCGATTTGGATGCCGCCGTCGACTTTGACGCGCCTGACCGATCGCTGGCCTACCACGGCCACTGCCACCAGAAGGCGACTGCTAAAGACCATCATGCGGTGGGCGTCCTCCGGCGGGCGGGGTATACGGTCGACGCGCTCGATTCAACCTGTTGTGGGATGGCCGGAAGCTTCGGCTACGAGGCCGAACACTACTCGATGAGCCGCTCAATTGCCGGGCTCCTCGCGGATCAGATCGACGCGAGCGAGGCCGAGACCGTCGTTGCACCCGGCACCTCCTGTCGGTCACAACTTGAGGATCTCGACATTGCCGAACCGCCAACGCCGATCGAGGCCTTAGCAGCAGCCCTACCGGATCGGGCGGAATCGATCTGACCGACCGGACACACTCTCAACGGGCTACGATTGCTCGAGGAGATCAGCGTAGTCGTACCAGCCGGGATCACGTCCTGCGAGCCAGACAGCGGCGTCTAAAGCGCCTGCAGCGAACACCCCGCGATCCTCGGCACGGTGGGTGATCCGGAGTTCCTCATGTTGACCCGCAAACAGGGCCTCGTGGATTCCCGTGATGTCGCCTGCCCGGACGGCGTGGACGCCAATCTCGCCCTCAGACCGCGGCGCGTGGCCCGCTCGGCCGTGGACGTGGTCACCGTCGTCCTTGCGTGCCGTTTCAATCGTCTCAATGAGCCGGCCGGCTGTTCCACTTGGCGCGTCGCGTTTGCCGTTGTGGTGGGTCTCGATGAGCTCGACATCGTACCCAGGGAGTGATTCAGCGGCTGTCTTGAGGACTGCTAACAGGGCCTGAATCCCTCGCGCGAAGTTGGCGGCCTTCAGTACCGGTACTTGTTCGGCGGCCGTACGAAGGTTGGTCTCATCCTCGAATCCGGTTGTGCCGATGACGGCCCCGACCCCGGCGTTGCTGGCGGCTACAACATGGTCGTTCGTTGCCGCCGGAACGGTGAAATCCACCAGTACATCGATATCCCGATCAGCAAGTGCTGTCGGCAGCTCGGCTGCTGGCTCGATTGAGTGGCCGGCAATCGGCCCTGACTCGGGGGATCGACTCGTCGCGACGGCCACCGTGATGTCCGTGCGTCCGGCGGCGGCCTCAAGCAGCTCCTGGCCCATCCGGCCGGTCGCTCCGGGGATGGCGACTCTCACCGACGTACCGCTCATCGTTCAATAGTGGCCTCTGTGCCGAGTGTCTCCCGGCGCGTCTCCTCAAGGTCAGCAAGCACCGTTTCTAGCTCGTTGCGGTAGGACTCTTGATGACGGGTCAACGGCGACCGAAGCTTGGCCGGGCCGTACCCACGGATTGCCATCGCCTCCTTGACAGGAATCGGGTTTGACTCGGCAAACAGCGCCCGAAACAGCGGTCCAAGGTCGTGATGGAGCCTGCGTGCCCGGTCGAAGTCACCAGCCAGCGCGGCGTGCACCATCGCGGTCGTTAACTCGGGCTCGATGTTAGCGGCGACGCTAATCGTCCCGGTCCCGCCAACCGTGATGACCGGCAGCGTCATGGCGTCGTCACCTGACAGCACCGCGAAGTCCTCCTCGCGTGTGCGCTCGATGATCTCGCTAATCTGACCCATATCGCCGCTGGCGGCCTTGTATCCGCGGATGTTCTCTTCGCTGGCTAGTTCGACCACGGTATCCGGCTCGATGTTCTGACCGGTCCGGCCAGGAACGTTATAGACGATCTGTGGCAGATCAACCGCGTCGGCAATCGCACGGTAGTGGTCGATAAAACCGCGCTGCTCGGGCAGGTTATAATACGGCGAAATCAACAGAAGAGCGTCGGCTCCCACGGCGGCTGACCGCTCAGAAAGTTCGATGGCCTCGCGGGTGTTGTTCGATCCCGCACCGGCAATGACGGGGATGTCGTCGACCGCCTCGACGACCGCCTCGACAGCGTCGATGTGCTCGTCGTGCGTGACGGTCGCGCTTTCGCCGGTCGAGCCCATCGGCACTAGGCCGTCGACGCCGGCTCGCTCAAGGCGTCGGGCGTCCGCTCGCAGTTGTTCGAAGTCGATGCGTCCGTTCTCCGTGAACGGAGTCGTCATCGCGGGAAAGACTCCGCGAAAGATCGGGTCAGTGTCTGTCATGGGTGTGGTGGTGTGACTGTAGTGATCGGTAGTCGGTGCGTCGGTCCGGATACCCCCGCGACGGGGTCGCTACGCCCGCCACGAACGTCCTCAGACCCGGCGTTTGCCGGGAGTGGCCCGAAAAACAGGTACCAGCGTCTCGCTCGCGGACCCTGCCGGTCGAGACAGTACGGCCGTTTCCGGAGCGAAACGCATCATACTATCCATTGATGCGTCCGCAGACTTATGTGTTTCCGATCGACCACGCTGCTTCCGCCGTGGTTCAAAACGTCTATGAGTTCGGCTGCCCCAGATCACCTATGTTGCTGACCGTGTCCGGACCGCCGGGCAGCGGCAAGAGTACGACCGCCGCCGCCATTGCTGATCGGTTCAATCTTGAGCACGTCAGCGGTGGGGACATCTTCCGGTCACTCGCCGAGGAGCGGGACCTGACGCTGGCCGAGCTCAACCGTCGGGCTGAGGAAGATCCAGCGATTGACCGCGACCTCGACGAACGGCTCCGGGCCGCAGCCGTTGAGCGCGACGATATTGTTCTTGAGTCACGTCTCTCGGGGTGGCTTGCTGGTGAGTACGCCACGCTCCGGATCTGGTTGCACGCTCCCCTGGCGGTGCGGGCACAGCGGATCGCCGACCGAGAGAACAAACCTGTTGATCAGGCCCGTGAGGAAACACGAGTTCGCGAGCAAAGCGAGCGTGAGCGGTATCGGGAGTATTACAACATCGAGATTGAGGACCTCTCGATTTACGATCTCTCGGTGAACACTGCCCGGTGGAGTCCGTCGGCTGTTCCCGGGCTGATCGGTGACGCCATTGAGCGGTACGATCCTGCGACCGACGAGGGACACGTCCCCGTCGAGATCGACTTCTGAGCGAACCATGCGCGAGCCTCCTGCGGAGCGGCCGATCACCGAACGCCGATCGTTTGGTGTGATCAATCTGGACAAGCCTCCCGGCCCCTCCGCGCACGAGGTTGCCGGCTGGGTGCGTGATCTTCTCGGCGTTGAGCGCGCCGGTCACGCCGGAACGCTTGATCCAAAAGTCACCGGCTGTCTTCCGGTTCTTACTGGTGATGCTACCCGCATCGCGCCGGCCTTCCAGAATGCTGATAAAGAGTACGTGGCTGTACTCGAGTTTCACGATACGCCGCCGGAACGTGAGAACATTGAGACGGTCTTCGCAGAGTTCACTGGCCCGATCTATCAAAAGCCCCCGCGCAAGAGCGCCGTTGCTCGTACCCTTCGTGTCCGCGAAATCTACGACCTCACACTGCTTGAGATCCACGACCGGCAGGCGCTTATCCGAGTGCACTGTGAGAGTGGCACCTACGTCCGCAAGCTGTGTCACGACCTCGGTCTCGCCCTTGGAACCGGCGCGCACATGGGCGATCTTCGACGCACTGCCGCCGGCCCCTTCGATGATCGTGACCTCGTGACTCTCCAAGAGCTCGCCGACGCTGTTGCCTACCACGACCAGGCGGTCACCGATCCGCCGATTGAACTCGCACAGGTCCTCGCCCCTGCAGAGCGCGCTCTTGCCGATCTCCCCCGATTGACCATTGCCTCTTCGGCGGCCGAGACGGTTGCGACCGGAGCCCCGGTGTACGCTCCAGGGGTGATCGGACACGACGAGACGGTCGCCGCGGCGCTGGATACCGATGATACCCCGCTTGTGGCGTGTTTCACCCCCGATGGAACCGCCGTTTGTCTGGGTTCGCTCGTCGGCGATCCCCGGGCCGAATCCGGAACCGTCGTTGATCTAACGAGCGTTCTAGTGAATCCGTGATGTCGCCACGTCGATGCTCATGGCGACGACAGACACCGCCGAAGCCGATCACGTGTGCCACCGGGCTCAGTACCGCGACGATGGCGATCAAACCGACGACGAATGCTCCCCTGGTGATCGGTATCCGTCCCTCTTGCGGCATACTGTCGGACCGTAGCGTGGCGCTGTGGCCAACAACTCGCTTATGCGGCTTGAGCCACAATCGGCCGTATCGATGGTCACACAGTCGCCGGCATCGCTCTCGGTGACGATCGTTGACGGGTACGTTGACGAGCCGGCGAACTTCGGGGTTCCGCCGTACATCTCGACGTACCCACGGTACGTTGCCGGAGCGCTTGTTGACGCCGGTGTTCCACGCGAGCAGATCGCCTACCGAACAATCGACCAGCTCCGCGAGGATCGCACACACTGGAGTGCGGTCTCCGATGCCGATCTTATGATCTATGTCGGGGGGATGACGGTCCCAGGGGCGTATGTCGGTGGGACGCCGGCCGATCCCGAGGAAGTCCGCGAACTCGCCTGGAGTGCCGACGGCACGAGTCTAATCGGCGGGCCGACCCGGTTCGGGGTCGGCGAGGAGAACGCCGGCCGGGTCGAGACCCGTCGTGACGATCTCGATTTTGATTTCCTCGCAATGGGCGATGTCGAGGCGGCCGCCTACGATCTCGTTGACTCCGGGCTTGAGGGCTTTGCCGATCGGTACCGAACGCTTGCGGAACTTCGTCGGTGGGCACCGGCCGGCGCGTTCATCGTTGAGCAGCATCCGAACCATCCTGAATACCTCGTGTGTGAACTTGAGACGAGCCGCGGCTGTGCCTACCGGTGCTCGTTCTGTACTGAACCGCTGTATGGTGACCCAACGTTTCGCGATCCCGATGCGGTCGTCGCCGAGGTTGACGCACTCGCCTCGCGCGGGGTCAAGCACTTTCGGATCGGTCGGCAGGCCGACCTGCTCGCCTACGGCGGTGACGGTCGCGCGCCGAATCCGGACGCCATCGAACGGCTTTATCGGGGGATCCGTGAAACGGCCCCCGACATTGAGACCCTCCACCTCGACAATATTAATCCCGTAACAATTGTTGAGTATCCTGACCGAGCACGGGCAGCCCTCAAGACGATTGCCCGGTACAACACGCCCGGTGATACCGCCGCCTTTGGACTTGAGTCGGCCGACCCGCAGGTTCAGGAGGCCAACAACCTGGTTGTTTCCGCCGATGAGTGTTTCGAGGCTGTCGAGATCGTCAACGAGATTGGCGGACATCGGCCGGCCCCGGATCGTCTCCCGAAGCTTCTCCCTGGCATTAATTTCGTTCACGGCCTTGACGGCGAGCGCCCGGAAACGTTCGAATACAACCAGCAGTTTCTTGAGCGGATCATGGCAGCGGATCTGATGGTCCGTCGGGTCAATATTCGGCAGGTCATGGCCTTTCCGGGCACGGACATGGCCGAGACGGGAACCGAGATCGCCGACCGCAATCACGACCGGTTCTTATCATACAAGCGCACCGTGCGCGAGACCTTCGACCAGCCAATGCTCGAACGCGTGGTCCCCGCTGGGACGCGCCTGCCAGGCGTTCATCTTGAGTACCACGAGGACGGCCGGACCTTTGGCCGCCAACCGGGGACTTATTCACTGCTCGTCGGGCTTCCCGAGGAGCGCGAACTGGATCGGACGATTGACGTCATTGTCGTTGATCACGGCTACCGCTCGGTGACGGGAATTCCCGCACCGCTTGATCCCAACGCCGCGTCGATGGCCGAGCTCACGGCCATTCCGGGCATCGGCCGTTCTCGGGCCGGCGATATCGTCGTCGGCCGGCCGTATGACGCACTTGAGGAACTTCCGGTCGAAGCCGACCTCAATCTCGATGCGTTCTTCGCGATTCCGGACGCACCGCGCGCGTAAGGCTACTCGTCGATGACCTCACCAACGGCAAAATTCGACTTGACGTCACCAATCTCGATTTTCACCCGGTCGCCAACGTCGGTATCGGGCACGATAATCACATACCCGCGCTCGACGCGCGCGATTCCATCCCCTTGCTTCCCGAGATCCTCAATCTCGACGTACCGAACTTCGCCGATCTCAACCGGCGGCTGGGGTTCACCCGGCGGGTGATCGACTGATTGCTCGGAGTGATGTGCTCCGGTCTGATTGGCGATCATCGCAACGCGGTAGACCTCATCGACATCGACTGTCCCGGCTTCGATCTCGCGATGGGGGATCTCGATGACATACTGATCGTCCGCTGCTTCGAGTTCAGCACTGAACAGACAAAGGAGTGAATCTGAGAGTTCCACGATAGACGCCCTCCATGCAAGCCTGCATGAGCGGCGGATATAGAACTACCGCCTGACACGGTTGTTGCCCTGGCACTTACCCCTCGGCGCGGACGTGCTCGTGGAGAGCCGCAAGCGCTCGAGTGGCGATCTTTGCCTTGATGTCGGTCCGCGACCCATCGAAGACGTGGTGTTCGACGGTCGCCCAAGAGGCTCCCGATTCCCACGGGCCGGCGTGGGCGATCCCGATGTAGACGGTTCCGACCGGCGTCTCCGGGGTGCCGCCGGTTGGTCCCGCAACGCCGGTGGTGGCAATCGCCCAGTCGGCACCTCCACGATCACGCACCCCACGCGCCATCGCCTGGGCCGTCGGTTCGCTAACGGCGCCGTGATTGTCGAGTACCTCTCGTGGGACGGCCAACTCGCGGAGCTTTGAGCCGTAGGCGTACGTGACGACGCCGAGTTCAAAGTAGTCGCTTGCGCCGGGGATATCGGTAATACGCGATCCAATAAGCCCGCCAGTACAGGATTCGGCGACGGCCACCGTCTCCGCACGTTCGCGGAGTACGTCACCGACACGCGCCTCGATTGTGGTCGTTTCCTCGGACATACACAGGGTATCGGGTGGTAGCTGAATCAACCTTTTTGCCCTTGGTCGGTCGGATCGATTGGCGTTCCGTCGACCTGTTTCGGTCCCTCGGCGTCGTATACAACCGGCCCGTCGGTCGTCACCGGCTCGTATGCCGCCCGAAGCGCGAGTGCCTGTTCGGCCTCGATGATCGCCCGCCGCTTTAACATGCGCGCGAGTGCCTGCGCTTCCTCGTGGCTTATCTCCTCGCCAAGTCCCGGACACTCGCTTGTTTCGATTGTCCCATCGCTGGGATCAACCCGGAAGGGATACGTCTGACAGATCAACGGTCGGTCCTCATAGATCCGACAGCCCTCATCGTCGTCGTAGAATACGCAGTCACCACAGTCGTCAACCTGTAGTGCCCACTCGAAGGTCTCACCCGTCTCTAGTCCGTAGGGCATCGGTCGGGCGATAGCCGACCATTTGCCCTCAATCGCGCGGACCTCGTCGGGAAAAATCGTCGCTGTATGTGGCTCATCCGCCTCGGCTGTACAACAAGCACCACACCGCTGGCAGGCGAAGCCGATCGACTCGATCTCTTTTGCGATCGCCTCAACATCGAGGTCGCGGGCTGCGGCGAGCTCCGCCTCACGATCCATACCGGTATTGGGACGTCCGCCGGAATAAGACCGCCGTTCGGCGGCGTGTGCGACGAAAACGCTTTTCGGTCCGGGGTCGGAAGCCAGAGGTATGGCAGATGACAACGCCGAGGAGTCGTCCGATACTCCCAACGACGACGCCGAAGCATCCGACGAGAAGTCCTTCCGTGAGCGGGTTGAGGAAATCCGCCAGCAACGATCGGAGGGCGGTGAAGAGGACCGAGAAGAGCGCATGGAAGAAATGATGGGCGGCGGCCCAGGCGCCGGTGGCATGGGGGGTAACCCCTTCGCCCAGATGATGGGCGGCATGATGGGTGGCGGCCCCAGCGGCGGTCCGGGCGGTGCTGGCGGCGACGAGGTCGGCAATGAGGAACTCGTTCGTGAAGTCCGACAGCTCCGCGACGAGGTCCGCGATGTCACTCGCCAGCTCCAGCGCATCGCTGACGAACTTGAGGACTGAGCCCTCCTGCCCGACGGTCCGGTAGGGCATGTCCGATATCGCTGCGGAACGGATTGACCGCCTTGAGTCGCTTGCTGCGACGGCCGCTGCCGAGGACAACCGAGACTTAGCCCGGTATTACGTCCGTCTCGCCAAGCGAATCGCCGAGCGCAACCGCCTCTCGCTTCCCCGGTCGTTCAAACGACGCACGTGTGATGCCTGTGATCTCTACCTTCTACCGGGAACAACCGCCCAGGTGCGACTTAACGACGGCGTCGTCGTGACGACCTGCGCCTGTGGGGCGATTGATCGGTATCCCTACGACGACTGATCCGATTCCGACGACCGTGTTCGATCCGACTGGTCGATCACTCCCTCACTCCGTCTCGGTCCGAGAGACGTTGGCCGTCTCATCGATCACGTACTGCTGGCCAACCATCGGATCAAGCAGCCGGTCGACCGGTGCGCGGTCGTCACGCAACAACGGTACGTTATCAGTTGGCGGTGGTGCTCGATAGTGATCCACTGCGGTTTCGAGATTGATCCCGATTGTGCGTCGGTTGTTGCGCGCCTGGAGCGTTGACTGGTTCAGTCGATCGTCACGCTTCGTCGCCACGAGTTCGACGTTCTGGACGACGGGGGCTGGTGTCGTCGGGAAGGTATACACCTGCGGGAACACCTGGTCCATTGTTTTGTACTCGGCGCGGTAGAACTGTGAAGCGGGACCGCTCGGCGCCGAAATTAGGTTCGCGACGACCATTCCGTCGGCCGTGAGTCGCTCGTCAAGCAACTGCATGAACTCGACGGTCGTCAACTGGAAGGGGACGGTGTCCTTCCGGTATGCGTCTAAGACGATCAGATCGTACGTGCGGTCGGTCTCGGAAAGATACTGCCGGCCACCGGCGTTGTGGATCCGCATTGTCGGGGACTCCTTGACCCCGAAGTATCGCTTGGCGACATCAATGACCGTCTGGTCGATTTCGACGACATCAACGGTCACGTCGTATCGCCGGTCAAACTGCTTCGGACCCGTGAAGCCTCCTCCACCGACAAACAGCACCCGATCGATCGAGGCGGTTGTGTTCGCGAAGAGATACGGCAGGTGAAAGTACCGCGTATACTCGAAGACGTGCCGGTCTGGGGCCGAGCGATCCATCGCGCTATGCCGTTGTCCATCGAGGTATAGCGTCCGGACCGCTCCACGGTCGATCACTTCAAGATCCTGGTGTGGAGTCTGGGTCTGATAGACGATCTGTCCCTCTGCGCTTACGCCGACCGAGGGGCTCGTTATGGCGCCAATGAGTAATACGGCGACGATCACCATCCGGAGCGTGGCTCCCCGTGGAAACTCTGGCGCGAGAAGCCAACCGGCGGTCACGAGTGCCAACCCGCCGAAAAAGAAGGCGATAGCATCGACCCCAAGAGTGGGGATCAACACGAACGTGGTCCCGAACGCGCCAACGATGCTTCCGATGGTCCCCAGCGCGTAGACGTAACCGGACGCTTCTCCCACGGTGTCCTTCCGGGAGAGCTCGGCGGCGTAGGGGCTAATAAACCCAAGAAAGTACGTTGGCGGGCCAAACAGGAATGTCACTGCCGGCACCGATCCAAAGCGCGCCGGCAGTGGAATGATCTCTGCCGATCGCAGGAGCAGATCGCCGGCGAAAATCACGATGACCACATAGCCGGCTGTCCCGACGAGAAGGGCGACCAGCCGCCCCCGACTCGCC
>JBEQAX010000004.1:0-81961 GCA_041640095.1 Salinarchaeum sp. | reverse complement strand
TGGCTCGTTTAATCGTTGTGCTTCCGACTCAGTACTGCTGGAAGCCGTCGGTATCGAGCGCGTTATGCGCGATCGCAATCGCGTCGTCGGCATGGATCGCCCGCGGCCCTAGACTGACCGCCTGGGCGTTCCGATCGGCCAATAGCGCGCGTTCGTCCTCCGCAAACGGCTGGTGATCCGAGAGCACGAAGATCGGGGCCTCCGGCAGGTTGGCCGCCACCACGGGCGTACCTGCCGGATCGAGCGTCACGAGCGTGCCCGATGTCGCCAGCCGCTCAAGCGTCGCTGCCAGGCCCATTCGGTAGAGCGCGATCCCCGGCGCCGGCTCGGCCGGTTGGTGGCCGATTGCCAGCTCCGCCGCCTCAAGGGCCTCCCGAACCCGCGCGGCAATCGATCGCTCGTCGGGGTGTACCTGTCGGACCGTCTCCCCGTCGACCGACAGCGTGTACGTGTCCGACAGCACGAGATGCACCCGGACATCCTCGCGGATGCCATGCGAGACGAACAGCGCGCTGTTCAGACACCGACAGAGCAGATCCAGCCGCCCGGCCCCGCCGAGGTTGTCAAGGGAAAACGACGGCTCGGTCGGCGCCTCGTGGCCGACCACCACGAACTGTCGCATGCACATCCTCCTCACCGACAACAGGTAAGTCCGCCTATCGCACCTGTGCGGTGCCGTCCTTTCTGGGCTCCGTTGCGGCCGCCACGTGATCCCCTCGCCAGCGCGCCAGCTGGCCGCCGCCGAAGTGCCGCGGCGAGGCCTCCTGTACGTCGTGGCCCCGATCGGCCAGCCCCGAGACGAGCGTCTCGGAGACGTGTGGCTCGACGGCGAGTGAACCGTCCGACCAGTAGCGCCACCGCGGCCGATCGAGGGCCGCCTGCAGCGACGCCCCGTTATCAAGCAGCGCCGACAGCACCTGGAGGTGGCCCTGGGGTTGCATGTGTCCGCCCATCACGCCGAAGGCCAGCCAGTCCTCGGCGTCCCGCCTGAGAACGCCCGGAATCAGCGTGTGAAACGGCCGCTTGCCCGGCGCCAGCCGGTTCGGGTGATCGGGGTCAAGACTGAACGACGCCCCGCGGTTCTGTAGGATCACGCCCGTGTCGCCGGCGACCAGCCCCGACCCGAAGGCCGAAAAGAGCGAGTTGATGTACGACACCACGTTGCCCGCCGCGTCCGCCGCCGTGATCAATACCGTGTCGGACTCCTCCTGGCGCGTCGCGTAGCGCACCGACTGCGCCCGGTCGGTCACGTCCGCCGCCCGTCGTCTCGCCCAGTCCCGGCTGGTCAACGGCGGGATCGACGCGTACGCTGGATCGGTGATGTACCGGTGGCCGTCGTGGAAGGCCCGTTTCATCGCCGCGATCAGCCGGTGGGTCCGCTCGACTGATCCCGGTGGATGCGCTCCGGCGTCGAGTTCCGCGGCGATGTTCAGCGCCTCAATCGCGATCGGTCCCTGGTTGTTCGCCGGCAGCTCGTAGACGGTCGCCCCCTGGTAGGTCGTCGTGATCGGCTCCGGGTCCTCCACGGTGAACTCCGCCAGATCATCGACGCGTAGCGTCCCGCCGTGGCGCTGGACTGCCGCTGCAATCGTCTCCGCGATTTCCCCTTCGTAGAATGCGTCGGCGCCCTCGGAGGCGAGCTGCGTCAGCGTCTCGCCCAACGACGGCAGCCGGACGGTCGTTCCCGGCGTGGGTGCGCCCCCCTGCGGGCGGTACTCCTCCGCCCGGGCCCCGTAGAGTCGGTCACTCGCTCGCCCCCAGGCGTCGGCGATCACCGGCGTCACCGGAAAGCCCTCCCGGGCGTACGCAATCGCCGGCGCCAGTGCGTCCGCCAGTGAACGCTCGCCAAAGCGCGCAAGCGTCCGCTCCCACCCTCGAACCGCCCCCGGCACGGTAATCGTGTGCGCGCCGGTTGTCGGCATCCGGTCGCCGTCAACGGCCGCCCGGACGGTCTCACGGGTCGCTGCCGCTGGTGCTCCGCCACAGGCCCGTAACGCCCCGACCGTCCCGTCGGCCTGCCGGTACAGCGCGAAGGCATCGCCGCCGATCCCTGTCGACATCGGCTCGACGACCGCCTGCGTTGCCGCCGCCGTGACAGCTGCGTCGAAGGCGTTGCCCCCGGCTGCCAGTGCGTCCATCCCCGCCTGCGTCGCCAGCGGCTGGCTGGTTGCGACGGCCCCCGTCGGCCCGTAGACCGTCGAGCGCCGCGAGTCAAAGGGATCCAGTCGATCCGAACTCATGCCCCGCCCTGGGCGCCGTTCGTACAAAAGCCCCGGCCGGACCGCCACGGTTTTGCGCCGGCCGACCCTCCTCCCGTCGTGTACTGGCTGGAACTCGCTGGCGAGGCCGACATCTTTGCCGCTCTTGAGGCGACCGCGGTGAGCAGTGGTCTCCAGGTGCGGGCGCCGGGCATTGCCACTGCCCGGGCGATCGACACCACAGGCGTTGCCAACGCCGCCTTCACGCGCGCCGCCGGCCGGCTGCTCGGCTGGAGTGATGCCGATCCCGACAGCGCGAGTGCCCTTCTGCGGTCCGCCGACCTCGACATCTCGTCGGGGACGGTAGCGGTTCGTGCTCGCGACGTCCGTGCAACTGCCGGCGTCGACACCCAGGCGATTGAGCGCGCGCTCGGCGCCGTCCTCGTTGACCGTGGATTCACCATCGATCTTGAGGATCCCGATCACGAACTCCGGGCGCTGTGTGCCGCCGGCGACCTCGGGCGTGATCCCGCCGCCGACCCCACAGACCCGCTTGACCCTGTCACCGCCGGAGCGGTCGATACCGATCCCACCGAGAGCTTCTGTGCGCTGGGGTGGACCTCCGTTCGCGGTGAGCGGACCTTCGCCCAGCGCGCTCCGACCGAACGGCCGTTCTTCCAGCCCGGGAGCATGGACCCGCTGCTCGCACGTGCGTGCGTTATCCTCGCCGGCGCGCGCCCCGGCCGGCGTCTCCTTGATCCCATGTGTGGCACCGGTGGGACACTCATCGAGGCCGGCCTGATCGGGGCGTCGGTTCTCGGTGTCGATGCCGATCGCCGAATGGTCACCGGAACCCGCGAGAACCTGACAGACGCCGTCGACGACTGGCAGGGCGAACTCGTGTGTGGCGATGCGGCCCGCCTCCCACTCGCGGCGGACAGCGTTGATGGATTCGTCGTCGACGTGCCCTATGGCCGGCAGTCGGCCATTGCGGCGACCGACGCCACCAGCCTGGTCGCGTCGGCGCTCACCGAGCTCCGGCGGGTGGCCCCCCGTGGCGTCCTCATCGCCGACCGCTCGTGGGCCGAGACGGCCCGGGATGCTGGCTGGTCGGTCTCTGCCGTTGCCCGACGACGCGTTCACGGCTCGCTCGTCCGACACCTGCACCTGCTTGTGTGAGCCTGCCCGGCCGCGGTGAACGGCGTGTCTTTTTGCTCCCGACGGCTACACATCAGTAGCTACGAGTCCATGCACGTCACCGTCGACATCAAGGGTGATCACACCGAGCGCGTTGAGCTCGCCGCCGACGCCACCTACGCCGACGTTCTCCAGGCGGTTGATCTCTCTCCGCAGGAGGCAACGGTGCTGGTCGATGGCCGTCCCGTTCCGGATACCGACGCTGTCGACACGACGACGGTGACGGTCCTCCGGCTGGTCAAAGGCGGATGACAGCCGATCGGCCTCTCGACATCGCCGTCGCGACACCTGCCGACCGACTGGCCGTCCGTCGGCTGATTGACGCTGCTGCTCTCTCGGTGACCGACGTGGCCCTGCCCGAGTGCCTTGCGGCCGGTACGGTCCTCCTCGCGCGACGCCGCCGTCCGGTCGGGACGATCGTCCTCACACCGCCCGCCCGGGATCGCGATGACACGCCGCTTGATGGTGGCGCGCATATCGTCGCGATCGCTGTTCGTCGCGCCCAGCGCGACCAGGGCATTGGAACGGCGCTGATCGACGCGGCGGCCGATCGGTGGATGCCGCTGACAGCACGGTACGCACCGAGGGTGCGCCCCTTCTGGGCGTCGGTCGGCTTCGACGCCACCCGGACCGAGGACGGTCGCTACTGGGGCTCTCTTGCCTCCGCGACCAGCGTCTGACCGGCTGCAAGCAGCCGATCGCGACGGTCGGCGGTGTCGGCCTCCGCGTAAATCCGGAGCTTGGGCTCGGTCCCGCTGGGTCGGATGAGCACCCAGTCGTCGGACGCAAGAATCAGCTTCACTCCGTCGATCGCGTTGGTCTCGACAACGGCCTCGCCGTCGAGTGTCGCCGGCGCCGTGGTCTCAACGGCGGCCATGGCCGCATCCTTCTCGGCGTCCGGACAGTCGACGCTCACCCGGCCGCTGTGTCGCCGCCCGTAGGTCTCGGCGATGCGGTCAAGCCGGTCCGCAAGCGGTGTCTCGACCGTTGCCGCGGCGGCCAGCGCGCCGATAAATGAGCCGTCCTTGTTCGGGAGGTGCCCGCGAACGGTGAATCCGCCGCTCTCCTCGCCGCCCATCAACGCGTCATGCTCGCGCATCGCCGCGGCGACGTGCTTGAATCCGACCGGCGTCTCGATGACCGACGTCCCGTGATCGCGGGCGATCCGGTCGATCAGCGCTGTCGTCGAGACGGTTCGGACCGCCGGCCCCTGGTGGGTCTCCAGTAGCCAGTCGTACAACGCGGCGAACAGCTGGTTCGCGCCGATGACTCCTGTTGGCGTGATGACCGTCACCCGATCGGCATCGCCGTCGGTCGCCAATCCGAGCGCACACGTATCACCATCAACACGCGCCTGCAGTGTCTCAAGCCGCTCCGGCGTCGGATTCGGTGCGCCACCGCCGAAGTCGGGGTCGCGCTCACACCGCAGCCGTTCGACGTCTGCACCGAGCGTCCTGAGAACGCGGTCGGTCACGCCGCGGCCACTGCCGTGCATCGCGTCGTAAGCAACTGTCAGCCCCGATAGATCCGCGTCAACGCGCTCACAGACCGTCTTGATGTATGGGTCGATCAGATCGACAGTGTCGACCGTCCCCGGCGTTGCTGCTTTCGTTGGCTCGCCGAGATGGGCCTCGATGGCGTCGGTCACGTCGGTCGGAGCCGGCGCGCCATCTGCCGGAATGAACTTCACGCCGCAGTACTCCGGCGGATTGTGTGAGGCGGTGACCATTAGCCCGCCCGCACAGTCCTCACGACCAATGGCCGTCGCCAGCGCCGGCGTCGGGCAGTCTCGGTCTGCTAGAAGGACATTCCGGCCAGTTTCGGCGACCGCGTCCGCCAGCGTCTCGGCGTAGTCGGTGGCGTTCGCCCGGGCGTCATATCCGATCGCGAGCGGTCCTGGTTCGTCGAGTACCCGCGTCACGCCACCAGCAACGGCGCGGAGCCGGTCGTCCGTGATCGCCGTCTGCTGTGCCCGCCAGCCGTCGGTCCCGAAGGAGACCTCCATGGGCGATGCTGCGTGGGCCCGCATCAAAAATACCGGGGCGACGGTCACTCGATGAGTGCTTCCTTCTCTGCGCGTTGAAGCGACTTGATCTCGTGTTCGCGCTGCATCGCTGTCGAGCGATCCGGGAAGGCCTCGGTGTGTACCACTTCAACCGGTGTCCGACCGCGGGTGTACTTTGCTCCCTCGCCGGCGTTGTGCTCGGCGACCCGCCGCTCGACGTCGGTCGTGTACCCGGTGTAGTAGGTGCCATCAGCGCACTCAAGCACGTACACGTAGTGTGACATCGGTCAATGCTCACGACGGTCCGCCACGGTCCGCAGACGGGCCCTCGTCTGTGTCCTCGCGGTTGTTCATGCCGTTGGCCGCCCGCTCCGACGTTGCCTCCTTATCTTCTTCTGCGGTCGCTGGGTCGGCCGGGCCATCAACGGGCCCCTCTGCTGTCTCGTTGTTGCTCGGCTGTGTATCCTCCGGACGCGCTGGCGCCATCGGGTCGGCATCGTCCTGCCGTGCGTCCTCCGGTCTTTCCATCTCGTTGTCCTCTGGCGGCCCTGTCTCGTTGTCATTAGTGCGGTCTCTCACGCCGTCTGGTGGGCCTTCCGCTCGCTCGCCATCCATCGCGCTGTCCTCTCGGCCGATCGCTTCACCGTCCTCTCCGGCAATCCCCCGGGCGATTTCGGCGACCTCTGGCCCACCGAGGCGCGCTGCGTCCGCTTGGATCCGCTTGATCCGTGTCGCGTTGATGCCACGTTCCTCAAGTCGCTCGGCAGGCAGACCACTGACAGTCTCGTTCGTCCGGTTCGCGACGGCAAGGAGCGTCCGCTGGCGGGTCGCGATTTCCGCCACCTGTGCCTGGTACGCACCGGGGCTGATCGAGTCGTTCGCCCGCTGCTCTCTGAGTGTCTCAAGACGCGCCGCTAGCGCCTCGATCCGCGATTCAAGCGCCTCGGCCTCGCGGGCCGCATACACCGCCCGGGCGGTCTCATTCCCGTCTGCTGCTGTTAGTCCGGCCTCGAAGGCCCGGGTTTCAAGATCGCCGTCGAGCTCGGCCTTCTGCACGCCAATGACCCCCGAGAGCCGCTCACCGGGTGTCGCATTCGTCGCTGATGTCGACTGTCCGGCGGCTGTGGTTGCGATGAACGCCCCACCGAACAGGCCGACAACGACCACGAGTGCTACCACCGTTCGTATTCTCATCGTTGGCTGTCTGTTCGGCTCTGATACATAATAGCCACGCGACCGCTAGTCCGGTTCAACCCGGATTTGGCCGGCTCATGGGCATAAACGGTCGAAACATTCAAACGTCGGCCGCCTCCGGCAGCGCTACGACGTTCTCGCGGCCAATCCGGAAGACCTCTACGTCTCCTGTCTCACGCATCCCTGTGATGACCTGGCTGGTCTTGGCGTCCGTCCAGCCGGTCTCCTGAACGATCTGTTGTTGTTTCATCCGGCCGCCATTGGCTTCAAGCAGCCGTATCACCCGCTCCTCGTTGCTCAGCAGCTCGGGATCGACGGCGTCGTTAGCCTCGCTGTTATCCGAAGCCGCCGGTGTGGGCTCGTCGATACGCGTCTCTGGCGTTTCCGGGCTCCCTCGCAGGAGCCACCATGCCCCGCCTCCAACCAGCAGGACAACGACTCCGAGACCACCCAGTAGCGCGTAC
Source organism: Salinarchaeum sp. (assembly GCA_041640095.1). Classification (GTDB taxonomy): domain Archaea; phylum Halobacteriota; class Halobacteria; order Halobacteriales; family Salinarchaeaceae; genus CAZFMU01. The sequence continues at coordinate 74,903 of JBEQAX010000004.1, read as the reverse complement.
GGCGGTCCGGTATTCGCCGGCGCGAGCGTAACGCGTGGCTGGTCGTTCGCGAAGGTCGTCTCGCTGCCAACCCAGACCACCGCATTGTCGCTTTGCTGATCGGGGGCCGGGTCCACTGTCGTGGCCTCAACGCCTGCAGGCCAGCGGACGGTCAGCCGGGTGTCTGCCTCGAGTAGCAGGCCGCTGATCGCATCACCGACGACGAGTTGCTCGCCCGACTGGGCGGCGAAGTTCGTCCAGGTGAACTCGTAGGTGACGACCCCGTAGGCAGCCGGAAGCGCCTCTTCGGCGACCGACACGGAGACGTTCTCGATCGCCATCGGCCGGCCGGTGGCGTTACTCGCCGCGTTCGCCGTTGTTGCCAGCCGGGTTTCGAACCGGTCGACATAGGGCTGTGGATCCTGTTGGAGATCCGCCCGAAGGCCATCGAAGGCTGTCTGGCTCTCGTTGTCGGCGAGCTCAAACCGGAACTCAATGCGCCACGTTGCCGTGCCGTTCTCGGCCACATCGATACTGATGCGTGTGAGATCCGGTGCGGCCGTCCCCGTCTGTTGTGGACCAGGTGTGACGAGCGCCGACTGTCCGGTCGCTGCGCTCGGTCCGAGGGCGACGCCCAGTATCCCCCCGACGAGCAGGCAGATAACGAGCACGCGCCCGACCCGCGATCGCATGATGCCATGGCGTTTCCCCGAGAGGCGGAAAACCGCTTCGGATCGACCGATGGGCTGATTGACCCCCCGTGACGAGATGTGCCTGTGTATAGCGTCAACGCGGCGGTGCCGGGACGAGTGAGTGCGCTTGCAGCCGACCTCCGGCCGGCACTCTCGGCCTTCGCATCGATTCGCCGCGAGCACTCGATTCTCATCAAACGCCTTGGCGACACAGCCACGTTCCAGCGCCAAAGTAAGCGCATCCAGCGGGAAATTGCCGGTACCCAACCCATCGACGTCACCGTTACCGGCATCGAGTACTTCGCCGATCCGCCACGTGGTCCTGGACCGGTCGTGTACCTTGCCCTCGACAGCCCCGGTCTGGATCGCCTACACGGCCGGCTGGTCAAGGCCTTCGGCGCCGAGACTGCCCTTGAGGGTGAGGCCTACACCATGCACATCACCCTCGCCCGGGACGGCCCGCTTGAGGCGGCCGAACGGCTATCCGACCGTTCAATCGAGTCGGTCTCCTGGACGATCACCGAGTTGCTGCTGTGGGACGCCGCACAGGCCCGGGCCGTCGGGACGATCCCGCTGCCTATCCCGCCGTAGTCGCCTTCGCGCTCGCAAGCGTTCATTAGGGATCGTCGCCGTGGGGTGAATATGGAACAGGATCCAACGGCCATGCCGCCGCACGAGCTATTCGAGACACTCAGTCTGCTGTCTTCGCCGCGGCCGATCGGCTGGATCAGTACCATCAGTGCTGATGGGACGCCGAACCTTGCGCCTTATAGCTTCGTGGTGCCCGGGAGTGTCGACCCGCCGACGATGCTGCTGTGCGTTGCGCCCGACGCCGACGGCGAACCGAAGGATACCGCCCGGAACGTGCTCGATACCGAGGTCTTCGCTCACAATCTCGTCACCCACGATACGCTCGCCGCGATGGCCGAGACCGCTGGCGAGATCGATGGCTCTGAGTTCGCAGCCGCTGACGTCGACTCAACCGCCTGCGAGCGCATCGATGCCCCGCGAGTCGCTGGGGCGCCCGCTTGGCTTGAGTGCACCCTCCGTGAACACGTCCAGATCGGTGAGAACCATCTTTTCATCGGCGACATCGCCTATCTCGGTGTTGACGATCGTCTTGAGACCGAGGACGGCATTGATCCATCGGCTGTTGCCGACCACGTTGTTGGCCACCTCGCAGATGAGTTCTTCGCCGACATTGACCTCCTCACCCCGAGTGATCAGGGTGTCGGCGGCGGGCCGTCGTAGGCGTCGTGTGACTGATAGAAGTTCAATAGCGCGAACTTGAGCTTCTCCGGGGCCACATCAACCAGCTCTGTCTTGAGATTCTCTGGCAGCGTCTCATACACGCTGTAGGCCCCGAGATCGCTTCGGCCTGCGGCGGTATACCGACGGTCCAGCAGGATGCGCGTCCCGATATCCTCGGGTGACCGGATGACCCGTCCGAGTGCCTGGCGGGTCTTGCGGACGGTTGGCACCTCAACGGCGTAATGCCACCCGGGATCGTTGATCCCGCGGTCGTCAAACACCCGGTCGTACGCCGCCTGGATCGCCTCCGTGCGGTCGTCAAGATGCGGGTACGGTACGCCAACGACAACAACCGACCGGGCATCCGTTCCGTCGAAGCTCACCCCCTCGGTGAGCGTCCCCCACAGCGAGGTAAACAACGCGCCGTTGTCGTCCGCAACGAACCGCTCGCGTAATCCCGTCGCATCCTCGCCGGGGTGATCCAGATAACACGTCGCCTCAACCGTATCGGCCACGCGATTGTGGTACCGCCTGGCCTCCGCGTAGTTCGGGAAGAACGCCAGGGTGTTGCCCGCGGTGAAGGTGATGGCATCCGCGAGCGCGTCGGTGAGTTCCGCTTGGACCTCCGGGTCGTCCCGGGCGCTGGCGAACAGCGGTGGCGTGTCGACCGCGATGGTCCGTCGGTTTGCCTCGGGAAAACTCAGCCCGTAGGCCATCGTCACCGGGTTCTCGACCCCCAGCACGTCCCCAAAAACGTCAAACGGCCGGAGCGTCGCGCTCATCAGCACCGTCGCGTAGGCTCCCTCAAACAGGTCGCGGGTCACGTCCCGCGGCAGACAGGTGTAGAGCTCTGCTCGGCCGTAGACCTCGTCAGTCCCCATGTCGCGACGTATCGAAAGTACGGGGTACTGTCCAGGATTGCTGCCACTGTCAAGCCACGCCCGCAGGAACTGCGCCGCGGTCAGCGTTGGCGAGTCACGCCGCTGATCGGCCTCGCCGTTTCGGTAGGCCGTCTCGTACTGTTCGTCGAGGTCACGCCCGACCGTTTCCGCCGCCTCAAGATCGTCATCGATGCCCTGGCCGGTGTAGGACTCCAGAAACGCAAGTGTCAGGTCGTCACGGCGGTTGTCGTTGTCGATGGCGATATCTTGCCATTCGTCGCCGATCGACTCCCGCTCGCCGAATCCCAAGGCATCGTCGTAGGTTTCCCGGAGCGCGTCGAGGAAAGCGTCAAGCACATTGGCGGCGGCACTCGCGGCTGTCCCCGTCCGGTCCGATAGCTCCTCAAGGGCGCCTTCGAGTGTCCGCTCAGAGAGCTCGCGGGTGGCGTGCTCCCGGGCGGCGTCGGGGACATTATGTGCCTCATCGAAGACCACGATCGTGTCTGCCGGATCGACATCAAGCCACCGGTAGAACTGTTCGCGGATCATCGGATCCAGCAGGTGGTGGTAGTTACAGACGACGAGATCAACGCCGTCGAGCCCGTCTTTGAGGAGTTCATAGCCACAGAATCCTGCCTCCTCCGCCTGGTCGTAGATCTCCGTGGGTGTTCGGACGCCGTCGAACAGCCACCGGTAGAACTCGTCGGTGTCGGCCGTCAGGTTCCGATAGAAGTACTCGCAGGTCGCCCGGTCGGCAAGCTCCTCGATCTCCGTTTCGACCGCTTCGAGCTCGTCCATGATCGCGCTTCGAGCCTCGCTGGCGTCCTCATCGCCTGCCTGCCCAGCGGCCAGCAGCTCCTCCTGACGGCGCCGAAGGTCCTCGCGGTCCTGCTCGCGATCGACGAGGTCGTAGGTGTTATCGCGCAGTACCTGACACTCCTCGTAGTCAACGTCGATGTGACACATCGAGCCCTTCCCGCGGAAGACGACCGCCCGGATCGGCTCGCTCTCGCGGATAGCCTCGGCCTCGCGGCGGAACTGTCGGGTCTGCTGGTGAACGTTCGTCGTGATGACGACCGTTTTGTCCTCCTCGCGCGCGAACTCAAGGGCGGGGGCAAGCGCGGCGAGTGTCTTCCCAGTGCCACAGGCCCCCTCGAAGAGCACGTCCTGCCGGCGGGTAAGGGCGTTGTAGATGCGGTCCATTGCCTCGCGCTGGCCCTCGAAGGGCGTCTCATAGGGGAAGAACCGCAGGTATCCGGCGCTGTCGGCCACAACGGCCATTTGTGGCGTTACACAAAAAGCTCCCTGGGGTGTCACCGATAGGAGCAACATGCCTCGCGAGCGAATCGGTCATATTTGTTGGAACTCATAGTGCCAGGTATGACACAGGATGTCCTGGTCACGGCCGATTGGGTAGAGGACCACCTCGAGTTGTTCCAGCGCGATGATCCCGCCTACCGGCTCATCGAGGTCAACAATCCAACAGTTACCGATGACTCAGAGTACACGTCCTATGAGGCGGGTCACCCCCCGGGGGCGATCTACTTCGACTGGGAGGAGGAACTTACTGACCAGACCCAACGTGATATTGTCTCGAAGGAGGCCTTCGCCGAGCTCAACGGCGCGGCTGGCATCACCGAGGACTCGACGGTCGTGCTCTATGGCGGCGGGCGCGTGCCCAATTGGTTCGCGCTCTTCGCCTACTGGATCTACAAGTACTACGGCCACGAGGACGTCCGGGTCATTGACGGCGGAAAGACCTACTGGGTGGCCGAGGACTACCCTCTGACGACTGACGTTCCGGCGTTCTCGTCAGTCACCTACACGCCGAAGGGTCCCTTCGAGAGCATCCGGGCGTATACTGATGACGTCCGACACGCTATCGACGAGGGGCTCCCGATGGTTGACGTGCGCTCGCCCGAGGAGTTCCGCGGCGAGATCATCGCCCCAGAAGGACTCAACGAGACCGCCCAGCGAGGCGGCCGTATTCCGGGGGCGAGCAATGTCCCTGTTCCGGACGTGCTCAATGAGGACGGCACGTTCAAGAGCGCTGACGAACTGCGCGATCTTTATGCTGAGGCGGGCGTCACTGGGGATGAGTCGACCATCACCTACTGTCGCGTCGGTGAGCGTTCCTCAATCGAGTGGTTCCTGCTCTCGGAGGTTCTCGGGTTTCCCGATGTCCGCAACTACGACGGCTCCTGGACCGAGTGGGGCAACCTTGTCGGCGCGCCGGTCGAGACAGGCGACGAGGACGCCTGAGCCTCTGCCCTGTCCTCCCGACCTCCGACGGTAACCCGTTGGCACCAACTTTTTTGATGGTCTATTTGCGTATCTCTGGTGTGATGAGTCATCCCAATCGGCCACCAAAAGATACCGGCACCCCCTCCGCGGTTGTGTCGGCCCTGACTCGTCTTTCAGAGGCGTTCAAGAGGCACCTGAGGACGTGGTCGCGGCGGTACATCGCGATGCGCGTTGAGGCGCGAGACGGCGATCGGTAGGCCCGTGATCGTGCTCAGGCGTCTTCGATCCTGACGGTCAGGACCGGGACCGGCGACTGCCGGACAACCCGCTCGGCGATACTCCCGATCAGATAGTGATCCAGCCCCGTCCGCCCGTGGGTCCCCATCACGACAACGTCGACATCAGCCGTCTCGGCATACTCGAGGATTGTCGCGTGAGGAACCCCCGATTCGACCGCTCGGTCGACAGCAACGTCGTCCGGGAGTGCGGTCACGGCGGCCTCAATCGCCTGCTCGGCGCGGTCCCGTTCGGCGTCCGCCCAGGCCTCCTCGCCGACCCCCATGCTCGGGCCTTCAAAGCGGTTGCGCGTGTCCATCACGGACAGCACGTGGACCGTCGCGTTGTACCGCTGGGCGAGCGAGCCGGCGTGCTCGGCAACCGGACCGACGCTGTCGTCTCCCTCGGTGGGAACCAGAATGTCCTGATACATACACGGAGAGTAAGTTCGGTATCCGGTGGAGCCTCTTACAGGTCACGCTCCGATGCCGAGCGCCATGAGCAACAGCGCGACCGAAATGATCGTAAAGAGGATGCCAACGCCCGTCTGGATCGTCTCGGTATCAAGCGCATTCGATACATAGGGGGCGATCTGTCCGCCGAGGACAGTCGCCGGCACCGTGAACACGACCATGTTCCAAGGCGTCGAGGCGATGCTCAGGCTGTGGATCCCCGGGATGACAGTCCCGCCGAAGACGTGGACAAGCGAGGCGAGGATCGCCGTGCTCGCGACGACAATATGGTTGGTCCCGATCGCTACCCGGGTCGGCACGTTCGTTCGGAGCTGGGAGATGATCCCGAGTTCTCCGCTGCCAAAGCCGGCTAGGCCCTGGAACAGTCCACCGACGCTGTAGTTGGCGAACCGCTCAAGATAGCCCGACCACGAGTACTGGTAGGTGCCACCCTCGCGGTCGACACGCGTGACCGTTCCGTCATCCTCTAAGCCGACACCCGCAGGGCCGAGCTTGTCGTCATCATCGGGCAGACTCCGGTCGGTGCCGCCATTGGCGACTGCCTCTGTGGTATCTTCCTCTGTGGATTCGCCGTGGCTGAGGTCGGCCCGGAACATGAGGTATGCCGCCGTCAGCAGGGCGAGCCCGAGAGCCGCGTGAAACAGTGGCTCGGGGATGAAAAAGGACAGCAACGCGCCGCCAACAACGAAAGGAATACTGCCGGCGATGATGGTAAGCGCTAGTCGTCGGTCGACCAGCCCATAGGAAATGAACGCAAACGTCGAACTCGATAGTCCAAATGACTCGCTGATCAGGCTGACCTTGACGAGGGTCTCAGGCTCAATCGGGAACGCTAACAGCGGGAAAATAAAGATGAAGAATGGGACAAACAGCGCCGAGCCGCTGATCCCGACGGTATTGACGGTGGTCGCTCCGAGCAGGAAAAACGGGAACAGCCACCAGTATTCTAGCCAGTAGCTCAGATCGGCTTCCCCCGCTGTCGGGGCGGTTGTCAACACCAACGTAATGAATAACACCGGTGCTGCGAATACGAAGACGTGCTGATACTTTAGAAACGACTTCTGGATGTGTTGTGATCGCTCTGAGCTCATGGGATTACTGGTTCAGAAACGTGTACTCTGTCGGGATGGTACAGAACGGCCTGTCGTCGGTTCGTGGGTGCCTGTACGATGTCATCCACCGGCGGTCGGCCACTATCCGGCTATTTATCGGCGCGCTCGTAGCGCTAGCGGCGAACGCCGGCATTCAGGTGATCCCTCCGAGAGAGGGAGAAAACTGCATGCACTCGCGGCCGTCATCACCGTCGCATTGGGGCATAATTGATCACTTCCTAGCTGTCTGCGATACAAAAACACTGTGGGAAGATCCAGGGATGGCAGGCAGTCGCACGGACACAGGACTGGCACATCCGTCTCCAATCCCCACCCCAGAGTGACGCGTGCGTCGAAAGTGGTTACGGTCCTGCTGACTTACCAGACAACATCATGTGGTCACCCTCGTTCACCGCCATATCCGCGGTCGGCCCTCTGCAGTACACAGTTCCGGTTGCCGGCATCGAACTCGGGCAGCTCGAAGTTACAGCGATCGGGATCGGCATGATCCTACTGCTCCTCATTGGCTCGGGCTTTTTTTCCTCCTCTGAGATTGCGCTGTTCTCGCTTCCGGCTCACCAGGTTGATGCAATGGTCGAACAGGGTCTGCGCGGCGCCCAGACGGTCAAGTCGCTTAAGGAGGACCCTCATCGCCTGCTCGTAACGATCCTTGTTGGAAACAATATGGTCAATATCACGATGTCTTCCATCTCGACGACCATTGTCGGGATTTACTTTGATGCAGGCACAGCTGTCATCGTCTCCTCGCTCGGGATCACCTCGATGGTACTGATCTTCGGTGAGAGCGCGCCGAAGTCCTACGCAGTCGAGCATACTGAACTGCACGCGCGGCGCGTTGCCCGCGGACTGACGGTCGTCGAGAAGGTCCTGTGGCCACTTATCACCCTCTTTTATTACCTGACACGAGTCGTGAACCGGATTACCGGCGGCAGTCCCTCAATCGAGTCAACGTACGTTACGCGTGACGAGATTCGGAACATGATCAAGACAGGCGAACGCGAGGGGGTTTTAGATGAGGAGGAACGCGAGATGCTCCAGCGTGCCCTACGATTCACCAATGCCAGCGCCAAGGAAGTGATGACCCCCCGGCTTGATGTGGTTGCTATTCCCGTCGACGCAACCGTTGAAGAGGCAATCAAGCGGTGTCTTGGATCAGGGCATGTCCGCCTGCCGGCTTATGAGGAGTCTCTCGATGACGTGACCGGTGTATTCGACATCCGCGAGCTGCGAGAATCCAACTACGACGAGTTCGATGACATGCAGGTGGCGGATGTCGTTACGCCGACCCTGCATATCCCCGAGTCGAAGAATATCGACGATCTTCTCTCGGAGATGCGTGAGAATCGGCTCCATATGGCTATCGTCATCGACGAGTTTGGCGCCACCGAGGGACTCGTCACGATGGAGGATATCACCGAGGAGGTGGTCGGCGAAATCCTCGTAGGCGGTGAGGAGTACCCGATTGAGTTCGTCAGCGACACCGAAGCACTGGTGCGCGGTGGAGTCAACATTGAGGAGGTCAACGAGACACTCGGCATCACCCTGCCTGAGGGTGAGGAGTTTGAGACCATTGCCGGATTCATCTTCAACCGTGCGGGGCGCCTTGTTGAGGAAGGCGAGACGTTCGACTACGAGAATATAACGCTCCGTGCCGAGCAGGTTGACGATACCCGCATTCAGAGGGCCCGGGTAACCATCGATCGTACCACTGCCGATCAGGCTGAAACGACATCGTCGGCCGACGGAGGCCAGCCTGACTGACCTGGCGCCCGTTCTCGCCGACCAGTTGACACGCAGTCCAAACTCCCGGTGAAAACCTTTGAGGAGGGATCACATACGCTGATCGTAGGGTCATGTACGACACCATCCTCCTCCCGTTCGACGGCAGCACGAGTGCCGCCGAGGCGCTCCATCATGCCGGCGAGATCGCCCACTGGGCCGACGCGACCATCCAAGTACTCTATGTCGCCGACACAGCGCGCGATAGTGTTACCGTTGTCGAGGGTCATGTTGTCGACACGCTCGTCCAACAGGGCGAGGACATCGTCAGCGAGGCAGCAAAAACGCTTGACACGCTCGGCGTGTCGTATACCACCGATGTCGTCCAGGGCAACCCGGCGCCAGGGATTGCCGAATACGCCGAACGGTACGACAACGACCTGATCGTGATGCCAACCCACGGCCGCGAAGGACTCTCGCGGTACCTCGCCGGGAGTGTCTCTGAAAAGGTCGTTCGACTCTCTTCGGTCCCTGTTCTTACCGTTCGAATGCAACCTGATGAGCAGCTAACCTTCCCCTACGAGCACGTCCTGATCCCAACCGACGGGAGTGACGGTGCGGCATACGCAGCCGAACATGTCGTCGACTTTGCGGCCGCGCTTGACGCGACCGTACACGTTCTTTCCGTTGTCGAGGGGGCTGCTCTCGGCCCGGACGTTCGGTCGACAATCTCCGAGGCGGATCTTGAACAAGCGGCGAGTGACGCTATCGAGACTGTCGCCGACGCAGCCGACGCCCACGGTGTCTCCACCGTCGTTCGTCGTGTTGAACACGGGGCACCCGCCGAGACGATTCTTGAGTATATCGAGGCCAACGAGATTCACGTTGTGGGCATGGGAACGACCGGGCGACGGGGGACTGATCGGATTCTGCTCGGCAGTGTCGCCGAGTCGACCGTGCGCTCGGCTCCGGTTCCCGTTATGACCATCGCCACCCCGAAGTGACGGCCGTTCGGCGGGGTCCTGGCTTCCTGTCATCGGGCAAATCCCTATACGCCTCGGTCCCCTCTCGTAAGTAGAATCGATGAGCGTTGATTGGGAAGATGACGACCCGTTTGAGGACCAGCGGGACAAGATCGAGAACCCCATGCGTCGACTGTTCCGGCAGTATGGCATGCGGTACTGGGTGACCGGAACTATCGGCGTCAGCGCGTCGATTATCGCCCGGGTGCTTGATCTCCTGCCGCCGATTTTCCTCGCAGTCGCCATTGACGCCGTCTTTCTCCAGGAGGTTTCCTACGCAGCGGCATTACCCATCGGATCGGGACTTCTTGCGCCGTATATTCCGGACGATCGCATGTTGCAGTTCTGGCTCACCGGCGGGCTCATCGGCGTTATCTTCGCGCTTGCGGCCGTCTTCCACTGGGTGCGTAACTGGGGATTCAACCGCTTTGCCCAGGAGGTCCAACACGACATCCGGACCGACACCTACGAGGCCATGCAGGCGCTGAACATGGACTTCTTTGCGGACAAGCAGACCGGCGAGATGATGTCCATCCTCTCGAATGATGTCAACCGCCTTGAGCGGTTCCTCAACGACGGCATGAACTCGCTGTTCCGCATGCTCGTCATGGTTGTCGGCATTGCCGTGTTGCTTTTTGCATACAACTGGCAGCTGGCGCTGCTAACGATGGCGCCAATCCCGCTGATCGTCGGCTTCACGTACCTCTTTATCAAGGTGATCCAGCCGCGGTACGCCCAGGTCCGCTCAACCGTCGGCAAACTCAACAGCCGTCTTGAGAACAATCTTGGTGGCATCAAGGTCATCAAGTCAAGCGTCACCGAGCCCTACGAGTCCGACCGCGTTGAGGAGGTCTCCCAGGAGTACTATGACACGAACTGGCGGGCCATCGCGGTCCGGATCCGCTTTTTCCCCGGGTTACGCCTGCTCTCAGGCATCGGCTTCGTGTTGACCTTTGCTGTCGGCGGGCTCTGGGTCGTCCAGGGAACCGCCCCCGGTCCCTTCAGCGGGACCCTCCGAACCGGGACGTTCGTCGCGTTCATTATCTACAGCCAACGGTTCATCTGGCCGGTCGCTCAGTTCGGCCAGATCATTAATATGTACCAGCGCGCCCGTGCTTCAAGCGCCCGGATCTTCGGACTGATGGACGAGCCCGACCGACTGCCCGAACCGGCCAACGCGCCGCCGCTGTCGGTTGATGATGGGTGCGTTGAGTATGATAATGTCGCTTTCGGCTACGACGACGACCGCGTCCTTGAGGACATCTCCTTTACCGTCGAGAGTGGTGAGACGCTTGCTCTGGTCGGACCGACCGGCGCTGGCAAGTCAACCGTACTCAAGCTCCTCATGCGGCTGTACGATGTTGATGACGGTGCCGTCCGGATCGACGGTCAAGACGTCCGGGATGTTCAGCTCTCAAGCCTCCGGGATGTGCTTGGCTACGTCAGCCAGGATACCTTTCTCTTCTACGGGACTGTTGCTGAGAATATCCGGTATGGCCGGTTCGACGCCGACCGGGCGGCTGTGATTGAGGCGGCGAAGATGGCTCAGGCCCACGAGTTCATCACCAACCTCCCGGAGGGCTATGATACCGAGGTCGGCGAGCGGGGCGTGAAACTCTCCGGCGGCCAGCGTCAGCGCCTCTCGATTGCCCGGGCGATCCTCCGTGACCCAGAGATCCTCATTCTCGATGAGGCCACCAGTGATGTTGATACCGAGACCGAGTTGTTAATCCAGCAGTCACTTGATGCGCTGAGTGCCGACCGGACGACATTTGCCATCGCTCACCGGCTGTCGACAATCAAGGATGCCGATACCATCCTCGTGCTTGAGGGCGGCCAGATCGTTGAGCGGGGCACCCATGAGGAGCTGCTTGCGGCCGATGGCCTGTATGCGCATCTCTGGGGCGTCCAGGCCGGCGAACTCGAAGATCTCCCGGAGACGTTCCTTGATCGTGCGGCCCGTCGGCAGGCCCGTGCCCCCGGGCAGGACGACTAAGCGAGCGAAATCTTCATACTGATCGCTGTCATGTTTGTTTATATGCTCGGGACACTCGCCCTTGCGGGCCTTGCGGCAACTGCCGCCGCAAGCGGGTACGTTGCCTACCGGGTGTACACCACAACGCCTGCGTCCACCCGCTCTACGCGGAGTGGACTTCGGATGGCGCTTGCCCTCTTCCTCTGGAGTGCCCTCGCCCTGCCGGTTGCAGGCGTGCTCCTCGCTGGCGGTGCATTGCTCGCGTTCGTCATGTTGCCGCTTCTCGTCGCACTTGTCGGGTTATTCGCCCTTGGCGGGTCGGCGACGCCAGCGAGCAACCCAGACGTCATTACGGTCTGACCGCAACTACCGCACGCGGAAGGAGATCACTGTCCCCATTGTATCGCCACCGTCGATGGCTTCGGTAGCGATGTTTAGCCCCATCGCCGCATCCGCCCCAAGCGTCTCCTCAACGATCGCCCGGAGGTCGTCGGCCTGTGCGGTCTCGTCAGTCAGCGTGATCCGGATGAGATTCCGGTTGTGCGAGAGGTCGGCGACCTCGAAGCCGGCGTCGTCGAAGGCGGCGATGAGTTGATCGTCATCGGTGCTCATAGTGGTGTATTGTCGCATCCTGATATTTAACCTCTGTAGTATCCATCGACGGTTGTGTATTGATCATCACGCCGAGACGGCCACCAATAAGTGCGTCCATCGATGATAACATGTCATGACGACTTCCGAGAGCGCGGATCCGTCTGTGATTCGGTCCATCGCTGTCCATGCGGCGGACGTCGTCAACGCGGTCGAAGCCCGCGAGCGCGACCGCGGGCAGACGGTCCTCCGCGTGACGCCGCCGTTCAGCGGCCGGATGCGCGCCCGGATTCACGACGCGAGCATCGGCGAGTACGATTCAGACGCCCCTGACGCCCCCATTCATATCGATCCACAGGTCCTTGCGCCGGACCGCCCGCCGTATCCCACCCCGGATCGTACGGCCGACGAACTCCGGGCCGCTGACGATCGTACGTACGACCGAGAGACCCATCATGAGTACCATGAGTCGCGCATTGACGAGTGGCGGTGCGCTGTTGCCGAGTCAATCCCGGAGACGGTTACGATCGACGCCGGGCCGGCCAAATACGAGGTGTCCGTGATTGTCCTCGGACAGTGGCCGCCGGACTCCTCGGCGTGATCACCAGGTCGCGGCGAGCGCGTCTGCGGCCGTGTCGATATCCGCCGGCGTATTGAATGCGTGAATCGAAACGCGAACAACCTCGCTACCCGGAAGCGCCCGAATTCGGATGTCTTCTTCAGCGAGATACGCAACCGTCTGGTCGGCATCTGGAACGGCCACAGCAACGAGTCCCGACTCGGGAGGCTGTGGCGAGCGGACGCGCTCGGCCGGAAGCGCCTCAATGAGCCGACCAGCCAGTTCTTGAATTCGGTTGGTGATGGTGCCGTATCCGAGTTCCTCAATGATACCAAGGGCTTCCTCGGCGGCAGCATAAGGAACCGGTGAACTCGTCCCAACTTCGAAACGCTGTGGCCCAGGCTTGAGTTCGTAGGTCTCCGCACTTGGCTCCTCGACACCACGGTAGCCGATCTGTGCCGGCACAAGATCCGCGGCGAGGGACGCCTCAACATAGAGGAACCCGCCACCCCACAGTCCCATCGGCCACTTGTGGGTTGATGCGGCAAGGACATCCACACCGAGGTCCGAGATGTCGATAGCGTGCTGGCCCACCGACTGCACTGCGTCAACGAGAACACGTGCGCCGGCGTCGTGGGCGATGTCAGTCAATTCACTGACCGCTCGTTTGGCCCCCGTTTTCCAGCAGACCGAGCTCAGACACACCAGCCGGGCGTCCTTAACCGCTTGCTTGAACGCCGCCTGTGGGACGTGTCCGTTGGTGGTCTCGACTACACGTACCTCCACATCGTGTTCTCGACGGAGCCGCTCCCAGGGCAACACCCCAGCGGGGTGTTCGGTGTCCGTTCGGACGATTACGTCACCCGGTTCCCAGTCTATCGCAGCGGCAACCTGGCCGATTCCGTCGGCGGTGCTCTCGGTTAATCCGATTGTCTCCGGCGTAGCGCCGAGATGGCTCGCAGCTGCCTTCCGTGCCGCTTCGTAGGTGTCGAAGGCCCCCTCGTAGATCGTTCCGTCGCGTGGCGCGTCGACCGTCTGGTACTCGAGTCGGTCAGTTGCGGCCTCTTGTACCCGCGTTGGAACCGGACCGCTCGCGCCGGTGTTGAGATAAATCGCTTCCTCCAGAGCGGGGATGTCCGCCCGCAACGCCCGAGGATCCATGCCTCAGTTCATTGGACCGGCAACTAAACCCCGACGGTCTCCCCACTGGAGACGAATCAGGAGTCCTGCTTACCGTGACGCGGTCTTATCGGTTCAGAAAGAAGTGACTGTTTTGCAGACATGTGGACCGATGGCCTTGTAGGAGCCTTGCCGGGTGCACACTACGGCCAGCGTATCGAACACGGGCGCGAGTCGTTGGATGGGTGCTCACAGATCGCGCTCCTGACCCAGGTTGATCAGTGCCCCACCGCACTCGGAGCACTCGCCGACCTCTGGGTCGCTTGTTCGTCCACCACAAATACTACATTCGTATGCTTCTATCTGTTTTACCGTTGACTGTGGGCGCATATTTTTGATAGGGTCCGAAACTGTATAAGTATTTCTCCAGATAACAAAACAATGTGGTCTGTATTTCCCGGCACTATTGGTGGGCGGAGAAACTTTGAGTCGCGAGCCCATCATACGCTCACTCACATAACGATGGATCTCGAATCACTCCTGTGGCTACTCGCGTTCGCGGTCGTCGTCGCATTCGCAATTCCGTGGTTCCTGTGGGGGGTCTCGTTCCGGATTGTTGGCCTGCCGGTCTGGCTATGGTGGCACATCGGCTGGATGATCTCTGCTGCCGGGTTATTCTGGGCGTTCAGCCGCCGCGGCTGGGGGCTGGGGATCCCGACCGGGCGAGGTGATCGGCCGTGACCGCTACCACCCAGTTGGGGATCGTCATCGGCTATCTCCTCGTTGCGCTGGCCGTCGGGCTCGTTGCCTATCGGGTGACCGAGGCGACCGTCGAAGACTACTACCTCGCAAGCCGGACCTTCGGGACTGTCGTCCTGTTGTTTACCGTCTTTGCCACGCTCCTATCGGCATTCACGTTCTTCGGCGGTGCGGACCTGGCGTACCTCTACGGGCCTGAGTGGATCCTCGTGATGGGGCTGATGGATGGGATTCTCTTTGCGATTCTCTGGTATGTCATCGGTTACAAACAGTGGCTCCTCGGCCGCCAGGAGGGGTATGTGACCCTTGGCGAGATGCTCGGCGACCGTTTTGGCTCGCGCGGTCTGCGCCTGCTTGTGGCTGGTGTCTCGCTATTCTGGCTATTCCCCTATGTCATGCTCCAACAGATCGGCGCTGGGGGCGCCCTCCGCGGACTTACCGACGGGACCGTGCCCTACTGGGTCGGTGCGACGCTGATTACTGTGTTCATGGTCGCCTACGTCCTGTTGGCCGGCATTCGTGGGGTCGCCTGGACCGACACGCTCCAGGGTGTGTTCATGCTTGGGACCGTCTGGGTCGCACTCGGGTGGGTCCTTCTGACCAACGGGATCGGGACGATCAACGCCGGACTCGCTGCTGATCACGCCGACTTCTTCGCCCTCGGTGGTGGCTTTTACTCGCCACAGACCATGCTCACGTTCGCCATCTCAATCGCCTTTGGCGTCGCCATGTTCCCGCAGGTCAACCAGCGCTTTTTCACCGCGGGGTCCGAGGCCGTCCTCAAGCGGTCCTTTGCCCTCTGGCCGATCCTCGTGCTCGCGCTGTTCGTTCCGGCCTTCCTCCTCGGCACGTGGGCTCAGGGCCTCGGCATCGCCGCTGACATCGGCGCCGGTGAGCACGCTCTGCCGATTATGCTCACTGAACTCACGCCCGGCTGGTTCGCTGCGCTCGTCATTGCGGGTGCGTTAGCGGCGATGATGTCCTCCTCGGATTCAATGCTCCTCTCGGGGGCCTCCTATGCCACCCGTGACGTCTACCGACCGCTGACGAGCGGCGACAACGCGATGGACCGCCGAGAGACCTGGATCGGTCGCATTGGCGTGGTGCTCTTCGCGGCCGGCGCACTCATCGCGAGCCTGCTCATCGAAACTGGCGCGTCGGCAGGTGTCGGGGCGATCCTCGTCGATATCGGTGACCTCGCCTTCGGTGGTTTCGCGCAACTCACCCTGCCCGTAATTGTCGCGCTGTACTGGCGGCGCACCACCCGATCCGGTATGCTCGCCGGGATTATCCTCCCGCAGGTGCTCTACCTCGGGTTCAATTTCCTCGCGCCGCAATCACTTGTCCTACCCGGGCTCGGGTCGGTTACGCTTTTCCAAAGCGCCTACGGCGGTTGGGGTATCTCGTTGTACTGCATGGTCGTGGGGCTACTGACGACGATCGTCGTTTCAGCACTCACCACGCCGGCACCTGGGGAAGACGCGGCGACCTACTTCGATCGTCTCTCCGGTGATTAATTGGGCTCAGAACACCCGCCGACATCCGACCTGATTGTCGCTTTCCTCTGTTTCGATCGCTCATCCAGGATGGCCGATCAAGCTCCGACGTACGTGATATGTAGCAGCGTTCGCCGTCTCGTGGCGTGGATAGACAACCGTGGTGTCACCGGTTGTGGACTCGTTAGTTTCGAGGGCTGCTTGCCGGACGTACAGCCCGTATAGTCCTATCGCGCGGGATTCTACAATCAACCTGTACGCCTGGGAGTCATCCCCAACTAGATGGACACTGGCCGTGTCGATTCTTCCCCTGATCGGCGTTCACCGCGCGTGTTCACGTTCCTCCTCACGCTCGCGTTCACGCCGCAGCCGCGTCTCGAGTTGTCGTTCAAACTCAAGATCATCAAGATCGCCAGCGGCGTACTGCTCTTTGAGCGTCTCAACGTCGGGTTCAACGTCCGCCACTCGGGTGCGGTACCGCCTTCGCAACGCGACCCCGAGATATCCACCAAGCACCGATAGCCCGACGAAGTAGCTGGCGCCAGCGACTACCACCGCCATTGTCACCCAGGTCAACACGCCCGCATCAAGTAAGGCAAAGACAACACCGAAGACCAACAGCGGTAGTAACACCGTCGATGCGATGGCCCCGGAGAGGGCGCCGGCCAGCGCTCCATCAGCGGGATCGCGTCCGGTAAGCCACCCAGTCAGACCGCCACCGACCAGCGGCGAGAATGGGATCACCGATCCAACAAGCGTCACGGCAGCACCCATTACGGCATGTGTGAGTCGATCGTCATTCATGTGCGTCTGGAGGGCTCACCCACAGTTTGTTCGTCGTCGTTTGTGCCCCGGCACACTTGATGGCTTTCCCTCCCTCGGTGGATCTTAGTTGGTTGACGACAACTCCATGGTGTGTCCGAATACCGTGTCGCACTGGTCCGCACTCAGTCCGAGCTCGAAGCGGCCTTTGACATCCGCGAGCGTGTCTTCGTTGACGAGCAAGGAGTCGCCCCGGACATTGAGTACGACGGCAAGGACACAACAGCGGTACATGCGCTTGGGGTTGTTGGAGAGCACCCGGTCGGAACCGCCCGGTGTCGACGGATCGACGCAACAACCGGAAAAATCGAGCGCGTCGCAGTCCGTTCCGAGCATCGCCGACATGGTCTCGGCCGGGCACTGATGCAGACGATGGAAGCCGCACTTGCTACCGCTGGATGTGACAAAATCGTCCTCCACGCCCAGCGCGCTGTCGCATCCTTCTACCGTGACCTCGGCTATCACCGTGTTGGCGACCCCTTCGAGGAGGCCGGCATCCCGCACATAGAGATGCGCCGTCCGCTGTCGACCCCACCCGTGACGGTCGACCTATCGGCGGCGCGCAACGCCACAGCACTGACTGACGCACCCGAGTCCTGAGCCGACCCCGACGCCGTCTTCGAACTGTTTTTGCCTGCGGCTACGAACCAACGTGCCGATGGGTGATTTTCAGGCGCATTTTCGCGCTGGCGTGATTGGAGCTGCGGTCACGGCGATTGCGGCCCTCAGTTATGGGATCGGACGCGGGCTTGCGGTTTCGACTATCGCGACGCTTACCGTTGGTGTCTTCGCGGCCACGCTCGTTGGATCAGTCATCCCCGATGTCGATGTCCATTCCTCGATTCCCCGCCGGTATTTCGGCCGGCTCCTGGTTGTTGCCGGCGTCGGCGTCGGGGGCTTTTTTGCACTGGATAATCCGACGATGGCTACGACGATCGGCGCCGGTCTTGCCGGCGTGATTGGCCTCGCGAACCCGCCGGTTGGCTCCGCGGCAATTGTTGGTGGTGGACTGTTATTGGCACTCGGTCTTCTTGTGGCGAAAGCCGCCGGATACGCACTTGATGAGTTTACCACTCACCGTGGCTTTGCGCACTCACTGGCGTTCGCTGGCCTCTTTGGTGCTGGCGTCGCCTTCCTGACGAGTCAGATTTCCTTGTTCACGCTGTCACTCGCCGGGCTTGTCGGTATTGCGGGAACAATCGGCGTGGTGATCCACACGCGGATCGTCGATCGCTGATCGCGCTTCTTTGACGCGGATACGCAGAAAAGCGGCGTGTCGCGGTTACTGCGGGCTCGGCGACTTCGAGCCAGGGCCGACCTGCCGATCAAGAGCCGAGCCGGTAATGCTCTTGAGCCGGTCAACGAGGCCGTCCTTCTCGGTCTCGCCGTCAAGCGCGATGTCGAGGACCTCGCTGATGTGCCGCACGGGGATGATCTCGATCATGTCCTCGTACTCGTCCTCGATCATCACGTCCTGTTCGTTTGCCTCTGGGATGATGACCGTGTCCATGCCGGACTTCGCAGCCGCCTCGATCTTGTGGGTCACCCCACCGACCGGGAGGACATCGCCGCGGACCGACAGCGAGCCCGTCATCGCCAGATCCTGTCGGACAGGCACATCCTCAAGCGCCGAGATCACTGCTGTCGCGACAGTGATTGATGCGGAGTCGCCGTCAACCCCTTCGCGACCGGTCTGGACGAACTGGATGTGAACGTCCTTCTCCGAGAGATCCTCGTCGGAGAACTTCTTGATGATCGCCGACACGTTCGAGACGGCTTCTTGGGCGATTTCTTTGAGCTGTCCGGTGGCGATCGTCTCGCCAGGACCCTGAGCGGGTGTCACCTCTGCCATCACGGGGAGCATAATCCCGGAGTCGCCGCCCATCACGGCCAGGCCGTTGACGCGACCGACGACGCTACCCTCGGCGACGCGCAGCTCGTAGTCCTTGCGCCGCTCAATGATCTCATCGGCGAGCTGCTGCTCAATCGACCGTGAGCGGTTCTTCGCGGTCAGGACGTCGTCGCGGACGACCATGTCACGCCCCTCTGCGCGGGCGATATCACCGGCCACCCGGACGAGACCACCCAGATCTCGGAGCTTGAGCGTTAGCTGCCCCTTCCGACCGGCCCGCCGCTTGGCCTCAAGGATGACTTCCTCGGCGGCCTCTCGCGAGAAGTGCGGCAGCCGCCCGTCGTTTTCGACCTCCTGGGCGATGAACCGGGCGTACTTCCGACGCATCTCGGGGGTATCCTCGATGGTATCGTCCATGTAGACCTCGTACCCGTAGCCCTTGATTCGAGAGCGGAGTGCCGGGTGCATGTTCTCCATGGCGTCCATGTTCCCGGCGGCGACCATGATGAAGTCACACGGCACGGGCTCGGTCTGGACCATCGCGCCCGAGGAGCGCTCGCTCTGGCCGGTGATCGAGAACTCGCCTTCCTGGATGGCCGTCATCAGCTTCTGCTGACTGCGGACCTCAAGGGTGTTGATCTCGTCGACGAACAACACGCCCTTGTTGGCCTTGTGGATAGCCCCCGGCTCAACACGGTCATGCGAGGGCGTCTCCATCCCGCCGGACTGGAAGGGGTCGTGCCGGACGTCGCCCAGCAGCGCACCAGCGTGAGCACCGGTGGCGTCCTCGAAGGGCGCCGTCTGCTGGTCGGCGTTGTCAACGATCATGTTCGGGATCATCGCGTCGGAACTGCGCTGGGTGTACCGGAAGAGGAAGTACACCACGACGGCAGCGATGATGCCAAGCAGGATGTTCGTCGCCGTCAGCAGGGTGTACCCGAGGATGATCGCAACGACGATCAACATCAGGAACATCCGCATCTGGTTGCGCTTGTTGGCCTCTTCCTTGTGGGCCTCGACGATCTGGCTCCCCTTTCCGGCAGGGACGGTCCGAACTTTCGGCTCGTTGCCGTCGTCAGGGTTGTGATAGACCAGAACGTCCTGTAGCTCCTCCTTGGGGAGCAGTTGGCTCATCGCCTTCGCGAGCATCGACTTCCCCGTCCCGGGGGAGCCGATCATCATGACGTGACGGCGCTGTTTGGCCGCCTTCACTACGATGTCTCGTGCTTGGTCTTGGCCGATCACCTGATCGACCAGTCGGTCGGGAATGGGGATCTCGGAGGTGCTCTCGACGCTTAGTCCGCCGAGAAGGTCGTCGTCCTCCTCGGGATCGAAGTCTTCATCGATCAGGTGGTCGGGAACCTCTTGGCCGAGTTCGGTTTCCTCAAGGTTCGGAACCTCTGGCGTGTCGTCCTCAGTATCTGGTTCCTCAAAGACGGACTTGTCGTCCGGATCCGGTGTGTCAGCCGCCCCGGCGTGAAACAACCCGGACTGGTCAGTGTCCGGTTGCCCGTCGGCCTTGTCCGACGCATCGGTCGACGGCTCGGGCTCGTCAGCAGCCTCCGACTGACTGGCGTGTTCGTTGGGGTCCTCAGTGGGACCCCCGTCGTCACCAGCCGTGTCGGACGGCGTGTCCTTCGATTCTCGATCTTCGCTCATGAATATTCTAACTATACCAAATACAGGCTGCGCGATTGATATACTTTCTCCCCCCGGCGGTCTCCCGCCGGGCCCACAAATCACGAGGTAGCGCCGCTCTACGCTCCGTTGAGAAAATCCCGGCGGACGCGCCACACTTATAAATCTCCCCTCGATCATCCTGCATATGACCCGCGGATTCTACGTTGGACGCTTTCAGCCGTACCACGGGGGCCACCACGGCGTGATCGAGGAAATCGCCGAATCCGTTGACGAGCTTGTCCTCGGGATCGGCAGCGCAGATAAGTCTCACACCCGCCGCAACCCGTTTACGGCGGGCGAACGCCACGTGATGATCACCCGTGCGCTTGAGACACTTGATCTGTCGACGTATGTCGTGCCGATTGAGGACATTGACCGCAACGCTCTGTGGGTGAGCCATGTCACCAGCCTGTGTCCGCCCTTTGATCTTGTCATCTCAAACAACCCGCTGGTCATCCAGTTGTTTCAGGACGCCGGCGTCGAGGTCCAGACCGGCCCAATCTTCGACCGAAGCCGGTATGAGGGCACCCGGATCCGCGATTTGATTATCGCTGGCGAGCCCTGGGAGCACCTGGTCCCCGACCCGACAGTTGAGGCGATGCACGAACTCGGTGGTGTCAGCCGGCTTCAGCAGGTCGCTGAGAGTGACTCACTTAATGGGTGACGGCGCGAAACGCATACGACTACGCGCACCCGACGACAGGCTGTGATTACCCTCGCGTCTGACTTCGGGACACCCTACCCGGCGGCCATGCGGGGCGTCATTCTCGATCGTACCGACGGTGCCGCTCGGATCGCTGACGTGGCCCATGGATTCCCGCGCCAGGATATTCCCGCGGCCGCCTTTTGGCTCCAGGAACTCCTCCCGTGGTTTCCTCCAGCAGTTCACTGTGCGGTCATCGACCCCGGTGTCGGCACCGATCGGCGTGCTATTGTCCTTCGTGTCGGCGAGCACGCGCTGGTCGGCCCCGATAACGGTCTACTCTTCCCGACTGCCCGCCGCCTCGATGGCCCGATCGATGCCTTCGAGATCCGTGGAATGGATCCGGCGAGCAGTACCTTCCACGGCCGGGACGTGTTTGCCCCGGCTGCCGCCGAGGTCGACTTGGTCGGAATCGAGGCACTCGAGACGCTGTCGATCTTAGAGCCGATCGCGGTCGAGGACTGTGTTGACTACCGTCTTCCGACGCCCGAGATCGACACGACGACCGATCAAGCGACCGCGACCATCCTAGCGGTCGATGACTTTGGCAACGCAATCACCAACGTTCCCGGCGACGTCCTTGGCACCCCCGAACAGCTCGTCGTCAACGGGACGACCGTCCCGTTTGTTCGGAGTTTTGCGCATGTCGAGCCCGGAACGGCACTCGTTACTGTTGGTAGCCACGGGAACCTCGAACTCGCGGTCAACCAGGGGCGCGGTACTGACGTCTTTGACGTGCACACCGGAACGTCGGTGACGATCAAACGGCGAGAATAGGGAGTGATCTCGAAACGGCTGTGAGCGTTACTCGGCGGAGATAACGTCGTCAATCCGGACGATCATTGTCGCGGCCTCAGTCGCCGACTTGACGGCCTCCTGCTTGACGGCTGCCGGATCAAGAACGCCGTGCTCGACGGGATCGGCGACCTCAGCACTTCGGCCCTCGGCGATCAGCCCAGCCCGACCGCTGGCCTCGTGTTCGGCCCGGAGATCGACCAGCGCGTCGATCGGATCGGCGCCGGAGTTCTCGGCGAGTGTGCGGGGAATGGCGTCAATCGCGTCCGCGAAGGCCCGTACCGAGAGCTGCTTGCGCCCTTCGACGGCGTCGGCCTCTGTGCGGATGCGGTCGGCGATAGCGATCTCCGAAGCCCCGGCCCCGGGGACGACGGCGTCCGTCCGCACGGTTGCGGAGACGACATCAAGCGCGTCGTTGATCGCACGCTCGACTTCGTCGACAACGTGGTCGGTGCTGCCACGGACGAAGATGGTGACGGCTTCGGCGGCTGCGCCTCCCTCGATGAACGCGAGCTCGTCCTCATCGAAGGTCTCCGTGTGAATCTCCTCAACAAAGCCGAGGTCTTCGGCGTCGATATCATCAAGATCGCCAACGCGTGCCGCGCCGGTTGCGTTCGCGACGGCGGTCGCGTCTGATCCGGACAGATCACCAAAGGCGAGAATTCCGTCGCGGGCGAGGTAGGCGGCGACGCGGTCGTCGATCTCCTCGGTTGTGAACACCACATCAACGCCCAGGTCGCGGATCGTCTCCGCGTAGGCCTTGAGTTCCTGCTCCTCGGACTCCATCGCAGCGGTCAGCTGGTCAACGCTCTCGACGGCGTACTCGGCGTCGACATCGCCGGTCTTGACAGCGAATTCGACATCAAGGACGGCAACATCAGCGTCGGTCACGCGCGCGGGCATCGCGTCGTTTGCTGCCTCCTCATCAAGGATGATGCCTTCAACGAGCTCGGTCGCCGCGGAGGACGCTCCAGCCTGGGACTGGACCTTGATGCTGTCACGGTTGGGCTCGGTCTCGTCGCGGACGGTATCGACGGCGTCAACGACGACGCTCGCGAGCCGTTCAGCCGTGACCCCACCGGTTCCCTTCCCGGTCATCGATGACTTGGCGACCTTCAGAAGCACGTCCTCGTCAATCTCGGTCTCGAGTGCAAGCTCTTCGATTGCCTCAGCAGCAATCTCCGCGGCGGTGTGGTACCCTTCGACGATCGTTGTTGGGTGCACATCGTCCTCGAAGAGGTCCTCGGCCTGATCAAGCAGCTGGCCGGTCAGGATGGCAGCCGTGGTCGTCCCATCGCCGATTTCCTCTTCTTGGGTCTCGGCGACCTCGACAATCATGTCGGCAGCTGGATGCTCAATGTCCATCTCATCGAGAATCGTCGCCCCGTCGTTCGTGATGACGACGTCTCCGTCGTCGGAAACGAGCATCTTGTCCATGCCACGCGGGCCAAGTGTCGTCCGTACAGCCTCGCTTACCGCCTTACCGGCGGAGATGTTTGACTGCCGTGCGTCACGCCCCGATGTCCGTTCGCTGTCCTCGCTGAGAATAAGCATGGGCTGTTCGCCCAGGCGTCGCTGTGCGGATTCTGATTCTGACATAGTCGTCTGGTATATAGTACTACAGCGGTTCGATATAAACCTTACTAGCTCGGTGCTCCGTCGGCGCGTAATTTTCCCGTCTTATCCACGGAGGCTCCACTTCCGTCCGACGTCTGACACTCTAGCCGGAGAGAAAGTCCTAGGAGTTGGCGTATGCGAGCGGTCCATCGCGCCAGTCGTACTGTCGGACCGCTCGTTCCTCGCTTTCGTTGAGTCCGTGTGGGTTGGCGCCGATGTCGTCCGTTGCCCGCCGTGCCCTGAGCCCCTCGTGGACACCAGCGACAAGCCCACCGGCGGCCTTGCGGAGCCCCCTGCCGACCGCTGTCGGTGAGGTGTCGCCACGGACCAGGTCGGTG
This sequence comes from Salinarchaeum sp., assembly GCA_041640095.1. GTDB lineage: Archaea > Halobacteriota > Halobacteria > Halobacteriales > Salinarchaeaceae > CAZFMU01. Next base: position 50,948 of record JBEQAX010000004.1, on the reverse strand, counting down.
GCCGTCTTAGCGAGCGACCCGACCCCGACCCGGAGCAGTCGCCGCCAACCGATAGTTCCGTTCTTACACCGGCGGTACGCGCCTGACCGGTACCGTTGGGCTGGATCGAGTTCAAACGTCTCGTCGGCACCGTATGCGGTTGTAACAGCCATCGATACCGTCCGTCGCGCCCGGTAGCCGGTACTATCGAACCGCTCCCAGAGGTCGCGCATACTCCCGACAACGAGAGCCTCATCAAACCCGTTTAAGCCGTCGAGTACGGTCCTCCGGAAGGCGACGTTTTCCGGGTTGAACGTCCCCGCCGGCGGCCAACAGGCGGCACGCGCCCCTTGTGTTGGCCCCGTTACTGCGTCAGCTCCATCAGTTAAGGCCTCACGGATCGCTGTTGCCCACTCTGCCCCGACGAGTCGGTTGTATCGCAGTATACTCACGGCGTCGCCGGTTGCCGCCTTGATCCCGGCGTTTCGCGCGACGCTCACGTTCCGCTCGGCCGTCTCGATAAGTACGTCAACGTCGGACCGATCAACAATCATACCGGTGGTGCCGTCGGCAGAAGGGCCGTTCACGACGATCACCTCGGCGTCCGGCGCGTGGTCCCCGAGGGCATCAAGACACGCCTCAAGGCGATCCCGGCCGTTGAGCGTCGGGACGACCACCGAGAGATCCATTATCCCAATCTGGCGTGTCGGCGAATAAAAGCCGTATGATCCGCTCGGCAGTCAGGATTCGACTGAGGCGGTCCAGTATGATACCGACGCGACCCGACGACTTGCCGGGTGTCGGCCGAGTCGACGGTCGACCGTTCGGACGGGCTCAGCGATTGACCGGGGAAGCTGCCGGTACAGCCCATAGGGAAAGATGAAATCGTGTTGTTCATCGACCAGCTCAAGATCGGCGCTGCTCAGCAACGACTCAACCTCCGCTCGCGAGTACAACCGTGACCCCATCGGGAGTGCAAAATTGTACAGGCTCCGGGTGCTGTGGCGTTTGAATGTGTCAAAGACGACGATGTCCTTCGTGACCCGCCGCATCTCGGCGATAAACGCTTCTGGCGTCGGTGCAAGATGGAAAAACCGCATTGCCACAACCGCATCAAAATGGTTATCCGGAAACGGCAACCGCCCGGCGTCGCCTCGAAGAAACTCGATACGATCGGCAACGCCGGCCGACCGGGCCTTGGCTCGCCCCTGTGCGAGCATCGGTTCGGAGATGTCGAGCCCAACGATATCGGCCCCCTGTTCGGCGAGCAGCGTCGTGAACCGCCCGGTCCCACAGGCGATCTCAAGGATAGACCGGTCCTCGATGGGAGCCACCGCCTCAAGAACGGCCCGTTTTTCCCGTCGGTCGATCAGACGGCCCCCACCGGAGAACCGCTTGTCTTCGTATTCCTCGGCGACATCGCTCGCCTGGTACCATTCCTGCCCCTTCACGGCTTGACGGTCGGCGCCCGGTATCATAAATGGTGCCGAGACGGAGTCGGCCTTGCTGGAGGGTTATACACCTTATATTGTCCCTATTGTATATATGCAAATATAGATAAGTTTTACCAGGTTCCTCGGACACCATCGGATATGAGCACTGGCACGGCCACGGACGAGGCGGCGCCCGTCGAGGACCTCACGCAGTCGGAGTACCGGGAACGGCTCCAGGAACTCCCCCCGAGCGCGAAGCTCGTCGCGAAGGTTCTTGAGATTGATGCCCCTCTCTCACAGGGACAACTCGCCGAGGAAACGCTGCTGCCGGATCGGACTGTGCGGTACGCCCTGAACCGGCTTGAGGACACCGACATCATTGACTCGCGGTACAGCTTCCGTGACGCCCGCAAGCGGGTGTACTTCCTGCGGGTTTCGGAGTTCTCGACGCGTCCCTGACGCCTCGTCGGGACATATTTACTCGTCGGCACCCCAGTCTGGGGTATGTATCTACCCACGCCCATTCGTCACCGGTGTGTTGTGCCGCACCGTCGTGACCGACCGACACCCCGCGTGTGTGATATCGCACGCGGCCAGGAATGAGTGATTCCGACCGGCCGGGTGACCCCGGCGACACGCCGACCGGGACCACGGACCCACCTGCGGACGTTCCAACCTGGGAGGACGAGTATCTCCAGACCATCAGCCGACGGCTCGTTCACAACTACGATCTTGAGCAGGACTATCGCGTTCGCGGGGAGTCATTCGCACTGTACGGCCATATGGAGTTGCACAGCCAGAAGCACGTACTGCACTCTGCGCTGTCGATTGCCCACCATGAGGCCCACGAGCACGTGTTTCTCCAACGGAGCAAGACGCTCTCACAGCGGGCGATTGACGACGCGATTGAACTAGGACACGACCTCGCTGAGGCGTGGATTGACGCCAACGAGGAGCACTACTCCACAGAGTTCATCTTTGGCTTCGTTGTCCCCGAAATCCCGACTGATCTCGCCTCAACGGTCCGCGATATCGACGAGCGAACACTACTCAAATTCGGGTACAACGGTCATTATGACATCGGAATCGTCCTCATCGCCCCGGAGGCAGAACAAATCGTCGCCAGCGAGTCGGTCGATATCGTCGATGCCCTCCGGACGTGGGAACCGATCGAACAAAACAACACGGGCTGGCTCGGCCGTCTCGCGCGACGGTTACAGCCGTAACCACGTATTGTCCGCGAGGAGAGGCTCCGACGAGGTAAGCTAGTCGTCCTGGCGCGTGCCACCGTCAGCAGCGACCGCACCGCTGCCGGTACCGCGCACACTCTGGATGTTCCGATAGCCCTGTCGCAGTAGACTCAGTGCCAGTCCGATCAGCGTCAGCGCGATGAGGAACTGGACGACCGCCGAGGCCTGTGCCAAGAGGGTCGTCTCAGGGCTGGTAGTGATGCCAAGCAGTCGACCGCCGAGCACCTGGTAGAATGCGACCCAAGCCAGTCCGGAGATGCTGACGACCGACATTAGCACCATCGGTCCGCCGGTCGAGATCAGCTGTTTGGACTCGTCCCAGTTGGCCAGCCAGACAGTCCCGGTGAGTAGGGCCATCGCTGCCAGCAGCTGATTAGCGCCACCAAAGAGCGTCCAGAGGTCGGCCCACCGGCCGCTTCCGAGCAGGAAGAAGGCCACGACGACGATGATGCTCGTGTTGATATATCGGTTCGCGCCGTACTGTTGAAGGGTCGTCTCGGGCGTGCCGATGACCTCCTCCATCATGTACCGCCCCAGTCGACAGGCAGTATCCATGCTCGTCAGTAGGAATGCCGATAGCACGAGCGCCATGAACACCTCGGCAACACCGAAGGGGATCCCGAGCGCCGTGAGAATTGCCCCGCCGCCCTGGGCGAAGTTCGGTAGTGCAAGTCCGATCCCCCCGGTGCTTCCCGGCTGGATCGCGATCACGGCGACCGTTGAGATGGCGACCGCGGCGAGCAGTCCCTCACCGAGCATCCCGCCATAGCCGATCAACCGGGCGTCAGTCTCGCGGTTGAGCTGCTTCGCAGTTGTCCCCGAGGAGACCAGTGAGTGGAACCCGCTGATCGTGCCACAGGCGATCGTGACAAACAACAGCGGGAACAGCGGCATCAACGGCAGCTGTTCGGCGAAGGGGCTCCCGCCGCCGAAGAAGCCATACCAGGCGTCAAGTTGGATCGAGAGGCTCTCGACCCCAGCCTCTTGGGCACCAGGACCAACGCCAGTCACGAACGTGCCAACGACGACCGCTAGTAGCGCCCCACCGACCCCTGCGTATAGCAGGAACGACGAGAGGTAATCCCGCGGCTGGAGTAACATCCAGACCGGGAGGACACTCGCGAACCCGCCATAGACGAGGATGACCATCACCCAGGCGCCGATGTTCTGACTGCCAAGCAGTGTTGGCACGAAGCCAGGCAATGAGCTAAAGAGCGTGATGACACCCTCCTGGGATCCCACCAGCGCAATTGGGTACTGGATCCCGACCCACACGGAGGCGAACACACCGGCGACAAAGACGATCGTACCGATGCTGAAGGGTAGTCCAAGCTGGTAGAGGTAGATGCCGAAAATAAATGCGAGGCCGATGTAGACGATCCCAGCGGTCGCCGCCGGCGGATAGGCATCGAACACGAGGGCGATGACCAACGCGAAGACCGCGACGACGAGGATAATCAACAGAAACGCAAACCACAACAGCATGTTTTTCCCGCGCGTGCCCACGTACTGACCGATAATGTATCCGATTGAGCGCCCCTCGTGTCGGATACTGCTTGTCAGCGCCGTAAAGTCGTGAACAGCCCCCAACAGCGGGTTGCCGATCGCGACCCACAGAAACGCCGGCACCCAGCCCCACACGAACGTGGCGGTGATCGGGCCGACGATTGGCGCGCCCCCAGCGATCGAGGAGTAGTGGTGTCCGAGGAGAACGGGTTTCTTTGCCGGTACGTACTCTTGTCCGTCTTCGTATCTGTGCGCTGGTGTCTCGCTTCCCTCGTCCAGCTCGTAGAACTGTGAGAGGTACCGCCCGTAGCCCAGGTAGGCCAGGGTAAAGATTGCGAGCACTAGCGCTACGATCCAGATGACTCCTGCCATTAGCGGATCCAGCCTCACCTCAGTAACTGAGGACTATAAATATAATTGAAGTACGTTGATTAATATTTGTGATCAACACAGATTTTGTCGCCAGCTGACCTATTTAGTCAAACACTGTCGACAGTATCGGCCCTACACTCCAACGGGATCCAATTCGAGTTCGTCGGCAACGTCAGCCAGCAGCGAGCCCTTGACCTCCTCGACTCGCGTTTCAATCTCCGCGACAACCGGTATGTCAAAGCGCTCGTGAATCTCCTTAAGACGCTCCTGTTCGGTCTCGACACGGTCACGCAGATACTGTGCCCCGCGTCCAGACTCCTCCGGATCGGGCGACGGCGTCAGCCGGTTGACGACGAGCCCGCGGATCGGTAGCTCAGCCCGTTCGAGGGTCTCGACCGTCCGTTGAGTCTCACGGATCGACAGTTCGTCGGGGTTCAACACGAGGGTAAATGCCGCTGAGGAGCGGAGCGTCTCGCCAGCGAAGGCGAAAGTCTCCTTGCGCTCTTGCAGACGGGCGATGATCGGATCGCCCTCGCGGACCCGCCGGGGCTCCTGTTCGCCGATCGCCGCCCGCTCGTAGTACTCGATGCTCTTCTCGCGTTTGTCGAGCAGGTTGTCGATCCACTGCTGGAGTTGCTCGGGCAACGAGAGTAGCCGGAGGGTTCCGCCGGTCGGCGAGGTGTCGAAGATGACCCGGTCGTAGTCCTCAGCGTTGCGCATCACCTCGATGAACCGGTCGAACAGCGCCGCCTCGTAGGCTCCTGGGCTCCGGTGGGCCATCTCAAGTTGCATGGTGATCTCGTTGACCATCGCCGGGCTGAGCTGCTCGCCGAGTTGGCGGCGCAGTTGCTGGCGGTGGCGATCAACCTCTTCGTCTGGATCGATCTCCATGCCATCAAGCCCATCGATTCCATTAATCGGCTGGGGGGTATCACTTAAGGACTGGTCGAATACGTCAGCGGTGCTGTGGGCGGGATCCGTCGAGACCAACAGCGTCTTGAGCCCGGCATTCGCGCTCTTGAGGGCAAACGCCGAGGAAACGGTGGTCTTGCCAACACCGCCTTTGCCGCCGAAAAAGACGAATCGGGTCATCAGAAGTGATACTGGTGGCCCTTGCGCTCGATAAGCGACTCGCGATCCCACATCCGGCGCTGCCAGGCCTCGTATTCGTCACCGACGTATGGGAGCAGCTCGGCGGTATAATACGAGACCGGGCTCGGGATCCCGAAGGCATCCGGGAAGCACGCGAGCATGAATGCGTCTTCGAGATCCTCGGCCTCCTGTTCGATATTCTCGTAGGCCGGGTGCGAGATCATCCCGTGATAGAGCCCGTGGTACCACTCCCGGAGCCGCTCTATGAACGCGTCGATTCGATTTGCTAACTCCATCCCCAGACAATATTAATGACGTTCGAACTAAAGCGTACCGACCTTCCTACAGAAACTGTAGCCCCGTCAGCGCAAAGACCAGTAGCACGCCGATTGCAATGGCGTACAGGAACTTGCGAAACTGCACATACAGTGGCACCTCCTGCCGACGGGTGGGTGAAGCCACCCAGACAAACCGGTGGTAGGTGACGATAACACACACGATAGCGAGGCCGACCGATGCGGCGACTGCCCGTGTTAGTGCCACGTCGAACCCGAGGAGGTACACCGGTCCCCACGCGATTGCCGCCGTTGCCGACAGCAGCGCGATCACGAGAAAGGGAACCGGATCGACGGGCGTTCCCTCGCGGTTGGTGAGTTTCATGCCCAAGTCGCCTCGCTTTCGGGTCATGGGCGCGGCGAGCAAAAGCACTCCGGCCCTTCCGGACCGACACGACCATTGGGCCGGACCTCTAGGAGGCATCTATGGCCGGGCCTTCCGAACCGGAGTCCGAGTTCAAACAGGGGATGGCTGACTCCCCCGAAGGACATCCGCTTGTGGTCTTTTTAATCAATGCTGTGCTCTCGACGGGGTTTGCGACCACCGTGATCTATCTTGCCGCGCTGGTTGGTGTGATTGAGTTCACGCTCCAGGCGGTTGGACTGCTCACGCTCGTTACGATGGCGGCGACGTACCTCCTTGTACAAGTGTGAGATCCTGATTATCAGTTTCGTGAGGTACTGATTCTTTTATCCCATACAAACGGCGTTCGGACGCCGTCTTACGCTTACTTAGCTGGTCACTGCTGAATGAAGCTTCTGCGTTTTGACCGACTGTTACCGGGAAGTGCGCGAGAAGGCCCTGTCCTCAAGCAACCACCGAAGGCAGCGAGTCGGACGGAGTGGCTCATGACTCCGGCCCGACCGTCAGGACCGGCACGGAACTCCCTCGCACCACCTTCTCGGCGACACTCCCGATGACAAGACGATCGGCCCCCGAGCGACCGTGGGTGCCCATCACGATCAGATCGATGTCGCTCGTCTCCGCGTAGGTGACGATCGCCTCGTCGGGTTCACCGTACTTGACCGTCTCGACGACATCGACATCCGCCTCAAGGCCGGCTTCGCTGACGATATCGAGGGCCGCCTCGGCCTCTGCTTCTTGTTGTTCGGTGTACTCGCCGTGTTCGCTGCTGGCAGCACTCATTCCGGCGGCATAGCCGCCGAGTGGCACGGGTTCGACAACGTACATCGCGTACACGGTGGCGTCGTGGGCGGCCGCGAGGTCGATCCCCGTTGGAATGGCGTGTTCGGCGGGTTCACTGCCGTCTGTCGGGATCAGGATCCGATCGAACATACCCGGATGTTCACCGGCGACGAGTATATACTTACCCTAGCACCGTGACCGCACCGCCTTTGTATCACTCTCTCCGACTGGCGGTATGATCGACGTACTTGTTCTCTCCCGGGGTGTCCACGGGATGCCGGTTGAGGACTACGCGGCGGCCATCGAGGCCCGCTTGCCGAATCGGACCGTCACACTCGCGCGAACGCCGGCCGCCGAACGCGAACTCCTCCCGGAGGCTCGCGTCGCGACAGGACTCGCATTGACGTCCGATACCCTCACAACCGCCGAGCATCTTGAGTTGTTTGCGTGTACGTTCGCCGGGACCGATCACCTCTCGCTTGAGGCGTTCCGTGAGCATGAGGTCACGGTCACCAACGCCTCCGGTGTCCACGGCCCGAACGTCTCAGAGTTCGTCATCGCTGGCATCCTCGCTCATGTCCACCGGCTGGCCGAAGGACGCGCCCGTCAGGAGCGCACCGAGTGGCGGTCCTACCAGAAACCCGAACTCGCGGGTGACACCGTTACAATTGTCGGCCTCGGTGCGATTGGTACGGCCGTTGTTGAGCGTCTCCAGGGCTTCGATGTCGAGACTATCGGTGTCCGGCAGTCCCCTACGAAGGGCGGTCCAACCGACGAGGTGATCGGCCCCGATGGTGAGGCCTTTGCCGCTGCACTCGCCCGGACGGACCACCTTGTGTTGGCCTGTCCGTTAACTGAGGCGACCCGAGGGCTGATTGGTCACGATGAGTTCCGGGTGCTTCCCTCTGATGCCCTGCTAGTCAACATTGCCCGTGGGCCGGTTGTCGATACCGACGCGCTCGTTGATGCGCTTCGAAAAAACCTCATCGACGGCGCCGTTTTGGATGTTACCGATCCCGAGCCGCTGCCGCCGGACCATCCGCTGTGGTCCTTCCAGAACGTCCGGATTACCCCACACAACGCGGGTGCGACCCCGCAGTACTACGCCCGGCGGGCCGATATCCTCGCGACGAACGTTGAGCGGCTTCGGTCGGACGATCCGCTTGAGAACGTCGTCATCTGATTTTTCGCTTACGTTTAATAGCACTGCCGGCCCTCTCTGACGTATGGACGCGACATTTGACATCTACGAGGACGCGGCCGGCCGCCACCGCTGGCGACTTGTCGCCGCCAACAACGAAATCGTGGCCGACAGTGGCGAGGGCTATGCCTCACGAAGCAATGCAGTCCGAGCAATCAAACACGTCATGCAGGTGGCCCCCGACGCCGATCGCCTCTCGTTTGGACGGGCTCACTACGTGGTCTACCGTGATACGGACAAGCAGTTCCACTGGCGACTCGTTGCCGGTAACGGCCGGCTGCTGGCCACCAGCGACGAAGGATACGCCAGCAAGGCGAGCGCCCGGCGGGCCATCGACCGGGTTGGCAAATATGCCGACACCGAGGAGCGGTACCGACTTGCCGAGGTTGATGACGCACAACGGTGGCATCTCACTGCCCCAAACGGTCGGGTGCTCGCCCGGAGCGCCTCCGAGTATGAAACCGACCGGGCGGCCGAGGCGGCCATCCGCCGGATGCGCAACCTTGGACCGACAGCCGACCGGCTCAGCCGGGAGCACTTCGACATCTATGAGGACGCCGCTGGTCAGTTCCGATGGCGACTTGTCGCCGGTAACGGCCAGATCATTGCCGACAGCGGACAGGGCTACGCGAGCAAGGACGGCGCCCGCCAAGCCGTCGACCGGCTCAAGGCCGCCGCAACCGCATCCGTTGTTCTTGATGCCCCGCTCGGGCTCTCGATCCGCTCGGCCGACGGTCGTCAATTCGAGCCTATGATCCCCGCCGGAAGCGAACTTCCGATTGTCGCCGAACGGTCGGACTTCACGACTCACGAGGAGGATCAGCGCCGTCTTGATATCAATGTTCTTCAAGGCGAGTCAGCTGATCCGGAAGATAACGAACACCTACTGACGGTCTCGCTCACCGATCTGCCGGCCCGCCCGAAGGGCGAACCGCGCTTTCGGGTCCGGTACGCGCTGACGCCTGGTGGAACGCTCGCGGTGAGTCTCCTAGATCTCGAAACAGACGCGCATGTTGAGGACAGCACGCGCGTTCCGCTTGCGGTTACCCGGTAGCCCCCTCTAGAGCCCCTGAATCTCCGGTGGCGCCTGCTCGGGCACTGAGAGGACCCCGCCCTTATCGGCACTCGTCGCCATGGCGGCGTACCGCTTGAGGATGTCCGGCGCCTCAATCGTTGGCGGTGCCCACGTGGCGGCGCGTTCACGGAGCACATCGTCCTCGACGGCGAGTTCGAGTCGCCCGGCGTCGATATCAATTTCGATGGGATCGCCCTCTTCAACCAGCGCGATCGGCCCGCCAGCGGCCGCCTCCGGGCTGACGTGGCCGATGGCGGCTCCGCGAGTCGCCCCGGAGAAGCGGCCGTCGGTGATCAATGCGACGTTCTCGGAGAGTCGCGGTGACCCGCTGATTTTGGCCGTCGGCTCAAGCATCTCCGGCATCCCAGGCCCGCCTTGTGGCCCCTCGTACCGGATAACGATCACCGATCCCGGATCGATGTCCCCCCCATCGATCGCCTCAAGCGCGGCAGCCTGCGACTCAAAGACACGCGCCTCGCCGGTAAACTGTCGCATCGATGGTGCGACGGCAGCGGCCTTGACGACCGCGCCGTTGGGCGCGAGATTCCCTCGGAGCACCGCCAGCCCGCCACCCTCGTGGACCGGATCAGACAGCGGCTGGATGACCTCGCCACGGGGCTCGGCGCCAGCGATCCGATCGCCGATTGTCCCGCCATCAACCGTCGGTCGATCCAGGTGTAACAGATCCTGCAGCCGGTGCATCACCGCTGGCACGCCACCGTCATCCCGGAGGTGCTCCATCCGCCAGGGGCCTGCCGGGCTCATGTGGGCGAGATGTGGCGTCCGCTCGGCGAGTGTCTCGAAATCCTCAAGTGAAAGATCAACGCCGGCCTCTTGGGCAATTGCCGGCACGTGTAACATGGTGTTCGTCGACCCTCCAAGTGCGAGGTCGACCGTGACGGCGTTCTCGAAGGATTCGCGGGTCAAAAACGACGATGGGGCGCGTCCTTCGGCGACCAACTCAAGGACTTGTTGGCCGCTCTCATAGGCGATCTTCTGTTTGCGGTCATCGAGTGCGCCGTGGGTTGCACACTCTCGAAGCGACAACCCGAGGGCCTCTGTCACGCAGGCCATCGTGTTCGCGGTAAACATCCCTGCACATGACCCGGCTCCGGGACAGGCATTGCACTCAAGTTGGTAGAGTTGGTCATCGTCGATCTCGCCCTCGCGATACTGGCTGACGCCCTCGAAGACCGACGCTAGATCGACCGTCTCGCCGTCAACTTCGCCGGCCGCCATGTGCCCGCCGGTGACGACAATCGCGGGGATATCGAGTCGTGCAACGGCCATCAACATTCCCGGCACGATCTTGTCACACGAGGCCAGCGCGACAATCCCATCGAACTTGTGCGCGGTCGCCATCAGCTCGACCGAGTCGGCGATGGTCTCTCGGGAGGGCAGACTCATGCGCATCCCGTCGTGGCCCATCGCGATGCCGTCGTCGACGGCGATGGTATCAAACTCAAGGGGGGTCCCGCCGGCGTCACGCACCCCCTCTTTAACGACCTCTGCAAGGCCGTCGAGGTGGATGTGTCCCGGCACGATCTCGTTCCAGGAGTTGGCAATCCCAATCAGCGGCTGGTGCATCTCTGACTCCGAAAGCCCTGCCGCCCGGAACAGCGACCGGTGTGGTGCTCGATCAGCTCCTTCGGTGACCTCCGCGCTTCGGAGGTCGCTTGCGTCGATCTCCGACGATGCTGTCGAATCCATGACTGCTTGAGTAATAATTTTGAACCGACGACAAACACCCTTCCGATCTCAGTCGCGCGTCTGCATGCCCACACCGATCAGTCCGAGGGCGGCCAGTCCCGTACAGATTCCGGCGACCCCGAAGGCACCCCGCACGCCGAGTGGACCGACGAGCGGTCCAAAGAGTAGCGGCGAGAGGAACTGTCCAGTGTAGCCGAAGGACGCAATATAGGAGCTGAACTGTCCCTGGCGATCCTCTGGGGCCAGCGTCTCGACCCACGCGAACGTGCTTGGAAACACAAGCCCGATGCCCAGTCCAAAGAGGAATACCGGCGGAGCGGCCGCTACTGGGGTGTTGATGAGCGTGATCGTGCCGAACGCAACACTCCACAAGAGGAAAGCGACAGTGACAAGCTGCGTCCGGGTCGCGCGGATCACAAGCCGGCCATAGAGTGCGCCGGAGAGCCCACCGGCGGCCCCAGAGGCCGCCAGGTACAGACTAATTCCCAGCGCAGAGCTCACGCCAATCGCCTCCAGAAGCTGTGGGTAATACACGATAATCGTGTATAGCAGGACGTTGGCACCGAAATACAGCAGGTACACACCAACGAGCCCTGGCCGCCGTTGCAGAATGCGGCCGACAGTCCGGACGCTTTTACGCATCTGCCCGAACGCCCCAGAGTCGCCCTCGGCTGCTCGTTTCCTTCCACGTCCGGTCGCTGGTACGGTGATCACCGCGAGTGCGCCGAGTGGGAGTGCAATTAGATACACGCCGAAAGGAAGCTGCCAGGCAACTGTTCCGAGTGCCCCACCGACGAGCGGCCAGATCGCCGCGCCGAGACTGTTGGCACTACTGCGCAGTCCTAACACCCGATCCATCTCCTCGCCCTCGTAGAGGTCATAGATCAGCACTGTTACGCCCGTATACAGGAACGCGACCCCGACGCCGAGGACCGCTCGTGAGAGCAACAACGGCCAGAAGGACTCAATCAGGAGTCCCGCACCCCCGCCGATTCCGTATAGGCTTAACCCACCGATGAACGCCTGCCGCGGGCCATACCGATCGACCAGCGCACCTGCGATTGGGCTTGTCAGCACGATCAGCCCGCCGTGGGTCGTGATGATTAGTCCGGCAAGCGCTCCCGAGACGCCCAGGCCGTCGCGGATTCCGGGAACAACTGGTCCGAGAATCGCGCCGGCCATCACTGTCAGCGTCGCTGCTACGACGATCACCCAGAGAGTCGCACGCGTTCGACGTGTCACGTCTGCCTCTGCCGTTGCAATCCGGAGCTATCCTTTGATTGCTACTCGCTGATAACCTGGTTGATGCGCTCTTTGACGGCGGCGGTTTCCTCGGTCGTTGGATCGAGAGTGGCGATCGTATCAAAGAAGGTTGTCCGGTAGCTCGCCGGCCCCGCGTAATCGCCGGCCGCTGCCCGCTCGCCGGCCAACCCAAAGGCAGTAGTCGCCGCCAGAGCCGCCTCAAGCGGGTCATCAAGCGCTGCCGCGAAGACTGCCGCCGTCGCCCCTAGTGTACACCCCGACCCGACAAACTGGTCCATCATTGGATCGCCCACGTCAACCTCGTAGGCCTGCTCGCCGTCCGCGACGATATCGATCGCCCCGGAGGCGATCACGACAGCATCCGTCTCGCGGGCACACGCCATTGCCTGTTCGGCGATATCGCCGTACTCACCGACGGCCTCGACCCCGCGGACTGTCGCGTCCGTCCCGGCAATCGCGCTGACCTCGCCGTGGTTTCCTTTGAGGATTGTCACGTCGAGTTCGCTAAGAAGACGGTCGGCTACACGCGATCGGGTTGGGGTCGCCCCAGCCCCGACCGGATCGAGCACAACCGGAAGGTCATGCTCGGCGGCGGTTCGTCCGGCCGTCAGCATCGTCGCCTCGCCGTCAGGCGAGACATCGCCAGTGTTGAGCAGACAGCCGTCGGCCGTCGCGACCATATCACCGACATCGCGGCGGTCCTCAGCCATCACCGGGAGCCCACCCCAGTACAGCATGACGTTGGCGACATCGTTGATGGTCACGTTGTTGGTCACGGCGTTAATCAGCGGTGACGACGATTCGACGGCCGCACGCGCGGCGGCGAGATCAAGATCCACAACTGGGTCGCTCATCGCTTTTGCACCCCTTTCTCGATGGCCTGTTCAAGTGCGGTGGCGGCTGCCGTCGGGTCGTCTGCGTTCGTAATCGCGGAGATGACGGCCAGGCCGTCGGCGCCGGCTGCGACGACCTCGGCAGCGTTGTCGACGGTCACACCGCCAATACCAACGACCGGCAACGACGTCGCTTCGACAACCGCGGCAAGCCCATCAAGACCGATTCCGTGATTCTCCGGATCGACGTCGTCCTTCGAGTCGGTCCGGTAGACGGCGCCGACGCCAAGATAGTCTGCGCCGGCGGCTTCGGCCTCCTCGGCGGCAGTCGGTGTCGACACTGATCGCCCGATGATTGCATCAGGCCCGAGTATTTCGCGGGCAACCGTCACCGGAAGATCGTCATCACCCAAATGGACACCATCGGCATCAATCGTCTCGGCAATGTCGATCCGATTGTTAACGATTAGTGGGACGTCTGCTGCGGCTGTCAGTTCGCGGACTTGCTGCCCGATCTGATACTGGGTGCGTGCACTCGTGTGTTTCTCGCGTAACTGGACGACATTCGCACCCCCCTCAAGCGCGGCGGTGACGACTTCCGGCGTTGATCGTCCTGCCGAGAGATTTGCCTGGGTAATCAGATAGACCGGTCGGTCCGGAAAGGCTCGCATATCGTCCGCTGTAGCGGGTGGGCGAATAAACTATTGTGGTTGGCCACCTTCGGATTCGGGAAAGCTTTTGTGCATGCTCACATGTGCCACGCGCATGTACGACTCCATCCTCGTACCGACGGATGGCTCCGCGGCGATGGACTCGGTCATCGACCACGCCAACCAGCTCGCACAGGAGCAGGGCGCCTCGATCACGCTTCTGTACGTCGTCAATACGAGCAGTTTTGGCAGTCTCCCGATGGAAACCGGCTGGGAGACGCTCACTGAGGAACTTCGCGCCGAGGGCGAAGATGCCCTTGAACACGCGGTAAACCGCGTCGATGTCGAGGCTGACACGCTACTTGAGGAGGGAACGCCATACGAGATCATCACCGCCGAGGCCGACAACTACGACGTTATCGTCATGGGGACCAGCGGTCGTGGCGGACTTGATCGAGTCGTCCTCGGGAGTGTCGCCGAACGGGTTGTCCGTCACGCTCCGGTTCCGGTGTTAACCGTCCGTATCGGCGGGCTCTCAGAGTGACGGTAGTACTCACTCCTGATCGACAACGTACAGCCATTCGAGCCGGGTGATCCACCCGCTCGGGCGGTCCCTGATCGGCCTTGAATCTGCTCCAGCGATCACCACCGTGGGCCCGTCGCGCCGGAGCGCGATGTAGAGAATATCGTCACGGAACGGGTACGCTCCCCCAGTCCATCTCTGAGTACCGATCCTCGGATCTGTGATTGCATCGGGCGTGCGCAACGTGCCGGCCTCACGGAGGCTCGCGAGTGCGCGCCTGGCCGCTTCCGCACTCCGATATTGCTGGATGAAGGCAGTCGCCTCGGGGAGCCGACGGAGCTCGTAGGTCCGAGGGCCGATCTCTGACTCAGGTCTGAGCTCCCGGGCGGTGACCGTCACGGCGGCTCTCCGATCAGCCTCGACGGTGAGCGGATCGAATACCGTCTGTGGTGCCACCCGACCAATGTCACCGCGGACATCGATTGGCGCCAGCGGCTGTCCCTGGATCTGTGGCTCGCCAACTGCCTGCCAGGCATCACGCGCATAGGCGAGATACGCGCGGCGATAATTGACGGCGAGTTCGACTTCGAATAAGAGTCGTGGATCGGTCGCCTGGCCGTTGTCGACGAGAACGCCGTCACTGGCGAGCAGGGCGGTGGCTGCCCCACGGGTTGTCTCTTCGTACGGCGCTCCGAGTCGCGAATACAGCGGATACCGTGACACGAGTGACCCGACCCGCTGCTCAAGCACCGGCGAGGTGTCTCGGTCGAGTACCCGCGTCGTATAGCGGTCAAGCTGATTGAGCCACTCCTGGGCCCGATCTGCGTCACCAACCTGCACAGCCCGTCTGATATACGGGACGAATGAGGACGGATTGACAAGGTCGACAACGCCTGGAAACCGCCAGAGGTACTCTTCAACGTATGTTTCGAGTGCCGCCGTCTGTTGGTTGAGTCGCTCGACGTGGTCGGTGGTGATCTGGTCGCTGAGCTTGGCGACCTCGATAGCCTGCTGTAATTCATCAACGAAGTCGTCGTAGGCCGCCATGACCGGCTTGTATTGCGTTGCCGTCCAGCGCAGCTCCTCAACAACCGTCGTGGTGCGGGCCGTCAGATAGCCGCTAGTCGGTGCCGGTGGTGGCGGCGGCTCCGTCGGTTCGGTGGGCTCGGTCGGTTCGTCATCTGGGGACTGGCGGACATCGAAGAGAAAACACCCAGCAAGGCTGGTGATCCCGGCGGTGCTGGCGGCTCCCAGAAGCGCTCGCCGCGTTCGCTTACGGGCCGTCTGTTCGTCTGCAACGGAGTCCGAAGCGTGATCCTCAGCCATGGGTACAAGCATGCAGACGGTGTCGCCAATCCGATTCTAACCGGTCGCCCGACTGCCAATAGATCACTTACTCACTCGTCGGTTTATATGTATGTTCACTCCCGCGGTGATCCCGCATCATGGAAGACGAAACCAATATTGGGCCGATCACACTATCGATGGCAGACGACGATGGTCAACGTAAGTATCGTCGGGTGTGGACACCTCGGAAGCGCCTTGATCGAGGGACTCACGCGCGCCGGCGGCCACGAGATTGTGGCCTATGATCACACGCCAGAATCGTTCTCGACTCTGCCGCCGAGCGTGGAGACGACGACTGATCCAGCCGATGCGGCCACGGCCCCGGTTGTGATTCTCACGGTCAAGCCGGACGATGTCGTCGATGCGGTCTCGACGCTCGCACTCGATGCGGATCAGACCCTTCTGAGCGCCGCCGCTGGGGTGCCCACAGAGACGATAGCAGCCCACACCGACGCAACCGTGATGCGGTTCATGCCGAATCTTGCCGCCGCAACGAACACCATGGCTGCGGCCGTTTCTGGGGAGGTTTCTGATGACGCCGTTGTGACGCTCCTCAATGATCTCGGCGAATTCGTTGTAATCGACGAACAACAGATGCACACCGCGACAGCATTGAACGGCAGCGGCCCGGCGTTTGTGTTCTACGTCATCCAGGCCCTCGCCGACGCCGGAGTCGACGCCGGACTGGAGCCGACGGCCGCCCGGACGCTTGCCGCCCAAACCGTCAAGGGGGCCGCCGAAACCGTCCTGCACTCCGAGGAGTCGCTCGATGATCTCATCGATGCTGTTTGTTCGCCAAACGGCACGACAATCGAGGGGATGGACGTCCTCTGGGAGAGTGCTGTCGACGAGACGCTCGCCTCGGCACTCTTCGCCGCGGAGGAGCGATCGCGGGAACTCGCGGGTGATCACGCGTGATCAACGCCGTCACGTCCGATGCTGTCACCCGGGCGCGCGAGATGGCGGCTGCGGCCGACCGGGTGGTCGTCAAGGCTGGTACGAACTCCCTGACCGACGAGGCGTCGAATCTTGATGACGAGAAACTCGACAAGCTGGTTGACGACATTGTCAGTCTTCTTGCGCGTGACAAGGAGGTCCTGTTGGTCTCTTCGGGGGCCATCGGCGCCGGCATGGGGCGGATTAACTACCCCAATGAGACCGTCGAGGACGCTCAGGCTCTGTCGACTATCGGCCAGAGCCACCTCATGCGTCGGTATACCGAGAGCTTCGAGCGGTACGACCGGAAGGTCGCGCAGGTGCTGTTGACCGAACACGACCTTGAGAATCCTGAGCGATTCACGAACTTCCGGAACACCGTCGAGACGCTTTTTGAGTGGGGTGTCGTCCCGATCGTCAACGAGAACGACGCTGTCGCGACCGAGGAGCTGCGGATTGGCGACAACGACACGCTTTCGGCGTCGGTCACCATCGGTGTCGAGGCGGATCTCCAGGTCACCCTTACTGACGTAGGAGGGGTCTATACCGACAACCCCAAAGAGAACCCTGACGCCGAGCGCATTGAGGCGGTTGGCGACAACTACGATGCTGTCGAGAACCGCATCGACGAGACGGCTACGGGAAGCTTCGGTGGGATCCGCACCAAGGTCCGTGGCGCTCGGCGGGTAAGCGAACACGGCAGTCCAGCGATTATCGCCCGGTCGACCGAACCCGATGTGCTTGAACAGATTGCCACGTGCGACCCGGTCGGCACGATCTTCGTCCCAATCAACGATACAGACCATGAGTGAACCATCGACCGACGCGAAAGTCACAGACGCACAGACCGCCGCGCTTGAGTTGGCCAATCAGCCGGACGAGACCCGGAGCGCGGCCCTTCACGATCTCGCGGACGCGATCGAGGCGCGTGCCACGGAGATTCTTGAGGCGAACCGCGCCGATGTCGAGGCCGCCCAGCAGAAACTTGAGGCGGGCGAGTACACCCAGGCGTTCGTTGATCGGCTTGAACTCTCTGAAACCAAAATTGACGATATCGCGGCGATGGTCCGCAGTGTCGCCGATCAGGCGGACCCACTCGGGAAGACCCTTGAGGCGCGTCGGCTCGATACCGATCTGGAGTTGTACAAGCAGTCGGTGCCCATCGGGGTCATCGGCACGGTCTTCGAATCGCGTCCGGATGCGCTCGTGCAGATCGCCGCACTCAGCCTTAAGTCCGGTAATGCGGTCATCCTCAAGGGCGGCAGCGAGGCCAAACACTCGAATCGGACGCTCTTTGAGATTATCCGCGAAGCAACTGCTGGCGTCGCTGATGGCTGGGTGCAGCTCATTGAGGCCCGCGCGGCTGTTGATCGGATTCTCAAGCTGGACGACGCCATTGATCTGCTCATGCCTCGCGGGAGTTCTGAGTTTGTCCAGTACGTCCAGGACAACACGAGTATTCCCGTGCTCGGACACACCGAGGGCGTCTGTCACGTATTCGTTGATGCGGCGGCCGACCTCGACATGGCCGAGGATATTGCCTTTGACGCCAAGGTCCAGTACCCAGCCGTCTGCAACGCCATGGAGACGCTACTCGTGCACGCCGATGTTGCCGAGTCCTTCCTCCCTGCCGTCGTCGAGCGGTACCGGGCGGCCGATGTCGAGCTCCGCGGTGACACGCGCTCCCAATCAATCGTCGACATTGCGCCGGCGAACGAGGAGGACTGGTCAACGGAGTACGGTGATCTGATCCTCTCGATCAAGATCGTCGACTCGCTGGTCGACGCGATCAACCACGTCAACACCTATGGGTCGAAGCACACCGAATCGATTGTGACGACCGATGCCGACCGAGCCGGCCGGTTCATGCAGGGGGTCGACTCGGCGAGTGTCTTCCATAACGCCTCGACGCGCTTCAGCGATGGCTATCGGTATGGCCTCGGGGCCGAGGTCGGTATCAGCACCGGTAAGACCCACGCCCGTGGCCCCGTCGGACTTGAGGGGCTGACCACCTACCAGTATATGCTCGAAGGCGATGGCCAGATTGTCGCCACCTACAGCGGTGAGGACGCTCGGCCGTTCGCCCATGACCCGCTTTCGGCCGACTGGACCCCCGGCCGACTCTCGGATGAGTGATCCTCGGAGTCAAGATCAAGCGTTCCAAACACCCTTTCCGTGAGTTCTCGCCCACTTGCACGACGGCAGATCGACGTCTACTGGCGGTGGTTTGCCGCCGGGCTCTTCTTGTTACTTCCAGTTGATCTCCTGACCACCTACGGGGCGGCAGCCCAGTATGGGCTCACGTATGAGATCAATCCCCTGATGCGGTGGCTGCTTCCGCAGGGGATCCTCGTGATCATTGTTGTCCACCTCGGGCTCGTGGTTGTATCGGCTGTCGGGTTCTGGGGCATCCTCGTGGCGATCGAACGAACGCCACCCCCGTTGCGCAGACCCTTGGTCTACGGACTTGAGGCGTGGCTGGCCCTGTTGATCGTTGCTGGGGTGCTCGTCGTCATGAATAACCTCGCCGTCATTGTCGTCGGTGAATCACTCCTTCTCACGTAGCGGTTGTTGTGACTACGACTGTGTTATTCAGTGCGGACGGCGGTAGCATGCCGGCTCACGGCTACTCAGTTGGTCATTCTGAACAACCCGTCTGTGTTGTCAACGACTGATACTGGGAGGTTCATCTGCGTCTGCGATCGCGTATCGAGTCCACTATCGGTCCGAACAACGCCGATATCGATCCACACAACGCGGTCTCCGCTTGCGAACCCGCCTACCGTCACCCGAACGGCTGATCCCAGGTTCGTTGGCGAGTGCAACAGCGAGAGATCGATATCAAACACCATCCGAGTGCCATCCCCCTGGATTTCCTGAGAGAACTCGCTGGGCAGATCCGACGAGTTGTTTGTGGCGATTTCCCCAACGTCCGTTGACTGCCCGGCGGCGACCGGTCCGCCAGCGCCGAGGGCGACCAGCCCCACGAGGATCGTCCCCCAGAACACGATGTGCATCGACTGGTATTCGTCCAGTTCAGTACAAAAGCGTTCGTCTGTGGTTGGCTGACTGTCCCGGAACGCGGGCAGTCTCTTCCGCCCTGATCATCTTGTCCTCCGGTGGCGGTCTACCGCTACCAGTAGGTCTAGCCGCGGTCCCGATCACTCATGTGGTTCCACTGATATCGCTCCGGTATCCATCAGATGACAGTCACCACAGACGGTCCGTTCCGCGTCGTCGGTGCCCGGACTAGTGCCAATCCCGACCTTTCCGGCACCGAGGACTGTCTGCTTCGTGCAGCGGTTGCCTCCAACCTTGATCGCACGGTGGGAGACCAGATCCGGTTGTGGCCGGTCGATGCTCCCGAGAAGGCAGCGGCATACACCATCCAGCAGACCTTTGAGACGACCACGAGAGACCCCCCGGCAGACATTGTTCTTCCAAGCGCGGAATGTGACCGTCTCGCCGACGGCCAGCCCTTTGAGGCGGGGCTCGCTGCGACCGTCCCTGATCCCGGACGATCATACGTCGATGCGTGGAAACACGACGGCATCTGTGAGACTGTCTGGGACGACGGCTCAGCTGACCTCCTCGTCTGTGCGCCACACGCCGGAGATATCGAGGCGAATACCGGCCGGATCGCCGCAACGATTCGGAAACGACTGGGAGCCGACCGTGCCTCCGCGTGGTTTGTCCATGGCTTTGGTCCCGACGCCTTCGACCGGTATCACATCACGACCAACGATATGACACCGGCGTCCTATCCCGGACTGGCTCGATTTGCCGATCGACCATTTCGCCTCGTCGTTAGTGTACACGTTTGGAGTGGTGACGAAGTCTTGATCGGAGGCCTCGCTCGCGATTCCCTCCGTGAACGGATCGCCCAGCGAATTCACGCGGCAATTGAAGGCGACCGTCCGGTCGTCACCGATTACGAAACGGGCAAGTACATGGCAGCGACACAGGACAATCTGGTCAACTGGCTGAGTGCCGACGGCACCACCGGTGTCCAGCTTGAGTGCCCGCCGTACATCGTCAACCGGTACCGTCGACCGGTCGCACAAGCGGTCGCCGACGTGTGTGCCGACGCCCTCCATTGATTAGATCAAGTAGCCACACACTGTTTGATATGGGACAACGCCTTGGGTAGCCCCCGCACCGGTATATTCGTCATGATCAAAGCAAATATAACGAACGATTAGAGAGAACCTGGTACATGGAAAAACCACTGTTGGTGACGGACTTTCTCGACCGTGCGCGGAAGTACTATGGCGACATGGAGGCCGTCGTCGCGACGACCGACGAATCGTTCACGTACAACGAGTTCGGTGATCGCGTCGATCGACTTTCGACGGTGTTTCAGGAGCACGGCATTGAGAAGGGCGACCGGGTTGCTGTGCTTGATCCGAACACCCACTATCACCTTGAGACAGCCTACGCGACGATGCAACTTGGCGGCGTTCACACGCCGCTGAACTACCGGCTCACCCCCGACGATTTCGAGTATATTCTCAATGACGCGGGCGTTGACGCCATCTATGCCGACTACGAGTACGCGCGCAAGGTCGAGGCGGTCCGAGACGACATCCCGACGGAGTTGTTCATCACCAACGACGCCGACGCTGTCGACGGCGATTGGCTTGACTTCGAGGCGTTGATCGCTGATGTCACCCCGGATGTCGAGCGGCCGCCGATGGATGAGGATGACGTCATTACGATCAACTACACCTCTGGGACGACCGGTGACCCGAAGGGCGTGATGCGGACGCACCGGACAGAGACGCTGCACGCGTATCTGGTCACGATCCACCACGAGATCCAGGAGGATGACCGGTATCTCTGGACGCTCCCGATGTTCCACGTCAACGGCTGGGGGCACATCTACGCCATCACGGGCATGGGGGCGACCCACGTCTGTACCCGTGGCGTCGATATTGAGTGGGTTGTTGATCGCATCCGTAACGAGGACATCTCCTTTTTGTGTGCCGCTCCGACGGTCCTCAACCAACTCATCGACTACTACGAGGACAACGGACAGCCGGCGATGCAGGGCAACGCCGACGTGCGGGTCACCACGGCGGGGAGCGCCCCACCGGAAGCAACCGTCCGGACGGTCGAGGAGGACTTCGGCTGGCATCTCAAGCACCTCTATGGTGCGACCGAAACCGGACCGCTCATCACGCTCTCTGATCCCAAACGCCACGGCGACCCCGGTGAGCGGATTAGCCTCAAGAAGCGCCAAGGCCTCGGCGTGCTCGGAACGGACGTTCGTGTTGTTGATGAAGACGGCAACGACGTTCCCTGGGATGATGCAACGATCGGCGAAGTGGTCGTCCGCGGCAACCAGGTCATGGACGGCTACTGGAACAAGCCCGAGGCGACCGAGGAAGCGTTCAACGATCGCGTTGAGGGCTACTACCACATGGGCGATCTCGCGACCGTCGACGAGGATGGATTTATCGCGCTCAAGGACCGGAAGAAGGATATCATCATCTCCGGCGGCGAGAACATTTCCTCGATCGAACTTGAGGATGTCCTGTTCAATCACGATGCTGTCGCCGACGTGGCCGTGATCCCGGCCCCGAGCGAAGAGTGGGGCGAGACGCCAAAGGCGTTCGTTGTCCCAGCCGAGGGCGACGCTGACGATCCGGGCGTCGCAAAGGAGGAGCTGATCGGATTTCTCCGTGAACGTGTGGCCGATTTCAAGGCCGTTCGGCGGATGGAGTTCGTCGACGAGCTGCCGACAACCGCAACCGGAAAGATCCAGAAGTATGAACTCCGCGAGCGCGAGTGGGACGACGAAGATGGTATGATCGGTCAGGGCTGAGTTCGCACGCGGGACCAGACGACCCAGCAGAGCGCCACGATCGCGCCAAAGATCTTGAACCCAGGCGTTTTGGCGGTCTGTTGCACTGACCGGTTACTCGCGTGAACGGCATCAAGCGCCTCCACTGAAGGGGCATTGACAATTGTCACCGTTGTGTTGGTCTGGGTGACGCGCACACCCCCTGCATATCCGGTCGTTCCGTCGAACCGGAAGACGGGTTCGTCGACCGGTGTTGCGCCGTAGAACTCGAGTAACGCCGTGTACTCGTTTGCGTATTCCTCGGCCGCCTCCGCGTCAGCCCACCGACTTTTCCAGACGGCGGCCGTCTGGTTTGTCGCTGTTGTGTACACGCGGAGCTGATCGCCCCGCCACGCGTCGACTACTGGATGGCTGTAGGCATACGGCGGGATGCCGACTTCGGTTGTCTTGTTGTCAAACTGTGGAGCCATTAGTGAGGCGGCGATGCCGACCGGTCCAAACACCCCGCTGTCCGGTCGATCGGAGAGGTGTAATGGCTGCCACCGCGCCGTTGATCGATCGGCAATCGGTGGGGACTGCGGCTCGAATGTCGGGTATGTTTCCGGGTGAATGACGTGCCGAGCGGTTGTCGGCGGTTGCTCGTAGACGGCCGCCAGCTGGCGGCGATCCTCAAGCGTGCGAACAAACTCCGGGCCGTCAAGATACGGCTCAAGTGTAATCGCGAACAAGCCACGATTGGTGACTGTCGTCCTGTCCGATGACGCCGAGGCGACACAGTCCCAGGTGCCGACACACCGATGCTCGTAGGTGTTCTCGGTGAGCTTCGCCTCGCCCTCAATGAGTCCACGCTGGGCCGTTCCAGCGTCCATCTGGACGGACTCGTAGCGCGCGAGGTTGTAGCGCTGATCCTGATAATAGTGGACGAGTTCGTGGGCGAGTGTGGCTCCCGCAATCGGGATCGTGGTTGCGTTATCCTCCACGATCACGATCCTGTCGGCCTGGATGTCGTAGTATCCCTGGACGGCCGTTCCCTGGTTTGCCGTCCGTTGTTCGACCGAGTCGCTGGTCGATGGCACAAGCATCAGCGTCTCAAACTTGGCATTGTCAAAGCGGCGTTCTGCCGGAGATACGTCCGCGTACAGCGACATGAGATCGGCTTCGAGGGCCGTCCGATTCACCGTTCGAACTGGTGGTGGATCCTCAATGTTCACACACCGGATCACCTCAACGCGCGCGGCCGTCCGTGCGACGAGCGCTCGCACCTCTTCGTCGGTCGTCGGGCCGGATTCGAGCCCAGCAATCGGTTCGGTATACCAGTAGCCATCAACAAACCCGATCGTCGCGTCGGGATCAGATGGGTCCGCAAAATCAGCCGGCGGCTCGACACCGCAGGACTCCTGGGCCGTTGCCAGACCAGCGACTCCGGGAATCGCGACTCCGATAAGCAGGAGCACCACCAGCATGCGCCGGTATCGCATCGATCCGAGTGTGGGTTCTGGGGCTTGAAACCTGCTTCGGCGGGCCTAAACGACTTGCGTCGGCGGCGATAACAGCACCCATGGAGCTCGATCCGACGCGCACCGCCGTGGTCGTTGTCGACATGCAAAACGCCTTCTGTCACTCCGATGGAAGCCTGTATGCCCCCGACAGTGAGGCGGCGATTGCACCCGTCAGCACGCTGGTTGATCGGGCGCACAATGCTGGTGCATCCGTCGTGTACACCCGCGATGTACATCCGCCCGAGCAGTTCGATGACGCACACTACTACGACGAGTTCGAGCGATGGGGCGAACACGTCCTTGAGGGCTCTTGGGATGCCGAACTGGTTGATGCCCTTGACCCACAACCGACCGACCACATCGTCGAGAAGCACACCTACGATGCCTTCCAGCAGACCGAACTCGATGGGTATCTCTCCGCCCGCGGCATCGATGATCTTCTGTTCTGTGGCACGCTCGCGAACGTCTGTGTGCTTCACTCCGCAGGATCGGCGGGCCTGCGCGATTACCGCCCGATCATCGTTGAGGACGCACTCGGCTATCTTGAGGCCGAGCACAGGGACTACGCCGTTGAACACGCCGACTGGCTCTTCGGCGAGACGACGACGCTTGAGGCGATCGACTTCTCTGTGTGAGTGTCATGTGGGAGTCGCTCACGATACGATAATGAAAAACAATTATATACTCGGGCCAATAATGGGCGTATATGTCGACACAGCAGTCGGCGCCCAGTCAGACAGGCATCGCCCATCGGTGTGAGTGCGGAGAGACCTTCGAGTCCACGGAGGCACTTCTCGCACACGTCCGCGACGTACACCGATTCTCGCCGCTCTAGGCGGCGACTGCTGCCCTGCAGAGGTATCGACCACGTTCTTCCGGCGATCCGAGTAATCGGCTAGTGTTGGCTACCGGTTCGACTCCTCAAGCAGCCAGCCAAAGCGCTTCTCCCAGTGCTCCTCACTGGCGGGCTTTTTCGTCTTGCCGCGCGTCTTCTGGTCTTTGAGCCGCCGCTCCATCTTATCGCGAGCCTCGTTGAGGGCCGGTCGCGCTCCGAATCCCTCACCGGAGGCGATGAACAGCCCCTGATCGGTGTACAGTCGGATCCGCGCGAGGATCAGCGGCGTGCCACGACGCTTCTCGTCGTGTTTGTGCAGGTGAATCTTCGCGTCCAGCACGTTCATATCCTGGTCGCGCTGGTCGAAGCGATCGATCAGATCGACAACCCAATCGTAATCGACATCGCGGAGATACTCCGTTCCGTAGACCTCAACCGGGCGGTTGCCACCGGCCTCCCACGTCAGTGAGTCGAGGATGTCCGTCCGCGTAACAATGCCGGCCGGACTGCCGTCATCGCCGTGTACGACCAACGAGGCCGACTCGGTCTCGAGCATCTGGTCGGCAGCCACGTCGAGGGTCTTCTCGGGCGTGATGGTGCGCACCGGCGAGACCATGATGTCGCGCACCGGTAGATCAAGCATCCGGTCGAGTTCGCCTTCGCGAGCACCGAAGCCGCCCTGGCGGGACCGGCCAGAACTGTTCGAGATCTCGCCGCCGTGGGGATCCGTGCCGCCCGGATCGCCGCCCTTCGACTGGCTCGTGGGGCGGACTGTGACGTCGGTGACGTCATAGAGGCTGAGAATGCCGATTACGCTGTCGTCCTCGACGACCGGCAGGTGGGTGATCCGGTTCTCACGAAGCAGATTCAGCGCCTTCCCAAAGCCCGTCTCTGGTGTGACTGAGACGAGGTTGTCGCTGTAGACATCATCGACGGTGGCCGCATCAAGGTACGGCTGGACGGCCTCAAGAATGCCATCGGAGGTGACGACGCCGGTGAGTGACCCGCCCTCGAACACCGGGAGAAAGTGCGTGTCGCTATCGATCATCAACCCCGCCACCTTCCGGATGTCCTCGTCGGGAGTCAGCCGCGGGACGTTCCGCACAATCGATGCCAGTTTCTGATCCGGCTGGAGGTGCGACGTGGCGAGCTGGCGACGGGTTACCACGCCAGCGAATCCGTCGTCCTCGTCAACGACCGCGACCCCGCGGACGGAAGGGTCCTCAAAGACGCCGACAAGCTTTGAGACCGTCGTCTCCGGCGAAAGCGATTCGTACTCCGGCGAGACCACGTCGGAGATATCCATACGTAAATCATCACTCTCTATGGTTTAATCATTGTCGTCCGCATTGTCGGCTCGTTCGGACTCCTCGGAGACCGAAACAGATAGGCTGGCCCCGTGTTCAAGTAGCCGAGTGAAGCATGTCTCTCACCCGAGTGTTCTCGCTGCTCAGCACGCTGTTTGTGTACGGTCTCGCACTTGTCGGTCTCGCAACGGTCCTCTTTGTGATCGTTGCCTACGGCTGGGACGGCGAACCGCCTGAGATCAGCCTTACCGCCGAGGAGTGATTGTACCGACCACGGACGCCTTCATCGCCTCCGGTTGACGACCGCTTGCGTTTTCTGCGCCTCACGTCTGGTTGACTCGTTAGTATTATTAGGTTGCATATGTGTCGTCTACTATAGCAGTCATGCCACGTGGAAGTCAGGGGGGAACTTCCCACTATCCGGTCGCGCTTGAGGGGATACTCACGGCGGCCGTGGTGTGTGACCGTGATGGACAGATCCTGCGGACCAACCGCCGCGCTGCTGACGTGCTCGGGTATTCTCGGGACCGTCTCGAGACACTGTCGATCGCTGACCTGTGTGCTGACGCCGACCAATGGCCTCCGGAGGTCAATCCCAAGGCCGACGGTGGTGGTATCGTGACCCAACAACGGATTGACCGTGCGGACAGCCCGCCGGTCTCTGCGGAACTCAGCGTCACTCCGATCACCGTTGAGGGCGAGACCCGGTATCTCACGCAGGTCCAGCCACTCAGGGATCCGATACACCGGCGAGTTGATCAGTGTACAACAGTGCTCGACGAACTCGAATACGCCGTCTATGCGACTGACCCCGACTGGACCATCGAGTATGTGAACGCCACCTTCGAGGACCTCTTTGGGTACGCGCCCGCAGAGGCTGTCGGCGAAGATGTCGCCGATCTGCTCGCATCGGGTGCCCACGACCAGACCTACTACGATGACATCCGAGCCACGATCGAGACCGGCCACCGGTGGGACGGCGAGATTATCAACGCGGATGCGAACGGCGAGCACGTTCGCGTCTACTTGAGTATCTTCCCGGTCGAAACGGGCGACGAGCGGGCATTCGTCGCACTGGCCGAACCGGCGACCGAAGCGGATGCCGTCCAGCGGCTCCGCACTCAGCGGGACACGCTCCAGATGCTCAACCGCATCCTCCGCCACGACGTACGCAATGACCTCCAGATCATCCGGGCGGCGGCCGATCAACTTGAGGATGGAACGTATCTCGAGTATATCCAGACCAGCGTCGACAGCGCGATCAACACCACTGAGACAGCCAGAGCGGCCGCCCGGGCAACTCTCGAACGGAACGTCTCGCTTGAACCGATGGCTCTCTACGACCCGATCGTCTCGGAGGCCGAGGCGGCCGCCGACGCCTTCGCGGACGCCACCGTCACCGTTGACCTGCCACAGGACGTGACGATCCGGGCTGATGAGATGCTCCCGTCGCTGTTCCAGAATCTGTTGATGAACGCTCTTGAGCACAACGACGCCGAGACGCCACGGGTTGTGGTGACGACGACGCTCGACGCCGAAAGCATCACAGTCCGTATCACGGACAACGGCCCTGGCATGCCGACAACCGTTCGCGATACGCTCGTTGCAGGAACTCCCGACCCGATGATGGACGACGACATCGGCCTTGGGCTGTACCTGGTCCGAGCACTAGTCGATCGGTACGACGGAACCATTGCCATCCGCGAGGCCGACCCGCGTGGCACTGTCGTTGCGCTGACGTTCCCGCGAGCTGATGGGACGTGACAAGGCTCGTCCATCGTTTGCCCGTGGGGTGTTGAACCGACACAACCTTCAATATAGCAAATTGACCTGTTTGTAAAGGCATGGAACGGCAGGACGATACGGGGGCAACTGTTCATCTCGATATCGACGCGCTGACCGCTGTGACGCTTCTCCACGACGACGATGGCGATATTGCTGCGGTCAATCAAGAGGCGGTCGAGCAACTCGGGTACCCGCGGGCTCATCTCCGGGCGATGACGGTTGAGGAACTCCTTGTTGAGGCGGAGGACTGGCCTCCCGAAACGGGTCTCCCAAAGAATGCACGAGGGCAGTCGATCCGCCACCACGACGGAACCATCCTTGATGGGACCGTCACGCTCCGCCCGCTTGATGCCCCCGAGCCGTATCTGTTGCAGTTTCGGTTCGAGGACGTCTCAGATCCGGCGCGGTCGCCGCGCCGTGTCGCCCAATACCAGGCCGTTCTCGATGAACTTGAGTACGCCGTCTACGCGACGGACGCAGACTGGCAGATTGAGTACGTCAATCCGGCGTTTGAAGACCTCTTCGGCTACAGCGCCACCGAGGCTATCGGCCAAGACGTTGAGGCACTGTTGGCCTCTGGGGAGCATGAGGATAGCTTCTACGCGGATCTTCGATCGACCATCGAGGCCGGCCACCGGTGGGACGGCGAGGTCATCAATGAAACGGGAACCGGCGACACCACGCGGGTTCACGTCACGATTCTTCCGGTTGAGGTTGCGGACACCCGGTCGTTCATCGCCCTCGCCGAGGATGTGACTGGCGCACATTCGACCCAGCGGCTCCAGCAGGAACGTCGGACACTCCAGATGCTCAATCAGGCGATGCAACACGACATCGAAACCGATCTCGAACGCGTCCAGGAGGCGATCGACCACCTCCGCAATCGTGGCCTTGTCGCCGACACCGAGCAGTTCACACAACTGACCACGGCCGCTAGTGACGTTCTTCGGACCGTCGATCAGGCCCGTAGCACGATGCGGGCGGTAATCGAACGCGAGAGTCCCCTCCGGCCGTTGCGTGTTGCCCCGACTATTCGACAGGCTGCAACGAGCGTTGAATCGGGCTTTCGCGAGGCCCGAATCGTTCTTGATCGACCGCTCGCCGATGTCCAGGTGATGGCCGACGAACTGTTGCGCTCGCTGTTCCGGAACGTCATGGTCAACGGCATCGAACACAATGACGCCGTTACGCCACAGCTACGGGTGTCGACCCGTCACGCTGAGGGGACGGTGACCGTTCGGATCGCGGACAACGGTCCGGGCATCCCGGCGGATGTCCGGCGGATGGTTACTCGCGGTGAGGTCGACCCGACCGACGAGGCGGTTGGACTTGGGTTGTATCTCATTCGCACACTCATCGACCGGTACAACGGTGCAATCACACTACATGATGCCGAGCCACGTGGCAGTGTGGTTGAGCTGACGTTCCCGACTGTCGCGACTGCTTGATCACACCATCGCAAGCGGCACCATCACGAGGACGCCGGCGGCGAGTCCGCCGACGAGTTCGGTCCGGCCGTGATGGGCCAGGTTATGACCGGTTTCGAGTGCCTCGGGGATGAACTCGGTGACGACAAGATAGATCATCGCGCCGGCGGCAAAGCCAAAGCCGAAGGGCAAGAACGCCTCCGCCCAGGTGACGAACACGAAGGCGATGCCGGCACCGATGGGCTGGGGAAGACTTGAGAAGACGGCGGCACCGACCATCCGCCACTTTGAGAGGCCCATTGCCCGCATGGGAATGGCGATGGCGGTCCCCTCGGGAACGTTGTGAATCGAGATGGCGATGGTCATGAACACGGCGAGCAACGGCACCGACAGCCCCAGAATCGGAATACCGCCTTCAAGCCCGAGTTCCGCGAAGGAGACGCCGACAGCGACGCCCTCGGGGAAGCTATGGACGGTGAGAATGCCCAGGATCAACACAAGCGTCTTGAGATCACCGCTGGCAACGGCCTCCGCCTCAAGGGCGTGTTCGTCCGCAACCTCGTCACGGCCGATGTCGACTGCATCAAGTAGTCGGTCGGAGGCCTCAACGAGGACGACACCGGCGAGGAGCCCGGCAAGCAACAGCACCGGGAGTCCGTCGCTGGCGTAGGCCAGCCCCTCGTTGATCAGCCCGAACAGCGACGCGGCGACCATGATCCCCGAGGCGATCCCCCAGAGGACGACGTTCCACCGATCACTGAACTCATCAACGAAAAAGAAGGGTAGCGCCCCAACCCCGGTTGCGAGAGCGGTGAGCAGTCCCGCGATGACGACCAGCAGGAGGTGCTCTACGATCATCACCTCTGGCTTGTGGTTCCGCCGTCTAAAACGTTTGCAATTGAGAAAAGAATAGTTTGGGTCGACCAAAAATTTTCTTTTAACATGGAGCAAATTTTGGCATACCTAAAAACCTCCACCTCCCATCGTTTCGAGCGAGGTTGAATCACTGACAGGTGCCAAGTGGTATATGTGGCTACATTCGGAGAGCTTCGCTGTCAGGCGTAATCTAGCGATACTATTGAAATACGTGTGTCAGTCCGATCTTTCTGGACGTTTGGGATTGATGCGTGTCACGTGTTCACCGGTCAGCACCGAGCTGCTCCATCGCTCTCCTAGCCCGCGCTCAGTATTCCGTCTCCCCCCGGCGCCCGGTCTTGCTCTCTGACTCCGATTCTAACAGGTTACTATGACAGCAGTCAACGATTGCTCTGCCCTGACCTTATCATCCTGAAGCAATTAGTAAACGTACATGAGCGCAACCGACGACCGTTGGGAGGCCATTCAGGATCGGTGCGCGTCGCTTGAGGCTGGCACCGAACTCATCACGCCGCTCGCTGAACGACCCTTCCGGATCAGCGAGGTGGCCGAAGACCGTCTGCACATCCGCTTTGATGACAGCCATGAGACCCGCACGCTCTGGCCGGGGCAATTCAATATGCTCGCCGACCGCCTCGCGGAGACGCCAATCGCCGTCGAGGGACTCCAGCCAGGCGTCGAACCTTATGTGACGATCCTCACACTACTGGCCGACTACGTCGTTGAGGGCGACACCATCGTCTACACGCCTGAGGACGGTGGCGGCAGTCCGTACCTCCGATCGCCGGCGGAGGCCCGCACCCGCCCTGAGCGACTTCACGACGACGCCGTCCTGCTCGCCGATCTTATTGATCGGGACGCCCTTGCCGATCCGGAGACCCTTGAGACTGAGACGCTGACCGATCTGTATGTCCTTCTCTCAGATGTCCAGCACGAGGCCGACCAACTCCGACAGACTGCTCGGGACGCGCTGCTCAGCCGACTCGGGCCCGATCAGGAACTCCACGGCCGCTTTGGCACCATCCGACGTACCGTTCGGGATCGTCGCCGGCTCAAGGATACCGAGACGGTCTTTGAGGCCCTTGACGCGGAGGACATCCCCCGTGAGTGGGTCATCGGCGTCGACCGGGACAAACTCGACATTGTCCTCGCAGTCACCGATCTGGAGGAGTCTACCGTCTACGACCACGACGAACTGGTGTACGTGCAAAAGACCACCGTCGAAGAAGAAGAGAAGTACACCCGCCTGCAGGGCCTTGACCGACGGGTCGCCGAACTTGAAGGGGCCGTCGGCGACCGCCTTCGTGAGGACCTCCGAGACATTGAACGCCGGCTCGAGGAAAGCCTCTCCTGAGCGGCGGGAAGACTCAAGCCGCTATCCACAAACTGTCGGTATGCCGTTTCAGCGAGCCAACGGCGTCGATCTGTATTACGAACGCACCGGAACGGGCCGACCGATCGTCTTTCTTCATGGCGTTCTGATGGGGGCCCGGTTCTTCGAGCGTCAGCAGAACGATCTCGCGGACGCCTACGATCCGATCGTGCTGGATTTCCGTGGTCACGGCCGGTCGGCTCAGCCCCAGACCGGCCATACGCTGCCCACCTACGCAGACGATCTTGAGGCCTTCCTTGCGGCGCAGGGGCTTTCGGAGGTCGTGTTGGTTGGGTGGTCGATGGGTGCACTCGTCGGCTGGGAGTACGTTGATCGCCACGGTACCGATCGTCTCGACGGCTTCGTCGTCGTCGATCAACAGCCGGCTGATCTTGAACGCCCGGACTACGACTATGGCGTGTTCGATCTGGCAGAGCTTACCCACGTGCTTGAACTCGCCCAGACCGATCACCACCAGCTTGCGGAGGTCTTTCTTGAAGACATGTTCCACACGGCGCTCTCGGCCGATCAGCGTCGGCGGCTGTTTGACGAAATCGCGCAGGTCCCTCCGCTGATCAAGACCGCTATTCTCTTCGATCAGTCCATCCGGGACTACCGCGAGGTGCTGTCCGCCGTTGACGTGCCGACACTTGTCGTAACCGGCCGCGACGATGCGCTGGTTGATCCCGACGGAGTCGCCGTTGTCGCCGAGAAGACCCCTGAGGCCCGCCTTGAGTACTTCGAGGCCAGCAGCCACTGTCCGTTTATCGAGGAGCCCGAGCAGTTCGCGGATGTCCTCCGGTCCTTCGTTGAGGAACTCTGAATATCCTATACTCCGGCGACCTCCCGGTAGGCAACGCCGAACATCCGGAAGACGACAACTTGTCCATAAAACTGTACGAACGGAATGAGTATCGCGCCAATGATCGTGATCAGGAGGATGAACGTGAGGACCCAGAGGATCACCGCCACTACAATGGGCAGCAACACCGCGAGGAGGTACTCCGTGGTGAACGCCACATCGGTAATCGCGCGGATATCGAAGGCTGCCTCAAGTGCTCCGGCGCTGGCATAGTTGGCGATGGCCGCCGGAATGAGGTAGTACACGACGAGCACCACCGGAATCGCTAGCAGGCCCGTGACCGCGCTGACCGCTCCGAGAATGCCACCAGCGTCACCACCGACACTCGCGCCGACGGCGAGCGTTGAGGCAACAAACGTATACAACACGAGTGGCACAAACGCGTATACCACTGCAATTACTGTTACGCCGACTCCTTTGATTGCCAACTCGCCCCACTGGTTGAACTCCGGCGGCGTGTCGTCCCCAGCGGTGACCGTCTGGGCGATCACTCGATACAGATAGCCGTTGACGAATATTACTGGGATTAACAGTACCGAGAAAAACGACAGTACGCCGCCGATGATCAGCCGTCCGACCCATTCCCCACGAAACGGATAGCTCAGGCCGTCCTCAAGCATCGTAACGGCCGTTCGAGTGCATTCCATTAAGTGGTTGTGGTGGTATTAGATATCTGACAGCACCTGTCTGAAGCAGCGGAGCGGTTTAAGTACTCCCGACGTATAGGGACGCTGATGGACGACCGCGGTCAGAGCGTGCTGCTCGGGGCGGTGTTGCTGTTTGGCATTCTTATCATCGCATTTGCGGGCTATCAGGCCTATCAGATCCCGGATCAAAATGCCCAGACGGAGTTTCGACACTTCGAGGCGGTCAAGGACGACATGGTTGATCTTCGGGCGGCCGTTCTCGACGCCGCCGAGGAGACAGTAACGCTCGCCAACGGACAGACGGCACGGGACCACTTTGCAACAATCACGCTTGGAACCCAGTACCGCGAACGTATCTTCGGTATCAATCCACCACCGGCGACGGGGCAACTCAACGCCTCACCCCCTTACACCATTGGACTGCTTGACGCCAACGGAGGCGACGTTGTCAGTCCACTGTCGACCCGGTTTGTCACCTACCGGCCGACCTACAATCAGTTGCCCTCAGATACGATCCGGCTTGAGCACTCGCTGTTGTATCTCGAACCAGGTGATAACGGTGACCGTCCGGTCTTTTTGACCGAGCGCCCTGGCGCCTATCTGGTTGATGACGGCACGTTCCGTGTCGTCCAGCTCCGAGCGGACCCGGACTTCACCGTCCAGGGCACCCAGCGGGCAACCATCCAGGTCCGAGCGGCGAGCCAGGTCACAGAGCAGGACCTTGGTGGCGTTGAGACCGTCGTGTTGCCGACGAAACTCGGCTGTGACGGGTGGGGAACGGTCGCCGAAACCTATCAAGCGGCAGTGAGTTGTGAGGGTAGCGGCAATACAGCGTTTGTCCATCGGAACGAGAATCTGCAAGCCAACCCAGGCGACGACGCGGCGATCAACGAGGTTGCCATTGACCTCAACGCGCTCGCCGTTGACGATGTCCGGGTGTCGAGCGTCGGACTTGGCCGTAACGGTGGCGAATCACGGGTGTCAACCGTCACCGATGGTGGGTCGAATGGTGACGGCAGTGGCATCCAGCTCCGAGTTGACGACCTGACCGACATCCGGCCGAATAATCCCCGACTGTACGTCTCGTATGACCTTCCTTCAATCGCGTACGACACGGTTGAACTTCAGGCCGAGAGTACAACGGGATCGGCCAGTGACAGTACAACCACCACGGCCGACCGCGGTGGCGCCCTGCTCGCCCCGGGCTTTGGCGCTGAGGAGTCGTTTACGGTCACGGTTACCGCCCGAAGCGGTGGGTCCGTTGTCGCTCAAGAACGCCTGTCCGTCACCGCCGATGCCACGAACCCAGGCGGCAACGACGACTTGGGAACCGGCCAGAGTGCAACCCTTGACTCGCTGCAGGTCGCCGACCGAACCAACACCCAGCAGAACGACCCACGATTCGATCTCACCTACCAGGTGAGCGGGGCGGGCTCCTTCTCGGCGGTTCGACTCTTCGCGCTCAATATCGACGGCAACGGCGCCTCAGCGACGCTCCAGCGGGCAGCTCGTCAGGGCAACAATATCCGTCTTGATCCCAACGACGGCGCCAACACCGACTACCGGGTCGGCGTGCTGGTGCTTGATGACACCGGGGCGGTTGTCGACGAACGGTCCTCAATCAGGCGAGCTGACGGCACCTGATTCACAGAATATCGAGGCGGATGCCACGGGGCCTGCCCCCGAGGCAGTTGACGTCCGCACACTGCAGTGACCGCAGTAGACTGAAGTCTGTTAGCGCTTGCTGTGGTGTGGTCGTCGCTACGCGGATCGCGACGATCACAGGTGCAGACTATGTCGAAAGAAAACACGACGCTACCTGTCTATGTAGACGACCCTTCGTGGTATCGATCGACGATTGAACGCATCGGCGCGTACGGCCGGCGACTACAATCAGCACTGGTCTACAGTGCCGCGTATCTTGTCGCCGTCGGACTCGCCTGGTCACTCCTCGTGACGATGGCGCTGTCGCTTCCCCTATCACCAGCGCCGTTCGTCGTTGGACTCGTGACCTTTGGCGTGTATGCGGGTGATCGCATCACCGACGTTGATGTCGACGAGATTTCGACCCCGATGCAGGCCGCCTTTATTCGCCGTCACCAGGGAGTGCTCTCTGTCCTCTCAGCGGGTGCTTACGGGATTGCGGTGGCCCTCTCGGTTCTTGGTGGCCCGCTTGCGCTCGGAATCACGCTTCTTCCGGGATGTTTCTGGGTGCTGTATGCGACCGAGTGGCTCCCGTCGCTCAGCGCGCACCTCCAACGGCTCAAGAATATCCTTGTGCTCAACTCAGCACTTGTTGCTGGCGCGTGGGCGGTCGCGGTTGTGTTCCTCCCGCTTGCCTTTGCGAACCGGACGATGACGACAACGGCGGCAATCCTGTTT
This sequence comes from Salinarchaeum sp., assembly GCA_041640095.1. Lineage (GTDB taxonomy): Archaea > Halobacteriota > Halobacteria > Halobacteriales > Salinarchaeaceae > CAZFMU01. The sequence goes on along the minus strand of JBEQAX010000004.1, from coordinate 15,498 downwards.
GTCTACGTCTTCGTCGATGTCTTCATTAATACTGAAATCCCGAATGTGCCGGACCGCGAGGCCGACGCCGCCGTCGGCGTCTCAACGCTGCCGGTCGTGTTCGGCACCGCGCGAACCCGACAACTCCTGTATGTCCTTGAGGCCGCCTTGTCGGGCTTATTGATCGTCGCGCTGGCGGTTGGGTTACTCTCTGATCCTATTGCTATCGCGACACTCTGGGCGATGGGCTTTACCATCGCAACGACGGTATTTGTTGGACGAACGACGCACTACCGACGGCTCACCATTGCCGGTGAGATTAAGCAACTCGGTGTTGTGGTGCTTGTCGTTGCCCTCCGCGCCGTTGGACTGTAGTCGAACAACCACCCCGGATTCCAATTTTTCTGGCTGGCATTTATCCGGCCTGACAGCGTAGGAGGCGGCACTGACGATTGCATGCTGGTGGAGGACTTGCTTGTTCCTGCATTGTTCGCCTCGCTGGCCGTCGGCTCGGCCGCGGGTATCCTCGCCTGGCGACAGCGTCCTGAGCCCGGTGCAACACCACTTGTGGTCCTGTTGCTCGGACAGTGTTGGTGGTCGGCGTCGTTGCTGTTCCGCGTGCAGGCGACAGGGGTCGAAGCCAAGTTGTTCTGGACGCGTATTGCGTGGATCGGCGTCATCGTCATTCCGCTGGCGTGGCTCGTATTCGTGCTTGAGTATACCGGACGGGACCGCTATGTGACCCCTCGGATCGTTGGTAGTCTGGCCACCGTCCCGCTCGCAACGGTGGTGTTGGTCGCCATTGAACCTTCCCAGGGACTGATCGACATCGCTTATTACCCGCCCGCGGGCCCCGGAGTCGGGCGGGTTGAGCAACAGGGCCTGTGGTACTGGGTCACCGCGGTGTATACCTACATCCTCAGTGCCGCCGGCTTGGGGCTGATCGGTACACTCCTGTTGGGTGACTCGCCAGTCTTCCGACGTCAGGGGGCGTGGCTTCTCGGTGGCGTGCTCCCACCATGGATCACTAACTTCCTGTTTTTGGGTGGGATCATTCCAACGGCCATTGATCCGACTCCAATCGCGTTCTCGCTGTCCGGCGTTGCGTATCTAATCGCTCTCACGCAACACCGGCTGCTCGGCAATACCCCGGCTCCCAACCGCCGGGCTCGCGAGGTGCTTCTTGAGCAGTTCTACCACGGAGCCGTTGTTGTCGACCGCAATGACTACGTCTCGAAGGTCAACAAACAATGTGAGCAACTCCTCCAGATCGACACACGCGAGGCGCTGAACGCCCCTGCCGAGGAGGTCTTGCCGGAGTATGATCGCCTGCCGGAGGAAGGGGCTCTCGAAAATCACGTCACAATCGGGCACCGGACTGGAAGCCGCTCGTACGATGTGGTCGTAACTCGGATTACGGACGTCCGGGGGCGATACCTCGGCCAGGTGATCACCTTCCATGAGGTCACCGGGTACCTCAGACAACAACAACGGCTCCGGACACTCAATCGCGTTCTCCGACACAATATCCGTACTGAGACAAACATCATCTGTGGATACGCCGAACAACTGCCCGAACGAGAGGAGACGGCGATTATCAAAGCGCGGGCGTCTGCGATTGCTGACCTCGGGGAGAAAGGCCGTGAAGCCGTCGAACTATTTGAATACGCCCATCAGCATACCGACCCGGCTCCGCTCAAATCACTCCTCAAACGATGTGTACAGAACAGTACCGACGATATCGACGATGTTGAGATCACCTACCACTGGGCGGCGGCCGAGCCGGAGGTATATGTCCCCGAGATGCTCGAAACCGTATTCTGCCAACTGATCGAAAACGCTGTTGAGCACACCGACGTGCCGCGGCAAATCGACATCGCGACTACGTACGAGCACGGCCCCGGTGGCGACCCACAGGAGGCAACGATCCACATTGCCGACAACGGACCTGGGATCGACGCCTACGAACTCGAAGTTATCGAGGAGGGAACCGAGACCTCGCTGGAACACGGTAGCGGACTCGGACTGTGGATGGCGCGGTGGGGCGTCGGGATCGTTGACGGTGACCTCTCGTTCGACACCGACGACACAGGGACGACAGTGACGCTGACAGTCCCGGCGACGACGGCGACAACATCTCCTGGCTGGGAGACAACCAGCGGGCGTCGTCCCACTGTCGGAACCTGATTGCATTTGTGAACTCGATGAACTTGACACAGCCGCAAGGACCAGATTCTACCTCTTCTCTTAGATATTGAATCTGGTAACTCGTGCCATTTCGGCAGTGTCGATCCGTCAGTTTGCCATCATCTATTAGATTCTTGCACGTCGTTTGTGGTGTCGGTAAGTGGTTTCACGCGGAACTCTCCGACCCCGTACTACAGGGGGGTTCAATCTAGCGGTGCCCCGGCAGTCTTTTGTTTGTGTCTTCCGGAAACGGGACGATGGGAGACACCATGCGTGCGGCTGTTGTTTCGGAACCGGGAGCCGACTTTGAGCTTGTTGAGCGGGAGATTCCTGATCCCGCCTTTGATGAGGTTCGGATCGCCGTGGAGGCCTGTGGCATCTGTCACTCCGACGCGTTCGTCAAGGAGGGCACCTATCCCGGCGTGAGCTACCCACGGATCCCCGGCCACGAAATTGCCGGACGAATCGACGCTATCGGTGCCGACGTCGAGGCGTGGTCGACGGGTGACCGTGTCGGCGTCGGCTGGCACGGTGGACACTGTTTCACCTGCGAGCCCTGTCGTCGTGGCCAGTTTCTTCAGTGTGAGAACGCCGACATCACCGGCTTGAGCTTCGATGGCGGGTACGCGGAGTACGTGACTGTCCCGGCGGAAGCGGTCGCCGCGATGCCGGAATCACTCGATGCTGTCGACGCCGCGCCGCTGTTGTGCGCCGGTGTCACCACCTACAACGCCTTGCGTAACAGCGACGCCAGTCCGGGCGACCTCGCGGCTGTTGTCGGCATTGGCGGGCTCGGTCACCTCGGCGTGCAGTATGCTCATGCTGCCGGCTTTGAGACCGTCGCGATTTCCCGCAGTCCGGAGAAGGCGTCGCTGGCGACCGACCTTGGTGCGGATCACTTTATCGATGCGACCACGGAGGATCCCGCAGAGGCGCTCCAGCGCCTTGGCGGCGCGAGTGTTATTCTCGCGACGGCGCCTTCAAGTGAGGCGATCGCCTCGGTTGTCGGCGGGCTCGGGATTGACGGCGAGGTGATCGTTGTTGGCGTTCCCGGCGAGCCGGTCGATGTCGATATCCAACATCTCGTCGGGACCAACGGCGCGGTCGCCGGCTGGGGTTCTGGAGATGCCAGGGATTCTCAGGACACGCTTGAATTCAGCGCGCTTCGGGATATTACCCCGACAATCGAAACCTACCCGCTTGAGGCTGTCTCGGAGGCCTACGACCGAATGATCGAAAACGAGGCGCGCTTCCGGGCTGTCCTTGAACCGTAGCTACGCTGCTGCCCGCCGCAGGATCTGCGGTGTGATGAGAAAGTCGAGCACTGCGATGGCGTATACGACGTACTGGATCGTTCCGGAAAGCAGAAAGTAGGCGACACCGGCTGCGATTGCCGCTCCGCTCCCGGCAATCCCATACCGGACGATCGGACTCGCGAAGGGATTGGCCTGCGCCATGTGTGATCCTCGTGTGTCGTTGTCTTCAGTGTCCCCGAACCGTTGCTGTGCGTGCAACACGCCGTCTCACTCGGCGTTCCGTCGCGTCGAGATTGCCAGCGGGAGTGCTACCCCGACGAACAGCAACACGCCGATCTGGATTGGCTCGCTATCAACGAGCTGACCGGTAACATACCAGGCGAGCAGTCCAAGGACGATGAAGACAAGCGTGAGCCGACCGGTGCTGTCAAGAAGCCCTCCCGAGCGGGCGCTCATACCCCCACCACGACATCAAGACGGATACCGCTGGTGTCGGACTGCACGGCGCGCAACACCTGTCTAGGCCCCGAGATACAGTTCGGCGACATCCTCGTTGTCCAGCAGGTCATCAGCATCGCCCTCGAACCGGACGCTCCCCTGGTCGAGGACGTAGCCACGGTCGGCGAGTTCGAGGCCCTTTGTCGCGTTTTGTTCGACCATTAGAATGGCCGTCCCGAGGTCGTTGACTGTCTGGACGTCATCGAAGACCTCATCGGCGGTATTCGGCGCTAAGCCGGCAGAGGGTTCGTCGATCAACAGCACGTCGGGCTCCATCACAAGCGCCCGGGCCAGCGCGAGCACCTGTCGCTGGCCGCCAGAGAGCGTGTTTGCCTTTGCCGTACGCTTCTCTTCAAGCAGTGGAAACCGCTCGTAGAGCGTTTCTAAGATAGGGCCAAGCGGATCCTCACGTGCGACGCCGCCCATCCGGAGGTTCTCGGCAACGGTCAGCGACCCAAAGACGTTCTGCGTCTGTGGGACATATCCGATACCGATGCGGACGATGTCCTCAGGGGGAAGCCCGGCGATCGACTGTTCACGGAAGCGAATTTCGCCCGCCCAGGGCGTCAACAGGCCGAAAACGGTCTTGAGTACCGTCGACTTGCCGGCCCCGTTCGGTCCGATCAGACACACAATTTCCTCCTCCTCAAGGACGAGCGAGAGCTCATCAAGCACCTGCATGTCGCCGTAGCCGCTATCGACGCCGTTGAGTGATAGTGCCGGTCCGTCGGTCATCCGCGTCCACCTCCGCCGAGGTAGGCGTCGATTACGCGGTCGTCGGCGCGGATCGCCTCGGGGGACCCCTCGGTGAGGACACTTCCCTGGTCGAGAACAACGATGCGGTCGGCGAGGTCCATAATAAACTCCATGTCGTGTTCGATGATCAGGAACGTGGTTCCTTCGTCGTGGAGCCGCCGGATCTGTGTGGCGAGGTCCTTCGCCAGCGTTGGGTTGACGCCGGCGACGGGCTCATCAAGCAACAGGATCTCGGGCTCGGTCAGCATGGCTCGGGCGAGTTCGACGAGCTTCAACTGTCCGCCAGAGAGATCTGTTGCAGGCTGGGTCGCGAGATGATCAAGCTCGAACGCCTCAAGCATCCGATCAACCGCGGCGAGGTTTTCTCGTTCGTGCGCGGCCACGGCCTCTGGGGCGGTAAACAGCTTGTGGAACGTCTCACCGGGTTGTTCGCGCGGTCCAACGAGCATGGCCTCTCGGACGGTCATCCCCTCAAGCCGTCGCGGCGTCTGGAAGGTCCGCACGAGACCATGATCGACGATCTCGTAGGGTGTCAGCCCGGTGATGTCGGTGCCGCTTAGGGTGATTGTCCCGCCGTCTGGCTGATAAAAGCCGGAGATACAGTTGAACAGCGTTGACTTACCGGCCCCGTTGGGACCGATTAATCCGGTGATTGTTCCGCGCTCGACACTGAAGGACGCGTGATCGGTCGCGACGAGCGCCCCGAAGGTCTTCTTGAGTTCCTCAACCGCCAGCAGCGGTGTCTCACCCATCGCGATCACCTCGGTTGTCGATTGCCGACGGCCAGATGAGTTCACGCTGGGGCGGCAAGAGCCCCTGTGGGCGAAAGCGCATCAGCAGAATGATCAACAGACCGATGATGATCAGCCGGAGCGGCGCGGCGTCAATCGGAACGACACTTGCGTCGCCCAAAAACCGCGAGCCTTCGCGAATGGCGACAATGATGAACCCGCCGAAAAGCGCGCCGCGGTTTGATCCACTGCCGCCGAGGATCACCGCCACCCAGACGTAGAAGGTCGTCACCGGATCCAGATTGCCCGGGCTGACGAACAACTGGAGGTGCGCGAAGTACACACCGCCGAGGGCCATGATGAGACTGCCAAGGACGAACGCCTGCATCTTGAAGCGGTAGGTATGCTTGCCAAGTGCCTCCGCGAGGTGTTCGTCGGCACGAATGGTCCGGAGCACCCGTCCCCATGGCGAGCGATGAGCTCGACGGAGCACAAAAACGCTCACGCCCAGAAAGCCCAGCAACAGAAGCACGTTCAGCAGCTCTTGCCAGAAGGGCGTCCCGAAGGTAACCGGGCCGCCGGGGCCAACAAACCGGACCGTTGGAAGCACACTGGGCAACCCGCCAACAACCGGCCAACTCTCATAGAACAGCGGAATCCCATAGAGGCCCTGGCTCCCGGCGGTCCACTGGCTCTCATTGAGCACGATCATCCGAACAACCTCGGCAAGACCAAGCGAGGCAATCGCCAGATAGTCCGCGCGCAACCGAAGCGTCGGCATACCAATCAGTACCGCTACGACGGCGGCCAGTCCCAAGCCAGCCAAGAGGCCAACTAGTGGGGGCAGCCCCCCAGCGATCGGCGAACTCTGGGCGGTCAGTAACGCGGTACCGTAGGCGCCGAGGCCGAAGAATGCCGCCACGCTGAAGTTGATCAGTCCAGCGTATCCCCACTGGACGTTCAGCCCCATTGACAGCAGAGCGTACATCCCCCCAAGACCGAACAGAAACAGGAAGTACGTCGGATCCAGTATGCCGGCAAGCATCGACACGAGGAGGCCAAGCACCGTCACGCTGATAGCTGCGCTTAGGGTCTGTTCGCTGTCGGTCAGTCCGCTCCAGTACGCCCGCAGTGTATCGGCAACACCCATTAGATCTCACCCTCCTCGATGACTTCACCGGCGATCCCTTGGGGCCGGATCAGCAACACGGCCACCATGATCAAAAACGCGACCGCTTCTGCGTACTCGATACCGATTGGCAGGCCATAAATCGAGAGTAGCGGCACCAGCTGGATGACTAGTCCAATGACGGCACTCCCGAGCAGTGCGCCATAGATCGACCCGATTCCGCCGAAGATGACGGCCGCAAAGACAATCAACAGGAGACTAAAGCCCATGCGTGGGCCGAGCTGGTTGAACAGCCCGAGAAAGGCGCCGCCGGCCCCAGCTAGGCCGGCGCCGATCACCCAGGTCCGACGCCTGATCGCGCCAGTCCGGATACCGCTGGCACGGGCTAACTCGGGGTTGTCGGCCGTTGCGCGCATCTTCCGGCCGAAGTCGGTGTACTGCAACAACAGGTGCAGGCCGGTCACGAGCACGACCGCCGAGAGGACAATCGCGACGTCCTGTGGGGTGATCTGGAGTCCGATGGCGGCAAGCGTGTCGATCGGCTGTTGGGCCGGCACGGCGTACTGCCGGGGATCGGAGCCAAACCACGCCTGGATGACTCCACGGTAAACGTACGCCACGCCAATCGAGGTGATTAACAGCCCGAGTGATCCAACGTCAAGCGGCTCATACACAAGCCGATCGGTCAGGACGGCTACGCCGGCAGCGACGAGTGCACCGATGAGAAGCGCCGGGAAAAATCCAAGCGGAAGCCCGAGAATCGTTACCCCGAGTCCTCCAACAGCTCCCGAAGCGAGGAGCGTGGCATATGCTCCGACGGTCATCGTATCACCGTGCGCGAAGTTGGCGAAGCCGGCGATGCTGTAGATCAATGAGAGCCCAATGCTCCCGAGCACGATGATGCTACTGTAGACGATCCCATTGGCAACGTGTCTGAGGACAAGCTCGAGGGCCGGCATGACGAGCCGTTATCCTTCGCGGAACTCGATCGGGACGTACTCGTGATCCTGTACCTCGAAGACTTGTAGTGAGCCGACAGGGTCGCCGTTTTCGTCGAAGTCAATCGGGCCACTAACACCCTGATAATCAATATCGTCCGGCGTGCCGCCATCTGCGAGAATCTCGTGGGCTGCCTCGTAGGACGTGACCGCCTCGCCGGAGGGCCGTGTTACGTCGCGAACAACCTCCGACAGGGCACTTCCGGTGAATGCGTCCGCTGCCTGGATCGACAGCGCCGCAGTCACCACACAATCATACGCGAAGGCCGACCACGACGTTGGGGCCTCGCCGTGCGCTGACTGGAAGGCCTCGGCAAAGGCTTGGAAGTTCGCCTGCTCACGCGGGGCCGAGGGCTCAACGACCGTCATCCCGTCCATCGCCCCCTCGGGCGTGTTCGCTCGGACGGTTTCGCCACGGTTGGAGTCCGCACCGTAGAGTTGTGGATCGTAGCCGCTTTCATACATCTCAGAGACCTGTGTCGCGAACTCTCGCTGGTAGGTGATGAACAGCCAGGCCTCGGTACCCGACTGGTTCATCTGTGAGAGTAGCCCTGAGTAGGAGGACTGTTCTCCCTCGTGGGGGCTTTCGAAGGCGACTGTCCCGTCGTAGGCATCGATAAAGGCCTCTGCGAGACTCTCACCGAAGCTGTCGTTGATGTAGGTAACCGCCACTTCGTCGTAGCCATCTTCGGCGATGATATCAGCGAGGGCGGCCGACTGGGCGCGGCCACTGGGCGACATCCGCAATAGTCCCGGTCGATCGCTCAGTCCGGTCCCCGTGGAGTTCTGGCTCAACTGGACTACGTCGGTCCCGCTGATGACGCTGTCGTAGATAGCGATTGAGACGCCTGATCCGACCGCACCGATCAGAAACGGGACGTTATTCTGGTTGACGAGCTTCTGGGCGGCCGAAATTCCCCCCTGCTCGGTGCTGCCGGAGTCCTCGACGATGATGTCGAGCTCCCCGCCAGCGACACCTACCTCGTTGACATCGGCGAGCGCGAGCTCCATCCCGCGCTGGTTGCGGGTTCCAAAGTCCGAGAGCGAGCCGGTCAGAGCATCAACCATCCCGATCTCGTAGACATCCGATCCGCCATTTGATCCGCTTGAGCACCCGGCGACGAGCGTTGCGCCCGCCGCACCGGCGCCGGCAAGCAGCTGGCGTCGATTATACCTGCGATCGTGCGGCATATCGGTCAGGTTTTGCGGTAACAGGGTTATACGTTGTGACCTGCTTTGCCGAATAACCGACAGTACTGTATGAAAACAGACTATTCACGTTTCTCATAGAATGTGGCGACGAACGGCTCGCGCTTTGTTCCCCGGCACAAGCGGATTCGCTTACCAGTACTTAAAGACACAGAATAGTTATTCAGCAATGACCAACTGATTAGCCGTGAGACGGCATGCTACCGTCGTCCACACTGAATAACGCAATCGCATTCGTAACAACTGTTAAGCTGATCCACGCAGTCGGCCGGCAACCGACCGTATCGACTGGGTGACCGCTGCTGGATGGGGGAGGCCCAGCCGGTGTCGGATCCGGTCCTGTCGTTTGAACGGCTCAAAGAGCGATGGCTCAGAGAGCTCCCAGATCGCCGCCCGACTCGCCCCAATGCTGTGTCGATCCAGGATCGTGTTGGCCGCCCGACGCCCGGCCTCGTTGGCGGACTCCATTGAGGCCAGATCCGAGTTGGTCCGGACGTAGTCACTCGCGAGTGTGAGATTCGGGACTGCAACGTCTGCCGGCGGCCGGTGCTTGAGTGCCCCAACCGTGTTGATCAGCAGTGGCGAGCGGTTTGTGAGTCCGTCATCGGTCTCGACTAAAGCCGGGTCAAGGAACCAGTCGACGAGCATGTCGTCGGTCAGCCGGGTGCCCTCACTGTTGAGATGACGGGTGACCTGTATCCAGATCTCCTCGGCCACCTCCTCTCGCGTACACGCCCGGGCAGGCTTTTCGTGGTGAACTCCCGGCGTGTCCCAGTCCGAGGCGATAACCGAGAGGACTCCCTTGACCTCTGTTGGGCCGTGGGCGTCGAGATCGAAGTCGTCCCAGATCTGTCGCTGAGAGACCGAGGTGAGCGCCCATGGTGCGTCGGCGTACACTTGGTGCCCTGGCGGTAGATCAGGATCCGCAGTGAGATAAAACTGGATTCCGTTCATCCAGGCGGTGTCAAGACGACTGATGGCATCAAGTGCTGGGGCGTGCTCGCGTAGCTCCGCGGAGAGCAACTGTGGAGCGACCTCAACGGGGACCGCGAGGACGTACTCGTCGGCCGTTGCTAGTGAGCCATCCGACAGTCGGACGCCGGTGATCCGGGTTCCATCGAACGCGAGTTCCTCAACGGCGGTGGCGGTCTTGATCCGACAGTCCTGCTCGCGGAGATACCGGACCCAGGGGTCGATCCACGCCTCGCTTGTGGGCGCATTAAGCACCTGCTCGGCGGGCTGTGTCGGATCGATCTGTCCGAGCAACAGCTGCAGATAGATCGTGCCGATTGTCCGGGCACTGCCCTGCTGGGGGCGTAAGGCAACAAGCGACTGGACGGCGTAGGCCAGCCGGTCACGAAACTCCTGGGAGCGGTTGTCGGCGTCAATGAACTCCCACCACGAGACCTCATCAAGGTCCTCGCGTCGGGCCTCACAGGCGGTCGCTAGATACAGCAACCGCTCAAGGAGAAACCGGACGTCCCGTCGCGGGAGGTCCTCGGCAAAGGCCGGCTGGAGTGTCTGGATCCACTCCCGAGGGGTCTCTGGCTGGTCAGTCGTCGCGATCCGGTCGGCTTCTTCGATGCTCGCGATGAGTGTTGCGTCGGTCGTGACCAGATTGTCGGCGACTGTCGCCTCGCCATCCGGAATCCGCTCCATTGTCTCGATAACGTGGCTGTAATACGCCGGGAAGAACCGGAAGCCGTGTTCGCCGTGGAGTCCGGCGAGCGATCCCTCGGCAATCGGCATCGATCGGGCCTTGCCCCCCGGGCGTTCGTTCGCCTCGAAAACCGTGACGTCGACGTCCCGTTCAACGAGCTCCTGTGCTGTCGTGAGTCCGCCGACGCCACCGCCGACGACGATCGTCTCAACCATTGGTCGCGTGCAGTGATGCGGCGGATTAACATTTCGCATTCCGGCGGTCTGGTGGCTTTAACTTAACTCGCTGCCGCCACGGCGTAGGCGCTCGCGTAGGTGGCGATACCGACGCCAAGCAGGACCGTCAGCAGCCCCCACGGTGGCCGGATCAAGACCATTACGGCTAGGGTGACGACGATGCTTAGTACGGCGGCGGTCGTCCCGGCGGCCATGCCGTTGGACTTGGCTTTTGTCATGAATGGATCATGCACTGTCGTGCATATCAACTCGTTGCAACCGGGGATCTACCCGGGGAGTCAGTTCTCAATTTGAGGTGAGAGACCGAAGTATCAACCTTTATTTTGGTTGCCCTATCACTCGCTGTGTCGAGAATGAAACAACGAGACCAAGCAAACCACTGGCATGATGTACTCCACGGTCGTTCTCGTCGAGCAGTGCTGAAGGGTCTTGGCGCTGCTGGCGTTGCCGGGCTTGCGGGCTGTGCCTCAAGTACCGACAACACCCAGACGGGCACCAACGATACCACCGACGCGGACGACCGTGACGGACAATCGAGCGCGGACCGAGCCGACTCGATGACGATTTTCCACGCCGGAAGTCTCGCGCCACCATTCAGCGAGGCTGAACCACAGTTCGAGGAAGAATACGGCGTTGATGTCACCCGGGAGGCCAAGGGATCGGTCGCCTCAACTCAGAAGATTACTCAGCAGGGCCGTTCAGCGGATGTCCTCGGCGTCTCTGACTTCCGGCTCATCCGAGACCGTATCGTTCCGGACTACGGCGACTGGTACAGCATTTTCACCACCAATGCAATGTCTATCCAGTACCGCGAGGACTCGACGGGCGCCGAAGACATGTCGAAGGAAAACTGGTGGGACGTTCTTTCCCGGGACGACGTAACCATCGGCCACTCAGATCCGGCCGTCGATCCTGGTGGCTACCGCGCCGTCATGATGCTGAAACTCGGCGCGATTGAGTTCAACGGCGAGCGGCTCTACGATGAGGCAACCAGAGACAAGATGCTGGATAACACCATCATTCCAACCGGGACAGAAACCAATCTCTACGGTCAACTTGAGTCAGGGAGCAAACTTGATTACGCCATCTACTACCGGTCAATCAGCTCCCAGAAGGACCTGCCGTGGACTGATGTGCAAAAGGAGGTTGACCTCTCGATGGCGACCAGCGAATACGCCCAGCACTACGCCAAGGCGGAGGTCGAGACCAACAGTGGTACCTTCACCGGCGCACCGATTGCCTATGGTATGACCGTTCCGAATGTTGCCACCGCTCCTGAACGCGGGGCCCAGTGGGCCGAGTTTTTCGCGAGCGACGCCGGCCAGCAGATCCTTAAGGACCTTGGACTGGTCCCCGTTGACCCAATCGTTGTGCCAGCCGACAGCGAGTCGGCCGTGCCCGATCGCGTGCTGGAGGTCGCCGAAGCGAAGCAAGCCCTGGGCCCACTTGACCTCTGAGTCACGCGCCAATGGCCACTCGGAGTCGGTTCGTTCCCCTCGCTGGTGTGTTCGATCGACGCGCCCTCGTCGCGGCGGCGTTACTCCTGCAAGTAGCAGCCTTTGCGCTTGCCTACCTCGCTGGCCGACCGACGTGGTACGCCTACTTCCTGATCGCCAGCGCCGCTGTCGCTGCGTATGTGTTCGATGGGTCGCGTTTCGCGGTCGCCATGGCTACGGTCGGGAGTATCCTGGTCGTGGCGCTCGGTATGCCGCTGTTGTTGTTTGTCGCCCGACAGACCCCCGGGCTGGTCCTTGAGAAGGCGCTTGATCCGAGTGTCCACCGCGTGCTCTACCTCGGCGTGTACGGCCCGCTGATCGCCGCTGTCGGGAGTCTCCTCTTCGGTGTTCCCTTGGCGTACTTCCTGGCCCGGGGCTTTCCTGGACAGCAGTTCGTCGAGAGCCTGGTGGACCTCCCGCTGGTGGTCCCGCATTCGGTCGCTGGAATCCTGATTCTCTTTGGCTTTGGGTCAGGTGGGGCCTTCCCGCGCATTTCAGTGCTCGGAACAATGCTTGGGATGGTCCTCGCGATGATGTTCGTCGCTGCCCCCTATGCGGTCAACACTACCCGGGAAGCCTTCGAGGCGATTGACGACCGACTCGTGTACGCCTCGCGCATCCACGGCGCCAGCCAGTGGCAGACCTTCCGGCGGGTGACTGCGCCGTTGGCGGTTCGGGGCATGGTAACCGGCGGGGTGCTCGCGTGGGCGCGGGCCGTCTCTGAGTTCGGTGCGGTCGCTGTCGTCGCCTACTCCACGCAGTTCTTCTATCCACCCAAGCTTACTGAGGCACGGATCGCCTTCGATGGGATCGTCCCTTCCATTGAAGGGGCCAGTGCGACGGCCCAGCACGCTCCGGTGTTCGTCTATAACACCTACCTGCAGGGGGGGCTCGAAGAGAGCGGCGCGGTCGCCTTTCTGTTGCTGGCCGTCTCCGCGATAATCTTCCTGATCGTACGGTACCTAACGAGTGACGCAACGACCACCGGAGGGGTCGTCTGATGACGCTGGCCATCGACCTGCAGGCTAGCTTCACCGCTGAGGGCGCCGAGAAGTTCGTTGTCAACGCCGATCTCACCGTCGACAGCGGTGATACTCTTGTAATTCTCGGTCCCAGCGGAAGTGGCAAGTCCCTCTTGCTAGAGACGATCGCCGGGTTTCACCCTCATACCGGAACGGTTGCGCTCGCCGGGACCGACGTGACCGATGCTCCACCGGAGGATCGGGACTTCGGGTTTGTCTTTCAGGATTACCAGCTATTCCCCCACCTGACGGTCGCAGAGAACGTCGCCTACGGCACACGCTATCACGATCGTGGTCGGTCACCGACAACGCTGCTCTCGGAACTCGGGGTTGAGGATCTCGCCGATCGGTACCCACCGACGCTCTCCGGCGGCGAGAAACAGCGGATCGCCCTCGCCCGGGCGCTCGCTGTTCGGCCACAAGTTATGTTGCTTGACGAGCCGCTTGCCTCGCTTGATGTTCCAACGCGCAAGCGGCTCCGCGGAGACCTTGTGGATATCCTTGCCGACGTAACCGCTGTCTACGTCACCCATAACCGCACGACAGCCCGCGCGATCGCCGACCGCATCGCCGTGATGGATAATGGCACAATTGTCCAGCAGGGGACCCCAACGGAGGTCTTCGAGCATCCGCGCTCGGCGCAGGTCGCCGCCTTTACCGGCGCGAACGTGATTGAGGTCTCCAATGGCCTCCAAGACCACCTCGATAATCTTGCGCCGTCGACTGACCGGGTTGCTGTTCGGCCAGAGGCCATCACAGTTGACCCGGCGACCGGTGAGCTTGCGGCAACTGTCAAACGGGTCGTCCAAGAGGACGCCGTCAGGCGGCTGACGGTGTCACTCGGGCAGACAACACTTGACGCTTATACACACCAGCCGGTCAATCCCGGCGAGACGGTCTGGTTGTCGATTCCGGACAACCGGGTCCACCCACTGTAAGAGAAGATTCTCTTGACGGACGGGCAACTATCGCATTGGGCATTGCGATGGCGCTAGTGCTGGGCTGCAAGCCGTTATCATTTATATGCTGGTCTCGACGGTAGCGTGGGTTTACTCGAAGGGATTTTGCATCGTGCCGCTACTTCGAGACCGTCGGGAGTAGGCGACCCATCCGATTGCCAGCAGAATCACCGCCCCGAGCAGTCCGAACCCGATCACTGCCCATGGCAGGCCGTTAGCTCCAACGACGAGTGTGCTTGTCCCCGTTCCCAAGTTGGCATCGTCAGCACTGACTGTCCCTGAGACGTTGATCTGTGTGTCGGCTGTCGCGTCACCGGGGACGGTAAACGCGTAGGTCACTGCGAGGGTCTGGCCGGCTTCAATAGCCGGTTCATCGTACGTTGCCGTCAGTTCTGTGTTCGTTGCCGACTGGTCGTTTGGAAGCCTTGGTTCACCGTCCAGCGTGGCTGACCGCAACTGTACATCCCTGACTGCTGGATCAAACGTCTCGGTGAGCCGGAGCGACTCGGAGACGGAGTCGTTGAACGTCGCTTCGACAGTAACGGTGACCGTCTCGTTCGGGGCTGCTGTCCCGGGAAGCGATCGGTCGGCCGTCTCGACGGGTTGAGCAGCGACGGCGCCCACGCCGGAGAGGGCAAGCACGAGAAATCCAACCGTGAGCCACTGTCGATCAACTGTGAGCCGTGGTGTCATAAACCGTCGGGGTGAATAATATATGGCAATTGAAAAATAGCTTCGTGTTCTCCTGAACGGTCAGGTCGCCGCCATTGTCCCGTCTTCACTCCAGATCTCAAAGCGCGCCCCGTTCTCGCCGTTCTCAGCGAGGCCGATCTGCCATTCGTGGGCTGTCACGATCTGCTCAACGATCGCGAGGCCGTAGCCGGTGCCGTTCTCGGCGGTTGTGTATCCACGCTCGAAGACCTCCCCGCGGTCCTCGGGGGGAATGCCAGGGCCATTGTCCTCGATATAAAAGCCGTCGCGGTCATTGAGATTGCCAACGGTGATCGTGACCGTCGGTCCGACATGGTCGATGGCATTTTGATAGAGATTCTCAAAGACGCCTTTGAGTCGGGTCGGATCGGCGAGGATCATCCCGGACGCGGTCACATCTAATGTGGCTTCCGGCGCGGCGACGTTATCCCAGGCCGACTCAGCCACTGCCCGGAGACTGACGGGCTCACGGCTGTCGACGGTCTCGCCTTCCTGTGCGAGCGAAAGCAGATCGTCAAGTAACTCGGACATGCGGTCAAGCGCATCCATCGCCGCGGCGATTGACTCCGAGCGCGTCGTTGTATCGTCCGTCTCGGCGGCAACTTCGAGGTTCCCTTGGGCGACGTTGAGCGGGTTCCGGAGGTCATGTGACACGACACTCGTGAACTCAT
>JBEQAX010000003.1:98122-100994 GCA_041640095.1 Salinarchaeum sp. | reverse complement strand
ACGAGTGCTGTATCCCGAGACCGGTCACAGGAAGGCTTCGATACGGTCGAAGGCAGCCTTGAGATCATCAAGACCCGTCGCGTAGGACATCCGGACGTGGCCCTCGCCGGCCTCACCGAACACATCGCCCGGGACGACGGCCACGCCAGCCTCGGTCAGGAGGTCCTCGGCGAACGCCTCGGCGTCGTCAGTCGGGGCCTCCGGGAAGACATAGAAGGCGCCCTTGGCCTCGAAACACGACAGCCCGAGCTCCTCGAGTCGCGAGAGGACGAACTGGCGCCGTCGGTCATACCGCGAAACCATCTCCTCGACGGTATCATCACAGGTCTCAAGCGCCTCAATCGCCGCCTCCTGGGCGGTCGTTGGCGCTGAGAGCATCGTGTACTGGTGGACCTTGTTCATCGCCGCGATGGCGTCCTCAGGCCCCATTGCGTATCCCAGCCGGAGACCGGTCATCGCGTAGGCCTTCGAGAAGCCATTGAAGACGATGGTTCGCTCGCGCATTCCCGGAAGCGTCGCAATCGAGGTGTGTTCCTCGCCATAGGTCAGATCCGCATAGATCTCGTCGGCAAAGACCATCAGGTCGTGTTCACGGGCGAATGCGGCGATTGGCTCAAGATCTGACTCGGTCATAATCGCCCCCGTTGGATTGTTCGGATAGCAGTACAGCAACGCGTCGGCATCCTGGGCACCGGCCGCCTCAAGCGCCTCGCGGGTGAGTTTGAACTCGTCTTGGGCCGTCGGCACGGCCAATGGCTCGCCATCGGCGAAGACGATTGTCGGCGGGTAAGAGACGTAGGTGGGCTCGGGAACAGCCACCTGGTCACCCGGGTTAATGTGCGCTCGCGCAGCGAGATCCAGCGCCTCACTCACGCCGGTCGTGACGATGATCTCAGTGTCCGGATCGTACGCAAGATCGTACCGATGGGCCGCGTTCTCAGCAATGCGCTGGCGCAGCTCCTTGCGGCCTCGGTTGGTCGTATAGGAGGTCCGTCCGCGTTCAAGCGCATCGATCGCCGCCTCGCGAGCTGCCCACGGCGCGGCGAAGTCCGGTTCACCGACACCCAGCGAGATAACATCGTCGGCCTCCTCTGCGAGTTCGAAGAACCGACGGATCCCAGAGGGCGGCACCGATTCAACGCGGTCAGCCGTCTCAAAGGCCGAGGTGAACTGTTCGGTCGTCATGGCGAGACGGAAAGTCGGTCGTCGTCGGTGTCGGTCTCGAAGGACTCACCGCGCTCTTTGTAGGTGTTCATTACGTAGTGGGTAACCGTCTGGGTGACCTCCGGGACGGGCGCAACCTTATCGCTGATGAACTGTGAGACCTCCTGCATTGAGGATCCCTCCGCGCGCATGAGGAAATCAAAGTCGCCGGAGACCAGCTGAAGGGACACTACCTCGGGGAACTGCGCCAACCGCTCGGCGATGTCCGCGTAATTGGTCTCCCGGTCGAGCGCGACGTTCAACTCGACTTCGGCGCGGACGCGCTGATCTTCGGCCGCCCGCCAGTCGACAATCGCCTGATAACCCTGGATGATGCCGGCGTCCTCAAGTTCCTCAATAGCCGCCGTCACCTCCGCCTCATCAGCGTCAAGCATCCGGGCGATGTCCGCGGTCGATCGACGGGCATCCTCAGAAAGGACAGCGAGAAGTTCCCGTTTGTTCATGGAAATATGACCGCGTGGCGGAGGCAAAAGACCACCGGATTCCGCACCGTTCTCCGGGCTACTCTTCGTAGACGAGATTCATGATCCACTGCGAGAAGGCGTCGCTCTGAGGATTGACCTCTTCCTCGCCGACGAACGGCGACAGCATGTCGCCGGCCATCAGCAGCGAAAAGTCAAGATCACGAGCGGCCGGCATCAGAAAGTATGTGTTGTGCCCCTCATAGATGGTGTCCCGCCGGCGAATAAGATCCTGTTCAAGCAGCGAGGAGACGATCCGGCTGCCCTTGCGCGAGGAGACGCCGAGCTCCTTCCAGAACTCACTTTGGTGGATGCCGCCGGACTCGCGGACCAACTCAAGACCGGCGCGTTCATCCTCAGAGAGGTCCTGCAGGGCGGCAGCGCTCACGCATCCCACCTCCGAAGATCGCGATGAACCATACGATAACAGGTCCGCGGAACCGCTTAAAAGTACCTGTCCGCGGTCTCTATGCCGTACCGCTGACGAGATCCGCGACAGCCGCCGCGGGATCGTCAGCCTTGGCAACGCCGCTGGCAACCAGGACCCCCTCAGCACCCAACTCGGCGGCAGCAGCGACATCTTCGCCCGTTGAGATGCCCGCGCCACAGTAGACGGGGATCTCCGGGTCAACGGATGCGGCTGCCTCGACTGCATCCTTGACAATCGCCGGATTGGCCTGGCTGACGGGCGTGCCCGTGCCGATTAGCTCCGGCGGCTCAACTGCCACCGCGTCCGGGCCGAGTGCCGTCACCGCGGCGATCTGTTCGGGGGTGTTCGCACACACAACCGTCTTGAGACCGGCGCGCTCGGCTGCCTTAATCGCCGCCTCCAGTTCAGCAAGAGTGAGTCGCCGCTCAGAGTGGTTCACTAGCGTGCCGGTCGCGCCTGCGGCGGCGAGACTCTCCGCCAGCTGGTGGCCGGTATGACTGCCCGCGTCGATCCCATCAACGTGCTGGCCCCAGACAGTGACATCGGCGTCAGCGACTGCATCGATAGTGGCGGTCTGCGGGGCGATGCCGAGGGTCGTTCCGGCTGGCGTCTCGACGTTCGCCATGGACTGAGCGATCGATACCGGATCACAGTCGTAGGCTTTCAGATTGACCAGAACGTGCATGTTCGAGGCACCACTGCCCCGTGAGGATATAGATTGCGAGTGCGTCGTGTCAATAGGGGTGTTCAGCCACGC
>JBEQAX010000003.1:0-98022 GCA_041640095.1 Salinarchaeum sp. | reverse complement strand
GAGCGATCGATACCGGATCACAGTCGTAGGCTTTCAGATTGACCAGAACGTGCATGTTCGAGGCACCACTGCCCCGTGAGGATATAGATTGCGAGTGCGTCGTGTCAATAGGGGTGTTCAGCCACGCCAAAGGCCAGCAAAAATGAACTCAGAACCACCAACCAGACAAGCAATCAAACAGCAGCAGAGATCAGGCGAACAGGTGCGTTGGATGGTCGCCCACGAAGCCGGACGTTCTACAGGCGGAGCAGGCCGAGTGCCTCGGGGCTTGACCCCGAGGCGGTTCACGAATACTACTCGCCGCGTTCGACGACGTCACCAAGCGTGACGTTCCCGGGACCAACCTCTGAGTCCCAGTCGGTGTCCTCCTCGCCACTGCCGGCACTCAACGAGATGTCAAAGTACCGCTCAAGTTTCTGTTGGAGGGTATCACTGGGGAGGGTATCACCGCGTTCGACCTTTCGGATGAGACTGGCCTTCTCGTTGAGCTCGTTCGCCAGATCAGACTGGCTGAGCCCGTGGTTTTCTCGCGCCCGACGAATGCGGTCGTCGTAGTCCTGCGCGAGCTCGTCAACGGCGTCAAACATGTCCGAACGGCGGCTGCGGCTCCCGCCGCTTGTGGTGCTGGTGGTGCTGCTACCCCCGGTATCGCCCGATCCGGACGAACTCGTTGAGTACTTCGTCGACGTACTCGAAGACTCCTGGGTCTGGACCTCCGTGCCGAACTCGGCACAGTCACTACAGACCTGCAGTTCTGCACCTTCGACCTTGATCGTCGTTGGGCTCGCCGTTTCGGCACCACACATCTCACACTGGACCATACACGGTGATTGACGGTCGTCGTGGTTAAATGATGCGCCGCGCCTACCGAAGGTCGCCCCACGCCCCGGCGAACCGCTGGACGGCGGTGACGTGTCCAACAATTGCGAAGACGACAAGGAGCCAGCCGACGACCGGCAGCCCATAGATCGGTCCTGCAAGTGGGATCGCGAGGAACGCAACCACGCCAATCAGCGCCAGTCGGTCTGCGCGGCCCAGGAGTCCTCCGTAAGCACGCGAGAGGCCGACAGCCTCGATCTGTGTGCCAAGATACGAGGTCAATAGGACACCCGTGACGGCGGCAAAGCCAAGAGCGAATCGGTCAATCCCGGCCGCCAGTCCTGCAAGCACGACGATATCAGCGTACCGATCAAGCACGTGATCAAGCAGATCACCGGCTGGCGAACTGGTGTGCTGTTCCCGGGCGAGCGCGCCATCAAGGAGGTCCAGCCAGCCGTTGAGACCGATAAGGAGCCCACCGGCGGCGTAGAGCCACCGCTGGTCGGGCGCAAGATAAAAACACCCGGCGGCAACGACCGCGACACCAAAGGCGATGACACTCACGGTGTTGGGCGTCATACCAATCCGATCGGCAAAGCCGGCCATCGGATCAAGCACGCGGTCAGCCAGCGGTCGGAAGCGATCGAGGGTCATATGAGATACTCGACGTACGAGACGGTCCCAACAGCCGGTTCGCGCTCGCCCGTGAGCACTGCCGCAATCGCCGCCGCGATTGCCGTCGGAGATCGATCAGTTGTCTCGATTTCATAAACGTTTGATGCCCCGTGTTCCTCGACAGCCTCGCTCAGGATCACATCAAGCGCCTCGGACTCGGCGTTCTCCTCGGCGGTGTCTCGGGATTCACCGCGTTCGCGCAGTCGCTCAGAGAGGACCGCGGGGTGACAGCGCAACACCACGACGCGATCAACTGGCAGGTGGTGTGCGAGATGTGATTCAACGAGCAGGTCGTCGTAGTCCGCAAGATAGTCGGTGATGGCATCAATGTCGGCAACCAGACTACCGCGATCGGGGTCTCGCCCCGTGTGGAGCCCCTCGGTCTCAAGGATCTCGTTGAGGTGGACAACCGGGAGTTCAACCCCCAGTGATGTGTCCGCTTCGAGGTGCTCAACAGCCGTCGTCTTGCCCGTCCCTGGCGTGCCGGTCACCGCGACTCTCATGCTGTTTCGAGAACCTCGTTGATCGCGTCAATGGCCTGTTCGGTGCCCTCCCGTGTCCCACAGGACACGCGGATGCACTCTGGGAGTCCGAAGCTCGTGCAGTCCCGGACGATTACACCCTCGTGCTTGAGGGCCTCGGCGATGGCCGTTGCGTCACCAACGTGTGCGAGCACAAAGTTGCCCTGGCTCTCCCAGGTCGGCGCGTCAATCGCCTCGTGCATGCGCTGACGACCCCACTGGGCCGACTCGACACTCGCTTCGAGATGGGCGTCATCCTCTAGCGCCGCGAGCCCCGCCCGACAGGCCAGTTCGTTGACCGCGAACGGCGTGTTGATCCGGGCATAGGCATCGGCCCACACCTCGGGAACAATCGCGTAGCCCAGCCGCAGGCCGGCGAGTCCGTAGGCCTTCGAGAAGGTCCGCAACACGGCGACATCACTCCGCTCCTCAACGAGTTCCTGGGCCGAGGGATGCTGGTTATACTCGCCGTAGGCCTCATCAACGACCACCAGCGTCTCGTCGTCGGTCTCAGCGGCAATCTCGCGGATCTCATCACGCGTGTAGATCGCCCCGGTCGGGTTGTGTGGCGTGGTCAGATGAACGATCCGGTGACCCTCGTAGGCCTCCAGTACGGCCTCAACGGGCATCGCAAAGTCACGCTCGCGGCTGACCGGGTAGGTGTCCGTTTCGCCGTGATGATAGCGGGTGCTCATCCCGTAGTAGGCAAAGCCTGGTTCGGGGAGCAACACCCGGTCTCCCGGTTCAAGGGCGGCCCGCGAGAGGTAATCAATGGCGCCATCAGCACCAGGCGAGAGCCAGATCTGCGCTGGCGTAACTCCCCACTGCTCGGCGAGCGCACGCGTCAAGTCGGTATGACTCGACTTGGGGTACTCGGCGACGGCCTCGGCGCCTGCTTGGATAGCCTCGACGGCCTTCGGGCTCGGGCCGAGTGGGTTCTCGTTCGATCCGAGCGCCAGAAAGGCGTCCGGCTCCATGTCGAGTTCCCGGGCGACTTCTTCAATGCCTTCCCCGGGGATGTACGCCCCGTGGGCCGACAGGTCCCGTGGTCGCATATCTACTTCCAGTCGGTGACGCGCCGTAAGGATTGCTTTTGTCAGGGCGCTGGGCCCGGCATCCACCACAAGCATCTTTAAAACGGACCACAATTGCAGAACTATGGATTCTGAACTCCGTGCGCGGATTCACGACCTCGATGTGACGGTCTGGGTCGGCAAACACGGACTCGAATCGGTCCACGAGGAGGTTGACGACCAGCTTGACAACCGGGATCTCCTGAAAGTCAAGTTTCTCCGAGCGGCCCGCGGGGGAACCTCGACAGAGGCGCTGGCCGAGCAACTGGCCGATGACGTCGGCGCCGAACTGCTCGAGACCCGCGGGAACACTGCTGTGTTCCGCCGATGACGCTCCCGCCGCTCGCTGTCGATCCGGTCTCAGAGGGCTTTCAGCTGTTCGGGATCCCTCCAGAGATCGCCGATCCCGTCGCCGCTGCGCTGGTGTTCGTCGCTGTCTTCGGACTCCTCTGGGTCGTTGGCCGGAGTGTGGTCGTTCGGGTGCTTGAGCGGCTCCTCGGACAGCGCGACATCGATGTGCACGCCCGACGGCCGATTCTCAAAGTTGGCCGCTACGCCGTGTTGTTTGTGGCAGTGACCGTCGCCTTCGGAGCAGCTGGCTACGGCAACTTCCTGACGTCACTTGCGACAATCGCCGCTGCGGCGACCCTCGCGATCGGGTTTGCGATGCAGGATGTTATCAAGAACTTCGTCGCTGGGGTATTCGTGTTCATCGAGGAGCCATTTCGCATCGGCGACTGGATCGAGTGGGACGACCACGCCGGGACCGTTGAGGACATCAGCCTGCGGGTCACCCGGGTCCGGACCTTCGACAACGAACTGCTGACGGTGCCAAACGCCCAGCTCACCGACGGTGTGATCAAAAATCCCGTCGCCAAAGACCAGCTCCGCGTGAAGGTCACCTTCGGCATTGGCTACGACGACGATATCGACGAGGCAACCGATATCATTCTCGAGGAGGCCCAGGCACACGAGAGCATTCTCGCGGATCCGAAGCCGTCGGTCCGGGTGACCGAACTCGGTGACTCAGCTGTTGGACTCCAGTCGCGAGTCTGGATCGGCGATCCAAGCCGAAGTGATGTTGTCGGGATTCGTAGCGCATACGTCCAGGCTGTCAAGGAACGCTTCGACGAGGCGGGCATCGATATGCCGTACCCCCACCGGCAGCTGGTCGGCGGAATCGACGTGACCGAACACGGAGCCTCAGCCTGACCGGCGTTGTCACTCAGGGCAATGAGATACATGAGAACGGACGCCCAGGCTTGCCCGGTCGTCGGTGACCGGGTGGACCCGGTTGCCTCCTCCACCCCGTGACCCGTCGAGCGACGAGTGTCCGACGCTCCGCTGCTCGCTTCCGCGCCTGGCGGGGTCACACCGGCTAACCACGACGGGACGCCCCTGCAGGCGATCGCCGTGGACCGTCGCCCCCGACGGACGAGGCTTCCACGTTGGCTCGCGGGGCCCGGCCGCTTCTGACCGGACGCCCCCGGGTTTCGGCCCCCGCTAAAGACCATGAGGCGGGTTTACGAGCAGGGCCTAGCTGCCCGGCCTAGTCCGGTTCTTAAATACGGCCGTCCACATTAAGGGCCTTTCGTTCCCTGCTCGCCGACGGGATCGTGACGACCGGAACACACACGAGGCTGCCGGTACAGACGCCGGATATGGGCCTTGGAAGTACCGCCAAGAAGCTTCAGACACTGACCGACACGGCCGAAACCCTCTATGAGCAACTCGGGGACTTACGGGATCGCGTTGTCGGCCTTGAGCAGACGACCGAGGACACCAACGAACGGATCGAACGCCTTGAAACCGAGCTTGAGCAGCATCGCGCCATCCTTGAGGCTATCGCCGAAGAGCAGGATATCGACCTTGCGGACCTCAAGAATCAGGCGGATACCGCATCCGAAGAGTAGTCGCCGGTCAGGAGAGAGCGGATCGTCCGACAGGACACCAATCACTGCCACCCGGAATGTCTACAGACAAAGCAAGGCGAGTGCCTCGGGGGTTGCCCACGAGGCGGGTCACTCAAGAGTTCGTTCAAGCACCGCGCGGTCGGCATTGATCGCTTCGGCGGTTCGTTTGAGCGTCGCCTCACCGAGTGTAAGCGACAGTTCTCCCGTCGCGGTTGGTGACCCAATCGTCTCAACCGGCGCAACGCCAGCGAAGGCATCACGAACACCTTCCGGGTCGGTCGTCTGGATCAGCACCCGCCCGGCCTGTTCGTGACAGAGCGTTCCAATCGGATCGTCTGTTGCCACCTCGACGGTCGCCCCAACATCGTCAGAGACCATCTCGGCGAGTGCAACGGCGAGTCCGCCCTGTGCGACATCGTGCATTGCGTTGGTGCTCTCTTGCGTTGCGATTGTCGCAGTCGTCTCGATAAACGGCTGTGGATCCCCCAGCGGACTGGGGAACCGATCGGTGCCGCCGAACTGCGCGAGGTACTCAGAGCCACCAAGCTGTGGCCCATCAGTGAGTCCACGATCACCGACAAGCAGCAGCTCGCCCTCGGCGGTGAGCGTCCGCGAAGGGGCTTCATAGGTCGGTGTCGTCCCGACCATCGCTACGGTTGGCGTCGGCGGGATCGGGCCCGAAGCCGAGTCGTTGTACAGCGAGACATTTCCACCGACGACCGGGACGGCAAGTGAGCGACAGGCGTCGGCCAGCCCCTCGACGACGCGCGCGAATCCATCGAAGACTTCGGATGTCTCGGGATTCCCACCATTGAGGCAGTCGACCGCCGCTAGCGGACGGGCACCGACGGTGGCGAGATTCGTCGCGTTCTCGACGGCAACGGCCCTGGCACCCTCATAGGGCGCCTGATCCGTCCACCAGGGATCGGCTCCTGCCGAGAGGGCAAGCCCAACGTCCGCTTCACGGATGGCCAGCACCGCGGCGTCATGTCCTGGTGGGACAGCCGTCCGGACGCCGACCTCGTGATCGTACTGGTGGTACACCCAGCCTGTGTCTGCCGCGTTGGGACTGCCGACGACCGCGTCAAACGCCTCATCAAGACTGACGTCCGCCGGGCGGTCCACAGACGGCGTCGGCACCGGTGCCCGGTCGCGGGGCTCAACCGGCGCCCCCTCGGCGAGGGTCGGCGCCGGCACGTCAACGACGGTCTCGCCATCGTACGAGCAGACATACCGATCCTCGGTCACCTCGCCGATAACCGAACTCTCGACATCGAATCGACTCGCCACCTCTTGGACCCGGTCGACGTGCTCCGGACGCACCTCATAGCACATCCGCTCTTGGGACTCAGAGAGCAGGATTTCAAGAGCGTTCATGCCTGGCTCGCGCTGGTGGACCCGGTCAAGTTCGATGTGTGCACCTAGATCGCCCTGGGCGGCCATCTCGGAGGTGGCCCCACCGAGGCCGGCCGCCCCCAGATCGCGAGCACTCTCGACAAGGTCTGCCTCAATCAGTTGCTCGTTGACCTCAATCAGGAGCTTCTCCTCGTAGGGGTCACCTACCTGGACGGCTGGACGGTCCTCAGTTTCAGCATCCTCGCTCAGATCCTCGCTCGCAAAGCTGGCCCCGCCGAGCCCATCGCGACCGGTAGCGTTACCCACCAGCACGAGCACGTTGTCTGGCTCGGTCAACGCCCCGCGGAGAAGGCGTTCCTCATCGGTGAGTCCAACGCAGGCGACGTTCACAAGCGGATTGCCCTCGTACTCCGGATGGAACGCAAGCGAGCCAGCGACCGTAGGGACGCCGATGGCATTCCCATAGTCGGCGATCCCCTCGACAACCCCCTCAAGGAGGTACCGGCTGCGCTGGCGATCAAAGTCGCCGAAGTACAACGAGTCCGCCAGCGCGATCGGGTAGGCCCCCATCGAGAGTGTATCCCGGACGATCCCGCCGACGCCGGTTGCGGCCCCATCGTAGGGATCAACATATGAGGGGTGGTTGTGGCTCTCGACCCCGATGGTGATGTAGGTCTCGTCGTCGGGGAGTGCCACCGCGGCGGCGTCGTCGCCCGGCCCGACAACGACGGCATCATCTTCGCTGTCAAACTGTCCGAGCAACGGCCGCGACGACCGATAGGCACAGTGCTCGCTCCAGAGGTTTTCAAACAGTGCGGCCTCTTCACGAGTCGGCTCGCGACCGAGCTCCTCAACGATCAGCCGTCGGTCGGAATCGGCCAGGCTCATTACCGGCTGTTTGCCGGACGCACCTAATGGGTGTTCCGGAGTGTCTCCCAGAGAGCAGGGCGTTTTTTACCACACGACGGCTATGACTCATGTGTCTGTGTTGTCGGTCGAGCTTCACGCGCATTCGTCGGCCTCCCATGACGGTCGAGATCCGATCGACCTCCTGTTAGAGCAGGCACAGGCGATCGGGCTCGATGCTCTGGCGATCACCGATCATGACCGGATTGACGCGAGTCTCGACGCCGCCGATCGGGCCGCAGATTACGGGTTGATCGGCATCCCCGGTATCGAGATTACGACGGCTGCCGGACACCTCCTCGGCATCGGGATTACCGACCGGATTGAAGCCGGCCTCTCTTTCGTTGAGACAGTCGATGCGATCCACGACCACGGCGGGATTGCGGTGGTTCCTCATCCATTTCAGGAGTCTCGACACGGCGTCGCCAAGCACCTCGACGGCGACGAAATTGCGGTCGCCGACGCCATTGAGGTGTACAACTCGCGACTCCTCGTTGGGCTCGGCAACCGCCGCGCACGACGCTTTGCCGCTCGCCGTGGGCTCCCGCAGGTCGCCGGCAGCGACGCCCACATCAGCGAGATGGTTGGCCAGGCGCGGACGCTGATCGATGTCGACGAGCGGTCGGTCCAGGGGATTGTCGATGCTATCCGTGCGGGGCGGACCCAGACCGAGGGACAGCGCACGCCCTGGCGTATCAGCATGCTCCAGGCGGCCGGTGGAATCAAACGGCGCATCAACCGTCGGATGTCCAGCCATCGATGACGCTCCGCGGCGCTACTCCAGCCGTCGTCCGAACGGCCATCGACGAGCAGACCCCACTACCGGGCGGCCGGGGATTTGCTGGCGTCTGTGATGGACGGTTAGTTCGGGACGTACTCGGTCGCGAGCCACTCTTTATTGACACGACGGCCTCGACGGACGGCCGTCCAGAATGGGCGTTCACCCCAACCGCTCTTGATCAGCCCCAGCGGTTTCCAGCCGGGGCCGTCGGGTGGGCCGATCCAACCCGACACTGGACGCTCCTGACGGACCGTGAGCCCTCGACGGCCCCGATCGATACACTCAAGCAGGCAATTCAGGCGACACTTACCGATCTTCCAACCGATATTCCCGTCGCCTTCTCCGGCGGGGTCGACTCCGGGATCATCGCCAGCGCCACCGACGGACCACTGGTTGTCGCTGGCTTCCCTGAGAGTCACGATCTTGAGGCCGCACGCACCGGAGCCGAAGCTCTTGACCGGTCGCTCACGGTCTGTCGTTTCGATCACGATCGACTTCGCGAGGCAGCCAAGACAGTCGCGACGGCGACCGGGCGGACCAACGCAATGGATGTTGCAATCGCGATCCCGCTGTATCTGACGGCCAAGCGTGTGGCCGAGGCTGGCTTCGAGCGACTGGCAGTCGGCCAGGGAGCCGACGAACTCTTCGGTGGGTACGCGAAGATCGCCAAGGCGCCGACCGATCCTCGGGTCGACGCCGACACCGTCCGCGGGGCGCGCGATGAGCTCCTTCGAACGCTGCCGGCGCAGCTCGAACGCGACGTACTGGCCATCCGTGCGGCTGGGGTTGAGCCGGTGGCACCGCTACTTGATGACCGGGTGGTCCAGGCGGCACTTGCTCTCCCTGAAGCACACCTCGTTGCTGGTGATCACCGAAAGGTTGGTCTGCGCGAGGCCGTCACGGGGTGGGTCCCTGAGTCGATCCGCACCCGCGATAAGAAGGCACTGCAGTATGGGACCTACACCTCCCGTGAGCTGGATCGGTTGGCCCGCCAGGCGGGATTCAAACGGCGGATGGATGATCATGTCACGAAGTATCTTGAGTCGCTGATCGCCGAGACCTAACGCGATCGTGTCGCAAGGTTCATCCTCGTACTGGCTGTGGTGTATCCATGCCAAGTGTGGAGGAAACCCACCTGCGGAACCGCTTTCGGATTCAGCCGAATGACTCGAACTCCTACGGAACCGCTCACGGTGGGAGTGTCATGAAATGGCTTGACGAGGTCGGGGCGATGTCAGCCATGCGCTTTAGCGGCGAGACGTGTGTGACGGCCCGCATGGGGGCAATTGACTTCGGACACCCCGTTCCTGTCGGTGACACCGTCTTGATCGACGCGTACGTCTTCGATGCGGGTGAGACGAGTGTTCACGTCCATCTTACCAGCTATCACGAGGATCCACGGACCGGCGAGACGACCGAGACCTCCTGGACCACCACCACCTACGTCGCCGTCGACGCCGACGGTGATCCGACATCGGTTCCCGCGCTTACCGTCGACAGCGAACGCGGTGAGGAACTCCGCGCCATAGCGCTTGAGCACGCCGACGCATAGCGAGTCAGGAGCGCCGATCGACAGCTCAGGAAAAGAGATCCCCGAGGCGGTTGCGCCACCGCTGGATGGCATCAACATCGTCACGGAGCGTCGCCACATCGTCTTCGATGGCGTTCAGCCGGTCGGTCGCCGCCTCAAGCCGGGCTTCAAGATCGGACAGCTCGTGCTCGCTATGCTGGGCAACTGCATCCTCAAGGGTATCAACGCGGTCGACAAGTGTCTGAAGCTCCATCTCGATCGCTTCAATATCGGCCTCACCGGCGGTCTCATCGGCGCCTTCGAGCCGCTCAAGATCCTCACGCATGGACGTCTGGTAGGCGGCGATATCCTCGATGCGCGACTGGAGGTGACTGACCCGTGTCTCCACGTCGGTCGGCTCCTCAATTTCGAGGGCCTCACGGAGCGCCTGTCGCTCGCTCGCCCCGAGTTCGCCCGCCTCAATCTCTTCAACCAGCTGGGTGGTGATCGACAACTCCTTATCCACCGCGTGTGTGCCGATGTCCTCAGTCGCGGTCCCGTCAGCGGCGTCTGCCGCAAGCAGTTCCTTGGTCGCCTGAGCGTTCTCTGGGGTGGCGATCGGCGATGCCGTATCAGCCCCTGTATCGGACGCCACGGGAGACGACCGCACGGTAAGCTCTGGGCGTGTCATGAAGGGGACCGCCTGTTCGGGCTTGTTAATGCGGATACCATAGACAGTTTCGACATCCTCGGCCGGATCGAGTTCGCGTTCGTAGACTACTCGGTGATCCTGGTGGGCCGTCCAGTTGTCGGCGCCGTACTCAGGATGAAATCCGACGCTGTTCATCGAGAACGTCCGCGGGATCGTATCCTGGATCGTGACAACGACCGGCGCTTCGCGGGTCGACTCGATGACAAAGCGGATCGCCGGGACCGGAAGGTCGTCCGGTACAAACGTCTTTGTAACGGTGACCCCCTCCGCCTCGACGATGAGTTCCTCCTCGTCGGGGGCTGGTTCGCTCATACGCGGAGCCTACTGGAACCCCAGAATTGAATGTTGCCCCGCGTCGGCAGGCGGACGCTTTTCGATACCGTGATGGCGTCGGTAAGACGATCGGCTGATCATCCCTCAAGATCGATCCGGTCACCGATCTCGATCGGGTGGACATACCGCGGGTGCGGCATCCGACGGGCGTGATGAACAACGGCGGTCGGATCAGCTGTCAGGCCACGCCACATGTCCCAGTGGGTTGGCACCAGGCGGTCGAGTTGAAGCTGGGTCGCTGCCTTGATGAGCTCGTTCTCATCGTTGTACCACTTCGTGTAGGACTCCTCGCCGGTCTCTTTGTCGGGGATCATCCCCGCTGAGCCGAACGCCAGCAGGCCAGTATCGATATTGTAGCGCTCGCCAACCTCGACGAAGGGCTCGCCTGGCCGTGCGTCGCCACCGTGGATGAGGGTGCGACCGTTGACCTCAAAGACGTAGCTCACGGGGTGTTCGGCGTCGGGGTCGTTGGCTCCCTCGACGTGGATGGTGATGGCGCCGATCTCAATCCGATCGCCCTCGGCAACAGTCACAAGCTGGTCGGCATCGACTCCGTAGGTCGCCGGCCAGTCTGTCGTCAGGTCGGTAGCGGCGTCAGGACCGAACAGCGTTGCCCCTGTCTCGGCGAGGATGGGACCCTGACTGGGGCCGTGACAGTGGTCGGTGTGTTCGTGAGTAACCAACACAGCGTCGGCGGCCTGGACATCCTCAGGATCGAAGGGGACCGGAATCGACCGGACGGTCCGCGGCGGGTCACCCGTCCCGAGATAGGGATCGACGAAGATTGTGCTTCCATCGTGCGCCTTGAGGATCGCCCCGTTACAGCCGAGATACCAGAGGGCGGCCGTCTCGGGATCGGCGGCGGCGACAGCCTGCGGTAGCCAGTTGCCCCAATCACTGTGGACCATAGCGGACCATCACAGAGGGTAAACAAAAGTCTCCGGATGCTACCGAGTAGGGGGAGTGACCGCGGCAAATATTGTTCTGTCAGGATCGTGCGCTAGGGATTTATAATCGCCGCCCGGCCAGCACAACATGCTATGGGCAAGACGATCACGGAGAAAATTCTAGCCGATCATCTCGTTGAGGGTGAGCTGACGCCCGGCGAGCAGATCGGCATCGAGATTGATCAGGTGCTCACACAGGACACAACGGGGACGATGGTCTGGCTCCAGTTCGAGGCCATGGGCCTCGATGAGGTCCAGACTGACCTCGCCGCACAGTACTGTGACCACCAGACCTACCAGTTCGACTTCCGGAATACCGACGACCACCGGTTCCTCCGCTCGGCCGCCGGCACCTACGGTGCGTACTTCTCTCGACCAGGGAACGGAATCTGCCATCAGGTCCACAAGGAGAACTTCGCAACGCCGGGGAAGACGATGCTCGGCAGCGACTCACACACGCCAACGCCGGGCGGTCTCGGCCAGTTGGCCATCGGCGCTGGCGGGATCGACATCTCCGTCGCGATGGGCGGCGCGCCCTACTACGTCGAGATGCCCGAAATCGTCAACGTCCGACTGGAGGGCGAGCTTCCCGAGTGGGCGACCGCGAAGGACATCATCCTTGAGTTGCTCCGCCGACTGACGGTAAAGGGTGGCGTCGGCAAGATCTTTGAGTACACCGGTCCGGGCGTCGAGACGCTGTCGGTCCCCGAGCGGACGACCATCACCAATATGGGAACCGAACTCGGGGCGACGACCTCGATCTTCCCGACCGACGAGCGCACCAAAGAGTTCCTTGAACAGCTGGGCCGGCCCGAAGACTACGAGGAGGTACAGCCTGATGAGGACGCCGAGTACCACGACGAGATTGTCGTTGACCTCTCGGAGCTCGAACCGCTTATCGCAGCACCGTCGATGCCCGACAACGTTGTGCCGGTCAGCGAGGTTGCCGGCCAGGATGTCGAGCAGGTCATCATCGGCTCGTGTACCAACGGCGCCTACGAGGACGTCCTGCCCGCGGCGAAGATGCTCGAAGGGCAGACCGTCAACGACACGACCGAGATGATCGTCGCACCAGGGTCAAAGCAGGCCAGTGAGATGCTCGCCCGCGAGGGCTGGGTCGCGAAGATGATGTCCGCTGGCGTCAATTTCTCGGAGTCGACCTGTGGACCCTGTATCGGGATCGGCCACGTGCCCGCCTCCGACTCGGTGAGCCTCCGGACGTTCAACCGCAACTTCGAGGGACGCTCTGGGCTCGAAGACGACAGCGTCTACCTGTGTTCGCCGGAGGTGGCAACTGCCGCCGCAATCGCCGGCGAGATTGTCGATCCACGGGAGCTTGACGATGTTGAGGCGCCCGGCTTCGAGTTGGGCGACCAGTACGCCTACACCGCCGAAACCGACCCCGACATCATCACGCCCGATGAGGCTCCGGACGACGAGCTCGTTAAGGGGCCGAACATCGGTGATGTTCCGATCAAGGATCCCCTGGGTGCCGACATTGACGGGCCGGCGCTGCTCAAGATGGACGACAACATCACGACGGACCACATCATCCCCGCAACCCAGGACATCCTGATGTACCGCTCGAATATTGACAAGCTCTCGGAGTATACCCTCTCGCGGGTCGATGAGACCTTCGCCGACCGTGCTGCGGCCGCTGACGGTGGCTTCCTTGTTGCTGGCGAAAACTACGGACAGGGGTCCTCCCGCGAGCACGCCGCGATGTGTCCGATGTACCTAGGGGTCGAAGGCGTCCTCGCCCAGAGCTTCGCCCGGATCCACCGCGCGAATCTCTTCAACTTCGGGCTGATCCCACTGGAGATTGACGCCGAGACCTACGAGCGCATTGAACAGGGCGACGATATCGAGATTGTTGACGATGTCCACGAGGGGGTCGTCAACGGAGATGAGGAGTTCACCGTCCGCGTCAACGACGAGTGGGAGGCAACGGCCACGCTTAACGCCTCCGAGCGCGAGCGGGACATCCTCGCTGCTGGCGGCAAGCTTGCCTGGACCCGCGAACAGGCCACCGGGTCCGGCACGGCCGCCCCGGCCGACGACTGATCAAACGTGGCAGCGGCGTCGATCGATATTCGAACGGCCGAGCCTGCTGATCTCGTTGCGGTCCATCGGATCGAACGGGCGTCCTTTGAGGACCCGTGGCCGTACCGGGCGTTCAGCGAGCATCTCGACGCCGCTGCGTTTCTCGTCGCCGCAGACGCCGAGAGCGGCCGCGTTGTTGGATTCGTTCTCGCAGATCTACTAGCCCATCAGGAGAACGCTGTTGGACACATCAAGGACTTCGCGGTGGCCCCAGAGATGCGCAATCAGGGGATCGGAACCCGGTTGCTGACCGGGGTGTTGACCCACCTCCGGGTGGCGGGGGCCCACGCCGTGAGTCTCGAGGTGCGTGCCTCGAATGACGCCGCCCGCAACCTCTATCGCTCATTTGGATTTGAACCGGCCGGCCGCGAAGAGGGATACTATCACGATAACGAGGACGCCGTGTTGATGCTCCGACAGCTGTGAATCGTCTCGGAGCACAACGGGTTAGTGACCGCGGTCACTACCGTAGTATATGCACACTGTTGGGGTTCTCTCCCCGGAGACCCCCGAGGGGGTTCGGGAGACGTATGCGGCCTTAGAGCAGCCAGCCGCTGTTGTCGTCCGCGAGGTGGCCCGATCGATGGCGTTCGATCCTGAGGAGTACGACCGCCGTGTCACCGACGACGTGATCGCGACGGCGCAGGACGCGCTGTTCGCATCGCTGCTGGTGGTTGCCGTCGGCGACCGTACGGAGTACGACGACTGGCGAGCCGAGTTTACCGGCGAGTTGCGCGAGATCGGCAGTCCGAACGTCGATCGGGTAGCCTGGCATGCCTTCGAGGGACAGGCCATCGCGACAACCTTCCAGTCTGACACCGAGGCCGCGGTCGCGACACTCCAGCGACAGGCCTACGGTGACTTCTACCGGGAGCATCTCACGTCCGCCTGAGAACGAAACCCGTAGAACCTCCGGGTGGCGACTAGTGCGTATGGACGAGACGCCCTGGCCCGTCATTGCATCGGAGGTTGAGTACGACACCGGCTGGTACACTGGCGGGTACGATCGCGTCGAACAGCCGGACGGGAGCCAGAAGGACTACTACTGGGCCTCGCTCGCGCCGGCGGTGGTCGTTGTACCGATCACCGAGGATGCAGAAGTCATCTTTGTCAAGCAGTACCGGCCGACAATCCAGGAGACCCAGTACGAACTCCCAGCGGGGATTGTTGACGAGCATGACGGGCGGGCAATCGACACCGTCCCTGCCGACACCTACGAGGCGGCCGCCCGCCGAGAACTCCGCGAGGAAACCGGCTACACAGCTGATCGGGTGACAACCATCCAGCGACACGCCGTCGCAACAGGCGTCCTCCGGCACCGACGCGGGATTGTCGTCGCTGAGGGGCTTGATCCCGGACCAACGGACCGCGATCAAAACGAGTTTCTCAGTGTTGAACGCGTACCGGCGGCAGACGCGCTCAAGACAGCTCGCGCCGCTCCGGCGAACGACGCGACGATCGGGGGGCTACTGCTTGCAGCAGCAGACGGGTACATCCCGCAGAAGTAGGCTAGACCACGTTGTAACCGCGATCTTTCAGGAAGTCCTCGACGCGCCCCTGGTGGTTCCCCTGGAGCTCGACGGCGCCGTCCTCAACGGTACCCCCGCAGGCGAACTTGCTCTTGAGATCCGACGAGAGACTGTCGAGGTCGACGTCGTTTGGATCGAACCCTTCGATGATCGTTACCTCCTTCCCATAACGGCGCTCGTCGATGCGGATCTCGATTTCCTGGGAGTCCTTCGCAACGTCCTCACAGACGCAGAGCTCCTCGGGCAACCCGCACGTCGAGCAGATCTCCGGCATTACGGTTTAAATGTAACAGGTCCGGGTATTAAATCCTGTCGTCAGCGCGAAGCGTGGGACTGATGCTCGTTCCACGGCAACCGGTTGGATATGCAGTTTTGCGATCAGTGTGGATCGATGATGAAGCCCCAAGACGGTGTGCTGGTGTGTACGAACTGTGGGGCGACCGCCGAGCGTGACGAGGATCGCGCTGCGGCGTTCGTCAGCACCGAGGAGCAGACCGAGGACGACGTGATCGATACCGAGGAAAACGCCACCTTCGAGGGCAAGCCAACCACCGACGATGTGATCTGTGAGGAGTGTGGCAACGAGACAGCGTGGTATACGATCAAGCAGACCGCCTCGGCCGACGAGCCACCGACGCGCTTTTTCAAGTGCACCGAGTGTGGCAACCGGTGGCGCGAGTACAACTAAGCGCGTGCCACGGGGTCTCCCCGGACATCATCGACACTCATCCGCAGTTCGCACCCCATCGCTTCGCATGCTGGTCATCCACACGCCGACCACCCGCAAACCGGTGGATTTAGCACGCCCGAGAAAGGCTCGCCGGTAATGACACTCCACAACCGGACGGTCAGGCAGGACGTCCGTGAACTCGGACGGCTCCTCGGCGATGTCCTTCGCGAGCAGACTTCACGACGCCACTTCGAGATTGTCGAGGACCTCCGGACGTCCGCGATCGACTACCGGGACGGGGAACTCGAGTCGCGACAGGAACTTCGACAGACTCTCGACGCACTCACACCCGAGGAGGAAAGCATCGTTGCGCGGGCGTTTACCACCTATTTCGAACTCATTAATCTCGCAGAGAGTCGCGAGCACGTCCGGGCAATCCGCGAGGGCTCAAACACGGGCGAGCTCAGCAGTACACCCGAGGAGACCGCCACGGCCTTAGCGGACGCCGATCTCGACAGCGACGACGTCGAACGGCTGCTCGCAGACGTACGCGTGGAGCCGACGTTCACTGACCATCCAACTGAGGCCCGACGAAAGACCGTTAAGACCAAACTGGAGTCGATCAGCGAACACCTGGAGGCCCTTGACGAACATCGACTCACAAAAAAGGAGCGGCGCCACCACAGCCGTGACATCGACGCGGAGGTCACGAGCTTCTGGCAGACACCACAGGTCCGCACCCGCCAGCCACAGGCCGGAGATGAGGCGCGGAACGTCCAGTGGTATCTTGAGAACACGCTGTATGATACCATCGGGGAGGTCTACGACGAGTTCGAGACGGCTTTCAAGGAGGTCTTCGAGGATGTTTCGGTCCCACAGCTGGTTGGCTTTCGATCC
This sequence comes from Salinarchaeum sp., assembly GCA_041640095.1. Lineage (GTDB taxonomy): Archaea > Halobacteriota > Halobacteria > Halobacteriales > Salinarchaeaceae > CAZFMU01. The sequence continues at coordinate 81,277 of JBEQAX010000003.1, read as the reverse complement.
TGGGCTGGTGCCGACCGCGCCGGCAACCCGCACATTACTCCCGACGTGACCGAAGAAACGCTCGAACGCCAGCGTCGGGCGGTCCTTGAGCGGTATCGCGAGGATCTCTTCGAGTTGCTTGGCGTGCTCAGCCAGGACGGATCGCGAATCGACGTCGGCGAGGCCTTCGAGAAGTCGCTATCGGCCGACCAGGACCGGCTTCCAGGTGTCGCCAAGGAGGCTCGCGAACGCTTCCCCGGCGAGCCCTACCGGCAGAAGCTCCTGTTGATGCGCGAACGGCTCGACCGGGTTGGCGATGTCCGCCCCGGCGGGTACGACGACGTGGCCGACTTCGAGGCGGATCTGGCCGTCATTGCCGACAGTCTTCGGGCGAACGGCACCGACGAGGTCGTCGCTGCCCATGTCGAGCCGCTGCGGCGGCGGGTTGAGACCTTCGGCTTCGCACTCGCGAGTCTCGATCTGCGCGATCAGACCGACGCACACACAACCGCAGTCACCGCGCTTCTTGATCGAGTCGGCATCGACTACGCGGAGCTCTCCGAAGCCGACCGACAGGAGGTACTCACCGACGCCATCCGCCAGGACGAGCCGATCGTTGATCTCACCGATCGTACAGGCCTTGAGGAATCAACCGCTCGCGTGTGTGAGCTCTTCGAGCGGCTGGCGGACTGGCATCGCCGGTTCAGCCCCGAGGCTGTTGACCGGTACGCCGTCGCCGGTGTCGAGGCCCCCTCAGAGGTTCTTGAAGTGCTATTTTTGGCCGACCAAGCCGATGTCGTCGATCTGCCGGGGCATGCTGGCATCAATATCGTCCCGATTTTCTCGACCGTTGATGGGCTGACGACCGCCGCCGACTGCGTCGAGACGCTCCTTGAGAACCCTGCCTACGAACAAGCCGTCGCCGCAAGCGATCAGTTCCAGGAGGTGATGCTGAGCTACGCCGACACAAACCAAGAGAGTGGCTTCCTCTCAAGCGCCTGGGCCCGCCGGCGGACAAAACTCGCACTTGCGGCCGTCGTTGAGGACCATCCGGTCGATCTGCGCATGCTCCACGGTCGTGGCGGGCCGATCTCCCGGGGCGGATCGCCGATGAACGACGCGTTGCGCGCCGAGCCGCCAGCGACAATCGCCGGTCCGGTCGGCTTCCTTGAGGAAGGCGAGGCGATCGCTGAGAAATACGGCAACCGCCGTATTGCCGAGCGCAACATCGAGCAGATGATTGATGCGCAGGTGCGGGCCCGGTGTGAGGCGACCACCGGGGAAATCGAGGCGATCCCCGACAGCTGGTTGGCGGCCATGGAAACGATGTCCGGGGCCGCACACGACGCCTACCGGGAGTTAGTCGGTGCCGAGGCGTTCGGTCAGTTCTTCGAAACGACCACGCCGATTGCAGCTATCGAAGAGCTTGACCTGGGATCCGGGGCTGACCAGGCGCGCGGCGAGCGTGCCATCGAGGAGATTGACGCGACCGCCTGGATGTTCGCCTGGACGCAGGCACGATTCCTCCTGCCGGGCTGGTATGGCATCGCAACAGGAATCGACGCGTATCTCGAAGCCGGCGGAAGCATCGAAACGCTCTCGAAGATGTACGACCGCTGGCCGTTTTTCAGCGTCATGGTCGATTACGCCACCCTGGCACTGGGCCGGGCCGACATCGAGATCGCCGAGGAGTATGCCCGGAACGCTCCGCCGGAGGTTCGCGAAACCTTCGTCTCACAGATCCGCAGCGAGTATGAGCGGGCGGTGACACTCCTGACCGATATCACCGATCGAGAGCATCCGATCGACCGGGAGTACCTCCGAGAATCACTTCACCGTCGGAACCCATACGTCGAGCCGCTTCACCTCCTTCAGCAGCACCTCCTTGCTCAGACCCACCGGACGGAGACCGAGGAACGGACACTCCGGCTCACGCTCAAGGGCATCTCCGCGGGCCTGAAGAACACCGGCTGACGCGCTACGGAACCGTCACCGGCGCTGGGGGACCACGGTCACGGCCGCGATCGATCACTGCGCGGTGGGCCGCCGGTAGGTCCGCACGCGCGAAGGCGTCAAGGCCATTGTAGTAGGCCGTCTCCGGCTGGTCATCGGGCGCCTCAAGCAGCAACTCGCCTAGTTCGCGCTCCTCGCCGGTGTACCCGAAGCCAGCCTTGTACAGCGCATCGTACGCGATGGGATTGTTGACAGCGATCCGGACTCGGTCATAGCCCTGGTCGCGAGCACGACGACGGACAAACGCCGCCAGCCGCGGTCCGATGGCCTCGCCACGGCGGTCCTCGCGGACGGTAAGATACCGGATCCGTAGGGCGTTGGCGTACGCCCGGTCATCGTTGAAACACGCGGCGGCGACAATATTCCCGTCGCGGCCAACAGCCTTGCCGGTCCGGGGAGTCCGAAACTTGCCGGCGTACCCGAAGACGGTGTGATCAAGATCGAGGGTCGGGCCGTCCGTCGCCCACCCGAGCAGCTCGTATGTAAGGGTGTCCGTCGGCACGCGTGTGTGCTGTGGATCCAGCGGCTTGAGTCCTCTCAGAGGTAACCGCGTTCAACGAGCAACTCGCCGTTGAGCAGACTGGCGCCAGCGGCGCCACGGATAGTGTTGTGCGCAAGACAGTCAAACTGGATGCCCCAGGGCGTCTCCTGAACCGGGCCGACAGCGACGGCCTGGCCACCCTCGATGTTCCGATCAAGTCGCGGCTGAGGACGGTTAGGGTCGTCAAAGACCCGGATGAGCTCATCAGGGGCACTCGGGAGATCAACCGTCGGCGCCGCCTCAAGTGCCTGTTCGGCGCGCGCCGGAGTAAGGTCATCCTCGGTTTCGACCCAGACGTTCTCAAGATGGCCATCGAGCGTCGCAACCCGGTTACACGAGGCGGCAATGGAGACATCGTGCCAGTCGATGGTCGCGCCATCAAACTCGCCGAGGAGCTTCCGGGTCTCAGTCTCCATTTTGTTCTCTTCGCCGCCGATATGTGGGAGCACATTGTCGATGATCTCCATCGAGGTCACCCCGGCGTATCCGGCGCCAGAGACCGCCTGAAGCGTCGCTACCCGAATGGCCGACAGCCCAAACGCATCGAGCGCCGCCAGTGGTGGGACCATCGTGATTGTCGAACAGTTAGGGTTCTTGACGAGCGCGCCGTCCCATCCGCGCTCGTCGCGCTGGACCTCAAGAAGATCAAGATGCTCGGCGTTGACCTCTGGAATGACCAGCGGGATGTCCTCAGCCAGCCGGTCGTTCGAGGCGTTCGAGGAGACGATGTATCCGGCCTCAACGAACCCCGGTTCGACGCGTTCGGCGACGCCAGAGGGGAGGGCAGAGAACAACAGCGGGACCTCTGAGGAGACGGCCTCGGGCGTGGTTTCAGTGACCGTGATGTCGGCAACTGAGGAGGGAATCGGACCGCTTGCCCGCCACTTGGCGGCCTCAGAATACGGCTTGCCTGCGCTGTCACTGCTGGCTGTTAGTGCAGCCACCTCAAACTGATCGTGATCGGCAAGAAGCTGGATGAATCGTTGGCCAACGGCACCGGTGGCACCAAGAATCCCGACGCGTACGGTCATACGCGCCGATGATGGGTGGGCCCCGTCTAAAGACCTTTCGAGGCCTCTCCATCAACAGTTGTTGCGAATACGAGTTCGTTATTCGGTGCGGACAGCGTTAGAACGCCGTCTCACGCCTAATTAGTTGTTCCGTGCTGAATAACGCTTCTGTGTTTTCAACGACTGTTAAGAGGATCTCAGTAGAATGATCGGGGTTCACAGCCAGGGGGCCCGTTCGACGGTCCCTGGATTCTCTGGAATCTCCTGCTCCTCGGACTCCTCGCGCTCGTCGGCGGGCGGCTCGATGGCGAAGAGCGCCGTCAGCGCCAGCGCCCCAAGCGGGGCGTACTCGCCAAAGGGCAGGCCAATGATCGACAGCGGCAACAGCCCAAGTGAGACGGCACTCCCGAACCGGAACCGATCAAGATCGACCCACCGTCTGAGCTGTGGGCCGGCCAGCGCGATGGCCAGCCCGAAGGCGACGCCAACGGCAGCCGCGGTGGCCCCTCGGAGAATCAGCCCTGGATCGGAGACGAAGGTCACCTCAAGCCCGGCCGGGTTGAGACTGGCAATCAGCCCAAGACCGACGATGACCGCTGGCCGAGGAAGGTAGTGGCCAACACGGGCGCTGGCCGTACTCGCCGCGATGGCGAGGATGACCAACGCGGCGAACCGCTCGAAGATCACCAGGTTAAGCAGGTCCTTGAGCGTCGGCGCGATGGCTGCCTCAAGTGCCGCCACCGCAATCAGCGGTAGTCCGACAAGGAGGACGGCCCGTGCACACTCCTTTGGCGTCCCATCGAAGTCAGCGAGGATGACGGCGACCGTCGCCGACCCGCCGAAGATCAGCAGGCCGACCATGATGATGCCCGCAACGGAGTCAAGCGTCTCCGAGAGGACAAGCGCTGGGAAGACGCCATCCAAGAGCGGGAGGAACATGACGGTCGCCAGCAACGCGGAGTTGCTGCCGACAGTCTGCTCTATGCGGAGGGCGATCGGATGTTGTGAGACGCTCATACCCTAAGCTGGGTGGCCATCACCCGTGGCCGGTGGGCGATATGGCCCGCCAGGGGACGGGCGAACGATCCGGGACAACACGGCAGCCATGGACACGGAAACAGGTTGGCATCCGCCGTGTCCTCGTGACCACATCCCGAATCCATTTGTCGCCAGTTTTTCCGAGAGTGTAAAGAAGCGTGCGCTACCGGTGGTGGCAGTCGGCGAACGGTCGCTCTCGGCCGGTGCAGCACTGGCGACGTGCATATTTCAACTATACAGATCAGGTGGTATAAGGGTTGTGTGGGGCGGTGTTACAGGGAGCACGCCATGGTCAAAACACGGGAACCATGTCCTTTTTGCGCCGCCTCCCGAAGCAGACGGATATGAGCTACGAGAAAGGTGACCGCGTCGTACTCCACGACGAGCACAGCGACTATGACGGTGAAGAAGGCGAGGTTACGCAGGTCATGGAGACGATGTTCGGTGATGCGAACTACACCGTCAGCTTCGAGGAGGGACAGGAGTCCGGCGTCCCGGAAGACGCACTGACATCCGCGGAGTGACCGCCTGAGCGACCATGGGCTCGGTCCCGCTGCACTACGTTGACCTCCGGACGTTCTGTTATGCTACCGAGGACGAGACGCGTGTCCGCGCCGCTCTTGAGACGCTCATTCCGGAGGAGACCCCAATCGACCGGGCCGAGAGCACAGGCCACCACGGCGACCGGATCGTCGTGTTTTCGACGCGCATCGAGACGGCCGACGACATCCGGTATGTGCTAGATCGATTGGCCGAGGGCGATGTACTGGCGACGATCGCCAGCGAGCTTGACGACCGTGTCACGGACAACTGTGAACTCTTTGTCCAGCTCGACAAGCAGGCGGCCTACCAAGGCCGGATCGAGCGTGGTGACGGCATCATGCTCCGGGGCAAAATCGAGGCGTACCCGGCCAAGCCCGACATCGCCGTCGAGAATGTCACCGCGCTGATCGAGGAGCGAATCTGAGGCTCCTGCGGGCATGTCTTCGATGTACGAAGCAGTTCGACCGCGGGATGCAACCGTCTCTCGGCTGGCGTTAACCGTCACAGAGTACGGATACGACGGGCTGGTCGTCCGGGCCACCCCGGACGACCTCGAGACCGTTAGAACCCAGGCAGCGGCGGTGCCCCAGTCCGTTGGGATCGGTCTTGAACTCAATCCAGCAACCCGCCAAGAGGCAAGCGGCGCCGTGGGACACTACCGCTCGGAGTGTGACCTCCTGTTGGTTCGCGGGGGAACCCCCGATCTCAACCGGTTCGCGGTTGAGGATCCCCGGGTCGACGTGCTGACGGCCCCGATGGCAGAGCAGGGCGATATCAATCACGTTATCGCCGCCGCTGCGGCAACCAACGGTGTCGCCGTTGAACTCAACCTGGGGCCGATCCTCCGGACAAGCGGCGGCCGACGGGTACAGGCGATCCGCGACCGCCGGAAGCTGATTGAACTGCTTGACGATGCTGACGCGCTGTGGGTGACAAGTGCGGACGCAGCCGACCACCTCCAGGTGCGTGCCCCCCGCGATCTCGTTGCACTCGGAGAGGTCATTGGCGTCGGTACGGACCCAATTGAGACTGGACTCGCGACCTGGGACCGGCTGCTTGAACGGAGCCAGCAGCGACAGGATCCCTCGATGATTGAGCCGGGCGTATATCGCGGTCGACCGGAGGATAATACATGAAACACCTACCGAAGCATCTCCAGCCACGCTGGCGGTATCTCGCCGTTGAGATTGAAACCTACCCGAAGACCACCATCTCGCGTGACGCCTTTCAGACCGCTGTCTGGCAGACGGCCCGCGCGTTGATCGGCGACGCCGGGAGTGCCACAATTGGGTTGACGGTCGTCCGGTTTCGCCAGTACGACGGTGGTAACGAGGCTGTTGTTCGGTGCTACCGCGAGACCGTCGATCAGGCCCGGGCCGTCATCGCTTGTGTCGACCGCGTCGATGCGACTCCAATCGGGGTACGGGTCCGGGGGACAAGCGGAACAATCCGTGCATGTGAAGAAAAGTATTTAGGACGCGCGCATGTAAAAACAGAGGAGAGACCCGTCGTGTTCGATGGCGAGGAGCGGACTGCGGTCGTCCGACCGCCCCGAGTCGATCTTCGGGACGACTCCGCGTTCGTCGGCGCGACAGACCTCGATTTGCAACACGAGTGATACACTACTATGCAGGGACAAGCCCAACAGCAGGCATACGATCGTGGGATCACGATCTTCTCACCGGATGGACGCCTCTACCAGGTTGAATACGCACGCGAAGCCGTCAAGCGCGGCACGGCAAGCATCGGCGTACGCACCGCCGACGGCGTTGTCTTCGCGGTCGACAAGCGGATCCGCTCGCCGCTGATGGAGCGAGCGAGTGTCGAAAAGATCCACAAGGTCGATGATCATGTCGGGATTGCGTCGGCCGGCCATGTTGCCGACGCACGACAGCTCATCGACTTCGCCCGCCAGCAGGCCCAAGTCAACCGGCTGCGATACAACGAGCCCATCGGCGTCGAGACGCTCACAAAGAACGTCACCGACCACATCCAGCAGTACACCCAGGTCGGCGGGGCCCGCCCCTTCGGCGTGGCACTGATCATCGGGGGGATTGAAAATGGCGAACCACGGCTCTACGAGACGGATCCGTCTGGGACTCCCTACGAGTGGCAGGCACTGGCGGTCGGAGCCGACCGCGGCGAGATCCAGGAGTATCTTGAGGAGCACCACGAGGAAGACAACACCCTTGAGGGTGGAATTACCCTGGCGTTGAACGCGCTGGCGACCGTCAACGACGGGACACTCCGGCCGGAGGAAATCGGCATGGCGACGATTGATGTTGACTCCGAGCAGTTCAGCGAACTGAGCGATGAGGACATCGAGGAGTACCTCACCGCCGAGGACATTCTTGAGCCGGCGGACGAGGAGTCGGCCGACGAAGAATAGCCACAAGACGACCGCAGTCGTGCCTGTGGGGTCCTACGACACCCGAACCCCTTTTGTGACTCACGCGTTAGCGCCGAGCATGATTTCACTCGATGACGCGGTCACCGCGCGACTCGAATCACACGGGGAGCGCTTCGAGGTACTGGTTGATCCTGATGCAGCCCTCGCGATCAAGCGTGGCGACTTCGAAGGGGATCTTGAGGATGTCATTGCCGCCGAAGACGTCTTCGAGAACGCCTCGCGCGGCGATCGGCCGGCCGAATCTGCGCTTGAGGAGGTCTTCGGGACGACCGACCCCCTCGAGATCATTCCGGAGGTCATCAAGCGTGGTGAGATCCAGATCACGGCCGACCAGCGCCGCGAGATGCGCGAGCAGAAACACCGCCAGCTGATTGATCGGATCGCTCGCAACGCGGTCAATCCGCAGATGGACGACGCCCCCCACCCACCGGAACGGATCGAGAGCGCACTTGAGGAGACCGACTTCCGAGTCGACCCGATGGAGCCGGTCGAGCCCCAGGTTGAAGACGCACTTGACGCCCTGCGGCCGGTGATTCCGATCCGGTTTGACGAAATCACTGTTGCTGTCCAGGTGCCAGCCGAATACGCCGGGAGTGCCCAGGCTCAGATCAGAGAGTTCGGCAGTCTCGATAAAGAAGAGTGGCAGCCCGATGGCTCCTGGATCGGTGTGATCACGTTCCCGGCGGGCATGCAAGACGAGTTCTATGATCTCATCAACGAGGTCACCAGCGGCGCAGCCGAGACCCAGATCGTCACGGACGCCGACGAGATCCGGACCCGGTGATCGACCGGAGGGCCCGTCAGCTTTAAGGACCCCTCCGGCAAACCCCCCAACGTCAGATGCCGAAAGTGGAGATTACGGTCCCCGAGCATCTCGAAATGCAGATCGCTCAGCTGGTCGACCGCGGCGAGTTTCTTAACCGCGAGGAGGCCATCGAAGAGTTGCTCTCGACGGGACTGAAGGCCTACAAAACGAGTGGGCCATCGGACGAAGAGGAGGAGCCGGGGTACGAGGACGACGGAATGATGGGTCACGAAGACGAGTACGTCTTCTAATTGCACGTGTTCACGCCGCTATCAGACACTGACGGTTGGATGATCGTGGCGTGATCACACCCGGCGTTATACAAACAATAGTGGAATAACGATAGTGAGTAGTATCCCAATTGCGAGGACAAGCCCGCCAACGAGAACCGTCCAGCGGGCGTACTCGCTTTGTGGTGCTGTCGTGCGCCTGTGAGATGAGCCGCCGTCAGAGGCCATACGCCTGTGATTCTCATCAGATCGCATAAAGTCCCCTCACTCGCGTCGACGCCTGATGGTTTTTAGCCGTCCGTCGCGTATCCCCGTATCATGACACTCACGAAGCGGGTAATTCCTTGCATCGACGTTGATCTCGATGATGAGGGGAACGCGGCCGTCTATACGGGGGTCAACTTTGAGGACCTCAAGTACACGGGTGATCCGGTTGCGATGGCCAGACAGTACAACGAGGCCGGCGCCGACGAGCTGGTCTTTCTTGATATCACCGCCTCTGCGGAGGGGAGAGCGACGATGCTGGATACCGTTGAGCAGGTGGCCGACACCTGCTTTATCCCGCTGCTCGTCGGCGGCGGGATCCGCACGAAAGCCGACATCAAGGAGACCCTCCGAGCAGGGGCCGACAAAGTCTCAATCAATACCGGCGCGATCGAACGGCCGACGCTCATCACCGAAGGGGCCGACGCGTTCGGCGCGCAGTGCATCGTGATCTCAATTGATGCCAAACGCCGGTATGACGAGCAGGGCGAGCACTACGTCTCTGTCGACGGCGAGTCCTGCTGGTTCGAGTGTACGGTCAAGGGCGGTCGCGAGGGCACCGGGCGCGATGTCGTCGAATGGGCGAATGAGGCTGAAGAGCGCGGTGCTGGTGAGTTGTTCGTCAACTCGATTGATCGCGACGGGACAAAAAATGGCTACGACATCCCGCTGACAAAGGCAGTCTGTGACACCGTCGACACCCCGGTTATCGCCTCTTCTGGATGTGGCCACCCCGAGCACATGTACGAAGCGTTCACCGAGGCTGGCGCGGATGCCGCGCTGGCTGCGTCAATCTTCCACTTCGACGAGTTCAGCATTGAAGAAACCAAGGCGTATCTCGCTGAGCGAGACGTGCCTATTCGGCAGTAAGTGGTCTTGGGAGACGGCTCAGCCCGCTCCGATGGCAGCACTACGCCTGGGCGGCCTCGAAGGCATCGCGGAACGCGCTGGTCTTATCACCGATACGCTGGGCCCCGGCCTCAAGCGCGTCAAGGGGTTCAACGCTCCCGTCGGTCTTGATTGTCAGGATTGGTTCTGTCTGTCCCCCTGACTGTTCGGGATTCACGTCGTAGGTAGCCGCCGCAACGCCGTCGGTCTCAAGGAGCGCCCCCTTGAGGACGTTCATGAATGTGTGATCCTCACCGGCAATCTCGATAGCGAGTTCCGCCTCATCACTCTCGATAACCCGCAGGTCCATACTAATATTATTCGCGTCACGCGTTTGAGCGTTTCGAAGCGAGTGGGGCACCGAGGCACCTAAGCGAATCGCACGACTGTCATGCGTATGGACCGGGCGTTTGCGGCGGCTCTTGTTGTGTCGCTGGCAGGCGCGTTCGTGGCGATCGGGTATTTCGACGATCGGCAGTGGATCCGCCGGCTCCGGGCTCGGCTTATTTACGGGATCCCGGTAGGATCGGTGCTTGTCGTCCTCGGACTGCTCGGCGTGTATCTATTCCTCCAGCGGGGCTTTTGGACGTGGAATGATCCACTGGTGGTACCGTTTCGGGCCTGGTCGTACCTGTACCCGACGGGCCTACTGACGGCAGGGTTCACTCATGCCTCGCCCTCGCATCTTATCGGCAATCTCAGCGCGACGGTTGTGCTTGCCCCGCTTGTGGAGTATCTTTGGGGGCATTACCCCCGCTCCGATGGCGGACGCTCCGCGCGGCGAGACGATCCTATCTGGCAGACTCCCATCGTCAGAGCGGCACTCATTTTCCCGGGTGTGACACTCGGAGTTGGTGTCCTCACGGCAGCCTTCTCGCTTGGACCGGTCATTGGGTTCTCTGCGGTGGTCTTTGCGTACGCCGGCGTCGCCGTGGTGTTACGGCCACTCCTGACACTCGTGGCGGTGCTCGCCATCGGCGGCGTACGCATCGTCTACCGCGCGTTCAAAGAGCCGGTTGTTGTTGCCACGGCAACTCCAAGTCCGCCGACCGTTCCAGGATGGGCGGAGGTCGCCATCCAGGGGCACGCAATTGGGTTTCTCTTTGGCGTCTTCCTCGGAATTATCCTCGCATACCGACGTAGAATCCGTCCAGCACCCGGTCGGCTTTTTGTTGCCGTGACGCTATACGCCATCAGTCAGCAACTCTGGGCGGTCTATCGATACGCGGGGAATGACACCTATGTGCTCTACCGGGCTGGAGGGGTGGCCCTCGTGGTGGTCACCGCGCTTGTGCTGGTCGGTGCTGTTGTCGGATCAGAGCAGCCGCTACCAGCCATCGGTCATCTGGAGATCGTTCCGACGCGCCGCCAGACAGCGATGGTCGCCATGGGCGTGATCTTAGCGGCCCTGATTGGTCCGGCCGTTCCGTTGAATCTCAGTACCGATACGGCCGATCCACCACCGGCCAACGAGTCGGTCACGGTTGGTGATTACACGGTTACCTACCAGGAAGGGGTGCGCAACCGCATCGTCCCGGTCATCCAGGCGCCAGGATTCGAACTTGCGGCAATCAACACCAGCGGCGTGATCGTCAGTAGCGACCGACGACACATCTGGACGCGGCAGATCTCTGCCGGCCGGCTCGCTTCAACCGGTCACGAGACGGTGCACGTCGGCGACGTAGGGTGGTCAGAGAGCGTTGAGGTTGACCGGACCGGATGGGACGTGCTCGGCGGTGAAACGGTCTACACGGTTGATCTCGCAACGGACAACCGGACCGTACAGGCGTTTGCCTCAGGGGCCTCCACGTCAACGGTATACGTCGATGATCACCGCTTTCAACTCTTCGTCGCCGAGAACGACGAGTTCGCCCTCCGCATTAGATCACCCAACGACACAACAGTCACGCGATTACCCGCCCGGAACGAAACCGTTGTCATCGACTGGCTGACAATCACCGTCTCGTCGCTACAGAACGGCCCGACAGTGGTCGTAAACCATAACGGAACGCGAACGCCGATTGCGACAAAAGAGCGCTACTGAGCCGTCCACTCGATTCGAAAGACCTCGGCATCAATCGCCGTTGAGTCGGCTTCGTGGAAGGCGAACTGGTGATCAATCTCAAGTTCGGCGGCGAAGGCAGCGGTAACGGTCCCACCGTGGTCGGCAGCGAAGGAGTCGACGAACTCGCGGCTATCAGCGTTGTGCACCGAATAGGAGACGCCTCCGAGTTTGGCAGCGGCCGCGAGGAATCGACGGTCGGCACCGCGATTGTCGTGTTGGGCACCGAAGGGCGGGTTCATCAGAACGGTGGTCTCTGCATGCGGTGGGGCGATCGGTGGCTGGGTCGCATCGGCGTTAATCCACTCGACAACCGTCTGACTCGCGACTCGGCGTTCGTTTGCTAGCGCTGTCTGGAGCGCGTCGGGATCAAGCTCAAGCCCGAGTACCAGTCGGGGACCGCGAAGAGCGGCCGCGAGTCCGAGCATGCCGGTTCCGGCGCCCAGGTCAACCACAACGCGATCCTCAATGTCACCGCGGAGGTCCGCGTCGTGAACGATGGTGGCGGCGAGTTCAGGTGGAGTTGTGTACTGCTCAAGATCGACCCGTGGGTCCTCAAAGTCGGCCACAACGCCCAGTTGCTGGGCCAGAGTCCGTCGGGACGCCATCACCGTAGCATACTCCCGGCGAATACAAAAAGGTTCGCTGATGGCTATGAGTAATATTTTCGCTTACCAGGTCCCATGGAAGGTATCAAAGGACAGCGAGTCAAGCGGCTTGTTGCCGACGGCAATCTCGTACTCACCAGGGGTCAACAGCGGTGCCGGGAACTGTGCCCCATCGTCAGTCGTGACCCGTGGACAGCCCGTGTTGACGTACGCGTCGAGTCCGAACGAGCGAAGCCGGTCGGGCGTAACCTCGTCGGTGGTGATCAGATACGCGTCGTCGTTGTTTGCGACAATCTCTTGGGCGCGCTCAAACCGGCCTTGGCCGATCTTGGTGCAGTAGACGACTCCCCAGGTCTCGGCGTCCATCGCTCGGTGGACGGCACCGTAACGCTGTTTGATGAACTCCTCGGCGGTTGCGTCAGTTACGAGGTTGTTTACCGGGTCCGCGATCACTACGTCCTTGTCAGGGTGTTCCATCGCCAGTCCAACGGGGTGGAACTGGCCGCCACCGACGTACAGCAGTTGGTCGACAGGGAGATCAGCACTGGCGTAGTTGCACCCGAGCACCTGGCCCTCGCGCGAGAGCCGCTCGGCCCCTTTTCGGGTATGGACGGTGTATCCGGCAGTCTCAATCTGCTCGCGCATCTCCTCAAGCCGGTGGACGTGCTGGGCGGTCGTGACCAGTCCGAGTTCGTCAAGTTCGTCGGGAAACTCGGCGAGCGCCTCGTTGATGATTGGTGACGGGTCGACATTCGAGTACAGTGGCACGTAGATAATCCCCTCGGACTCGGACATCGCCGTGTGTCCGAAGTGGACAAACAGATCCGTCCGCCGCGCGAGTTGCATGTCGACATCGCAGGCGCCATAACAGGGTTGCCCCGAGATGAGTGTAGTGACATCTCGATCAACGTAGTCGGTGATGTCATCAGCAACGCCGGGGGCCTGTCGCTTGAGCCCCTGTGGGAACTGCAGGCCGATTGTCTCGACATCGCGTTCCTCGACGGCTTCAGCGATCCGATCGAGTTCATAATCCCACTCGCGGTCGTGCTCAAGCGTCAACCCTCCGAATCGGCGCGTCTGCCCGTCAGCAGTCATTATACCGCTATTTGGCCGCGTGGGTAAAACGACCACGTTCTCACGAGGCGACGAAAGGGCTTTTTTGGTACCGCACCACCGCGACAGCATGTTTCGTTCCGGACAGTTCGTCGCCGACCAGCTCGGATCGGTCACCGACATACAGGTCCAGCCGAACGGGGTTGATCTCACGCTCGAAGCGGTGCTTGAACAGGCCGCACCAGGGCGTATTGGCCGTGAGGAGACGACAATCGGCGAGCGGACAGCCATCGATCCCGACGATGGAGTGTATCGACTCACGCCGGGGGCGTACGTTGCACAGTATGCCGAGACGGTCCGCGTCCCGGAGGAACACATCGGGTTCATTCTGCCACGATCGTCGCTTATGCGCAACTCGTGTATGCTCCATACCGCCGTCTGGGATGCCGGCTACGAGGGCAAAGGAGAGGGACTGTTGAGTGTCGGCCATCCGATCGACATCGAGACCGGCGCACGAATCGGACAGTTCGTGCTCGCGAGTGCCGACCACGAAGGGCTCTACAAGGGGAATTACCAACACGAACGTCTGTGAGCCAACAGACAATGAACTACTCCCACTCACGGCTGTTGCCGTTCGCTCCTTGAGGACGGGAACTTGGCCTGTAAGAGTTAAATCCACCCGTAAACAACACGCCGATAGCGGGCCTGTATCTCAGTCTGGTTAGAGAGAGCGGCTCATAACCGCTTCGTCCCTGGTTCAAATCCGGGCGGGCCCACTGCGTGTGCGGTCTCCACTCGCTTCTGTTGGAATGCCCATTGACGCTCCGTGACGCGCCGCTGGTGTAGTTATGTGTGACTATAGGGGGATCCCTCATCGGTCGTGATCACGCCAACAGAAGAGTAGATCACTCCCTACACAGGGGGTGCTGTTGCTCTACGGTAGTGCATCACAGAGAAGTCCTCAAGTACTCAGTCGGCGGCCTGCTGACCGTCGCGGGTGGCTGGTGGTTCGCCGTCGATGGCGGATCGTTCGCGCTCATCGTACGTCGGGGTATCCTCGGGGTTCAGCTGACCGATGCCGTAGTTTGCGGTGAATCGATCCATCACAATTGTTCATTTGGGTTGTGGGTATTAATACTTTCGATCATGTACGTTCATGATGGATTGCCCCCGCGATTGTCACAGATCAGCCGCTCCAAGAGCGTGGTCAGCCGGCGCGCTCACCGCGTGACTGTCACCGGGACCGACGCCCGTTCGATGATCGCCTGGGCAACGCTTCCAATTGGGAACGCTGGTCGTTCCTCACGTTCACGGTGGCCGACAACAATGGTATCGAAGGCGTTGTCCTCGGCGTACGCGACGATCTCGTTGGCCGGATCACCATAGACGAGCGTCGTATCGATGCGTTCACAGCCCGTTTCGGCCGCCACCGCCTCGGCCCGCTCAAGCATATCCTGTCCGCGCTGTTCAGCTTCGTCGATCGTCTCAAGCACCTGGCGACGGTATTCCTCTGAGAGATTCGAGAGGCCGTCGCTTTTCGCTGCGTCGTAGATGTTGGGCTGTACGGCGTACACGGCCGTGACGGAGCCTTCGTTCCACGACCCGAGCTGGCAGGCATACTCAAGCGCTCGATCCCCGTGTGCTGAGCCATCGTAGGCAGCCAGGATGTCGAGTCCCATGGTGAATGCACCCCCCGGGCGTCACGGCCGGGAGTACGTGAAAGCGCAAAGCCCTGTGGTTTAGTTTTTTCGAGGCCGTCTCAGGCGAATCCGAGTGCTTAGGACGCTGCCGGTATCAGTGCCGGTGATGACTCCTGCATTGATTACCGGTGCGAGTTCGGGTATCGGCGAGGCGACCGCCCACGCGCTGGCGGCCAACGGCAACGACGTGGCGCTGCTTGCCCGTCGCGAGGAGCGGCTCGCGGATCTTGCCGATACACTCGAAGCCGAGTATGATATCACCGCCGTCCCAACGCCGGCAGACGTCCGGTCACGGGCGGCCGTTGAGAACGCCATCGAGACGGCGACTGACGCGCTTGGACGGCTTGATGCGGTCGTTGCGAACGCCGGTCTCGCCCGCGGCAGCACGGTCACCGAGCTCACCGACGAGGAGTATTTCGCGATGCAGGAAACCAACGTTGATGGGATGTTCTTTGTCGCGCGGGCGACGCTTCCGGACCTTATCGAGACGGAAGGGACGTTTGTCGCCATTGGAAGCTTCGCCGGCCAGTTTCCCCGGTCGTTCAATCCGGTTTATGCGGCCACCAAGTGGTGGGTACGGGGATTCGCCCACAGTCTTGCCGCCCAGTTCGGTGATCGGGGGGTGAGTGTGAGTGTCATCAACCCCTCGGAGGTTCGTACGGAGTTCGGTGGGCAGGATGGCGAGTCATTCGCCGACCAGTTTACTCCCGGCGAGGTCACCGAGCCAGAGGAGGTTGCCGACGCTGTTGCGTTCACACTCGAGCAGAGCCCCTCCTCAGTCCAGGAGCTTAACCTCTATCGGCGGGATAAGTACGCCGACAGCGGCTTTTGAGGCGCTCACCCGATCGGGTGACGGCGTCGGCGTGATAACACGACTCTCGCGACACTTACCCGTGTTCAGTACGTACATAAAGTATGAGTACCGATCAGACCGACGACGAGTCGACACGTCGTCCGCTTCGGATGCCTGATGAGAACGAGCTCTTCGCCCGCGTCACCCGTCATGACGGGGGAAACCACGTCCGCGTTCAGTGTGAAGATGGCGAGACGCGTATGGGTCGGATTCCCGGTCGAATGAAATACCGCGTATGGATCGAAGAGGGCGACACCGTCCTTGTCGAACCGTGGGACTGGCAGGACGAGAAAGCGGACATCGCGTGGCGCTACGACGAGCGTGACGCGGACCAGCTCCGCGAGGAAGGCCACATAGAGTAACATCCTCCCCACCCTGAAGGGCGAGGGGTTGCGCCCGTTCATCGCATACGCGGGCTATCCGCTGGCCGATCCAACGACAACGTTCTTGAGGCCGCCTGGTAGCAGTGTACTTCAATGAAGCGGTGGCAGCGGCGGACGCTTCGGACGATCACGTTCCTGACCGCGTTGATGCTGCTTGCCTCGGTGATGTACCATGTCACGATGGTGACCGTCGAGGGACGCTCTCAGGGCTACATCCACTCGCTCCAGGTCGTCATCGAGACGTTCACCGGGACCGGATTCGGCTCGGACTCGCCCTGGGAAACCTTTCCGGCAAACGCACTGATCGTAGCGATCGATCTGACGACCTTTCTACTGTTGTTTATTGTCGTTCCCTACATCTTTCGGCCGATCCTTGAGGAAGCGCTCTCGCCGACGCTACCGACTGGAACCGAGAAGACCGACCACGTCGTTATTATTGGCGTTGATCAACAGGACGAGCGGTTAATTGAGGAGCTCGACACACGCGGAATTCCGTACGTGGTTGTCGTGGAGGATGAGGCCGAGGCTAAGGCATTCTACGATGAAGAGACTCCGGTGATTAACGGCGATCCGACCGCAACCGAAACGGCCAGGCGTGCCGGCGTTGACCGCGCTCGGGCGGTTGTCATCGATATCGCCGACAAACGCTCGACGAGTGTGATTCTCGCGGTTCGAGCGGTCGATGATACGGTTACGACAATCGCGCTGGTCAATGACACCGCCTACGAACGACATCTCACCTACGCCGGGGCAGATACCGTGTTGACGCCGCGTCGGCTCCTCGGGCGACGGATCGCCGAGCGAGTGCAGACAGAGCTCATTCCGGGCGTGAGCGACATCGTTGAAATCGACGATGGCGTTGCACTGACCGAACTCAGCGTCTTCGAAGACAGCAGCCTCACTGGGGTTCCAATCGGGGCGCTGTCGGATCATATCGCCGAGGAGGTGACCGTCATCGGCTGTTGGGAAGAGGGGTCATTCAACGGATCACCGGCGCGCGACCGGAAGATCGATCCGAACACTGGCTTTCTGGTCCGGGGATCAACAACAGCACTCAGACAGCTCGAATCACTCGCTCATCGCGATGTTGAGGATAGATCGGTCGTCATCGCCGGACGAGGTGTCGTGGGCACGACGGTCGCCGAGGAACTCACGGCCGCAGGGATTGACCCGACCGTTATCGACACGAACGAGACAGTCTCGACCGATGCGAACGTGTCGATCAATATCGTCGGCGACGCCACAACCGAGGCAACGCTCACGCAGGCAGGCATCGAGTCGGCGTCAGTATTCGTGTGTGCAATCGCTCCCGACGAGCAGGTGATCCACTCGGTATTGGTGGCGACCAGACTCGGCGATCCCGATACGATTGCTCGGGTCAACGACCCCGGCAATGACCAGAAAGTGCGTCGGGCCGGCGCGGACTACGTGTTAGCACTTCCGGAGATTAGCGGACGAATCCTCGCACTGGAAGTACTCCGCGGTGAAATCCTCTCGTATGACCGGCAGCTGCGGATTGAGCGGGTCACCGTTGATCGGTTCGCCGGCCGCACGCTTGCACAGACACCCGTTCTTGAGGGGGACCGTGTTGTGGTCGCCATTGAACGTGACGGCCGTATCGACACCGAGTTCACTCCCGAGACGACGCTCACCTCGGGCGATCGGCTTATTGTGGTTGGTTCGGATCCTACCCCTGGGGAACAGAGTGATTATCGCTGGTGAGCGAGTTCATCATAGCGCGCCTCGATATCGAGCATAGGTCGCGGGTAATCGATCCCGAGTTCGACGCCGTAGTCGGCCTGTTCCTGGGCGGAGAGCTGCCACGGTCGGTGGGCGTGCTCCACCGGTAACTCCGCCAGTTCGGGCAACCACGTTTTAACGTACTTCGCGTCGCCGTCGTACCGGTCAGCCTGGCCGAGGACATTGAAGTAGTTGTTCCGCGAGTCGTTGCCCACGCCGGCCTGATACGCCCAGTTCCCCCAGTTTGAGGCGACATCGTAATCAACCAGTCGGGACTGAAAGTATGCCGCTCCCCACCGCCAGTCAATCTCTAATACGTCGACGAGGAAGGAGGCGACGTTCTGTCGTCCGCGGTTCGACATATAGCCCGTTCGGTTGAGTTCGCGCATGTTGGCATCAACGAATGGCACGCCCGTTTCGCCGTCGGCCCAGCGCCGAAAGGCCGTCTCGTCGTGCCGCCAGGTGCGCTCAACATCGCGGATGCCGGTGGGCTGAAAGAAGTCAGCGCCGTGTTTGACAAACTGGAACTGAAAGAAGTCCCGCCAGGCGAGCTCGAACCGCAGCCAGTAGGTGTCTTCATTTGAGACGCGCCGGTCCTCATAGCGGTCAATCTCACGGTTGATCCACCGCGGTGAGAGACACCCGGCCGCCAGCCACGCGGAGAACTTCGAGGAGTAATCGGCCCCGAGGAGACCGTTGCGGGTCTGCTTGTACTCCCGAAGATGGTCGCCCTCCCAGATGTACGCCTCGACGCGGCGCTTTCCAGCCGTTTCACCACCGGTAAATGGAAGGACCGCCCGGTCGTCGCTCACCGGTGGGTCAATGTCGAGGGCCGCAAGCGTCGGAATCGTTCCGGGGTCAAGCGCTGATGGAACGGCAATCGTCTCCGGCGCGGGCCGGGGATCACGGATTGGCGCCTCGCGTTCGACGCGCTTTCGCCAGGGCGTGAAGGTGTCATTGATTTGGTCGTACGGGGTCGGCAAGTCGTTGATGTGATACAGGGTGTGCGTCCAGCGGCGCTCAAAGTCGACTGACGACGGAAGAGCCTCCCGGACCGCGTGCTCGGCGCTGAGTTCCTCGGTCGCCGGCTTGGTCTGGGCGTAGACGGCATCAGCCTCGACGGCACTCGCCACCTCGGGGACAACCGACTCGACAGCCCCCTGGCGGATAACAAGGTCTCCGCCGCGGTCCTGTAGCGACGCCCGTAGATCCTCAAGTGCCGCAAGCCGGAACTGCGCCCGGGCGGGAGCGAGCGTCGATCCGACCGGTCCATACCGAGAACGCTCGCGTTGACGCGGATCGATCACGTACAGCGGAACAACGCGGTCGGCCGTAGCGACCGCATCGGCGAGTGTCGGGTTGTCGGTTACGCGCAGATCATCGCGAAACCAGACAACCGCGGTCTCATTGCTCATACTCGCCGTTGATCCGGGGGACTGATAGTTCGTTCACCACCGGAAACGTATTCGGCTCTAAGGGCACCACGAGAATGTTGGACAACCGAGAGGTCTTTAAGTATCCTCGACATATCACCAGATATGCTCAGCAAGAAAGCCATGCACAAGGCCGGCGCCGTGTGGGCCATCGGCCAAGGGCTCATCTCGACAGTTGCCCCCAGACAGAGCGCCAAGTTCATGCGCAAAATGATCGGTCGAAGCTTCGAAAACGCCGAACAGCTAGAGCCCAAGCCCGGCTACCTGCGGGAACTCCGCGCCATCGGAATCGGACTGGTGGCGGCCGGAATCGCCGGGTTCGCTATGGAGTTGGCCGCCACAGAGGACGACGAGGAAGGCGATTAAGTCGCGAGACACCGCACTCTCGGTGGCGAGCCTGCCGGCGTCGGCCGGCGGGTTAACTATTGAGTTGATATCCGCGGTCGGTGAGAATCTCGCGAACCCGCGACTCGTGGTCGCCCTGGAGCTCGATGTGGCCGTTTTTCACTGTGCCACCGGTGCCGAGCGCTGACTTGAGATCAGACGCGAGCTCGGAGATGTCAGTATCGCCGTTGAATCCCTCGATGATCGTCACCTTCTTGCCGTAGCGGCGGGTTTCCGTCCGGGTCGTCAGTCGTTGGGTCGCCCGTTCGAGATCGGCGGTCGGGTCATCTGGGATATCGAAATCCTCGAATGGGTCATCGTCTGACACGAGTCGATATACTATTGCACAGCCAACACTAAGAACGTTGTCGAAAAGATGGCCCAGCAATCGGTGGCCCCAAGCCTCGAAGCGAACGCTTGAATGACTGCCGCCCCACAGTGAGTATGTGATTGGACGCGACGACGGATATCGGGCGGCCGCGATCGATGCGATTGCGGATCGGCACTTCGAGGCGGCTGGCGACGCCTACTCGCGCGCCGCATGGAGCGTCCTCGCGGAACCACGCGAGGGGCACGATCCATTTAGCATCGACGAGCGTGGGTGGGTCGGGGGTGGCATACATTATCTCGTGGTGGCGGCGTTGTGCTACCGCGTCGCCGGTGCGGAGGCGCGGGCGACCCGCCGGAGCGTTGAGGGCGTGAGCGTCGCGCGCGATCTCGCTTCGCAGACGCCCCGTGCGGTCCAGCGGGCCTGTTTCACCGAGTTCGTCGGCGACCTCCGGGTCGCCGGTGGGCTTGAGGGGGCTACGAAGGCTTATGAGAAGGCGATAGAGGCCTATCAGGAAGTTGGGAACGAACTCGAACAGCCACAGCGCTGGGCGACCACCCCGCTCTTTGAGGCGGCCGCAGCGGCCATCAAGCAGACCGCTCGCGGACCGGCGAACGGCGAAATCGCCGTGACTTGGGAGGACCTCCATGGGAGCGATCCCGGAAACCCGGGGGCGTTTCTTGCCGCACGACCGCAGTACAAGCGCCAGCACTTTCCGGCGGCCGTAGATCAAGTTCTTGAAACGGGCGTCCTCGCCGCCCCGCGCGGGTCGACGGAGTACGATACGACCCACCACGCCTGTCCACACTGTGGATCAACGGACGTCAACTGGGTCGGCAACGCAACGCTGTGTCTGCGGTGTTCACGACCGACGGCCGAACAGTAGGCTCCTGCTCAGCAGTTTCGAGCCAGAGTGAAAGCCGACATGGGGGAAACAACTCATATGGCTGATGCTGACTAACGCGTCATCCAGTATATGTTTCAGGGGGCCACCGGCGACAACTGACGGCGAGTCCCACCTCAATGTCACCGAAAGGCGACGCTTTTCGCGGTCTCGATAGAACGCCACTCCATCAGTGGCCCCTCCCGCAATGAGCGAAGTCGGGTAAGGACGGTTCACGTCTCGGCGGCGGTTGCGTCGTAGCGTTCGATCTCGCGGATCCGTTCGGGAATTGGCGGATGGGTATGCGTGAAGGCGGCGTACCACGGGTGCGGGAACGGGTTGGCGAGATTCTCACGGGCGAGTGTTCCGAGTGCCCGGACCATCGGCGCGGCATCGTCCATCGCCTCGACCGCAAAGCGGTCGGCCTCTCGCTCGTGGGCCAGCGACACGCGGTTGACCAGCGGCGCACTCACCTCAAGGAGCGGATAGACCACAAGAGCGGCGACGAATAGTTCACCGTAGACCGATCCGGCGGGAAAGCCGAAGGGGCTCGCGATCGTCGACCCGCCGACGAGCACACCTAGCACCGCGAAGGCGACGCCCGTCTGAAGGGCACTCGCTCCAAGACGCTTCCAGATGTGTCCCCGGGTCCAGTGGGCCAGTTCGTGGGCGAGGACGCTGAGAACAGCCTCACGATCAAGTCGATCAAGCAGCGTATCAAACAGGACCACGCGCTTGGCGCGGCCG
This sequence comes from Salinarchaeum sp., assembly GCA_041640095.1. Lineage (GTDB taxonomy): Archaea > Halobacteriota > Halobacteria > Halobacteriales > Salinarchaeaceae > CAZFMU01. Next base: position 59,382 of record JBEQAX010000003.1, on the reverse strand, counting down.
AAGCCGACAAAGTAGGCGTTCAGCCGCGAGGAGCGTCGACTGGCGTCCATCCGGTAGATCCCTTCGGTTTCGAAGCCGACGCGGTCAAAGAGGTCCTCGATCCCAGCACGGAGGTCGCCATCCTCAATCGGCTCGAAGTCGTTAAACAGCGGGGCGATCACGCGTGGATAGATCACCTGCATGAGGAGGCCGACACCGGTGACCAGTGCCCAGCCACCGGTTGCCCAGTAAGCCGTTGGGAGACGCGCGACGAGGGCGCTCAGGATACCGAAAATCGCCCCGACGAGCACGGCCGCGATTGCCGTCTGTAACAAAAAGTCACGGAGCCACAGCCCCGGGGTGGTCTCGTTGAACCCAAAGAGCTCGTCGACGACGAACGTCGAGAACAGATCGAACGGCGCGTCGAGCAGCCGGTAGCCCACCATGATCACACCAATAAAGCCAATGGCCTGAAGCGCCATCGGCAGCCCCGTACCTGCGAGGATCTCAGCGAGCGTCCCCAGGGCGCCGGTCAGTAGCGCGACGAGCAACGCCCCGAGGAGCGTCCACGATTCGAGCAATGATAGCCCCGTCGTCGTCCGCTCGTAGTCGATCACCTCCTCGGGATCCTCAACATCGAGCGTCTCGGCGAGCCAGTCGGATCGCGCCCGAATCTGCCGGGTTCCGTACCGGACGTTCACCAGCGACAGTCCGGTGAACAGCGTTGTCGTTGCAAGCAACAGTCCAACCACGAGTCCGTGTGGCCACAGTCCGACACCACTCATTGGGATCATGTCCGGCGTCCGACTGCAAAAGCCACACGGGAAGGTCGGGATTCCGGGCGGCCGTCCGGCGATTTACTGGTCGGACCCGAGGCGCAATCCGAGATAGGCGAGTCCGCCTCCAATGATGGCGAGTAGGCCTGCCCCCAGCAGGAGGGTTCGATACCCCTGGAGCGCCGAGGGGAACAGCCGCTGGCCAGCAGCGGTAAAGCCAATCGGCCCGAGGGTTTGGCCGAGTCGGAGGAGGCTGGTCCGCATACCCATCATGCCGGCCCGGAGTTCATCAGCGACGAGCGTTACAACGGCCGTATCGATTGAGGGCATCACGATCCCAAAGCCAACCCCGAAAAACAGCAGCGACGCGGCGATCCACGGCACCGACGGCGATAGCCAGACAAACAGGAGACTCAGCCCGTAGGCGACGAATCCTAGTGCCACCAGTTCGGGAGCGCTCCGGTGTTTGGAGATCCGTCGATACTGCGAGGAGACCGTTGCGCTGGCAATTGACACCATCGCCAGTACCGGGCCAATCTGACTGGTCGACAGCCCAAAGGTATCACTCAACAACAGCGGCAGCACGGTCAATACGGCGCCATAGAAGATAAAAAACGCCGTGAAGATCGCCACGAAGATCGCAAGCGCCCGAGGAAGCTTGGCTACCGCTCCCATCCGCATGAAGTACTCTCGTGCGCTGGTCGGGGTGTGTTCAACGCCCGCTGGCAGGACAAAGAGGGCAAGAATGCCGACAAGGATGCCAATCCCGAAGAAGAGAAACGGGACATTCCATCGGATGGCCGCCAAGGCGCCCCCGAGCAGCGGATAAAAGGCGGCCCCGACACCGAGGATGCTTCCGTTGATGCCCATGACGGCATCGCGCCGGCCCCCACTGTAGATGTCGCCGATAATCGTCACCGCCAGGGTGACCAATCCGGCGGCGCCGACACCCTGGAGAACCCGCAACCCAAGGACCATGGCAAAGGAGTTCACCAGTCCAATTGCCCCGCCAGCGATCCCGAAGGTGAACAACAACGGGACGAGCACCTGTCGTCGGCCAATCCGGTCGGCGGCTAGCCCAACCAGCGGCGTAAGGACGATACCCGGGAAGGTATAAGCCGTCAACACGAGCCCGACCTGCGCATCGGATATCCCGAAGACACTCCGCAGTTCGGGCAATACGGGACTGAGCATCGAGACTCCCATGACCCCCATCAATGAACTGGCAAAGATGATATACAACGTCCCGGAGCGCCAAGGAATCGATCGGGATACCGACGCATCATCGTGGTGAGTGCTCACGACATCGCGTGTTCGCCACGGCGGGTATTGGGGGTTATGGTCGGTGAGTCAGTGGACTTTCCCTCCTCGGGCAAGTAGGCATCAGCAATGGAGTACAGCGGTCTCGTCGCGGTCTATGATGACCTCGGCGCGACGGCCTCGACACTCGAGAAGCGACGGATTCTCGCGGAGTGTCTCACGACAATCGAGCCGGAGTTAGTTTCAATTGTGGTGAAGCTCGTTCGCGGACGGATCTTTGCGCCGTGGGAGTCCGGCGACCTGGGCATCTCAACGGCGCTTGCTCAAAAAGCGATCATCCGGGCGACCGGAGTCGACGAGAGCGCGCTTGCAGACCGCTGGCGCGAGGAGGGCGACCTCGGTGACGCCGCCGCCGTTGCCGTTGCCGATCGGGCCCAGCAAACACTGGTCTCGACACCGCTGACAGTCCGGGAGGTCTACGAGACGCTTAGATCGGTGGCCGAGTACGATGGGGCCGGGAGTCAGTCCCGGCAGGTTGAGGCGATCGCGGGGCTGGTCTCGAATGCCGATCCAGCGGAGGCGCGGTACGTAATCCGGACCGTCGTCGGCGCGATGCGACTAGGAGTCGGTGAGGGGATCGTCCGGGATGCCATCGCCGAGGCCTTTCTCGACGGATCGGAGGCGGCAATCGAGGCCGTTGATCGCGCGTATGAGGTGACGAATGACTTTGCGATCGTCGCCGAACGGGCCAGAACAGACGGCCGCGATGGGCTTGCGGCACTTGACGTTGAGGTCTTCCGACCAATCAAGCCTATGCTCGCCCGGAAGGCCGAGAGCATCACAGACGCCATCGCGGATCTCCAGCCCGAGGGGACGGACACGCCTGTGCTTTTCGAGGCGAAGTACGACGGGATCCGTGCCAAGCTCCACCGCCGCGATGGAGACCTCCGGATGTTCACTCGGCGGCTAGAGGAGGTGACCAAGCAGTTTCCGGACGTGATCGAAGCCGTCGAAACCTCCGTTGACGGCGACTCGTTTATCATTGAGGCCGAGGTGGTCGGGATCGACCCGACGACGGAGCGTCCTGTCCCGTTCCAGGAACTTTCACGGCGCATCAAGCGCAAACACGACATCAGGAGTCTTGCCGAAGAGGTGCCCGTTCGGGTCTATGCGTTCGATCTGCTGTACTATGATGGGGCGTCCTACGTTGATCGGGCGCTGGACGAGCGGATCGCCACGCTTGAGACGCTCATCGAGGAGACAGAGATGATCGGCCGAGCGGCCCACCGACGGACAGAAGACCCGGCGGTCGCGCAGTCGTTCTACGAGGAGATTCTTACAGCAGGACATGAGGGACTGATGGCCAAGAATCTCGATGCAGCCTACCAGCCGGGGTCACGTGTCGGCTATCAGCGGAAGATCAAACCGACAATGGAGCCGCTCGATCTGGTCGTCACCCGGGCCAAGTGGAGCGAGGGCCGCAAAAGCGAGTACCTGGGCCGGCCGTATCTCGCCTGTCGACGCGAGGACGGCACGCTGCTTGAAGTTGGCCGTCTCCACACTGGCTTCACCGATGACGAACTTGAGGAGTTTACCGAGTTGGTTGAACCACTGATCGAGTCGGTCGATGGCCGGGAGGCCAAGTTGCAACCGAAGGTCGTCCTTGAGGTTGAGTACGAGGAATTACAGGAGTCTGACACCTACGACTCAGGATACGCGTTACGGTTTCCGCGGTTCAAGCAGATCCGTTACGATCTTGATCCGGCGGACGCAGATACCCTCGCGCGTGTCGAACGGCTTTATGATGAGCAGCCGTGATCACGGCTATGGATCTCGATCGCTTCGCCGCGGACACCCCAGAGGACACCGCCCCGGGCGAGGCCCGCGTCTGTGTCGTTGCGGCCCAGCCGGATACGTTCGCTCGGTGTCGTGACGGCATCTACCCCTCTCCACGATCATACGACCGCACGCGTGCCACCATGGACTACATGGCGTTTTATCGAACCGCACCAGTCTCAGCGATCACCCACTACGCGCCGGTGACCGACCGGGTTGAGCAGACTCGCGGTGAGGCAGGGCCGATGGACGAGGCGGACTGGGAGGCGACTATTGATCCATTCTCAAACACGTCCGTGGTTGTTGTCTTTAAACTTGGAGCACTCGTCCCGCTTGAGACACCGGTCGACAACGATACGACGGGCGTCCGCGGCGCGTGGTACTGCTCGATTGATGACCTGCGGTCAGCCGACACGATCTCGACACTAGCTGATCGCGCACAGACGCCGTGAGCGTTAACCTAATCCCAAAGGTGGTACACCTGTGACACAGGGCGTTCGCCGCTCCGACGGCATCGAAATCACGTTCGCGAACGGCACGACCATCGCCTGCGACGGTACCGCAGATGCGGCCCACACGGTTGTGAGCCACGCCCACGGCGATCACCTCGTTGAGAACGCCAGACAGATCGTCGCCTCGGAGCTAACGGCCGCTCTTGCCGACGTGCGCCAGGATCACACTGCCGAGGCGGTTACCCATCCGGCGATTGAACTCGTTCCAGCCGGGCATATCGCCGGATCGCGAGCCGCCCGTCTCACCGATCCAGAGACTGGCCGGCGGTACCTCTACACTGGTGATTGCTCACCCCGTGACCGGCTGTATCTGGAGGGCTTTGACCCACCGGATGCAGACGTATTGATCATCGAGACCACGTACGGTCACCCGGAGTACACCTTTCCGCCGACCGACGAGCTCATCGGCGAAATCACCGACTGGTTCGTTGAGACGAGCGACGAGGTCGTCGTGGCCTTTGGGTACGCGCTCGGCCGGGCCCAGAAGCTCCAGGCGATTCTCGCCGAGACATCGCGTCAGGTGTACGTGACCGACGCGATCGCTGAGCTCTCGGCAACGATCGAAGCCCACGTTGATATCTCTCTTCCTGGCCAACGTTACGACGCGGACATCGACCTCGTGCCCGGCGACGTTCTCGTATTGCCGATGCAGACCACACGGTTGGCGTGGATCGAGGCCTTAGTCGACCGTTATGACGCCGTTACCGCCGGCTTCTCCGGGTGGGCTGTTGACGATGCGTTTGTTTACCGGCGAGGGCTCGATGAGGGGTTCGTGCTCTCGGATCACGCCGATTTCAACGAGCTCGTTGAGATCGTCCAGGCGGTCGATCCAGAGCGCGTCTATACGACCCATGGCGCGACCGAGGCTTTCGCGTCCCACCTGACGCGTGCGGAAGGATACGAGACACGCGCGCTCAAAGCCGGACAAACGACGCTTGAGGACTTTTAGCTCCCGAAACGCTTGTGTGTCTGTAACACCAACACAATACCACGATCCAATGTTTCAGTGCGACCGATGTGGGCAGACCGTCTCAGAGCGCTACTGGCGGGTATTCGCCGTCGATGGGACGCTCCACGGCTGTCTCCACTGTGATACGAAGACCGGTCAGCACGCGCCGGATCCTAACCTTGGCGAGTGACGCTGACCGGGATTCTTGTTGGTTTCATGCCGACACGAGCAGGTACGGAAGGAGAAACACCAGTAGTGCGAGCACCGCAAGCATGAGCCCATAGCCGACGGCCGTACCGGCCGCTACCAACACCACGGGATCCTCAACGCGTTTCATACCGATTGATCGGACAGCCGAATCAAAACCGTTGGGGGTGGTCAACTGGCCAGATCACGGAGGTACTCGACGACCGCAGTGGATTCTGCGTCAATACCGCCACCCTGTGCGAGCGTCGGGTGGCCCCCACCGCCGCCACCGAATTCGTCGGTGACCGTCTGGACAATGCCGTTTGCGTCATGTTCGTTCTCCGGCGGCGTGCCGACGACGAGGAAGGGTCGATCCTGTGCGCCGACGAAAGCGACGACCGGGGCCGGGAGGGAATCACGGTCACGGAGGAACTCGCTGACTGTGTTAGCATCGACCGTTGTCACCGTGCCGACAGCCCAGTCTTCGGCGTTTGCGGCCAGCGCGTCAAGTCGCGCCTCAAGACCCCAGTTGGCGAGCGTGGTCGCACGTTCGCGCTGTGTCTCAACTTCAGCGGTAACATCCGAAACACGCCCGGGAAGGCCGGCGACATCCGTGTCGAGACGCTCGGCGGCCGTCCGGGCGGCTCGTGAGGCGTCAAGTTGAGCCTCGATTGCCGCCGGCCCGACCGCGTACTCGATACGCACAAGCCCTGCCCCCGGGTTCGACGCGCCGAGTACGTTGATATAGCCGATCTCACCGGTCGAATAGACGTGTGTGCCGCCACAGGCCGAGACGTCCCAGCCATCGATATCGACGATCCGGACGGTCTCACCAAGCTCGTCGTCCTCAAGATTGAATACGATCGAATCATCCGCCCTTGCGTCAGTCGTCTCACGTTCGTACCACTCGACGGCACGGTCCTCCCAGACAACCTGGTTGACCATCTCCTGGATGGTCAGCGGATCGATATCGCTCGCATCCCGCTCGGTTGCAAAGTCGATCCGAACGCGATCGGAGGCGATATCGAAGCCGCCGTACTCCGGTGTCTCGAAGAGGCGGCGTCCGGCCCCATAGACGATGTGACTCGCCGTATGCGCCCGCTGACAGTACGTCCGGAAGTCTGCGTCGATGCGCCCTGTCACGGTCTCGCCGGGGGCAAACGTCGGGGGCTCGGCGAGGGTGTGGACGGTCCGGTCGTCTCGGGACTGGACATCCGCAACGGCGATTCCGTCGATGGTTCCGCGGTCGGCGGGCTGGCCGCCGCCCTCCGCGTAAAAGTACGTCTGCTCAAGAGTAACGGACCGTCCATCGACCGACGTAACGGTTGCCTCGAAAGTGGTTATCTCCGGAGTCTCTGCGGCGTAGTTGTCCGCTGCACCGGCCATGTGATGGGCCTTCCTGTCGAGAAAGGTAAGCGTATTCTCTCAGAAGAGGCCGACTGACGGGAGCGCAAGTCCAACGGCAAGAAGCCCGTTAGTAGCGAGAATAAACACGACATTGTCGCGGAGAACGGATTCTGGCGGCTGTGCTTGCGGGGAGCGGAGCGTCCAGGCGACCGGACGGACTGCGGCGACCGACGCGAGCAAAGCGAGTATCGCCGTGATCGGAACGACACCGAGGAGGATACCGGTAAGGATGCTCATCGGAACGAGCGCCGACGCAAGGGCGTAGAGTCGGCCGCCCCAGATGCGCCCAAACCGATGGAGGAGATTCTTCCGGTTGCCGAACCGGTCGGGAGCGACATCCGGAAACTCATTGAGCAACAGCAGGTTGAACGTCAGCAAAAACGCCGGGACGGCGGCGACGACGGCCGCCGTGGGCACGGTACCGGCCTGGACGATGGCCGTTCCGAGGACCGGAAGCCCGCCGAGACCGAGCCCAGCAAAGAATTCGCCCAGCGAGTACCGCGTGAGATACTCGGTATACGCCAGCACACTTACCGCTCCAAGGACAAGCACCGGGATCAACAGCGGGCCGACAACGATCAGAAACCAGAGACCGATAACCCCCCCAATGGTAGCCGTCAGGTAGCCGTACCGGTAGGCGGTCCGGGCGTCAATGTGGCCTTCTGGAAGGGTTTTGCTTCCGCCGGAGAATGGCGTTGCATCGGTCCGCTCGTCGATGCCCGACTCATAATCCGATGCCTCGTTGAGTGCGTTGACCGAGATGTGTAGGACCACGAGCCCAATAAGTGCCACCGCCGTACGGACGGAATCAAAAACCCCACTGACGAGACCGGCAGCTGCACCGAGTGCAACAAGTGTGATCGGTAATACTAGGAACGCCGGGCGAGAGATCCTGAGAAGCGGCCCAATACGATGGGCGTAACTCCGGACATCGACCATACCGAAGGGTGGGGCCGAACGAGCAAGAGCCCCCCGGTTTGTCGGACGATGGCGACCTCAGTAGGAAGGGCGCTGTGCGCGCAGTACGTCGGCGAGGTGTTGCTGTTCGTCGGCCAGCAACTCGGTCAGGTCGTCGGCGGTAATGATTCCGCGGAGTTCCCCATCCTCGACGACTGGCACCCGACGGACGCCGGTGTCAGCCATCAATTCAGCGACATCGTAGAATCCGGCCTCCGGTGGGACCGTCTCCAGGCCCTCGGACATGACATCGGCGGCAATCTGGGTATCGGGGTCGGCGGTCTCGCCGACGCTCCGGAGAGCAAGGTCCCGATCGGTGACGATGCCGGTTGGCTGGTCGTCTTCGGTGATGACGACGCTCCCCACGTTCTCCTCGGCCATCAGTTCCGCGAGGTCGGCGACGACAGCCGTTGGCGGTGCGGTGACCACATCGGTGCGCGCGAGGTCGTTGATTGGCATAAGTCTCCTCCCAGCTAAAGAATATTCACCGATACATACATTAATCTTCGGACATGAATGAGTGTCAATAAGACGGCCGATGACCGCGTTAGTGCGACGGAACGCATATGAATGTCGCCGTCGAATTTCGTGCAAGGAGTTCGCATACAATGAAGCTCGCAATGATCGGCCTCGGGCAGGCCGGCGGAAAGATCGTCGAGAAGTTCCTTGAGTACGACGACCGAACCGGAAGTGGCCATGTCAAGGCCGCGCTCGCGATCAACACTGCGCGGGCGGACCTCCAGGGGCTCGATCGGCTGCCGGTCGACAACCGGGTGTTGATCGGCCAGGCACGAGTAAAAGGCCACGGCGTTGGGGCCGACAACGAACTCGGGTCGCAGATCGCCGAGGAGGACATCGACGAGATCCAGCGGGCGATTGATGAGATTCCGGTCCACGAGGTTGATGCGTTTCTGTTAGTCGCCGGACTTGGTGGCGGAACCGGCTCTGGCGCACTTCCCGTCGTCGCGCGACACCTCAAGCGGATCTACACAGAACCGGTGTACGGCCTAGGGGTGTTGCCAGGGAGCGACGAAGGGGGGATCTACACACTCAATGCCGCCCGGTCGTTCCAGACAATCATTCAGGAAGTTGATAATCTGCTTGTCTTCGACAATGACGCCTGGCGGCAGACCGGCGAGTCTATCGAGGGCGGGTACGATGGGATCAACGAGGAGATTGTCACCCGCTTTGGCCTGCTCTTTGGGGCCGGTGAGGTCACCCAGGGTGGCACCGTCGCCGAGTCCGTCGTTGACTCAAGTGAGGTTATCAACACCCTCTCCGGGCAGGGAATCACAACCGTTGGGTACGCCAGCGAGCCGGTCGAACCGGACACCGGTGGCGGGCTTCTCTCACAGTTCCAAAGTTCCGATGACGACACGGTCGATACTGCAAGTGCCACGAACCGGATCACGAGCCTCGTGCGCAAGGCGGCCTTGGGCCGGCTGACACTTCCTGCTGAGATCGACACAACCGAACGCGCGTTAGTGGTGCTTGCTGGACCTCCTTCGTATCTCAACCGCAAGGGCATCGAGCGCTCGCGCAAGTGGCTCGAAGAGGAGACCGGCTCGATGGAGGTGCGCGGCGGTGACTACCCCCTCCCGAACGCGAGCCAGGTGTCTGCCGCGGTCGTGCTCTCGGGAGTGACCGACGTGCCGCGAATCAAGGAGCTCCAGGCGGTTGCCGTCGAAGCACAGGATAACATTGAGGAACTCAAAGAACAACACGCCGATCAGGAGGAACAGCTCATCGGCGATTCCGGCGACGAACTCGACCCGCTGTTCTGATCCTTACGATCCACGGCCATCGGAGCGGGGCTGTCGTCTGTTCTGCGTTAAGATGGGTGATCGAGAGACAGCGGAGCTGATCAGACCTAAGCCTTTGAGGACCGCGTTGGGACAGCCAGGTCACAATCCTCCTGACTGGTGGCCTCACACCGCTCGTCACACGGTTGATCAACATACTCGCTGATCGCCTGGATCGTCGTCGTCGACAGCGAGAAGCCGATCTGGTAGGCACGGTTGGTCTCCAGTGGCATCCCGAGTGTCTGTTCGAAGAACTGGCGGATCGCACACTGCCGCCAAAAGAGTCGGCGGGCAAGTTCTTCGCCGCGGGGGGTCAGCTCAACGCCCTGGTATGGTTCGTAAGCGAGGAGATTACGCTCATCGAACTGCTCGATTGTCTCGGTCACACTCGCACGGCTGACCGACAGCCGCGTCGCAAGGTCGCCGGTCCGGACAGGCCCCGATGATCCAAGCCGCTGGTAGAGGATCCCACAGAGGTACCTCCCTTGGCTCGGGGTGACTGGAAGGTTGTTGTCAGTCATCGGTGGCGCGCGCTCCGGGGTGCCAGTAGACGACCGTCCGACCGGTCTTACGGCGCCGAAGGACGCCGTCGCTGACGAGGTCGTTGAGCTTCAGACGCGCGGCTTCGGTCGAAATGCCGAGCACGTCAGCGACGTCCGTGGTGGTGACAACCGGTCCCTCGACCGCATCGAACACGTTTTGAACCTCCTCGGGAGCGACGGTTTCGGTGAATCGTCCATCGGCGTCGCGCGAGCGCCCCTGACGACGCCGACGCCGTTCACCCGTACACTCCCGTGTGCGCTTTCCCTTCGACATAGATATGCCTTGGATATTCCGGGCAAAAAACCCTTTTGCTAGTGCCGTATTGGCACCGGCGATAGGGTATTCACCCCAAGGGGAGTGCCACAACCACAATGTTTTTTAGGCCGACCGAAAGATGCTGGGCATAGATTAGGTGACCCTAATGATGCTCTCTGGACTTATCGCCTCAGTCATGCCCGAGCAGACCAATAACGGGTCGTCCATCGGCACCACCCACGCGGCGGCCCTCGAAAGCGGACAGACCGGAACGATTGAGCGGGTCGACGAAGACGTGCATGATCGCGCCCTCGCGATGGGCATTCGGCCCGGACGCGAGCTTGAGGTGCGGTCGAAACAGCCGTTTCATGGTCCGCTGGTCGTCGCAGTTGATCAGTCAGTGACGTCGATCAGTCGGCAGTGTGCTCAAGGGATCGAACTCTCCGTCGAGTGATGTCCGATCCCTCGCAGGTACTCCTCGTTGGACATCCAAACGTCGGCAAAAGCGTGCTGTTCAACCGGCTTGCCGGCGCGAGTGCGACCGAGTCGAACTATCCCGGGACAACCGTTGACTATGCCGAGGGTGAACTCGTCATCGACGGCGATACGGTTCCCATCATCGACACTCCGGGCACCTTCTCGCTTGATCCGCGAGACCGTGCCGAAGAGGTGACGGTCGAACTCCTCAAAGACGCCGCCGATGCGCTCGTTGTCGGCGTGATTGATGCCACACGCTTTGAGCGGGGACTCAACCTCGTGCTTGAACTCATCGAACGCGGATACGAGCTCGTCGTGGCGCTCAATATGTGGGACCAAGCGCGTCGCAAGGGGATCGATATCGATGTCGATCGGGTTGAATCGTTGCTTGGCGTACCGGTTGTTCCGACCGTTGCTACGGAGGGACGCGGTGTTAAGACCCTCCAGCGTCGGATCGATGAGGCGAACGCCCCGTCAATCGAACAGGTGCAGACACGCGTTCGAAACCCTTCCTAACATGGACTCGCAGCTTGATCCCGCGGCGCGGTGGGATCTCGTTGACGAAATCGCCAATCAGACGGTTGAGTACGAAACCGCCGAGGCCTCGGTTGCCGACGAAATCGGCCAGCTGATGGTCTCGCCGTGGACCGGCTTTCCCTTCGCCATCGCCGTGCTCTACGGGATGTGGGGCTTCTTCGGTGCCGTCGCCGGCTTCTTCACCGATGGGTACTTTGTGCCCCTGTTCGATCAGTACTGGCTGCCTTGGCTTCAGGAAACCTTCCCGCTTGAGGGCACCTGGGTGTACTTCATCTTTGTCGGCGACCCGGCGGCAACCAATAGCTTCGAAGCGTTCGGGATGCTCACGAGCGGCCTCTTCGTCGCCGTGGGCGTCGTTGTCCCAGCGCTGCTCGCGTTATATTTCATCCTATCTGTTCTTGAGGATTCGGGGTATATCCCACGGCTGGCCGTGTTGCTCGATACGTTCTTCCACCGGATCGGCCTCCACGGCTTCGCGGTCGTGCCGATGGTGCTCTCCTTTGGGTGTAACGTGCCGGGCGTCGAGGCGACCCGGTCACTGGAGGGCGAAAAACAGCGATTCATGATGATGACCCTGCTGTCGGTGTTTATTCCCTGTGGCGCCCAGCTGGGGGTGATGCTCTCGTTGATCCCACAGTACACGGGCTTTATTCTGCTGTATCTGATTGCCGGCTTCTTCGTGTTCGGTGCCGTCCTCAACCGGATCGTCAGCGGTTCGACACCAGAGTTCATTGTCGACATCCCACCGCTGCGCTGGCCGCGGCCGCGACAGCTCGGTCAGAAACTCACGATGCGCACCCGCGGCTTTCTCACGACCGGTCTGCCGTTCGTCCTTGTGGGTGTCGGCGTAATCAACGTCCTCTATGTGACTGACCTCATGAGTGCCATTGCCATGGCAGTCCAGCCCGTGCTAACCGGCTGGTTCGGCGTGCCGGCCGATACGGTCCCCGCCCTTGTCGCCGGCTTCATGCGGAAGGACCTCGCTGTCGCCCAGCTGAGCGCCATCGCACTCACGCCCTACGAGACAGTAATGTCTGTGATCATGATCAGCATCTACTTCCCCTGTGTGGCAACCTTCGTCATGCTGATCAAGGAGGGCCGCAACAGCGGCGGGATCGCACGCGTTCTCCTCGGGAGTCTCGCCACGCTGGTGGCTGCGCTGTTCGTCTGGGGGGGACTGTTTCACCTGCTTGGAATCGTTACGGGGGTGGCATAGATGCGGATCGAACGCCTCTACTGGGTGGTCGTCGGGATCGGCCTGCTTGTCGTCGGCGGAATCGAACTCGCCGTCGGGACCCTTGGTGTGAGTCGGACAGTCGGGCCGGTCTCAATCGGCGGCACCTATGTTCTCTGGCGAGGGATCATTGTAGCCGCCGCTGGCGGCGTGTACGTCCATGCCGTTCTCGCCGATATCCCTCAGATACGCGAACAGGCGACGATCGTCCTTGCCAGTGGCATGCTCTGGATTACGGCGGGGACCCAGGTACTGACCACAGTATTGGGCGCGATTCCGGGCGGCGCAGGGACGTGGATCGCCCCACCGGGAGCGATACTCGGCGCACTCGCCCCGCCGTACGCGCCGGCACTCATCGCCGTTCCATTCACCCTTCCCGCGATCCGCCATCTCGAAGGAGTGACCATTATCGACCGACTACGTGGGGTGGTCGCCTCGTGAGCACCTACCGCCGGGTCCTCGCGATGGTCGCACGAAACGTCCCGATCTCGACGATCGCCACCCAGTTGGACACGCGAGAGGATGCCATCCGTGGGATGCTTGACTCGATGGTCCGCGAGGGATACCTCCGCGCGATCGACTGTGAGTCGGCGGCCTGTAGCGGTTGTCCGATGGCCGACACCTGTGGACTGGGCGCCGATGGGACTCCAATGAGTTACCTGCTGACCGAGCGTGGTCGGGAACTGCTTGAAGAGCACGACCGCGTCGCTGTCAAGTCCTGAACGGTCGGCTCGCCGAGGACTTCAAGTACGCATCGCCCCAAGAGAGGGTATGGCACAGATTGAAGGAATCGTCAAAGAACGCTACACGAGCGAGGAGATCAGCGAGACGCTCGCCGATCTCGAAGCGGCTGGATTAGCGGACTTAGACAACCGAGAAACGGTCGAACGTCTGATCAAGGAGTTCTATTTCCGCGGACTGGTACACGGACGCGCAGAAGAGTCGAAGGTCGAAGCCGTTCGCGAAGAAATCGGCTACTAACCGCAAGCGGGCAACGACCGCTGATCGAACATGCATCGACGGCGGGCCCTCATCGGCATGAGTGCGGTCGCAACGACAACCCTTGTCGGATGTATGGACGATGAGCGCGCACGACCGCCGGCGATCCAATCGGTCACAAGAAGCGATATCGCTCCAACGCGACGTGTCCCGGCGGAGTCGGAGCTACAACCGTGGGGGCGGTTTCTCGGGTCAGCGTCAGCCGCCCAAAAAGCGCTACTCGACGATGTCGATCCAGCACCCATCGAATTCGTCGAGACGACGGACTTCGAGGCTGGCGATCGACTGCTCTTTGTGCAGGCCTATGGGCGACAGACGTGTTACAGACTCGAAGTCGTCGACAGTCCACGGATCACCCGAACCGGCCGGCCGGTCGCAGGGGTCACTGTGCAGCGGACCGAACCACCGGAGGTCGCCTGCGGTGATGCGATCACGCCGGTGAGTATCCTTCTGCGGGTCACCTTCGACGTCGACCGCCCACTCCCCGATCAGTTCGACGTTCGGGTTGACCGACCGGAGCCTCCAACAACCGAACTCTCACTTGCCGTTCGTGTCTGAGTCGCCCAGCAAAGCCGTCACGGTATTCGTCAGCGACCGGTAGGCGTCCTCGCCGTCCGCCTGGCTGCGAATCAGCCGTTCGCCGGCTGACTTCGCGTCGGTATCGCGGGATTCGAGATTCAGTTGGCCGATTTGAACGGCCGATTGAAGCGCACCGTACGTGAGGTGCCCGCCCGTGAGAAGGTCTACACACACCGGCGCAGTGCTGACAGGAGCAATGCGTGCCGCGGTCGTGAGAACTGTCTCACACGCCTCGGCGATCACAACCGGGATGTGCTGTATGCGGTCGTCCGCCGATGAAGAAGCGGACGTCTCGGCGAAACGGGCCCTGAGTGCCGCCGTATCCCGGCTGGCGAGCGCGAGCAGCGTGGTCCGCTGCGTGAGGCAGGTCTGTCGTGCTGCTGAAAGCGAGATGGAGGATGGAGTCGACTGGGTCCGATCACAGGCAAAAGCCACAGTCGCTGCCCCGATAGCCCCGGATACGGCCGCGGCTGCTCCACCAGCAGGACCGATTTGTGGGCTTGCGAGGGCATCGAGAAAGGCGTCAAGCGACTGGTCGGCATGGTCGTCCATGCCATCTCCCACCGCCTCACTGACAATTACCGTTGTGGCAGATGGGGAATGAAAAGGGCCCTATCTTACATCGCGTCCTCGTGGACGAGAGTGTCGTCCTCGAGGTAATGCTCGATGTGATGGGCGTGTTCCTCGGTCTCTTCGAGGATGTCCATCAGGTGTTCCTCGGTCGTGTAATCGCCGAGAGTGTTCACGAGATTAACGTGCTCGCGCAGGGACTCGATGATGTCGCCGTACATCTCCATGTCGTTTGCGAGCGACGTGCGGATATCATAGACATCCTGGCCCTCAGGCGCAACCGGCGCCCGCTCTTCGAGTGCGGCCCCACTTGAGACGGGGACTCCACCAATGGCCTGGATTCGCTCGGCGAGCTCGTCGGCCGCCTCTTCGGCGTCGTCGGCGGCATCGCCAAGGAACTCGTGAATGCCGAGGAACTCGGCGCCCTCAACGGCCCAGTGGTGCTTTTTGAGTTGATGATAGAGGACGTACATTGACGCGAGGTCCGTCTGGAGCGCCTCGACAATCTCCTCGGCTTTGTCCTCAGGGATGCGAAGGGCCTCGCTGGCCTCAATGGTTCCGGCAGCTTGACGCGGGGTTGCGTCTGTTTCTTGCGTACTCATACTTGTATACAAGAACGCAGGCCACTTAAAATTACTCATCCCATAACTGAACTTTGGCGAACCAAAAATTTCCTTTCATCGAGTGTAACTCCCCCTCCGACCCCGGGGCTTTAGGGGTTCGATTGCCCAACACCAATCGATGGCAAAGCGGGCGACACTGCCGGGCGTCTCCGAGTCAACAACGACCGATCGGATCGTCCTGCATGTCGACCTCGACTGCTTTTATGCCGCCTGCGAGCGACTGCGTGAGCCCTCGCTTGAGGGGGTTCCGGTCGTTGTCGGCATGGGGTATGAACCCGGGACGACCAATGGCGCCGTCGCAACAGCGAGTTACGAGGCCCGCGAATACGGTATCGAAAGCGCTCAGTCGATTGAGCGCGCCATCAGCGTTCTCCCGCCAGCACGCGAAGCGGCCGAGGGCCCCTCGGCACACTACCGACCAGTCGACATGAGCTACTACGAGTCGGTGAGCGAGGCGGTCAAGTCGATGCTTGATGCAAACGCCGACACGACGCGACATGTCAGCGTTGATGAGGCGTACCTCGATGTGACCGACCGGACCGACTGGGGGAACGCCGAAGCGTACGCGGCCGAGCTCAAAACGACAATCAAGGCGGAAATCGGGCTAACCGCCAGTGTTGGTGTCGCTCCGACAATGCACGCCGCAAAGGTCGCATCTGATTACGACAAGCCGGACGGACTGGTCGTCGTTGAACCGGGTACCGTCCGGGCGTTTCTCGCCGAATTACCGATTGAGGAGCTGCACGGCGTGGGCCCCGTCACAGCACGGGAGCTCCGCGCAGACGGGATCGAAACGATCGGTGCACTTGCCACCGCCGATCGAACGCAGATCGCAGCCGAGTTTGGCGACCGGGGAGAGACGCTGCACCGTCGGGCCCGCGGGATCGATCGCCGATCGGTCGAGCCACGCGACCGCCCAAAGAGCCTCTCGCGCGAATCGGCCTTCACCGATCCAACGGATGACCGGTCAGTGCTTGAATCCCGGCTGCGCGGCTTAGCGGGAGCAGTCACCGATCGCGCCCGGTCTCAAGACGCACTCTACCAGACGGTCGGAATCAAAATCGTCGAGCCGCCGTATGACATCACAACGCGAGAACACTCTCTGCCGGGGCCGGTTGACGACCCGGCACTGGTCACCGACATCGCACTAACGCTGTTTGAGGAGTTTTCCGGTCAGACGGTCCGGAAAGTCGGGGTGCGAGTCTCGAACCTCTCGTTTCCGGAGGAAGATCAGGCCAGTCTCGACACCTGGTCATCCACCAACGAGTCGCCGGCGCAGACAACACCGGAGGCCTCTAGACAGACGACGCTGCCGGAGTTTTGTCGATAACGGCGATAAATGATAAGAGGGTTGAGAAGTGACGTGCGGGTATGGCCGATGCCACCTTTCGCCAACTCTCCGAGGTTGACACCACCGGCTCAACACTGATTGAGGGGCTCCCGGGACACGGACTTGTCGCGGCGATCGCCGTCGATCAAATCACCTCGCAACTTGGACTCGACCATTACGGGACGATTAACGCCGACGCGTTCCCCCCGGTGACAACGTTCCAAGATGGCCTTGTTCATGATCTAGTGCGGGTCTACGCCGGGGCTGATCCATCGGTCCTGACCCTTCGAAGCGACCTCGCGTTGCCACAGAGTGCGATTGAGCCGCTTAGCGGGTGTGTTGTCTCCGAGCTTGCCGAGCGCTTTAATGAGGCGATCTTCATTGCTGGCGCTCCCGCTCAGTCCGAGGACGACCTCGGCAACGTCCAGGGCATCGGAACACTGCCGTCTGTCCGTGAGGAACTCAAAGCCGCCGGGATCACGGTTCCCGAGGAACACGGACTCGTCGGGGGCATCACTGGCGGACTCGTCCGAGAATGCTACCGAGAGGAGATCCCGGCCGCACTGTTGATTGTACAGTCTTATCCGCATATCCCGGATCCACGTGCGGCGAAGGCAGTCATCGATAAAGCCCTCTCACCACTGGTTGAGTTTGAAATCGATACCACCGAACTCGCCGAACAAGCCGACGAGATCCAGAGCCGTCTCCAGCAGATCGCCGCCCAACACCAGCGGATGCAACAGGAACAACAAGAGCAACAGAGTCAGTCAGCCATCCCCGGCATGTTCCAGTGATCCACTCACGGACTGTTGGGACGCGAGTCACCCGTCACAGACGCGGGTAATATACTCACGACGAGAAAGACAGTGCGCGGCCCGAGATTTGAACTCGGGTCGACAGCTTGGAAGGCTGTAGTCATAACCAGGCTAGACCAGCCGCGCGCAATTCGCCGATACACAAGCGGCCCAGTTAAACGATTCGTTATCCGTGCTCAGTCCGATCAACAAGACCTTGTGCGCAAGTGGTCATACCCACAGCGCACGGAGGGCATTCGTCTGTGATCGATACCGACCGCGGACGCAAGATTGTCTCTCATGCCCGACAGATAATCGAACGAGCGGTGACGAACAACCAGACCGTTGACCCCGAGGCCCGGATTGATGATGCGGCCCCCGGAAACTACGGCACCTTTGTGACACTCAAGCAGGCGGACGAGCTCCGGGGGTGCAAGGGGTTCCCCGAGCCGGTCGCTGAACTTCGTCCCCTTGTTGAGGCAGCGGCAGTCGACGCCGCGCTTCATGACCCTCGGTTTCCACCGCTCTCGACGGCCGAACTTGAGACAACGACACTTTCAACGACGATCCTCTCGGCGCCGACGCCGGTCGAAACCGCTCCGCTTGACCGGCCACAAGCGATTGAGGTCGGCACACACGGCGTGATCGCAGCAGAAAACGGGCGTCGTGGGCTCCTGTTGCCGCAGGTGGCGACCGAGCACAACTGGGACGCAGAAACGTTTCTCGCAGAGACCTGTCGAAAGGCAGGGCTCTCCCATGACGCCTGGCGTCAACCGGCGACAGACATCCAACGTTTCGAGGGGACGGTGTTCGCCGAAACCGCCCCCGGCGGACCGATCGAACACGAGCCGCTGGCCGCTACAGACTCATGACCGATGTTCGTCCACCAGCGGTCGCCGGGCAGTTCTACGAAGGGACCGAAACGGCACTTCGCGACCAGCTTGAGACGTGTTTTACCCACCGGATCGGGCCGGGCGCACCACCGGATTCATCAACCGGTGCACGGTCGATACACGCGGGCGTCGTACCACACGCTGGCGTCCCCTTCTCCGGGCCGGTCGCCGCCCACACATACCGGGCGCTTGCTGCCCATGGGGTCCCGGAGACGGTCGTCGTCATCGGGCCGAGCCACCGCGGAGGGGGTGCCCCGGTCGCCGTCGCGCCGAACGACGCCTGGCAAACGCCGCTTGGTGAAGTAACCATCGACAAGACACTTCGGGAGGCAGTTATCGAACATGTCGGGCCTGCAGAGGCTGATCCACGACCCCATGCTGGCGAGCATAGCGCCGAAGTCCAGGTGCCGTTTCTGCAGTACATCGCCGACGAGATCCGCCTATTACCGATTGTGCTGTCGCGTCAGTCCCCCGTTCTCGCCGAGACGCTTGGCAATGGACTTACGGCTGCCATTGACGCGATCCCTCGCGAGGCGGTCGTGCTCGCCTCAAGCGACCTTACTCACTACCGACCCGATGCCAAAGCCCGAGAGGCCGATCGTCCGGTCCTTGACGCCATCGAAGCACTCGACAAGAGGGCGATCTTCGAACAGAAACGGACCGGACACTCGATGTGTGGCCCCGGAGCAATTGCCGCCGCGTGTGTTGTTGCCGCCAATCACAGCGTCGACACCGGAGAGGTCCATGCGTATGCGACCAGTGCCGACACTGCCGGTGATCCAGACCGCGTCGTTGGCTATTCTGCGGCGACATTCGCCCCATCAGAGTAATCGTCGTCGCCCCTCGCGGGCGCCGCGTGTCCACCGCTCTCCAGCAATCGGAATTGCTGTGCCACACGACGGACAGGCCCCATCCTCAAGATCGTGGGACTGAACGCTGAAGCCCTCGCGTTTGATCACCGTGTGTCCACAGGTCGGACATCGGGTGCTCTCGGCTTCGTGTCCGGGGACGTTCCCACAGTAGACATAGTTCAAACCCACCTCGCGGGCGATGGTCATCGCACGCTCAAGCGTCGCAAGTGGCGTTGGTGGGAGTCCCGTGAGTTTGTAGTCCGGATGAAAGCGCGAGAAATGAACGGGGGTCTGGGGACCGAGTGTCTCGTGGATCCACCGCATCCGTTCGCGGAGTACCGACTCGTCGGTGTTCTCGCCGGGAACGAGTAGATTGGTGATCTCGATCCACACGTCGTAGTCGGCAAGCACCTCAATTGCGTCGTAGATCGGGCTGGGATCGGGGACCCCACAGTGCTCCCGGTAGAAGGCTTGATCTCCCTTGATGTCGACGTTGATCGCATCGAGGTGGGGACCCAGTCGTTCGGCCGTTTCGGTACTCATGTACCCATTCGAGACAAAGACATTGTACGTCTCGGCGCCCGTCTGTTGCATCGTATCATACGCATACTCGAAGAAGATCGTCGGCTCGGTGTAGGTGTAGGCAATGCCGTCGTGGTCCCGGGCACGCCGTTCGAGCTCGGACGGTGGGAGCGAGCGCTCCCGTGTACGCTCTCCATCAAGTGCAATGGCGTGGTTTTGGCAGAAGTCACACGCAAAGTTACAACCGCGGGTGGCCACCGAGAGCACCTCCGATCCCGGAGCGAAGTGAAACAAGGGCTTCTTTTCGATCGGATCGACTGCTGCTGAGACACTTTGGCCGTGGGTCACTAGCACCAACTCACCGTCGCGGTGCTCGCGCACGCCACAGACACCGCGCTCGCCCGGCGGGATAACACACTGTCGGGGGCATACCTGGCACTGAATCGATCCGGTATCAAGCGATCGTGCGAGATCGACAGTTCGATCTGGCATGACTTAGCTGGATGTGTGCGGCCGGCGAACTAAGGACGATACAGCCGGGACCCACAAAAGTGCGTCGCGGATCAGGCGCTTGGGTCCGACGGCGTACCTGCCCGTTCGGTCTCGCCTTCGGGGTGCACACGGACCCCCTCGACATTGCCGCTCAGATCCCGCTGTGGGAAGGGGATCTCGATTCCCTCGCGGTCGAAGGTCTCCTTGATTGTTCGGATCGCCGCTGTCTGTGCTTTCCAACGCTGGGTTGCCGTCGCTGGCTCAATCCAGAAGCGCGCCTCGATGACCACCGACGAGTCCCCGAAGGATTTCAACACGGTGCTCGGTTTGGGAATCGAGAGGATCTCTTCCACCTCGTTGAGACTCTCAAGCACCAGCGACTGAGCCCGTTCAAGATCGGTGTCGTAGCTCACCCCGATGTCGATGGCGAGTCGCAGTCGCTCGCTTTCGGTCATGTTGTGGACCGTCTGATTGGCGACAACATCGTTTGGGATGACGATCGTCTCGTCATTGAAGCTCCGGATGTGAGTGTTGACGATCGTGATGGCGGTGACGATGCCCTGGTCCTCGCCGATCTGCACCCAGTCGCCGATCTCGAATGGCCGCGAAAACATCAACACAAACCCCGCGATCAGCGAACCGAGGGTCTGACGCGCCGCCATACCGAAAACGATCCCAAGGAAGCCAGCCCCAACGAGCAATCCCTGAAGATCGACCCGCCAGTATGAGAGGACGATGATCGAGGCCGTAAGATACACCGAGACCTGGGTGATCCGGAAGACAACACCCTCCTGGTGTTGGGTGATGTGTTCAACCTGGTCAGTGTAGGCGTACAACCGCTGACGGATAATCCGCGTGAGGATCCATGCCCCAAGGAGCGTGGCAACGGAGAGGATCACGCTCTCAAGAATGGGCAGTGCGTCAACGACGCGGGTGTAGACCTGGCTGGCTCGCTCCTCGTATCCCCACGTGATGAGGAGCGCAGCACCGGCGAGAACAGTCGTCCCCACTCGGAGGGTCCAGATCGCCGCTACCGTCGGGAAGGGAAATCGAATCGACTCAAGGAGCGAAGAGTCGGTGACACGCCGGGCAATCCGCCCGATCGACCGGATGGCCCAGCGAAGGACCCGCGGGATACCGAGATAGACGACGAAGGTGCTCGCGAGGACGAGGGCCGTCACAGCCAGCCGCGTCTGCGTCGTCGTGAGCCCTGCAAACGGCCCAACGCTGAGCCACTCACTGACCATGACACTGCTAACGGCGGACAGCGTATATGCGGTGTGGTCCGTTAGGGTTCCACGGTACGTTTTTGCCCCCTCGCGGAGAAGACGATCGTATGGACACCGATCGGATCCTTGAGCTCATCCCCCACTATCTCGCGATGGTCCTCATCGTGTTCGCCGTGCTGTGGGCCGTCCGTACGGCTGTCGGCGACCTCGGGTTCCTCCCAGAACTCGTTATCGTGGTCGTCGTCCTCTTTTTGTACCGACCGATCGTGATTCGGCTCGGCATCGCCCCATCGGTGTGGGAACGCCGCTCGTGAGGCTTAAAACGGATATCCGATCCAGACAAAGGCCCAGATCGCAAGGCTGACGCCGGCTAACAACAGCCCGGCGAAGATTCCCCGGTCCCACGCAAGCACCTTTCGTCCATCAAGCGGACCGACGGGGACCATGTTGAACGCAGCAAGAAACGCGTTGATAAGCACCCCGAAGCCACCGATCGCAGCAAGGATACCACCGCCTCCAAGAAGCACGAGCGGCAAAAAGATCGCCACTAACGCGATGTTGGTGAGGGGGCCAGCGGCGGCGATAAGCCCGTTCTGTCGGGCACTGACCGGACCGTAGTGACGCACCGCCCCTGGAGCGGCAACAATGAATCCGGCGATGGCCGAGAGAATCGCAATCACCAACATCCGGTAGTCGGCATGAAACGCCGCCCGCCGGCCAAGACGTACGGCAACGAACTTATGTGCGAGCTCGTGACAGAGAAATCCCGGCCCGACGGTGAGAGCGCTGACGAGCACGAGATACGCGCCAAAGGAGCCATCGGCGAGAATCCGGTCGGGCCGACCAATGAAGATCGCGAAGGCGACCGCCATCGCCGCCCAGGCAACGGCAAGATCGCGCGTTTCTCGCCGGCTGAAGGTGAGCGCCCGGCGCGTCTGGTCTGTGAGGCTCATGCGAACGGTCCAAGCACCAGCACGGCCGAGAGAAGCTCTTGGATGGTCTGTGCGCTCTCGGCAGCCCCTCTGAGCATCATGTTGCCGATCTGTCTGACACCGGTGACACCCTCAAAGAAGAACGGGAGCACGACAAATGGAAACAACACGCTTGCGACAAAGCTCCCGATGTTCGTCATGGCCACTACGGCAATCAGCCGAAACAGTGGCACGTCGAACATATCGCCGACGACCTCGGTCACTGGTCGGGTCTGATCGCTCAACAGATCATTGAGTCGGGAGATGTCGGCGACGTTGACCGGGCGCTGGCGGAGTTCGACATAGCCGGCAAACCACCCGGGGGCCAGCAATGGATTAATACTTGTTAGCCAGGCAATCGCCGCGCCGACACTGGCGCTTGGAAGTGTCGCGCCGACAAGCCGTGCCGCAGTAAAGGCGAACACACCGTTGAACAGGAACCAGGCGCCGAACAGGCGCAACAACAGCGTGTTCTGGACTCCTGCCATCGCCAGGAGGAAGAAAAACGCCACAAAGCCGAGCATTATCGCGTAGCCTAGGAGCTTGAACAACGAAAAGCGCCGTCCGGAGGCCGTACCGGTCAACGAGTCGAGCGGCGGGAGCGACTCCGGCGCCTCAAGATACCGCTCAATGCCGTCCCGGTGGCCAGCGCCGATAACGGCGACTACGTCATAGCCCGCCTCGCGGAGCGCGATCAGCTGGTGGGCGATGTAGGCGTCTCGTTCATCAATCAGCGCCTCGGCTCCACCGGGAGAGAACTGCCGGAACTCCTCAATCAGGGCTGTTACGACATCCGTGTCAGTAAGTGCCTCAACGTCGTCCTCGGTGATCGGCTCGCCGGCCTGAGGGCGCGCAAAGACGACACTTAGGAGTCCGCCAAGTCCACCGCCAAACAGCGTTCCAAGCCCTCCGCCGACGACAGCTCGCATGATACCGGTGCCAAAGCCAACGAACGACGGGGATCCGATCAGCGGCAGTGATACACCGGTCACAGCGAGGGTCACGCCGGCACCGGCACCGAGGCCGGCTCCGCCAATCGCGCGAGCCGGAAGATGGCCGCCCGGAAGCAGACTCACTCCAGCAAAGAGGCCAACCGCCACACCGACGCCGAGGCCACCGATCACGCTGAGTGCCGCTGATCCGAGTCCAAGAGTCAATAGACCGCCAACACCGAGCAACGGCGCGATCGCCAGTCCACCAATGACTCCGAGCAACACCCCAATTGTCACGCCCAACGAGAGGCCGATCATCCGCGAATCGGCCGCTCCAACCCCGAGGCCGCCAACGAGTTTTAGCTTCTCAAGGAGAGTCATCCGAGCCCAGAGCCGCTGGACCGTCGTCTGAATGTTCCGATCGACCAGCGAGAGCCCGTACCCGCCTGTTTCGGCCGCCTCAATGGCTGCCTTCATGTCGGCACCAGGCTCAACACCAAAGCGCTCGCCCATGCGTGATTGGACATAGGACAACATCCAGTAGGCCAGGAACTGAAACACCGTGTTACCGCCTAGCAGATCAGATGGATCGATGTCGTCTGGGGTCTCACCCTGGAACTGGCGGTACCGCGCCTCATCAAGTTCGACTGCAACCACATCCGGATCATTCTCGTTGATGGCTGCCTGCACCCGGTCGGCACTCTCAGTAGAGACGTGGGCGGTCCCCACCAGCGTGACCGAGCCGGTATCCTGCGTAGGAGCCTCAGCGGCGGGATCCGGGTCGACGGCGTCCGGCGGAATTGAACCGGACGACCCGTCCCTCTTAGTCATTGGTGTTGAGTTGCCGGCCTGCGTCCTTACCACTGTCGAAGCCTGCGGCCGGATCCCGATATACACTTCACTCTAAGCGGGCGAGAGAAGGTGTGGTTGAATTATCACTCGCCCGCGGGAGTTGGCGGCTGGTCGCTGTGCCGGTGGTACTTGCGCCAGTGATCGCGGTGGTATCCCGGATTGGCGCCCTCGGTGCACTCGCGGTGGCCGTTGGGGTTGCGTGGTTTCACCGCGATCCGGATCGATCGCCACCGGAGACCGGCGTCGTAGCCCCTGCCGACGGTACTGTCAGCGTTCTCCGAAGCGAGGGCGACCGGATCCGCCTCGGTGTATTCATGAACGTTGATGATGTCCACGTCTGTCGGGCGCCAATCGATGCGACTGTCGCTGATCGCACCCACACGCCCGGTGCCCACCGGCCGGCCTTTAGCAAGGCGTCCGATCGCAACGAGCGGGTGGATCTCGCATTCGATACACCCTCGGATCGATGGGAAGTTCGTCTGATTGCTGGCGTCTTCGCCCGGCGGATTCACCCCTATGCGTCCACGGGCGACCGACTCCAGCGTGGCGAGCGGATCGGGCACATCTCCTTTGGGAGTCGTGTTGACGTGCTATTTCCCCCGACAATCGACCGGGAGGACATCACCGTTGCCCCCGGCGATACCGTCCGCGCCGGCGAGACGCAGATTGCATCGCGTGCCTGATCAGTCGGCATCAGCCACCGCAACGGTCCGCTCGACTGCCTCGATTGCGGTTTCGAAGTGATCCCGTCTAATCTCGATCTCCTCGGCCCGTTCGTTCGCTGTTGCCACCCCGTGTGTCTCCGCAGCCTCACGGATGGCCCGTAATGAGGCGTCCCGGACAATCGCCTCGATGTCGGCTCCGGTGTATCCCGCCAGCTCCGAGGCGAGGACATCAAGATCAACCGTGTTAGCCAGCGGTTTGCCGCGACAGTGGACATCGAGGATCGCCCGTCGCTCAGGGCGGTCGGGCAGTCCGACCTCAACGTGGGTATCGATCCGGCCAGGACGCAACAGGGCGGGGTCGATGTCGTCCTTACGGTTTGTTGCCGCGACAACGACGAGGTTGGGATTTTCGCGCAGCCCGTCAAGTTCGGTCAACAACTGGGAGACGATCCGATCGGTCGTCTCGGTCTGACCGACACCCCGTCGGCCGACGATCGCGTCGATCTCGTCGAAGAAAATGATCGATGGCGCCGCCTGTCGGGCCCGATCGAAGACATCGCGAATCGCCCGTTCTGACTCGCCGACGTACTTGTCGACAAGTTCGGGGCCGTCAACGTGGACGAAGTTTACGTCGGTTTCGCCGGCGAGTGCTCGGGCCAGCAGGGTCTTGCCGGTGCCCGGTGGTCCATACAACAACACCCCACTAGGCGGATCAGTGGCCGTCTCGCTGAATAGCCGATTGTAGGTCAACGGCCACTCGACCGCCTCGCGAAGACGCTGTTTGGCGGCATCAAGCCCCCCGACATCGGCGAAGGTTGTCTCCGGTGCCTCCGCCATGAACTCCCGCATCGCCGAGGGGTCGACGCGCGCGAGCGCCGCATCGAAATCGGCCATCGTAACCTGGACTGCGATGTCTTCGTCGGTCGTGATCCGGTCAAGTGCCGTCATCGCCGCCTCAGTCACCAGTGCGTCGATGTCAGCACCAACAAATCCGTGCGTTCGGCTGGCAATGGCCTCAAGATCGACTTCAGGACCGAGTGGGACGGGTCGAGTGTGAACAGCAAGAATCTCGCGACGCCCCTCAAGATCCGGCACGCCAATTTCAATCTCGCGGTCAAACCGGCCGCCGCGGCGTAATGCCGGGTCAAGCGCATCAACCCGGTTAGTTGCCCCGATGACGATCACGTCCTCTCTGGCGTCGAGTCCGTCCATGAGACTCAGCAGTTGGCCGACAATCCGGGTTTCCATATCGGCGTCCTCATCGCGTTCACCGGCCACGCTATCGATCTCATCGAAGAAGATGATCGCCGGGGCGGAGTCACGGGCATCCTCGAAGACCTCGCGGAGTCGCTTCTCAGACTCGCCCTTGTACTTTGAGATGATCTCGGGACCGTCGATCGAGTAGAAGGCGGCGTCGACCTCATTGGCGACGGCCCGGGCGATCAGCGTCTTGCCGGTGCCTGGGGGGCCGTACAGCAGGACACCCTTCGGTGGATCGACCCCAAGTTCACGAAATAGTGCCGGTCGTCGCAACGGGATCTCGATCATCTCCCGGACCTGCTCGAGTTCCTCATCCAGCCCACCAATGTCCTCGTAGCTCACCCGCGAGGCGTCAGCCGATCCGGAGGCGGATTCGGCTGCACTCGTCACCGTGAGGGTTGTTGAGGTGTCAATCCGAACCGGGCCGGCAGGGTCGGTCCGGACAATCCGGAACGCCTCGTCAGTGACCGTCTCAAGGGTGAACTGTTCGTCAGCGTCAACCGGCCGGCCCTGTAGTCGCTTGGTGAGCACACGTTCGACGACATCAGGGTTGGCGTCGGCTAGGGCCTCGGGGGGGCGGATTACGACTGTATCGGCCACTGCGATCGTCTGTGGAACCACGGTCACCGTCTCGCCGATGGAGGTGCCAGCGTTAGCCCGCGTGTCGGCGTCAATGCGGATGACATCGTTGTCGATGGCTCCCTCCGCTGGCCACACCTTCACGACAGTCTGGGTGTCGCCTTCAATGACAACCGCGTCGCCACTGAGGACGCCGAGTGCCCGTCGGGCCGGTTCAGCCACCCGGGCGACCCCCCGGCCGGCATCATCCTTGGCGGCAGCCTCAACGCGTAACTGCACCCCATCGGTGTCGTCAGTCATTAGCCATCAATAGGAGCCAGACACCCTTGAAATGTCCCATCGTTGGACTAGGGATCGAACTCCTAAGTGGGTGCATCCCTTGGTTGGTGGCGGATGGAGTTCGATCTGGACGCGCGGATTCTCGCGTTGGCGCTCGCACGGATGGTTGATGCGGTGGCGAACTCGTTTCTGGTCGTGGTCTTGCCGTTGTACATCGGGAGCCAGGTGGTATCGCTCCCGGGGTTCGTCGGCACGACGGTGTCCGTCGCGGGTGTCAAGTTTGTCGTCTCGCCCGAGCTGTTGATCGGCGTCGTCCTCTCGTTGTTCGGCTTTCTAAACAGCTTGGGACAGCCGCTGACAGGAGCGTGGTCCGACCGCACCGGCCAGCGGAAGGCCTTCTTACTGTTCGGTCTCGGGCTGGTCGCCATCGGTAGCGCCGGATACATCTATTTTACCGATTACATCTCGGTGTTGTTGATGCGGGCGCTACAGGGTGTTGGAGCAGCGTTCACGATTCCCGTTACCGTCGCACTAGTGAACGAGCTCTCGGCCTCCGAGGACCGCGGTGGCAACTTCGGGCTGTTCAACACCTTCCGGCTGCTCGGGTTCGGAGCGGGGCCACTCGTCGCTGGCGTGGTCGTCGCTGGCGGACCCTACACGCTTGCATCAGTGATGATCTCGGGGTTCACCGCTGCTTTTCTAGTGGCTGTTATCGGAGCGCTGATTAGCTTCGTAATGATTGCCGTGTTGATCTCCGATCCGGAGCGCCCCGACGACCAGGCAGCTGATGACATCTCGATCCGCGTCCGCGGCCGAGAGGATACACTCCTTGATCCCGTCTTCACCCTCGGCGTGGGAACAGTCGTGATGGCACTGAGTCTGGCGCTTTTTGCACCACTGGGGAACGTCATCAACGCCCGCCTCGGGCAAGGGACATTCCTGTTTTCATTACAGTTCGGGGCGGCGGTACTAGCGAACGTGCTATTCCAGTACCCGATCGGTCGGTTGAGCGATCGGGTCGGTCGCCGGCCCTTCCTGCTTGGTGGCTTCGTGTTGTTGTTGCCGAGCACCCTTGGACAGGGCTTTGTGACCTCGTCGCTGGCCATGCTGGTGTTGCGGTTTCTACAGGGAACAGCCATCGCCGCAGTGTTCGCCCCGTCACTCGCCCTCGCCGGTGACCTTGCAAAGGAGGGCCAGTCGGGATCGACCCTCTCGATTTTGACCATGAGCTTTGGGTTGGGAATCGCCTTTGGGACGCTCTTTTCGGGGATCCTCGTCGGGTTTGGCTTTGCGGTGCCCTTTGTTGGAGCCACCGTTGGCGGGGTGGTTGCCCTCTCGCTTGTGTATACCCAAGTCTATGATCCGGCCACACCAGCAGTCACCCCCTCGGCGGGCGACTGAGTCGGGGGCACAAAACACCTTTAGGCCGTCGTGTGTGACTTAACAGCATGGTCACGGAGACCCAGCGTGATGGGATGACGTGGTACGAGTGTGAGGCCTGTGGCATGCTCTTTGACTCACGTGAGGATGCCCGCGAGCACGAGAAGAGCTGTGACGCAGAAGCCCCGTCGTACATTCAGTGACAGCCATCAGGCCGTCGACGCAACGAGCTCGTACCCGGTCTCGGCAAACTGATCCTCCTCAAAGACGAACACTCGGCCGTCGATAGTCGAGAAGTCGGCGTGGATCACCACAGCGTGGCCATCGCCCTCGGCTTCAACGCCCGGGACAATCGACGTGCGTTCGCCCGGATCGACGAAGACGCGGCCGACGCCGGTGTCTTCAAGCATTTCGGCATCCGTGTTGAGCTCATTCACGTAGGTGAGCGTCGCTTCAGTTTCATCGGGGGCGACAACGAGCACGGAGATCAGACGGCGGGGCTGGGTCCGCACAGGGGGTTCGGTTGGCGGGGTTGGCGCCGTATACCGGACAATGTGGCCATCAAGGTAACCGACGGCCACTTCCTCGTCGGTAACATCGACCGAGAGTGACGCCGGAGCGACCGGTTCGCGCTGGGGCATACTACGACAACGGCCAAGGGCGCCAAAAGCGGCACGTTCGGAATTCGGCGAACCGGTACCGATAAGTTGTGGCCGTCGTCTCGACAGGCTATGAACGGACAAGCCAGCGCACCGGGAGCGGGTACGGTCCTCAATGCGCTCGCGAACGGCCGGGGAGCGGCCTTCGCGATCGACGAAGAGACCACCGCGACGGTCGAGTTGAACGCTGCCGCCTCCGAGGTCACCGGAGTGGTCGCCGACGCTCCGGAAGCGGACACGGAGCTGATTGAGCGGTGTGTCTCACTCACGACCGATCGGTATGGCAACGGCGAGGGGGGGCGGGTGCGTACGGCCAGTGAGGTGCCGATGGCCGCCGGGCTCAAAAGCTCAAGCGCAGCCGCCAACGCTACCGTTCTCGCAACACTCGACGCACTGGGTCAGGCCGAAGCCGTAGATCCACTTGAGGCGTGTCGGATCGGTGTCCAGGCCGCCCGCGAGGCCGGGGTCACGGTGACCGGCGCTTTCGACGACGCGTCGGCGAGCATGCTTGGTGGGCTCACGATCACGGATAACCGAGAGGATGAACTACTCAAGCGAGCGACTGTCGACTGGGACGTGCTGATCTGGACCCCACCAGAACGAGCCTACAGCGCTGATGCCGATATCGAACGGTGTCGACGACTCGCACCGGTCGCCGATACGGTGCTCTCAGTCGCACAGCAGGGCAACTACGGGCAGGCGATGACGGTCAACGGGCTGGCGTTCAGTGCTGCCCTTGGATTTCCGACAGAGCCGATGTTCGAGGCGCTCCCCGCAGTAGCGGGCGTCTCGTTGTCCGGCACTGGCCCGAGTGTGCATGCCGTTGGGGATCGTGACATACTCGAAGCGCTAAAGGAAACATGGGAGCGACGAGAGGGCACCACATGGCTGACGACAACACGAACTACGGGAGCACAGACGAAATGACTCTCGCGGAGCTCCGCGAGGAGATTGAGACAATCGACCACGAGTTGGTTGAACTCATCGCACGACGAACATACGTCGCCCAGACCATCGCCGAGGTCAAAGCCGAGCAGGGCCTTCCGACGACCGACGAGGAACAGGAACAACAGGTAATGGATCGGGCCGGAGCGAATGCCGCCACGTTCGACATTGACCGCAACCTTGTCAAGGCGATCTTCCGACTACTGATTGAGTTGAACAAGGTCGAGCAGCGGGAGAGTCGCTAGAGTTCTCTCAGACCGAGGCTGTATTCGAGTGCCTCGTCGACTTCCTCCATACGGGACGCCGGCACTGAGCCGAGACTGGTATTAATACGATGTTCGATGGACACCGTGCGAATCTGACTACAGAGAGCGACCGAGTCCTCTCGGAGCGGAGACTCAGCAGCGGAGACGAGTACCTCGAACGGGTACAGTTCGTCTCCTCGCGAGGTCGTAAACGGGACGACGATGGTCGTCGGCGCGTTCTCGTTCCCAACGTTGTTTTGCACGACTAGACACGGTCGTGTTCCTCGTTGCTCGGATCCCTCTGTCGGGGCAAGCTCGGCAATGACGATGTCTCCGCGGCGAACGTCCATCGATTACCACTCGGGTACAGCACCGAGGTACTCGTCGGCCTCGCGAGACACACCGTCCATCGCCTCCGCGAGAGCTTCGGATTCTGCTGCGCGTCGTCGGTACCCCTCAGCGAGTTCCTCACGAGACAGCGGTTTTTCGATGATAATTTTCCCGTCCTCTTCATGAACCAGTACCTCGTCCCCGCCGCGGATACCCAGTTTCTCTCTCAGTTCTTTCGGGAGGGTGACTTGCCCCCGTTTACCGACCTTACGTTCCTCGTTCTTGCTCATGAGTATTCATATTCAATTCATATCTAAATTCTTCTCGCTCGGAGAAGAGCTGAGAGGGGAGGGACCACCGGCGACATGCGCAACTTTCGTTCAGGGTGCGATATACTGGATTTCAGCTACCTGAACAAGGTCGAACAGCGGCACAACTGCGACGCCGAGTAGCCTATCATTCCGTAGTAATGCAACGATTGGCACCGGCTCCGACAATTTCGAGAGTCCCGAATGATAGATAATAATGAATCGATCACGCCACATCGAGTAACGGCGAATATTGCTATTCCGATAGTAACGAACGACGGCACACGGTCAGGCGTAGCCAAGTGACGCGTGCATAAAATCCGTCGCGTATCCCGCTTAGGTAGCCGACCTCCGTATCATGATACGCCGTTAGACGTATCATTGGGTTATATAATTTGATTATTTTAAGTTTAATAAGCCTGGGTTTGCAACCGAGTAGTGGATGCACGATCTAACCGGATTCCAGCGTGATCTGCTGTACGTCATTGCAGGTCGCGAGAAGCCACATGGACTGGCAATTAAGGACGCTATCGAGGAGTACTATGGCGCCGAAATCAACCACGGCCGACTCTACCCGAACCTCGACGCCCTTGTTGAGAAGGGGCTTGTCGAGAAAGGCCAGATCGACCGCCGAACAAACTCCTACTCACTGACCCAGCGTGGCGAGCGCGAACTTGAGGCTCGCCGCGAGTGGGAAGGTACGCACCTGCAGGACGCGCAGGTCAGCGCCGACTGATCGTCAGCGATCGGCCGGTCTGCCCTCCATGACCGTCGATCGGCCGATCTGGTGATCAGCAATCGCCGTGATGCAGCGATCGAACAGTGTTTCCCGGAGTTGTTCTGCCGTCCCGGCATCGATGTCGACCGCCTTGCTGTCGTCAGCCACAAGGCTCCGCGAGCCGGCGGTATCAATCGTCAGTGTCGCGATGTCCCACCGTCGTTGGAAGACCGTCTGGCTGTCGAAGACAACCTGAATGCGGTGGTGGGGAACGACTGTTGTCGTCTGTCGCCAGAATCCGTTGCGGGTAATGATATGGGTGTCAGTCACCGCATAGCCACGATGACGCCACTTGAGATGGGCAGCGATCGGCGCGATGAACCCGCCCCCGAGTAAGAAGATCCATGGGTAAGACATCGTGGTGAGTTGGGTTAGTCCGTAACCGATCCCAGTAAGGATGAGCGTCGCTCCCAGGTATCGAAGCGCGTACCGCCGGCGGGCCCGCCGCGGCGGACGCACGAACTCATCGACGGTCTCGAATCCAAGATCCTCAACCAGCCTGTCGACGCGGGACCGCTGGGCGATCGGGACGGCCGACTGGGTGCCACCGGACTCGCCGGGCGAGTAGCCGGCCGTCTCGACGAGGACCGATGCATAGCCCACCGCCCGGGCGAGGACGTTCTCGGAAATGCGTAGCACTTGGATCTTATCGAGTGGAATCGTGCCACTGTAGCGCTGCAGCAGTCCGCGTTCATACCGCAGTTCGCGGTCACCCTGAGAGAGCGTGAAATCGTAGTAGTTCGTGACGGCGTATAACGCGCTGAGCACCGCAGTAAGCAGATACAGCCCGAGGACTGTCGCCGGGACGGTGAACACCCCGCTGTCAAAAAGCCGTCCCCCAAGCTGTGGGAGAAACGCCGAGACCCCGATGACGCTGAACACGAGAACCCGGTAGTCGAGTGATACAAGCGCTAATACGGCAAGTTCACGGGGGGTGATTTCGAAGATTGGATGCTGCCGATGCGCTTCTTCGGCGGCATCGGGCGCGGTTGTCGGCTCCACGTCCGTCGAATCATTGCCCGTGCGATCACTCAGTGCGTCCTGCAGTTCGTACGCACGGTCAATCCCAACGTACCGTAGTCGTGCCTCCGCAGCGTTGCCACCAGCCGTCTCAAGACGCACCTCGGCAATCCCGAAAAGCCGCTGGAAGACGTTGCGGTTGATCGCCACATTTTGAATCCGGCCGTATGGGATCTCACGCTCGCGACGGGAGAAGACCCCAGCATCGATATCGAACGTATCAGCGGTGAGCCGGTACTCATAGCGCCGATGATACGCGATTTGCCAGGCCGCAAGAACGCCGAGGACGCCGATGATCACCCCTCCAACAGCGACGACGGTCACAACGCCGTCTGTGAGCGTAGTGAGTGCAAAGATACCAAAGATCAAGAGCCATCCGATCCGGAGGGCGGTCTCGATGATCCGAAACGGGATCGAAAGGCCGTGGAGTTTCATACCGCCGGATCGCCTCCGGCCGCGATGGCCAACTGTTTGAGCCGCGTCTGAAGGTCCTCCCCACGCTCAACCGCCAGCCCCGGGATTGTCACATCAGCCCCACGCGATCCGGCCGTATAGACCACGACTGACGAGAGCCCAAAGACACGCTGAACAGGACTCCGAGCCGTATCGACGTGTTGCATCCGGACGAGTGGAACAACAGTCCGAACACGTGTAAGGACTCCCCGCTCAAGATACAGCGCGTCCTCACGCACTTCGTACTCCCAGCTGCGGTAGCGTAACAGGGCGTGGATGATACCGACTATAGCCACCAGGCCACCGATCCCACCGGCGGCGAGTAGCGGTCGTCCAATCGAAAACAACAGCACGTGCAGGCCGAGGACCACCAGCGCGACGGCCACTCCAGAGAGAAAAGCAATGAGGATCCAGAGATACCGCACCCGCGGGTGCAACGACCGTTCGGCAACCGTCAGCGCGGCTGGATCAGCCGCCGGATCTGACGGCTGCTCCGCCCCTTCGGCTTGGGGATGTGCGCCAGACCCCGACGATTCCGAAGCGGATCCAGCAGGGGCGTCAGTATCTGTCATCACTCGACACGAGGGCCCAAGGCGGTAAAAGTCGGGTGATCCACACAGTCGCCGTCGCCCACAAGGCCGAGGTTTTTGTCCGTCGGTGCCCAACGAAACATCATGTCTGACCGGGACGACGATCTGGCGGCAACGGCCGCCGACCTCGAAGAGACGATGCGCGGCCTCCGTCGTGACCTCCGTCGGCAGGCGCCACGCGGCCCCCTCGGACTTCCGCGGCCTCCCAGCCCACGCGAGGTGCTCCGGTTTGCCGACGAGGCAGCCATCCCGGCGTTGATTGCGATCCTTGAAGCCAACATCCGGATTCTTGAAGCCGTGCAGGCGGCGATCGAGCTCGCAGATACCTCACGGCGCGCCCGCACAGAGGGTCGTCGCGGACGCGACCGTGCAGTCGAACTCGGCGAGGAGACGCTGGTCCAGTTCGACAAGGCGCTCTCGGAGTTCCAGCAGATTCTTGAGGAGGGATCATTGCCCGAGAATTCCCGGGCGCGTGAGATTCTCGAAGACGCACGGACACTCCGGGCAGAGCTGCGCGAGCGTGTTGAGGACGCGGAGAACTCCACCGCCAGATCCGCCGAGCCAGCCACAGACACCTCAACATCTGCCGACGCGTCGGTTGATGTCGATGTTGACGCCGAACTCGAATCGATCAAACAACAGGTTGATGATGACGATGAGGAGGACGCAGACGACGATCAGACCGGCTCAAACCGGTAGCCGTCCCAGTCCTGACTCGCTGGTTCACGGAGACTCTGCTCGGGGTCGCGGAGTTGCGCAGTATACACCGGGGTGACGGTATCGCCGATCGACACCGTTTCGGTCGTGAGCTGACCGATAGCCCGAACGGTCTCGCCCTCAATCGTGAACTCAACAATCGCGACCGGGTTAGGCGCACGAACGCCTGGCGGGGTTGCCCGGGCCACCGTGAAGGTAACAACCTCACCGGTGTGCGCACTGAGATCAAGTTCATCGACCGGTTCGTCACCGGCCGGGCCACGGGGGTGGCCTGGACAGGCGAGTGAGCCGTCTTCGTACCGATACGCCACGAGTGGGGGTTCATCAGACATGTGAATCACGCTCGTTCGAGAATCGTCGTCGTTACACAGTTACCGAATCCGCCGACGTTACATGCCAGTCCGACATCGGCGTCAACCTGGCGTGGGCCAGCGGTGTCGGTCAACTGAGCGTAGAGTTCGTGGATCTGTGCAACGCCGGTCGCTCCAAGCGGGTGGCCTTTCGACTTGAGTCCGCCGGAGGTGTTGATCGGCAATTCACCCTCGCGGGTCGTCCGACCGGCTTGGACCTGCTCCCAAGCAGTCCCCGGCTCGGCGAATCCGAGCCCTTCCATCTGGAGGAACTCAAGGATCGTAAACATGTCGTGGAGCTCCGCCACGTCGATGTCCTCGCGGGCGTGATCACTCATCGCGAAGGCCGCATCGCCGCTGTCGACGACGGCGTTCATGACCGTCGGATCGGGGCGCTGGTGGACAACGTGTGTGTCGGTGGCTCCGGCGACGCCGTCAATCAGTACGTACTCATCAGTATACTCTTCGGCGACTGAGGCAGGCACGAGTACGGCCGCCGCAGCGCCGTCGGTGATCGGACAAAAGTCATACAGCCGGAGGGGATCGGCGACAAGCGGACTATCGAGGACGGTCTCGAGATCGACCTCTTTTCGGAACTGTGCATGCGGGTTGTCCATCCCGTGTCGATGGTTCTTGACAGCGACCCGGGCCAGACTCTCGCGGGGGGCGTCGTATCGCTCAAGATAGGCGCGGGCAATCAATCCCGCAAACGAGGGGAGCGTGATGCCGTGTTTGTACTCGGCTGGGTGTGTTAGTGAGGCGATAACGTCGGTTGCTTCACCGGTCGTTCGGTGAGTCATCTTCTCGCCGCCGACCAGCAGCGTACACTCGCTGGCACCACTTGCAACGGACTGCCAGGCGGCGTACAGGCCCGCCCCACCACTCGCAGAGGTCTGATCGACCCGCTGGGTATATGCCGGCATTCCGTTCAGGTCATGTACAAGCGCGTTGGCGATGCCGGTCTGTCCCTCGAACTCCCCGCTGGCCATGTTGGCGACATAAACGTGATCAGGGGTGTCCGGATCGATCCCCGCATCCGCGAGGCCAGCCTCAGCTGCCTCGACGAGTAGTTCACGGATCCAGCCGTCACGGTCGCCGAACTCGGTCATCGCGGCGCCGATAATCGCGACATCCTCCATGTCCGTAGCTCACCGAACGGCCCCGTATAGGGTTTTCGCAGTCACCGGTGCCTATAGTCGCGGCGCTGTCGGCTGAATATCCCGCTCATCTCAACCGGATGGCTGGAACGCCAAGAAATCGCGTGACCAGCGTTAAGGGATCGGCCGATAGATGGGGGTGTATGCAGCAAGCGTGGATTCCGCTTGAGTGCCCGACCTGTGGCGAACAGTGGGAGGAGCCGCCGAGCGCGCTACCGGCCCCCGGCGAGGACTATGCCTGTGAGTACTGTGACGCAAGCGGGCCAGTTTCGGAGTTCGTCCAGACCAAGGAGAGTCTGAAGATGCTCAAGCAGTTCCACCAGTAACGCCCGGGAGGGTGTCAGCCCCAACAACGAACACTCACAGACGTATTGAGGAGATCACTCATGAGCGCACTCACACTCAAGAGCCCGGCCTTCGACGACGGCGCCACGATTCCGCGCGAGTACGGCTATACAAGCCGGAACGTGAATCCGCCGCTCACCGTTTCAGGCGTTCCCGAAGCGGCGGCCGGTCTCGCGTTGATCGTTGACGACCCGGACGCAAAGGCCCCGGCCGGCAAGATTTGGGACCACTGGGTCGTCTGGGACATCGATCCTACAACGACAGCTATCCCCGAAGACTGGGCGGCAACCGATGCACGCGAGGGACACAATGACTACGGCGAGCGCGGCTACGGCGGTCCGAATCCGCCGGACCGCGAACACACCTACCGGTTTACTCTCTATGCACTTGAGACGACCATCGGTCGTGGCCCACAGACAGCCGAGGACCTGCGAGATGCCATGGAGGGCCACATTCTCGCCTCGGCAGCGTTGACCGGCACCTTCGCCCCCTGACCTTCAGGCCCGGGTGACCCGCCTCGGTGACAGCGTTGGGAGCTCGGCGAGTGACTCGATCCGATAGGTCGGCGCGACAGTCGTCATGTCGATCGATGGCGCTTCGGGCCGGGTCAACAGCACTGAGTCGATCCCGGCGGCGTGAGCGGCCTCAACGTCGGTTGTTCGGTCGCCGACATACAGCGCCGTCTCGACGCCAAGGGCATCTAAGGTCTCATCAAGGTAAGTGCTGTCGGGCTTGCGCCGACGGTACCCGGCGATCGAAGGATCACGGCCACGGCCAACCTCGAACACCCCAGGCATGACCGTATCGAGCACGTACTGGACCGTAGCATGGCGGTTATTCGATACCACCGCAAGCGGCACGCCGAGATCAAACAGCGCGTCAGTATCGGCGTGCGGCTCACGAAGCCCCTGGGCGAGCCAGCGATGTTCGCGGGCCGAGGCACACCGCTCGCGCAGTCGCCAGAACCGTTCGGGATCAATTCCGGTGTCGTGACAGGCAGCCTCAACGAGCGGTCCATATGAGCGCTGTTCAAGCCGGGCCAGCTGTTCAGGCAGCGGATCAGCCCCAAGATGTCGGACAGCATCGTTTGTCGCCCGCTCGTAGATGATTGAAGCGGTAGAGCGTCCTTCGAGCAGGACGCCATCCATGTCGAATAGTACCGCGTTGTAGGCGCTCGCGAGATCACTCATGGAACGCACCCCCGTGGTGGTCTCCAGTAATACGGAGCGCTATCAGGCTCGCCGGGTACCGCCGCCTGAGCCAGCCCGTCGGGGACCATCGCGGTTCACATGTTTGTGGGGTCATAATCGAAACGCGGCGCTAACGGCGGAAAGCAATTGCTAGTAGTGATACATACGCCCTGGGAGCACTATATGTCACGGCAGCCGCGACCGTTCGGCGGATCCTCATTCCCGAGGGAGAACGCTCACCGTCGGATCAATATCGCGTTCGGTCTCGATCCAGGATGCCCGCCCCGAGAGCACGACGAGTTCGTCAGTAACGTCCTCCATGGTATCACTGAGACCACTGAAGAGGCTCGCGAACTCGCGGTACACCAACGGGCGGTCAACCGCTGGATCGGCGAAAGCCTCGGCGGTGATCTGGTCCCGGAGTTCATCACAGGCCCCCTCGGCCATCCGAACGGTCTGAACTTCTTCAACGATCGATCCAGAGTCGGCCGAACCACACAGCAGGTCGACGAATTCAACAACAGCCGTCTCAAGGGCTTCCATCGCCGTCGTCGTCCACTCCGCAAGGTCACTGAACGACTCGAAATATGCCGTCGACAGGGCCGGAGCGATTGTTCGGAACTCGGTGGCAATCCGCTCCGTACGGCTGGCGATGGTATCGAGACGCTGATAAATGGTGACGATCCGCTGGGCGTTGTGGTGGATCCGGAGATGCTGGAGGTCTACCTCGTCAGTGGTGGTGACAAGCGCGCTGAGCTCCCGGCCAAGCCGGTCACACTCGCTTTCGAGTCGGTCAATCCGGTTGACGGTCAGATCGATCGGCCGTTCGGCCTTGTACCGGCCGAGGAGATCCTCAAGCAGCGATACACACCCACTGATCCAGTCGAGATAGGTCTCAGTGCCTCGCTGTAGCCGCGTTGCGAACTCCGAAGGGGTGTGATTCGACATCGGAATAATATAATTCTACTGTCACATGAAAGAAGTTGCTATGAAACGCACAAACGACTTGGGACCACTTGTGTGCATTCTATACGCATACAGCACCGGCCGCCACACCAGGACCACCGCGGGGACTTAAACAGTCTGACGTGTACGGTTGACACGATGACCCGCGTCCGCCGGATCGCTCTGGATGTCCTGAAACCGCACGACCCGTCACTTCTTGAGTTTGCCCAGCACATAACGGAGGCCAACAGCGTCGACGCAGCAACGGTATCGCTAATCGAACTTGATCAAGAGGTGCAGAACATCAAAATCACAATCGAAGGAGAAGCCTTAGAGTACACCGCCATTGAGGCAGCAATCGAGGATCTCGGCGGGACCGTACACTCGATTGATCATGTCGCCTGTGGGGGGCATATTGTCGAAGACCAGCGGACCTTTCAGGATCCATAGGGCCGTATGTCTTCGATTCGCCGACGCTTGCGGGTGCTTCTCGAAGACGAGGAGACGGTTGCGATCGCTCGTCGGTACTTCGTCTCGAATGGGTTCGACGGGACGTTGACGAGCGTGGGGATCGTCGTCGGCGCCGTGTTGTCGGGAATTTCGGACGGATTGACCGTCATCAAGATCGGCCTTGGAGCAGCTGTTGGGCTGGGAACATCGGCCGTCTGGAGTGTCTGGGAGATCGAACGGGCCGAGACGAGCGCCAAGATCAAGCGTCTTGAGCGGGCGATGCTGACCAATCTCGACGACACACGAATTGAACGGGCACAACAAAGGGCGCGAGTCGTGCATGCAACGGCAAGCGGCCTTGGCCCGCTTATCGGCGTGACCATTCCACTCGTCCCCTTTATGTTCGAAGGGACTGTTCTGTCGATGGTAGAAGCCGGGGTGCTCGGCGTCGCCTTCGGGATGGCCGTCCTCGCGGTGTTCGGCGCGTACATGGCGTCGATTGCGGAACAACAGTGGTACGTTTCCGCGGTGCGGATGGCACTCGCGGGACTGGTTGTTGCACTCATCAATCTCCTGTTCGGCCGGTGATGGGCGATCAGACGGGAGCGTCGTCCGGTTGCGGTTCGTCTTGATGTGCGGTTGTATGACGTCGGCTGATCAAGCCAACGAGGACCAGCAGAGGCGTACCGATGAGCACTACCACGCCCAACAGTCCCCAGTCGGCTGTGGTGAGCGGCACGGTCCCAAAGTACGATCGCAACGGTGTATACAGGACGGCCAACTGGAGACACACCGACGCCCCGACCGCACTCGCGAGCCACGGATTCGAGACCGTCGGCGTCGCTGTGGTCCAGCGGACGACATACAGCTTGACGAACTCAAAGACGACGAAGCCCGTGAAGACCATTGTCATCACATACGGTGTGACCGACGGCGCTCCATCGAGCAGATGAAACATCAACCCAAGCATCAAAACGGTCGTCACCAGTCCAGCCCCACCGATAAACGTCCGCATCGACTGATCGATGATGCCGGTAATCCGTTCCCGCGGACGGCGGTCCATTACGTCACCGGCAGGATCTGTCCCGAGGGCAAGAGCCGGAAGGCCGTCGGTCAGGAGGTTGATCCAGAGGAGCTGTACGGCCGGGAGAATAAGATAGCCGAACAGCGACGCAATGACCACGACGAGAACCTCGGCGAGATTAGCACTAAGCAGGTACGCAACGAACTTCCAGATGTTGTCGAAGATCGTACGTCCCCGTCTGATCGCGTTGCGAATCGTCGCGTAGTTGTCGTCTAAGAGGACGATGTCACTCGCCTGCTTGGCGACATCGGTCCCACGGACACCCATGGCAATACCAACGTCCGCGGTTTTCAATGCAGGGGCGTCGTTCACACCATCGCCGGTCATCGCTACGGTATGGCCGTTCGCGCGAAGGGCCTGCAGGATCCGTACCTTGTGCGTGGGTTCTGCCCGAGCATACACGTCGATTTCCTCAACCCGCTCACGGAGCGTGGCGTCATCAAGCGCATCGATGTCCGGTCCGCTCAGCACGTCCGAGTCAACGCCCACCTGGGTGGCAACTGCCCGCGCCGTCGTCGGGTTGTCGCCAGTAATGATGTTCACATCGATACCGGCACGCCGCGTCTCTGCGATCGCATCAGCGACCTCCGCACGTGGTGGATCAAGGAGCCCCTGTAGTCCGACGAACACAAGATCTGCCTCCGGATCACCCCTGTCTGTCCGCGGCTTGTACGCAAAGGCAAGTACCCGGAGGGCGTCTTCGGCGAACGCAGCCACCTGTTCACGTACGCGGGATCGCGCCTCATCATCAAGCGGAACCGGCCCTTCCGGTGCGAGGATACGCGTCGACCGGCTAAGGAGTTCATCCGGCGCACCCTTGACGTAGATAACCTCGTCGTGGATGGTCGTCATGCGCTTGCGTTCAGAGGAGAAGGGGCGTTCGTCCCGTCGTGGTCGCCGGTCGCGAAGCGCATCGATGTCGTTCTGACGCGAAGCGGCAGCAAGAAGGGCCCGCTCGGTTGGATCACCACTGTCGACGGTCGCGTCATTACACAGGGCGCCGATCTCTAATAGCCGGTCGACTCGCTCATCGGGATTCTCCTCCTCAAGAGTGAACGTGTGATCGTCTACCCAGACACGCTGGACACGCATTTCGCCCTCAGTGAGCGTACCGGTCTTGTCGGTACAGACGACATCAACCGCCCCGAGTGCCTCAACAGCCGGAAGGGTCCGTACAAGGGCGTTCTCGTCGGCCATCTGTCGGACCCCCAGCGCCAATGTCAGCGTGACCACCGCTGGGAGTCCCTCTGGCACCGCGGCGACAGCCAGCGAGATAGCCGTCAGACCAGACTGGAGAAGCCCTCGTCCTCCAAGAAGTAACAGCGGAACAATAACCGCCGAGAGGAGTCCAACACCGAGGCCAACCCGCCGACCGAGCCGGTCAAGATCGCGCTGAAGCGGGGTGCGTGGATCCTCGGCCCCCGCTAACGCGGCGGCAATGGTGCCGACCTCGGTCTCCATACCGGTCGCCACGACGACCGCCTCGCCGTGTCCGCGGCTCACGTTCGTTCCTTTATACACCATATTGGCACGTTCGGCCAGCGGAGTGTCAGCGCTCACCCGGTCAGTAGTCTTCTCGACGGGGATGCTCTCGCCGGTGAGCGCCGCCTCATCGACCTCCAGATTTTGTTCGTCGATGAGTCGGGCGTCGGCTGGGACGACATCGCCCTGGCGGAGCACAACGACATCACCAGGGACGAGATCGGTCGCATCAATCTCCTGTTCGGTTCCGCCCCGTCGGACCGTCACGACCGGAGTGGTCATTTCCCGGAGGGCCTCTAGACTCTGCTCGGCGCGATACTCTTGGACGAATCCAAAGATGCCGTTTGCCAGCAGGATCCCGCCGATAAGAGCGGCATCAACGACATGTCCGACGAGGACAGAGAGAACGGCGGCAATCAACAGGACCCAGATGAGAGCACTTGAGAACTGTGCGAGGAGAATCCGCACTGGTCGGCGTCCACGATCGCGCGTAAGTTCGTTCGGTCCGGCGGTCTCACGGCGTTCATGAGCCGTATTGGCGTCAAGTCCCGCTGTTGTTGTATCGAGTGCCTCACAGACGTCCGTGGGGGAGCGGGTATGCCAATCCATGACAGCACCATTACGGGCGGTCGTCACATTGCCCAAGCACGGGCTGCCGTCCGTCGGTCATACCGACAGCAACGAGCTGGGTCTTCTTATATCCGCGTTCGAACAATGGTTGACGCCCAAAGAGATAGGTGTGCCGACGGTAATCTCTGGCTATGAGTGCCACCGAGTGGGCGGGTGTCAACCGACAAAACAGACGAGTACCAGGATGTCACGACGGTGATGTCGGCCGGTGGGAACAGCACACGTGTGGTGTCGGAGTGTAGGATGCTTAATCTCAGTACCCTGTTCGCCCCCGAGCGCGTTGCCGTGATCGGCGCGACAGACCGGACAGGATCGGTTGGACGAGCGCTAATGGAGAATCTCTCGTCGTTCGATGGTGAAGTCATCCCGGTACACCCGGATCGCGAGACGGTCCTCGGGCGATCGGCGTACTCCTCAATCGGGGCCGTCCCGGACGCCGGAATGATCGACGTGGCCGTCGTCGCGGTCCCAGCAGCGAGTGTCGTTGCCGTGACAGAAGAGATCGGCGACGCGGGCATTTCAAACGTTGTCGTCGTGTCAGCCGGATTCGGTGAGGCCGGACCAGAGGGCGACCAGCGTGAGCGCGATCTAATCGCTGTCGCCGAAGCGTACGACCTGACACTCATCGGGCCGAACTGCGTTGGCGTCAGCAGTACCCGAACAGGGCTCAATGCGACGTTTGTCGAGGGGGCTCCCACGGAGGGATCGATCTCGCTCGTAAGCGAGTCAGGGGCGATCATCGCGGCAATCCTTGGCTGGGCGTCACAGCACGGTATCGGATTCCGGGATATCGTCTCGCTTGGCAACGAGGCCGTCCTTGATGAGACCGACCTGATCGAAGCCTGGGGCGACGATCCAGAGACCGATGTGATTCTCGCGTATCTTGAGGACATCGA
The DNA here is from genome assembly GCA_041640095.1 of Salinarchaeum sp. Taxonomy (GTDB): domain Archaea; phylum Halobacteriota; class Halobacteria; order Halobacteriales; family Salinarchaeaceae; genus CAZFMU01. Next base: position 16,298 of record JBEQAX010000003.1, on the reverse strand, counting down.
CAACGGACGGCGGTTCATCGAGACCGCTCGCGAGGTGACCGCCGAGACGCCGGTTGTCGCGCTCAAGTCCGGGCGAACGCCGGCTGGGGCCGAAGCGGCGGCCTCACATACGGGATCGATCGCCGGGAGCGAGGCGGCCTATCAGGCCGGATTCAACCAAGCCGGCGTCATCCGAGCGACCACCATTCAGGAGCTCTTCGACGTCGGTCGGGTACTCGCTGGGGCGCCGCAACTTAAGCGGGACGACATCGCGGTGATCACAAACGGAGGCGGACCGGGAGTATTGGCCACCGACGCCATCGGTGATTCCCGCCTGCAGATTGCGACCTTCAGCGAGGCGCTCGAAGAGCATCTTGAGACAATTGTCCCGCCGGCCGCCGATGTCGACAATCCACTCGACATCATTGGTGACGCCGACATCGATCGGTTCCGCCGGAGTCTTGACGCTGTCCTCGGTGCCAAGGAGATCGGCGGGGTGATTGTGGTGTCAGTACCAACAGGGGTGTTCGAGTTCGAGACGCTCGCAGAAGTGATCAGTACGCTCCAGCAACGCCATGAGACACCGGTCGTGACGTGTCTGATGGGCGGTGACAAGGCGGACCGGGCAGCCGCGCATCTCACGGCAGCGGGTATTCCGAACTACTTCGATCCGAGTCGGGCGGTGCGCAGTCTCGAAGCACTGGCAACACACCGGACGGTTAGCACACGGAGATACGCGTCGCCAACCCGGTTCGATGTCGAGCAAGAACGCGCACGACGGATTCTCCAGCGGGCAACCGAAGGAGGAGAACGACACCTCAGTGTCGAGGCGATGGACCTACTCGATGCCTACGGCATCCCGACCCCGGACGGCGGACTCGCCGAGCGTGCAACGGAGGCCGAAGCAATCGCCCGTGAACTCGGTGGGCCGGTGGTGATGAAGATCGTTAGTCCGGATATTCTTCACAAGTCCGATATCGGTGGCGTCGAGGTCGGGGTGGCTCCGGACGCCGTTTCCGAGACCTACCAACAGCTTGTCGACCGAGCGATGAATCACAATCCTGACGCGGCGGTCCTCGGAGTACAGGTTGAGGAGCAGATCGCCCCCGAGGACGCCACCGAAACCCTGGTCGGAGCCCGGCATGATCCACAGTTTGGCCCGCTAGTGACCTTCGGGCTGGGGGGGATTTTCGTGCAGGTATTTGAAGACGCCGCGTTTCGGGTCGCACCACTTAGTGAGCGTGAGGCTCAGGCGATGACCGCCGAAATCCAGGCAGCGCCGATGCTCCGTGGCGCGCGTGGACGAGCACCGGCCGATATCGGTGCGGTCGTCGAGACGCTTCAGCGGGTCTCACAGCTGGTCACTGACTTCCCGGCAATCAGAGAACTGGACATTAATCCGCTTGTCGTGGCGCCAGAAGGGGTGTATGCGGTCGATTTGCGGGCGAGCGTCGACAGCGACAAGTTGTGAACCGCCGAGATGGTCGAAAATGTGGACCGAAGCGGTATCGTCGCGTTCTCAGAAGTCGGTTTCCTCAACCGGATCGAAGGACTCGAAGTGGACGATCTCATCGACAGGGCGGCGGGCCTTCCGCTCGTTGTCGATGTCGGGTGTATCATCAGCGGGATATCCCATCGTGATGAGCATGACCGGCTCGTAGCCCTCCGGGATGTCGAAGGTTTCCATAAGGGCGCCAGCGTCGAAGCCTTCCATCGGGCAGGTAGCAACCCCCTCATCCCAAGCGGCGTACATGAGGGTCATGGCGGCTAGCGCGGTTGAGCGGGTGGTCCACACACGGCGTTCGGACTCGTCCATTGCGGCCATCCCATCGACATTGTCAAGGAGTTGATCACGGACTTCGGCGTTCGGGATATACCCCTTCTCAAGCCAGTCATCAAAGACAGGTTCGGCGTGCGCCGCCGGATCGGTGTTACCGAGGACGACAACGGCCGCAGCCGCCTCGGTGACGTGCGCTTGGTCGTAGGCGACCTCTCGGAGTGCCTCCTTTGTCTCGGCGTCCTGGAGGACGAGGAACTCCCAGGGTTGGAGGTTATACCCCGACGGCGACAGCCGGACTGGCTCGAAGATCGACTCGATGGTGTTCTCGGACAGCGGCTCGTCGGTATAGTCGTGGACTGACCGCCGGGTCTCAACGAGCGTATTAAAGTCGGTCATGCGGCCGACCCCCCGAGTGATGGTCGGTCACGGTCCCATGCGGAGTCGACGGCATTTTCGTGCATGTATCCACAGATAGAGAGCACACCTACAAAAGACCCTGGGACGGAGTCACGGTCGTCCGGTCCTTATGGTATTAGAAGCGATCGCGTCGGACCGATGAACCCGTACGATCAAAACGGCGCCGACGGGGTGTCCGAGGACTCTCCGCTAGGACCGGACCATTCCTGCGTTTCAAGCTCGAAAAACCGGTCACGTGTCTGAGTGTCCATCACAACGAACTCAACCTCAGCGTCAGCCCCGAGTGACGCGACTCCCTCGGACACCCGCTGGGCGAGCATAGATTTGATGGCCTCGGGAATGGTGGGCATTGGAATCGCCACATCAACGGCTGCGGTCTCGCCATTGACGGTAATGTCATCGATCATCCCCAACTCAACGAGTGACGCGTCAATTTCGGGATGGGTCACCTCATCAAGCGCCTCCTCAACGGCATCGGATGTCACCTGATCGCTCATGCACGACCCTACGCGGCTCAATATAAAGGACGCGTCGAACCCGGTCGTACGCCGTGGTTAGCAAAACACTCATTTGTATTAATAACAAAGCCCCCAGTATCATGGTGGCCGATACATTCGACCCGGACGCCGCGTGGCTTCAAGAAGTAATGCCAGAGGGACTGCCTGTCGGTGAAACGACAGTTGTCTCTGGACCAGGTGGTTCCGGCAAGCCGTTACTTGGCCTGTCAATCGTCAGCGACTGGCTGGCAGCCGGCGGCTCAGTGGTTGTCGTGTTGACCAACTCAGGACGGACCTTCGTTGACGAGACGATGGCCGAACTCTACGATATTGATCCGCGCGAGACGGACGTTGATATCGCGTGGGTTGACTTCGACCCCGAGCAGGAACCATCGGTCGACGCCATTGAGCAGGTCGGTCCACATCGGTGGCGGGCGAACGTGCTTGATCCGGCGGTCTGGCAGACGAGTATCGACCGAGCGGCCGAATCCCTCCCTGGGGATGGCCCGGGAACCCTCGTCTTTGGCGTGGCGTTGAACCTGCTGTTGTTCTCCCCGACCTACCAGGACGACATCCGTGAGGCACTCGTCGATACCGCAACAGAGCAGACCGACCGGACCGTGGTACTCACGGTCAGCACTTCGGCGTTCGCCGACCAGATCAGCACTGTCGAAGACGCCGCCGATACCGTGTTGATGGCGGCGATGGAGGACGAGCATCTCCAGTTGCGCGGGGTCCGTAGTGACAGCGTATCGGTGGCGACCGACCCGGTGGATGTCCCCTTTACGCCGGAGGAACTCGAGCGTGTCAAGGAGATTGCCGAGGCCAACCGCGACGAACTCATTCCAACGATCAAGGGTATTTGAGGCACCGTCCTCGGGGGAGGGCCAGCCGACGTCCGAATGCAAAAGAATTAATCGTTCCCTCGTTTGTCGATGTTTCTATGCCGATACATCAATCGCGTCGAACATTTCTCATCAGTCTCGGCGCCGGAGCGAGCGTTGGAGTGGCGGGCTGTGGGCAACAGTCAAGTGGCCCTCAAGAGGGGGATAATCGATCAACGACAGCAGAGCAAGCCCGCAAGACCGTCACGATCCTCGCATACAGTGGAGCGGGACTCCGCAAGCCGATGGAAGCGGTAGCCGAGGCGTTTGAGACCGAGACTGGGCATGCGGTCAATTACAAGTTCGCTGGATCGAACACACTCTTGAGTCAGATTGAGCTCAACAAGCAGGGAGACGTGTACGTTCCAGGCGCGAAGTACTACATCGATCAGGCCGATAAGAAGGGCTTCATCGCCGACCGGGCCCTTGTTGCACACCATACGCCGACGATCATTACACCGGAGGGCAATCCGGCGGACATCCAAGGCCTCTCAGACCTCACAAATGACGACGTGACGGTCGCGTTAGGCAATCCGGAAGCGGCTGCGATCGGCCGTCTCGCGAAACGTATCCTCAAGCAGAATGATCTCTACGCCGCCGTAGAGGAGAATCTCGCCACCACAGCCGGGACGACCAACGAACTGGTTGTTTATACCACCCAGCACCAGGTTGACGCCGCCATTACTTGGCGCGCAGATGTTCATGGACTTGAGAACGAAACCGACCGGGTTCCGATCGCAGAGAAGCGAAATATCATCAAAACCATTCCCGTCGGGACATTAACCTTCGCTGATCATCCGGAGGTGGCTGCCGAATTCGTTGAGTTCACCGCCACCAAGGGCAAGGATGTCTTTTCGGACTTCGGATACGTCCCGTATCGGGCTAAGACGTGAGTGGGGACCCATGAGAACAGCTACGTTCAACCGGATTACAGGCGCGACCGTAGCGGTGATGGTCGTGTTTATCCTCTCGGTTGTTGCCGTCATCGCCTCAAAGACGGGGCCGAGCGCATTGCTTACGAATCTTACCTCCGAGGAGATCCTCTTCTCAATCCGACTTAGCATCGTCACAGCGACGGTGTCATCGCTTATGTGTATGCTCGTGGCCATCCCGGCCGGATACGCCCTTGCCCGGCTTGATTTCCCGGGGCGGACCCTCGCGAACACGATCGTCAATCTTCCGCTGGCGTTGCCACCACTGGTTGCCGGGGTGGGACTGTTGCTGTTTTTCGGACAGACCCCCGTCGGCGATCTGCTCAATCGCCTCGGCATCGAGATCGTCTTTACCAAGGCGGGGATCGTGATGGCCCAGTTCCTGATCAACGTCCCCTTCGCGATTCGGATCATGCACTCGACCTTCGAGGGGATTAATCCGCGGTACGAACACGTCGCGAAGACCCTGGGACACACCCACGGCGAGACGTTCTGGAAAGTGACCCTGCCAATGGCGAAGAACGGAGTGCTCGCGAGTGCAGCAATCACCTGGGCGAAAGGAATGGGTGAGTTCGGGGCTGTCCTAATGCTCGCTGGCGCGACCCGAATGAAGACCGAGACGCTGCCGATTGCCGTCTTTCTCAACATGTCGAGCGGACAGTTGCAACTGGCGGTCGCCGCAGCGATCATCCTTGTCGCGGTCTCCGTTCTCGCATTGTTTGTACTCGAACGCTTCGGCGGGACCGCCACAATCTACTGATGATGTCTCACGATCCAATTCTTGAGATCGACGGGGTAACCGCGGAACTCGGTGAATTCACCCTTCGGGATATCAACCTCACTGTCGACCAAGGCGAGTACGTCGTATTACTCGGACCGACCGGTGCAGGCAAGACGATCCTACTCGAAGTGCTCGCTGGTATCTACACGGCTGATTCCGGACAGATTCGGCTTCATGATCGAGACATCACCGACATGCCCCCAAAGGATCGGCCGATCAGCATGGTCTATCAGGACTACATGCTTTTTCCACACCTGAGCGTCGAGGAGAACATCCGCTTCGGTCAGGTTGATGTCGATGCGGCCACCCTCGACAGGCGGGTCGAACGGTTTGTTAATTTACTCGATATTGAAGACCTACTCCATCGTCGGCCCCGAACACTCAGTGGGGGCGAACGCCAGCGTGTCGCTCTCGCGCGCAGCTTAGTCATGAATCCCGAGGTCCTGTTGCTTGACGAGCCGATCAGTGCACTTGATATTCCGACCAAAGAGCGGATTATCGAGGAACTTCGGACCGTCCAGTCCGAGACTGAGGCAACAATCATACACGTTACTCACCACCGGGAGGACGCCCTGCGGCTGGCTGACCGCATCGGTATCCTCAATGACGGCCGAATCGTCCAGACCGGGCCAGCGGAGACCGTCTTTGCCAAGCCAAACTCACGCTTTGTCGCCCGGTTCGTCGGAACAGAGAACATCTTCAACGCGCGCATTCGACAGCGACACGACCAATCACAGCTTGAGCTCCCGATTGGAGCGACCGTCGAAATCATGACTGAGGCAAGCGGCAACGTGCTCGCGTGCGTCCGCCCCGAGCACGTGGACATCCGGTCGACGGCTAAGACGACGACAGCAGCGGCCGTTCAGGGCACGCTTGAGTCAGTATCCCGCCGTGAATCGACTGTCCAACTTGAAGTCGATGCTGGCGAGTCAGTGACGGCTCGAATGACAACCGCCGCCTTCACCGACCGCGACGTGGCCGTTGGCGAGTCAGTTGCTGTCGATATCGATCCGACAGCCGTCCACGTGATCGACGATTCCGGTTGAAGTCGCCAGGTATTTGTCGTGTAGTGCTGTTCCGATGTATCGATGCCGAAACATTCTTCGACCGACCGACGCGGCTTCCTCGCCGTTACAGGGACGGCGGCGATGGCCGGGTGTCTCACCCGTACGACTGGTGGATCCACCACGCCATCGATCGTCGTATTGAGTGGGGCGGGACTACGAGAGCCGATCGAGGCGATCAAAGCGGAATTCGAGAGTCATCACAACATCGTCGTCAACTTCAATTTTGGTGGAGCCGACACACTCCTCACCCAGATTGACTTAAACAATGCTGGCGACGTCTATGTCCCCGGCGCTCGGATGTATCTTGAGGAGGCAGCATCGATGGGGGATATCGCCCGTCGAGGACGCATTGCGTATCACACGCCAGTCATCGGCGTCCAGAATGGGAATCCATCCGGGATCGACACACTCGCAGACTTGACGAAGCCAGGACTCGATGTCGCGCTTGGTGATCCTGGTGCTTGCGCGATCGGTGTCCTAGCTGATCGGGTTCTTGAACGCAAACAGCTCCTCGAAGCAGTCGAACCAAACGTAACGAGTCGAACGGGGACGGTCAACGAACTGGTCGTTTACCTCACACAAGAGCAAGTCGACGCAACGATCATCTGGCAGTCCGACCTCCACGGTCTTGATGATGAGATTGATATTGTTGAGATTCCTCCCGCGGATAACATCGTGAAGACGATCCCTGTGGGGTCATTACGATATTCCGAACAACTTGAAGCAGCCAATCGTTTCGTCGAATTTGCGTCAAGTCCAGCCGGACGCGCAGTATTTGGCGAGTTTGGCTTCGAGATATATGAGGGCAAAGGGACGGCCAAACAGCCCTCAACCACGACAACACACGCATCAATATGACCACTTCTGTACTACTTCTCGTGACCGATGGCGTACACCCCAATGGGGTCATCTACCCGGCTGAACGCCTGCGCGAGGAAGGCTGGTCCATCACGCAGGCGAGTCCCGACGGTCAGCCGGTACAGGGAGCAGCCGGTGGCACCCTTTCTGTCGACCGGGCGCTCAACGCAGTCACTCCGGACCAGTACGACCTCCTGCTTGTTCCGGACGGCCTCAAGCGACCAGCAAGGTCGCTGCATCAGCACCTGACCGAGGTGATTGCCGCTGTGGATACCATCGGCGCCATCGGAACGGGGATTGAGGCGATCACCGACACGGCGGTACTTGAGGGACGACAGGTCACCTGTCCGTCGTCGTTGAAGACGCCGGTGAAGGGGGCCGGCGGGACGGTACTCGACGATCCAATCGTCGTCGATGGGCCGCTGGTCACGGCCCGAAGTCGCGAACACCTCCATGGCTGGGTACACGCCGTCCGCAACGCGGTGACGACACCGACTATTGAGCCTGAGTACGAGCCGGTTGGGGTGATTCACTCGCCATTCAGTCAGCAGATCGGGACCCCCATCCAGCCGGCGTACTCCGAACAAGCCGGCGTAATTGAGCTTGAGGAGCAATACGTCGCCGGGCTGCGCAACGTCAAGTCATTCTCGCATCTGTATCTCATCTATGCGTTTCACGAGGCCGACGCGTACGATCTACAGCCAACGCCGTTCAAAGTCGACGAGCGACGCGGACTGTTTGGGACGCGAGCACCCAGACGACCAAACCCGATCGGGCTCTCAATCGTGCGTCTGGAGGCTATCGATGGGACCGAACTGTCGGTCTCCGGGATTGATGTTATCGACGGCACGCCACTTCTGGATCTCAAGCCATACGTACCGGCATACGACGATGTCCCGGATGCAACAGGCGGCTGGTTGGCGGACCTCCCCGAAACGACACGCCAGCGGGCCGACGACAGCTTTCTTGATCTCTAACCGGCTCAGAGGGCTCCGCGTCGATCTAGGAGCTTTCCCGAAAACGACAGGCGCACCTGTTTGTGTCGGCCACTGGTGCGCGATTCAACGAGTTCCTGCGTTTCGAGTTCATTGACGTGACGCGTGACGGTGCTTTTAGCGGCGTTGACCTGTGCGGTGATGGTCGAAAGATCCGTCCACCCATCATTGTCGCTGATTGCCGCGAAGGTCCGCCCAACATTGTCGGGGACGGTCGGACTGAGCGCCGGCAGATGCCACTCACGGACCTCACCGGAAAGATCACTAAAGAACAACACGGTGTCGACTAGTGGCCGTGCGGTGAGTGTCGCGATTGTCATCGGCAAGAGCACATCGCGGGCTCCCCCGCCCAGACAGACTACCCGTTCGCCGTCGGCGGCCCGGAGGAGGTCGACGCTCTCAAGAACTGCCGCCTCAAGAGACTGGTGAACGATTTCGACGGTCGAGAATCCGACGTCTGGTTCGACCTCCGCAAGCAGATTCTGGACATCATTGATTGCCTCGGTCGCCCGGTCATCGGGCTCAGCATCCGGCCGGATAAGCACCACCTGGTCCCCCTCATCAACCCCATAATTTAACGTCGGTCGGGTGACCCGCCGGCTGTCGAATCCGACCGTCGCAAGATACGTTCGCATGTTAATGTGATAGTTTCAAATGATGATAACTCTATCGTTGAAGCTCAGTTCCGGTTTCGTGCATTACTGCCGGTATGCGTCCACTATTGCGGAAAGAAACATCTAACAACTTACTTACGGGTGCAAAAACAACTCACGTGTGTCGGACGTTGCCGTCCATGTCGTCCCCGGCAACAAGACACCACACGACGCGGATAGCGGCGTAATGACGGCTGTCGTCCGACAGAGCGCGCGAAGGCAGCAGTCAGTCCATGTGGGGGGACATAACCGGGGATACACCCGATAGTCGTGACCGTCTCGCAGACCTGCAGACGGTCATTCGCGTTACTGCGATACTGCATTGAGGACAGGCAACTTATATCGAAAGCGACAGGTGTCAATCACAAAAGCGAATCCGGCGCCGGCTACCGCTGATCATCCTGAGACGTTCGTCAAACGCAGGAAATACAAAAGGCTACCAGAGGTCGCGAACCCGATCGACAAAGGCGCGATCATCCTCGGAGGTAGACTCGCGTTCGCGCACCTCCGCGAGAGCATCGACCTGTGCGTCGGTCGTCTCCTCGCTTCGCACCTGGTTGTCTGGGCCCTTGACGTTGTGTAGTTGGGAGACCGTCTCATCAACCGACTCATCGGTGGTGTGTGTTGTCGCGGCAGCCGAAGAGACGTTTGTCTCAAGGTCGTCGACCGTGGTGTCAAACTCCAGGCGTCGTTCCTGACCGATCCGACCGCCCTGAACAGAGAACTCCGTCCCCTCGAGTGCTTGATCAATATCGGCCTGTACAGCCGCATCGCTGACGGACTCCTCGGTCGTGTCATCGGGTGTTTCCTTGACGGGAGTCACCCGTTCGATGTACTGAGCAACCAGGGCCGCCCCTGTTCCCGCGACAACGAGGACAAATCCAACCGCATAGATACCCACGCCCAAGGCGCTGTAATCCGGGGAGGTCGCCACATTCCAGTCAGCCGGGTAGGCCCACGCGAACAGCGCTGTGGCAACAAGGGTCACAAACGTCCCAATGCCAGCGACCGCAATTGTCCGTCGATCAACCGGCAACAACACCACTACGCTGGTCAGCAGGGCCGGAAGGCCAATTGCCGCCATCACGGCGGCAATCTCTCGCACACCGTAGGTCGACATAGCGCCATCAGGGAGCGTCGCACTGTAGAGAAATGTTAGAATTCCAGCAAGACACAGCCCGAGGCCAGCAAAGAAGAGCCCGAATCCGGCGTAGACATCAATGGTGCGATCAGGGATACCGAGATACCGGCGGTAGGTCGACACCAGTCGATTTTCACGTGCCTCACTCATGGCTATAGTGAAAAGCAGCGGCAGTCGAACCATCTCGTCGCGGGCGGGCAATCATATGAGGTGTATCTACACATCGTCGTAGTAATGACTGTCGGCCGGGATCTCAGTAGTTCTTGAATAACAGTGCCCGAACGTCATCCTGGGTACGGGCGGTCTCGACACTACCATCAGGCAGTTCGACCTCATACCGGGCGTCACCCTCGCCTTCGTGCCACTTGTCGGCATGCTCCTCAAGCAGACTGAGGTTGGCCGTCAGGGGTGACCCCCCGGTGTTCGGCGACTCCGGGGTCGTCTCCGCAGAGTCCGTCTCGTCTGAGGACGTCTCGTCTGTTGATGACGCGTCTGCCGGCGTGTTATCGGCACCTGACGCGTTGTCGGTCATGTCCGTTGACGCCGTGTCATCCGACGAGCGGAGGTCCCCCAGCGACAAGTCGACCGGCGCCAGTGGGTCAGTATAGCGCGTTTCGATCGCCGTAACGAGTGCGTCAACCAGCTCATCCTTGGTCATCTGGCTGCGGCCTTCAACGTCGTACACCTCCGCCATGGTGTACAGGTCCATTTCTTCGTGGTCCTCGTCGTCGCTGTACTGGAGGGTGCGCTCAGAGAGCGCTTGGGTGAGCTGATCGGTCGGAAGCTCATCGGCCGAGAGCGATCCCTCGTTGCCGAGATCGATCGTCCGGTGAGGATCGTCAACAGCGTCGGCGAGGTCCAGCAGGTACGTCAGCACGTGATCCCGCTCGACGGTCGCATACGGGCCACCGTGAATGTCCGACAGTTCCTCTTTGAGGGCATCGATCCGATCAAGTTGCGCGTCGGTGACATCAAGTGTTGGCATGGTATGGACGATCAGTTGTTGAACCGCTTGAGCGCCTCCTCCCAGGATTCGACCTCGCGCGGTTCGCCGGAGTGGTCCGCGACAACGCCAACGTAGCCACAAGACTCACAGACGACCGCTTCGGCGTCGCCAAGGACGTACGTACTCATTGACGACCCACACCGGGGACAGTTTCGGGACACGGTCGATTATGAGAACCTTCGATGAGGGGCGACAAAAATCCCCCTCATCGCCCCATGTCACTCGGAGGCGGGGGCCTCGGCCTCTTCGCGGCTCGCCTCGCGTTCCTCGGAGCGGGCGGCGACCAGCGCGCCGCGAGCAACGCTGTACATTGGCTCGGTGGCCCGCTGGACGCTACTGATCGAGAACGGCAGGTTGGCGTCGTTGAGGTGATCCTCAAAGAGCTCCTCGAAGCCGTCGGGACTTGAGGTCCCGCCGGTTACAACGACCGGGACATCGAGACCTTCCTCGATGTCGCCCTCGTCGACCTCCTGGCGGATGTTCTCGATGACGTAGTCAATGAGGTTCTCGTAGTAGATCGCCAGCGCACCCTCGATACCACCGACGTCGGTCTTGAAGTCAAGTTCGAAGTCCGACTCCTTCGTGCTGGTGACCTTATCAACAGGCGTGCCCGTCGCCGTCGCCGTCTGCTCGTCAATCCAGTCGCCACCACGGGCAATGGAGAACTTCATGACCGGAACCGCGTAGTAGGACAGACAGACGTTGGTCATCCCGGCGCCGAAGGAGATGCCCAAGCCGGTGAAGTCGTGATCGGCGAGTTCAGAGTAGATAACGGCCATGCCCTCGTTGATCGGCTCGGGGTCATAGCCCATGTCGCCGAGCATCGACTCAAGGGTCTTCTCGTGGTACAGCGTCGAAAGGTCAACGTCGACCGGATCCGCGGGCGAGGAATAAAACAGCCGCTCGCCCTCGTGAGCGGGTTCGCCGACCACTTGCTCGGTGATGAGTTGGATCATCGGAATTGCCGAGGACTCCTCACTCGAGAGGATGCCCGTTTGCATCGGCCGACGGGTCTCCTTGTTGAAGATGTTCGCGAAGTTCAGCGCGTCATCGCCGACAACGTAGACCTTGTCGTCCTTGCGGATGTGCAGCACCTCCGACTGCGAGAGCATCTGCTCGGCCATGTCGCTGTACTCGATCTCGACGAACGAGTTGCGCTGCTGGACGAAGACGGTTTCTGATCCCTCCTGTCGCGAGGAGAGGATGTTCATCGTCCCGACGTCGAGTCCCTTTGCCATATCCGCCGGTTACAGAGCCTCCGTCATAAACTTTCGTAAGACGCAAACGATCGCCTTGGCGAATCGCTGAAGCCACCGTCAGTCCTACTGTCGGGTATGACCGACGAGCGTAACGGGCTCGTACACCTCTATTACGGCCCTGGGAAGGGCAAGACGACCGCCGCCATCGGGGCGGCCCTCCGGGCGGTGGGCCACGGCTGGTCCGTGGCGCTGGTACAGTTTCTGAAGGGCAGTGCCGCCCTCGGACAGCCTTACGGCGAGATTGATCCGCTGACCAACCACGAGACGGTGGCCCACGACCAGTTCGCGCTGGACCGGCACATCAGTGCCGCGGACACGCTTACCGAGGACGAGCGGGCGACCGTTGAGTCCGGACTGGAGACGCTCGCGGCGCACCTGCGAGACCCGGCGATCGACCTCGTGGTCGCTGATGAATTGGCGCTGTTGTGGGCTTTTGATATCGTCGGTGCCGACCGGCTGCTCGAAGTCCTTGACGAACGACACCCCACGACGGAGGTGATCGTCACCGGGCGGCAGGCACCGGCGGCGCTGATCGACGCCGCGGCATACGTGACACACATGGGGGCGATTAAGCACCCCTTCGAGACGGGCACCGACGCTCGCGAGGGGGTTGAATACTGACGACAGTAGACCCTGATCACCACACCGCAGTCAGTGGACTTTCAACTCGACGCGACGCCCGTCCGGATCGCGCACGTACGCCGCCCACGACCGGCCGTAGGCTCCATAGCGCAACTTGGGCTCGTTGGACTCGATGGGGACGTCCGCGGCTGCGAGTTCGTCGAGAAGCGCTTCGAGGTCGGCCCGAGCATTCGTCTGCGAAGAGCGCACCAGCAAACAGAGGTGCTCACCGCCCACGTCGATCGGGTCGGCACTCGGCACAAGGTGGATGTGTCGGCCGCCAGCGACGACGGCCACGTAAGGGACCGCACCGTCCTCGAAGCGTTCACGGTCCTTAATAGGAAGTCCGAGTAGCTCGTGATAGAAGGTGAGCGCACGCTCAAGATCACGGACACGGATCGCGACGTGATCCAGATCGACGACGTCAATGTCCATACAACGATCCAGGGCGTCGAGCCAATGAGTGCACCGGCCTCAGCAGGCACCAAAGCGTGCCACAACCGTCCCGCCGCAGTCGGGACAGGTCGCACGGAGAGCCTCCTCGTCCGGTTCGAAGTACGTGCCACAGCCGGGACAGCTGAAGACAGCGTCCATACTGATTGGTGGAGTGCCGGCGGCCTGAATCTACCGATCCCCGCAACCTACCGGACGATAGTGACCGGAATTGGTGTCCGGTCGACGATAGCCTTCGCGACGCTCCCAAGCGCGCGCTCGTGCGACCGCGAGAGCCCGCGGTGGCCGACGAAGATGCCGTCCATCTCCTCTTCTTGGGCGTACGTCGGGATCGCCCGGGTCGGATCGCCATAGAGCAGTTCGGTTCGGATCTCGACCCCGTGGCTGTGGGCGAGATCAACCGCGTCGTCGAGGATCTCCTCGCCGCGCTCCTCAGCTTCCTCGACGCTCTCGATGATGAGGTGTCGCTCGGCCTCACCCAGGCTCGCTACCGGATCACCTGATGGCTCCTCGTAGACGCTCGGATCGACCGCGTGTACGGCCGTCAGCGAGGCGCCCATCCGCTCAACGATCGTCAGTGCGTGTTCGATGGCCGTATCGCTCGTGCTGGACCCGTCTGTCGCAACGATGAAGTCCATGTCGGCACTGATGGCGTGAGCGGACTTGTGGTTAACGTCCCTCATGGGGGGCGTACAGCCGATCAATCCGCTCTTCGATCGGCGGATGCGTCACGAGCAGTCGTTCGAGTGGCGAGAACCCGCAAACTACCACCGATCGGGCATCCGACCGATTCGGCACAACGTTCGGGTGGAGCGTCTGATCGTCCGTGACCGCCGCGACGCGAGCGTCGGCCGCAGACGCCCGTGTTCGTGCGCGCACGAGCGTGACTACCGCAATGCAAGGATCGCTAATCATCTGCCGATCACTTTGACGACGCGGCGAAGCGCCTGCGGCGTGTCTCGACCTCCGTAGCAACCCCCCAAGAGAGCAAACACCGCCGGCATCAGCGACATCGCGGAGGGTCAGCCACAGTCCAGTGTATGCGACCACAGCGAAGGCGAGTCCGCCGAGCAGGCTCCCAACACCGAGGGGAGAGGTTCGTCGGACGCGGCTCCACACTGTCGTTTGTACGCGATACCAGCACAGAACACGATCGGCCGGCGGCATCGATCCCCGCCGGGACAACGCCTATTCCCGTCGGCACCTACAAAGGAATATGGCCCAAAACATCGGGCAAACAGACAAGTACGTTCGAATCGTTATCGGCGCTCTCGCGGGCGTATGGTCGCTGGGCATCCTTGCCAACGCACTGCCCGGGCCGGCCATCCTCTCGCCGATCCTTGGAATTGTCGCCGCGATGCTTCTCGGTACGGCCTTCACCGGATTCTGTGGGCTCTATGCCGCGCTAGGGATCGACACCTGCGCCGTCAAGCGTTCCTAATCGGGGTCGTATCGGGCGATCGCCCGAACCGGCGCGCCATCGGTATCGATCGGCAGCGGTAGTGCAATCAGCTCAAACTGTCGGGGAAGCGGATCGAGCCCCCGGAGATTCTCGATAATTGCCCGGTCAGCCGATAGGAGACGCTGATGGGCGGGATAGTCCTCTGCTGTCGGCGAATCGGGACTGACTGTGTCGAGACCGAGTCCACAGCCAAGGTCACGGACATGGGCGGCCGCCGCTGGCGTCAGCGCCGGGTGTTCACGGTACTGATCAGTCCCCCAGTAACGGTCCCACCCGGTCTCAAGAACCAGCAGGTCGACCGCCGGTGGAACGGTCGCTGGGAGGTCATCGGGACAAACGCGCGTCTCAGACGTACACGGTGTGAGATCGATCTTCCGGGCCGTGAAGACGAACCGATCGATCGAACGCTCGCCGAGGGTGGCGCCAGCCGAATCGAGATGAGCCGGCGCATCGATGTGCGTTCCGGTGTGGGTGCCACAGCGCAGGCGATGAACGCTGGCGCCATCGTCCGCGATTGTCAATGCGGGAGCAACCGACACTGTCGGATCGCCCGGGTACGTCGGCATCCCCGACTCAATTGGGTGTGAGAGGTCGCGAATCACACGCCCGGTCGACGGGCGCACACAAAGAGAGTGCCGGCTAGTGGCCGTGTGGATCGGCCGGTTCAACCGGGAAGTCTTGCTCGCCGGCCTCGATGGGAATCTCAAGCCAGTTTTCCATTGGAATCATCGGACATTCGTAGGCGGCGTTGTACGCGCAGGTCGGATTGTAGGCCTCGTTGAAATCAAGCACCCACCCATCGTCGGTCAGGTGATCGTCGGGCTCAAGGTCAAGGTACCGACCAGCACCGTAGGTTTCCTCGCCGCTTGTGGCGTCGCGGAAGGGGACCCACAACCGGTCCGCGTCATGATCCGGCCGATAGGCCTGCAGCGTGTGTGACTCACCGTCAATCTCGAAGGTGAACTCCCCCCACCGGAGGTACCGCTGGGTGCCATCAGCAGTGGTCTCGACAGTCACTGTCTCCTTTTCATCGTGTTCGACAAGCGGGAGGACAAACCGGTAATCCGGATCGGGCTCGTAGTAGTCGAGTCCGGGGAAGTCGTCACCGCGCAGTTCCGGCGGAAGCGGCGATCGCGGGGAATCCCGGAAGTACTCGCGTTTGGCCTGTCGCATCTGCTCGATACGGTCGCGCCACGTGGGATTCGGGTCGGCGTGTGACATGGATATCGAAGATCGCGGCGGTTGATCAAAGGCGACCGCCGGTCCTGCTCTAATGTTGATCGGCCAAGACAATATTCCTTCCGCCAGGTTGGAGAAAGCCATCGGTGGTTCCGCTGGCCAGAGCTATTCTGAAAGTTCATGCAGTACTATATGACTCACAGCCAAGGCATCGGACTGTGGATCGTCTGGTGGGTGATCACCGGCCACGACGGGACCGTCGCGGTCGATGTCGACGGAACGGGAACAGCCATCCGGATCACCCTTCCTCGTCCCACCGCTAACGGCCGGTTGA
>JBEQAX010000002.1:0-122884 GCA_041640095.1 Salinarchaeum sp. | reverse complement strand
CGCCGGGATCACCGTCATCAATCAGCGTCAATCGGACCGCATCGTGCTCGGCCAGTCGCTGTGCGACCGCCACTCCGGCACTTCCGTATGCACCGACGACCGCGACGTGGATCATGAATTGAACACGGCTTCCATCCGTATGGATGCACTGTTACCGGGCACGGTCCGGCCGGTCAGGAACGGCGACCCTCACTCGCGCCGATCGTGACCCGGATAGTCACGCTCGAATCGGGCGGCAATCTCGTCGGTCTCAAGTTCGATGACAGTCGGACGACCGTGCGGACACGTATAAGGATTCTCGCAGGCGTCAAGGTCCAAGAGCAGTTGCTGGATTGAGCCGTCAGTCAGGGCGGTGTTGCCGGTGATCGCCGGGGCACAGGCCAGATCGGCGATTGCGTCAGCGGCGATAGCCTCGATTCGATCGGTTCCGTCAGTATCCGCCGTCAGCACCGCGTCAAGAACGTCATAGAGGTGCTCCGGGGCGAGCGTATCACCAAACAACGCCGGGACGGTCCGGACGAGCACCTCCGTCTCGGAGCACTCGGTGTGAAAACCGAGCCGGGCTAATGCATCGGCCATAGCATCGAACGCTTCGGCTTCGGCTGGAGTTAGTTCGAGGGTAACCGGTTCGGCCAGTGTTTGGATCTCCGTCTCGCCTTCAAAGGCGGCGAGCAGTCGCTCGTAGTGGATCCGCTCGTCGGCGGCATGCTGGTCGATTAACACCAGGCCCGTGTCGGACGCGGCGACGACGTACGTGTCATCAAGCTGGCCCAACACGCGAAGCGCTGGGAGTCCGTCCAGCTCAAGACTGTGTGTGTCCTCACCGTCGAGTGTCTGCTGGCTGGTATCGGAGAACTTCTGAGCAGGCGGGGTGTCAGGAAGGCGTGATGATGTCGGCGCCGAGGTGGGCTTGGTGGTTGCTGAGGGTGGATCCGATGTCGATGATGGCGAGTCAGTGGAGGGAGCCTCAGATGGACCGGTGTGTTCAAGATCGACGCTCGTCTCCTCGGGAGAGGACACCCCACGAGGGGCACTAGATCGAAGGTAGCCGGCGTCAACAAGTGTCTCGCGGACGGCCGATTCGACCGCCGTCTCGACAGCGTCCGCATTACTGAATCTGACGGCGAGTTTGCGCGGGTGTACGTTGACATCAACCGCATCCGATGGAAGCTCTAAAAAGAGCGTCGCGATCGGATACCGGTCGGCCGCCAGTTGTCCCCCATAGCCCTCGACGATTGCACTACGGACTACATCCGGTTCGACGTACCGCCCGTTGACGTATACCCCGAGGTACTGTCGGGAGGCGCGGGTGGTCTCGGGATCGGTGATAAAGCCGTGAATCCGGTCGATTGGACCCTCTGGAGTATGATCAACCGGATGCATCGACTCGGCGACATTCCGACCGTAGACGTGCATGATAGCCGACCGGCGATCGCCCTGTCCGGTCGTCGAAAAGACCGTCGAGTCGTCGTGCTCAAGCGTCACAGCGACATCTGGATTCGCCAGCGCGTACCGGCCGACAACCCGAGAGATGTGACGAAACTCCGTGCTCGGTTCGCCAAGATACTCCCGGCGTGCGGGAGTATTAAAGAAGAGGTCAGTTACCTCAACCGTCGTTCCCGGCGGTCGGCCGGCTGGATCGACCGCCTCAATGTCCCCGCCGACGTACCGCAGGCGTGTGCCGGCGGCGTCACCCGTCGCTGGTCGGCTCGTGATCGTCATCCGCGAGACTGCGCCGATGGTGTGTAACGCCTCTCCCCGAAATCCAAGCGTCTGGATGGTCGTGAGATCGGCAGCCGTCTCAAGCTTGCTGGTAGTGTGCTCTTTAACCGCCAGCCGGAGGTCGGTCTCGCTCATCCCGATGCCGTTATCGCGGACGGTGATCGCGTCGATCCCGCCGTTCGCCACAGCAACATCGATCCGGTCGGCCTCGGCGTCGAGACTGTTCTCGACGAGTTCCTTACAGACCGAGGCCGGTCGCTCGATCACTTCACCGGCAGCGATGCGTGCGACGGTCTCTTCGTCGAGTTCGCGAATGACGGACGCCTCGGTGGGCACGCCACACCGAAGGACTGGCGGCGATAAAACTCCCGCGACGACGATCAGGCCTCGCGGTAGGCGACAATCGGATCCGGATCCGGCGTGACGATCTCAATCTCAAGATCGACCCACTCGGCACCGACCGCGCCGACAAGCCGCACCGGCTGGTCATACGCCCAGGCGGCCACCTGCGCTTGGATCCGGGCGTACGCATCGAGTGGATAGCTCTTGAACTCGGTGAGTGCCGGCTTGTCGCTCGGATCAAGGAAATCAGCCTTGGCATAGACAACAAGCGGGGACAGCGGGCCCGATGCGTGAACGCGGTGTTCGGTCGGCGGCGTCCGACCACCGATTCCGGCCGCGAGTAACGCCGCAAGAATGCGGACTCCACGAGCAACGCGGGCGTCAGAGTACGCCCCCTCCTCACGAAGTCGGGCGGCAAGTCGGGCGGCGAACGCTCGCTTGGGACGATACGCATAGGCGTAGGTTCCACCGAATGAGTCGCGCTGGTAATCACGACGATAGAAGAACTCCTGGAGTTCCTCTTCAAGCACTTTCCCCGCGATGAGTCCGACCTCGCCAGCCGGTGCGGCAAGCTCACCGACGGTGGCGGCAACGCGGCCCGAACGGACCTCCTCAACGGGCGTGCCATCAGACTCTACGTGGGTTTCACAGGAGGAACAGTACCACAGCGAGCAGTCCGGACAGGGGTGGAGTGGTCCACCACAGGCGGCACAGGTCATCCCGCTGACTCGCCGCGGGATAGGCTTTCAACGCTCGCCGGTCTCAAGGCGGCGTTGCCACTCTTGAACGGTCGACATGAGTTCAAGCGGAGCGGTCGACGCGACATCAAGGTCGGCGATCGCCTCAAGTACCGTCTCGGTGTCCTCGCCGAATCGCTCCTCAAGCGACGGGGTCACGTCCTCGTCGGCTCCACGGACCTGACCGCTATCAAGGTCAAAGACAACCTGCGTCGGGCCGTCGTCTCCGCTGCCCTTGGCTTCAATCGCCTTCTCGTCACGGAGTCGATCAAGCACCGTCCGGGCACGGTCGACAACCGGAGTAGGAACACCGGCCAGGTCGGCGACATGGATCCCATAGGAGCGGTCGGTCGGGCCCTCCTGGATGGTTCGGAGAAACGTCACATCGCCGTCGCGCTCGTCGGCAGCGACGTGAACGTTATGCACGCCGTCGAGATGGTCGCCGATAGCAGTCAGTTCGTGATAGTGGGTCGCAAAGAGTGTCTTCGCCGCAATCTTATTGTGCAGGTACTCGGTTGTACTCCAGGCGATTGACATCCCGTCGTAGGTGGCGGTGCCACGGCCGACCTCGTCGAGGATCACCAGCGACTGGTCGCTGGCGGCGTGGAGAATCCGCGAGAGCTCCTCCATTTCGACCATGAACGTCGAGCGGCCCTGTGCGAGTTCGTCAAGCGCCCCGACACGAGTGAAGATACCGTCGACTGGGCCGATCCGGGCCTCGGCGGCAGGCACAAAGCTCCCGATCTGGGTTAGTAAGACGATCAACGCCACCTGTCGCATGTACGTGGACTTGCCGCTCATGTTCGGCCCGGTGACGATGAGGAATTGTCGATCATCGTCAAGTCGAGCGTCGTTTGGGACGAACTCGGTGGTGGTCTCGACGACAGGGTGTCGACCCGCTTCGATCGCGATTGGGCCACCGGGCGATCCAAGCGTCGGTCGCGTCCAGCCGCGATCAGCGGCGTGGGTCGCAAGGCCAGCAAGCGCATCAATCGTCGAGAGGGCCCGTCCGACGGCCTGGAGCAACGCGGCAGCGGCCGCAACCTCCTCGCGGAGGCTCGCGAACAAGTCAGCCTCGATGGCGGCTCGTCGCTGTTCGAGCTCAACGAGTTCGCGCTCACGGGCCTCAAGCTCGTCGGTGACGAACCGTTTCGAGTTCTTGAGCGTCTTGATCTCGCGAAAGCCGTCGGGGACGGCATCGGCCGCGGACTTGCCAACCTGAATGTAGTACCCGTCGGTCTTGTTGCGATCAACCGTGACGTGTCTGAGCCCATGCTCCTCCCGGATGGTTGCAGCGAGTGAGTCGAACCACGCCGTCAGCTCATCGTGTCGCTCAAGCACTGCGTCAAGCGTGTCATCATAGCCCTCAGCGATCACCGGTCCGTCGGTCGGTGAGCCGGCCGGCTCCGACCGGAGAGCCGTCTCAAGGGTGTCCCGGAGTGTCGCAGCACGCTCGTGATCAGGGCGATCAATGATATTCGACAGCGGCGACGACGCCAATTGATCGTCATCGGCGATAACCTCGGCCACGGTCGGCAGCACGGTAAGGGTCTCGCGCACCCGCAGGAGGTCACCAGGACCAGCACTCCCGTGGGCGGCCTTGCTCGCCAGCCGTGGTAGGTCATAGGCGGCTGATAGTCGCTCGCGGAGTTGCTCGCGGGCAAGCGCCCGGTTGGTAAGGGCCTCAACCGCATCGAGTCGCTCCTTGAGCTGGTCACGGTCACGCGTCGGGCGGAGCAGCCACTCCTGGAGGCGACGACGACCAACACTTGTGACCGTGCGATCGATGGTCGCAAACAACGAGCCATCTGTACCCCCCTGCATGGTTTCGGTTAGTTCGAGGTTGCGACGGGTGGTAGCATCAAGCGTGACCTGATCGTCCCCCCTGGCGCGCTGGAGGCGGGTGAATGAGGCGAGCACGCCGGCGCCGGTCTCGGCGATGTATCCAAGTACCGCACCGCCGGCCTGGACGGCGGGGCCGGTCCGCTTGAGCCCGAGACTCTCGATGGCGCCTTTACCGAAGTGGTCTGCGAGGGTGTGTCGGGCCTGTCCGGGGGCAAACGCGTCGGTATCGTAGAGCGTAACCGTCGCGGTGAGATTGTCGTGAAAGCGCCGAACGAGCGTGTCGTCGTTCCGGACCGTCGGGCCAGGCAGGAGTTCGACAGGATCGAACCGGTAGAGTTCGGAGAGAAGGGTATCGATGTCTTCAGCCGTTGTTACATAGAACTGACCAGTGGTAACGTCAGCGAAGGCAAGCCCATAAACATCGGCATCAACCACCGCCGCGAGATACCGGGCGTCGGCATCGGTCGCCTCCACAAGAGTGCCGGGAGAGACCACTCGATCAAGTTCGCGAACGTGTCCGTCATCGGTCTCGGTCTGGTCAGCGACCGCCACCCGGTAGCCGCGTTCGACCAGTGCGGTGAGATACGGCGTCAGGTCATCAACGGGAACACCTGCCATCGGATAAGACTCGCCACCGGCAGACTTCTGTGAGATCTTCAAGTCAAGTTCGTCAGCCACCGTCTCGGCGTCCGACCCAAAGAACTCATAGAAGTCACCAACCTGCATGGCCAGCAGGTCGGCATCAGTCGCGTCGCTAAGATCGAAAAACTCGCCGACGATCCCCTGTGCCATATCCGAGGGGGAATCGATGGGTGGATAAAATCCTTGAGTTCCGCGTACGACCACGTTGATCAGCAATGATTACCGAGAATTCCGGGCAAACGTGGCGAACGACGCGGTCCTGGTAAGCAACGTTTAACCGGACGCTCGCGAATCTCCGGGATATGACACCGCCGAGTCGACGCACATACATCAAGGCGATCGGGACGGTAACGGTCGCTGGAGGCCTCGCGGGCTGTTCGAGTAATACAGACGAGGGGGATACGGAGGACAACCAGACCACAGACAACGGGAACACAAGCAGCGGTGGCGACGATTCCCTCACAGCAGTAGTTCCGGGGACGGCTCCGGGCTTTGCGCCGTTCGAGATGAACCGAGATGGTGAACTCGTCGGATTCGACATTGACCTGCTGAGTGCCGTGGCAGAGGAAGGCGGTATTGAACTCGTTGAGTGGAATACCTTCGAGTTCGCATCACTCATTCCAGCATTGCAGGACAACAGGATTGATGTCATCGCTGCCGGAATGACGATTACCGAAGACCGTCAACAGCAGGTCGATTTCAGCGATCCGTACTACAACTCCAACCAGTCAGTGCTTGTACAGTCTGGTGGCGAGTTCCAGCCCGAGTCGCTCTCAGATCTCGAAGGGCGGGCGGTCGGCGCACAGACGGGGACAACCGGAGAGAGGGTCGTCAACAACCAGCTCATTGATCAGGGAATTATTTCAGAGGGGCAATACGAAGCATTCGATAACTACGTCTTCGCGGTGGAGGATCTTGAACGGGGACTCATTGACGCGATCGTCATCGACGAGCCGGTCGCTCAGACCTTCGTTGCCAACCGTGATGTCGAGATCGCATTTGTTTATGAGACCGGCGAGCAGTTTGGCTTCGCGGTTCGTCAGGACGACGACGAGCTTCGAGCAGCACTCAACGATGGGCTGGCTGCTGTCGAGGAGTCCGGACAACTCGAAGAGCTTACCACCAAGTGGTTCCAGCAGGAATAACTCCACACTCGCATCAACCGTATGACTGGGTTGGCCGCCGCTGGAGACGTGCTCGTCGGGACGCCGCTACAGACAACCGACTGGGCGTTCGTCTGGCAGAACCGGGGATACCTGCTTCAAGGGGCGACAATCACCATCGTCCTAACCGTGGCGAGCATCCTGCTTGGCTTTCTGTTTGGCTTCCCGGCCGGGGCGATTGAGCACTACGGCGACGGACCACTTCGGTCACTCGTCCGGGGCGCGGGTGTTGTCCTCCGTGGAACACCAATTTTGGTGATCATGATCTTTGCATACTTCGTGCTCCCGCTGGACTGGGCGTTCGTATTACCCGTCGGCGACGCCTTCCAAGCGGCCGTTGTTGCACTCGGGCTTCGGAGTGCAGCCTACCAGTCACAGATTTTCCGTGGCGCGCTGGGTAGCATCGATGCCGGGCAACTGGAAGCTGCCCGGGCAGTCGGCTTCTCCCGAATCGGGGCAATCTGGAATGTTGCCGTTCCGCAGGCTCTCAGGCGGAGCGTACCGGGGTTCCAAAACGAGTTTACGATTGTCCTCAAGGATACCTCGATTGCCTTCGCGATCGGCCTCGGTGAGCTACTGAAGCGTTCGTATGATCTGATGGTCAGCCAGACAACCGCCGCCCTTGAGTTGTTCCTTGCCATCAGCCTGGTCTACTTCGTGTTAACCTTCACAACGAATCGTGCGCTCGATATCCTAAGCAGCCGGTTTGCCATCCCGGGCGGAGACGATTGATACGATGACCGATCAACACCGAATCCAACCGATCGATCCATGAGCCACCAACCACCACTGTTGGAGTTACGCGATGTGCACAAGTCGTTCGACAACGAGGAGGTCCTCAAAGGGATCGACATGTCGATTGAGCGGGGCGACGTCGAGGTGCTTGTCGGCCCGAGCGGCAGCGGGAAGTCAACGCTATTGCGCTGTATCAACCGCCTGACGGAGATCGACCACGGACAGATCCTTCTTGACGGCGAGGACGTGACCGGTCCGGATGTTGATGTCGACGAACTTCGTCAGCAGGTCGGAATGGTCTTTCAGGACATCAATCTCTTCGCACACCTGACCGCCCGCGGCAACATCACGCTCGGGCTTCGAAAGGTCAGGGGCCTCGATAAAGCGGCCGCTCAGCGGCGTGCAGAGGACGAACTCCGGCGGGTAGGACTCGCCGATCAGGCCGACTCCTATCCCGCCCAGCTCTCCGGTGGGCAAAAACAGCGCGTCGGGATCGCTCGGGCCCTCGCAATGGACCCGAAGCTGCTGCTGTTTGACGAACCGACAAGCGCGCTCGACCCAGAACTCTCAAGTTCTGTTCTTGAGGTAATGGAGGAGCTGGTGGCCGAAGGGATGACGATGCTCGTGGTCACCCACGAGATGCGCTTTGCCCGCGGTGCCGCCGACCGGATCAGCTTCCTTGACAACGGCCGAATTGTCGAACGAGGGGCGCCGACACAGCTCTTTGAGACCCCGGAACACGAACGCACGCGGTCGTTCTTTGAGTCGATCGCCAGCGAGGCCTAACATGGATACGGACTCCGTCAGTCGCGACGTACTCCCCTCGGCCGACATTGAGCAGCTGGTCGTCGGAAGCGGGCTAGTGCTCTTTTGGGGATGGCTTCTGGCGCGGTGGGTCAACGACTGGCTGTTGGCGCCAGTGGGCGTTGGCCCTGGCGCCGGCGAACACATTATCGCGCCGAGCGCCATCGCGTCGATCGGAAACACACTATCGGGGGCCACCGGACCGGCAAGCGCGCTCGTCAACCCCCTCGGCGGGGTGTTGACTGGGGTGGCGACAGCTGTAGGGATTGCCCCGTCAATCGCCACCGCGGTGGTGTTCACAATCGCGCTGACGGTTGCGGGAATGCTCCTTGGACTCGTGCTGGCGGTTCCACTGGCCGTGTTGCGGGTCTACGGCGGCCACTTCCGGTGGTTCGCACTCGCATACACAGAGCTGATCCGCGGAACGCCACTGTTGGCCCAGCTGTTCGTGTGGTACTACGGATTACCGCTGGCAGTCTGGCTCCAAGGATTCGGACCGATTGGCGGCGCCCTCCCCGAACAGGCCTTCTGGATCGCCATCTTCGGCTTTACGATCAACAGTAGTGCCTATCAGGCGGAGTATATCCGCGGGGCGCTCGAAAGCGTCGACACCGGGCAGTTGACCGCCGCCCGGGCAATCGGGCTCTCGAAACTCGAAGGCATCCGCCACGTTGTTCTTCCGCAGACCCTCCGGTATGCGATCCCGGCCTGGACCAACGAGTTCGTGTACTTAGCGAAGTACTCCTCGCTGGCGGCCTTCTTGAATGTGCCCGAGGTATACTACCAGGCCGAGCAGATCGCCTCCCAGACATTCGCGTACACCCCGATTTTTGGCTTCGTCGGCCTCGTCTACTTGGGACTGGTGTTGAGCATTACCGACGGCATGCGGCGGATTGAGCGGGCGATCGCCATTCCCGGACTGGGGAGCCTCGAAGGGCGTGAGCAGGGGACGACCGAGTAGCTACCGGAACGGGTCCGAACAGTCGTATATGACGCCGTGTGCAGGACAGACAAGCTTGCAATGACGATCGTACAGCGGCGTCTCGCACTTGGGGCAGCGACTCATGGCCGCCATAGAGGACGCCGGGCTATTGACTCCATCGGGCGTCTGCGAGGGTGCGCTGGACGACTGCCGTGTCAACGGACTCGGCGAGCGTCTCAAAGGCCGCCCGCTCGGCGCGGTCGTCAGCCCCGGCCACCAACCGTGAGACAATAAACTCCGGCGTCGAGCGACCGACCTCGTTGAACCGAGGCTGGTAGTCGACCTCAAGATCCAGATCGGTAGTCAGACCCTCCGCGAAGATGCCGTCAATCCGCGCCGCCGCCGGCAGCGGCTCAAGATCGTCAGCAAGATGTGTCACGAAGGCCCCCAGCGCGTCGCGGGTAACGGTGAGTTGCACCAGTCCATGAAGGAGATCGGCCGCACGACCGGGCTCGGTGATGGCCTCAAACTCGTCAACGAGCATGAGCGGCTGATCACCGGTAGCTAACGGCGGGACAATTGACTGGAGAGTCGACTCAAGAACACCAGCGTTGAAGCTGGCGTGACGCCGATGAAAGACGATCCGATCGAACAGTGATACTTCTGCCTCCGCCGCCGGGACGGGGAGGCCCATGTGTGCGAGGATCGCGACCTGACAAAGCGTCTCAAGGAGCGTCGTTTTCCCGCCACTGTTAGCACCAGTAAGGACGGTTACCCGATCGCCGGTCGGCGCGTCGATGTCGAGACCGTGATCGCCCAACGCGTAGGTGATCGGTTGGACAGACTCACCGGCCTCAAGCAACCCAAGATTCCGTGCGTCACGGACGGCCAGACTACTATCCGCGGCGTATGTTGGGACCTGCAGGTCATACGCATCGGCAAAGCGCGCCAGCGAAAGGTGCATTGCGACGGTCTCGATCGCCTGCTGTGCCCGGTCAACATCCTCACGGACGGCGTCAATATCCGCCTCTAAATCCGCCCGGACCGTCTCGGCGCGGGCATCAATGTCCGCATCAAGTCCCGAACGGAGTTCGCGAAGTGTCTCATCAACAAAACTCGTTGCGTCCATCGCTTCAGTTGGCATCGACGACCGGACACGCGCCGGATCGACACTCGTCTCTGTGCGGAGATACTCAACGAGGCCCTCGCGAAAGCCCGCGGTGTCACGGACGCCCTCGGCGCGGAGATCCTCAACAAGCGTCTCGGATGCCGCCGCGAGGTCATCAACATCGCGCCGGGCCGATCGGAGGCGGTCGAGTTCGTCGTCCGCACCAGGACTGATGCGGTCGTCGCCGAGGGCCGCAAGCGCCGTCGCTGCGTCCGCCAGACCATCCGGATCAAGACGACCAACAGGGGCGAATGCGCCTGTCGTCGCCCCGGCCTCATGGAGTGCCACCACGGCTTCGACGGCTGCGAGATCATCGTTTGCACCAGCGTCGTAGGTCTCAAAGGCATCAAGAACGGCCTCTCTGGTCGGCGATGCAAGCGCTTGCCAACTCTCTCGGGCCGTCTGGATAGCGGCGAGTCGGTCATCAATCGCGTCGCGGTCGACCAGCGGGGTGAGGGTCCGGATCCGCGCTGCTGCTCCGTCGTTGACCGCGTGTGCGGCAATAGACTCAAGCAGCTCCTTATACACCGATCGGGCGTCACGCGTCGCAAGCAGGTCCATCCCGGCGGTACTGTTTGCCCGTCGGAGGATCCGGGTCGCCCGGCCGCGGTCGACACCAGCACCAACAAGCGTCCGGAGGTCGCCAGAATCGATCGCTGCGGCGGCCGCCTCGGCCCCGATCGACGACTCAAGGGTCGCACGGGTCTTCGGGCCGATACCCCAGTACGATTCGAGGTCCATAGAGGGGGGATACGCGGGCGGTCCTATCAGTGTCCGGGATCAAACACGAGAGGAAAAAAGAGAGAACAGACGGGAGCGACAGCCGGGTTATAGAAGGTCGGCCGCCTCGGCGCGCTCGACGATTTCCTGGGCCATCTTGTTCGTCGCCTCATCAACCATCTGTCCGTCAACTTCGACGGCGCCACGACCTTCTTCCATGGCCTCGGCATAGGCCTCAACAATTCGGTCGGCACGCTCGGCGACCTCTGGATCGGGAGCGAAGACCTCGTTGCCGATTTCGATCTGGCTGGGGTGGATCACCCACTTGCCGTCACATCCGAGCATGTTCGCACGCTCGGCGGACTGACGGAAGCCCTCGGTGTCATCGATATCCGCGTATGGGCCGTCCATACAGGGCAGGCCAGCGGACTTCGCAGCGGCGTTGACCTCCGAGAGAGCGTGATGCCAGTAGTGTCCGGGGTACTCGGGGAACTGTCCGATGTCCAGTCCAGGCGTGCCCATCGCCGCGGAGTAGTCGCCGGGACCGAAAATAAGAGAGCTGAGCCGATCGCTCGCGTGGGCAATCTCGTGGACGTTGTGCATACCCTCGCCGTCCTCGATCTGCGGTTCGAGACCAACGCTTCCAACTTCCAGCCCGGCGTTGACCTCGACCTGCTCAAGGAGATTCTCGACGGTGTGAATATCGCTCGCGGACTTGACCTTCGGGACAATGATGTCATCAATCTCCTCGCCGACCTCGGAGATAACCTCAATGATGTCGTCGTACCACCACTGGGTGTCGATTCCGTTGATCCGGTATGAAAGGACCTGCCCGCTCCAGTCGTGCTCGCGGGCCGCCTCAATCAGCGGCTGACGGGCATCGACCTTGGCGCTCGGGGCCACGGAGTCCTCAAGATCAAGGAACACCTCATCAGCCGCGCTCTCGGCCGCACTGGCCATCATCTGCTCGTCGCTTGCCGGCGTTGCAAGCTGAGTTCGTCGCAGTGTGAGATCGCTCATGGTTCTCCAGTCATGGCTGATTGGCCAGGCATAATAAATCATAATAAACAACCCAAGATTGGGCCCAATCCACGCCAAATGACCACACAGCTCAAGGATCGTAGGAGCTCGCGACAACCTCACGGATGCGATCGGCGGTCACCTCGCCAACACCATCCACTTCAAGCAGGGCCTCGCGGTCGGCGGTTAACACCGCTTCAACCGACCCAAAGGCCGACAGGAGCGATCGGGCGGTCACTGGGCCGATTTCGGCAATCGACGCGACAACGTACTCCTGTTGTTCGGGGAGCGTCTTTGATTGCTTCTCGCCGTGGACCTGGACTGATCGGTCGCGCTCGCCCTGTTCGCGATCCGCCAGGGTTGCTACCAACTCGACGGTCTCGGACTCGTTGTGACTCCGGAGCACGCTGATCCCGAAGTCGACCGCAAGGCTGGCGATGGCCCCACGGATGGCGTTCGGATGGACGTTCCGGCGGTCATAGAGGCCTTCACCCTCAATCAGTACGACCGACCGTGGGTAGTGTTGGACCAGTGCACCAACCTGATCAAACAGCGAGCGGTCCTCGCCGACAAGCGTCGCCAGAAAGTCCTCGACAGTCTTGCGCTCGACAGCCACCCGATCCGAACAGACGTAGTCACCGACCTCAAGGGTCTCCAAGCGCGTGTCGACGCTCTCGCGTTTAGAGAGTTGGCGGGCGATTGTCGAGTCGAGTTCGCGCTGGTCGATGACGACTTCGATACCCTCGTCGCCCGATGGGGTCGGCGTCGTCGATGTCGTCTCGGTACCGGCGTCTTCTTTCTCGGTTGACGGTGTGGGCGGTGTTGATGTCGCATCCGATGTGGCGTCGGTATCCGCCGTAAAATTCGTCAGATCGGACTGTGCGAGTTCGGCGTCGAGTTCATCTTGCATGGCCTTGAGTTCGCGAAGGTCCTCGTGCATCTCCTGTTCGCGGCGACGGGAGATCCAGAAGTAGGCCTCATCCCGGGTGTCCTCGGCCATCAGAACAATCACCTCGCCTTCGGTCTGTCGGCCGGTGCGACCCTTGCGCTGGATCGACCGGATCGCCGTCGGGACCGGTTCGTAGAACAACACCAAATCAACCTCGGGAACATCAAGGCCCTCTTCGGCGACCGATGTCGAGACTAGAACCTCGAACTCGCCGGCACGGAAGGCCTCAAGCGTCTCACGTTGCTCGCGCTGGGTCATCCCGTCGGAGCCCTCCTTGTCGCCCTGGCCGACAAAACGCCGGGTGGCAAAGCTCTCACCAAGCGCCTCGGTAAGCACCTCCGCGGTGTCACGGGACTCGGTGAAGACGATGACCCGTTCGCCATCTTCGAGCCCGATTGTATGAGCGATCTGTGCCCGGGCACGCTCGACCTTCGGGTGCTGGCCGTCATAGTCCTCGACCTTGCGGATAACCGACTGGACAGTCGGATCGGAGACGAACCGCTGGCTGGCCTTCGAGGCCCCCGAGGAGCGGGCGGCCTGGCGCTGGCGCTCAAGATAGCGTTCAAGCGCATCGACCGACTGGGTCTCGACCAGTTCGAGCGCCCGTCGGAGCTTCATAATTTCCGCGTGGAGCGACATCCCCTGGTAGCCCGCGGAGTCGTCTTTATCAATGAGGCCCTGGAGCTTCGAGCGCAGTCGGTTGAGATCCTTCTGTGAGAGGTCCGCACTCGACTTGTTCGTCACGCCCAGCTCTCGGAGACGCCCAAGGCGCTCCTCGATGACTGTCCGGAGCGCCTCACGGATTGCATCAAGCGCGTCGGGGAGTTCGACTTCGACCCAGTCGACATCGGTCTCGTGGGTGTAGGCGTCGACATCTGCGTCCTCCTCGGTCATAACCTCAACCGATCGGATGCCAAGGTTCGAGCAGACAGTCTGGATGGCCTCGCGATCACTGCCCGGCGAGGCACTCATGCCCGTCACCAGCGGTCGATCAGCGTCGGCGTGATATCGTTCGGCGATGTACGTGTAGGCGTAGTCACCACTCGCACGGTGACACTCATCGAAGGTGCAGTGCGTGACCGGCGCCAGCGAGATACGGCCACCAATGAGATCGTTCTCGATAACCTGTGGTGTCGCAACGACCACGCGGGCATCATCCCACAGCGCCGCCCGGTCATCGGGGCGGACCTCGCCGGTAAACACGACGACATCCTCCTCAGGGATCGTCAGTGCCGACCGGTAGAAGTCTGCGTGTTGCTCAACAAGCGGCTTCGTCGGCGCGAGCAACAACGCCTTGCCGCCGACGGACTCCAGCCGGCGAGCGGTGACCAGCAGACTGACCGTCGTCTTACCGAGGCCGGTCGGGAGACACACCAAGGTGTGATCCTGCACCGCTCGGCCGGCCAGTTGAAGCTGGTACCGGCGGCGTTCGAGCGTATCTGGCGTGACCAGCGGGTGCTCGATATACGCCGTAGTCTCGGGTGTCGCCATCTACTGGTGTGTAAGCGACTAGCGAGCAAAAGCGTTCGTGTGCCACGGCGGAAGTTAACCTCAGCCCATGATCGTTGCGATCACCCAGGCGGCGGTCGCGGCGCCGATGGGGATTGTGAGGTTGTCATCAAGGACATACCCCCGGATCCGGAGGAACACGCCATCGGCAATCGTCGCGACGACCGCTGCGGCGAGTGCCGGGGCGGCTGGGAGAAACGGCACTGCGACACCGACTGCGACAAGGAACGTCCCAGCAAGTGCCATCGGCCGCTTGACTGGGGTGGGATCATCGCCAGCAAGAAACCCACCGACGGGGTCGGCCACCGCGAGCATCAACAGCGCCGGAACCGCAATCGGTGGGGGAAACAACACGCCAACAACGGCCATTCCGAGGGCGTACAACGCGTATCCGGCGACATTGTCTTGTTCGTACGGTCGGGTAAGTCGATCGTAGACCCACCACGTTAGACCGACACGTAACCGCAGGACCTCAAGCAGGCCAGCAACGAAAACGAACGCTACCAGTGCTGTCCGGACGACCCACCAGGGGGCACCGAGGACATACAAAAGTGGAAAGCCAGCACCACTGGCGTGAACGAGTCGGCGACCGAGTTCGTCGATCACGGCCGAACCAGGAGACGACTGATCAGGACGCCTCCTCGGCGATATCGGCGAAGGATCGGATTCCGTCACGGAGGTCCCGGAGCGTGCGAGCCAGCTCGTTAATGGCGACGCGACACTGCTCGGTACTGTCGCGTTCACGGATCGTGACAGTATCGTCATCAAGGGTTTCGTGGTCGACGGTCACACAAAAGGGAGTACCAATCTCGTCCTGTCGGCGGTACCGGCGGCCGATCGCCCCCGAGTCATCATAGGTGACCGACAGACCAGCGTCACGCAGCTCGGTGACGATATCACGGGCCTGTGCCGGAAGGCCGTCGGTGTCGACCAGCGGGAACACACCAACTGTCGTCGGGGCAATGGCCGGGTCAAGCGCCAGGTACTGACGGGTCTCGCCGTCAACCTCGTCCTCGGTGTAAGCGTGCTCAAGGACGGTATAGACGATCCGGTCAACGCCGAAGGACGGCTCGATAACGTGCGGGTGGATGTGCTCGCCCGCCTCGGTGACCTCGCGGATCTCGAAGTTCGTGTGTTCGATCGGGACGGCGTAGGACTCGCCATCGACCTCGACGGTCACGGTCTCGCCTGCTTCGAAGGCCTCGGGCTCACGTTCGACGCGGGACTCAAGTGCGTTGACAATCCCTGACGCCGCCTCACCGAAGGCCGGGCCAAGTTCGCTCATGTCGGGGTCGATCGTTGGCTGCTCGATTGTTACCGGCTCGTCATACTGTTTGAACAGCGTGAACGAGTCGTCGCTATGTTCACCGTGTTTCCGGAGGTCGTAGTCACTCCGGGTCGAGAACCCGGAAAGTTCAACCCAGTCATCAGTGACATAGCCCTCGGCGTCCCAGCAGTCACTCGCGTAGTGGGCTCGCTCACCAGGGAGGTGCTGACGGAAGCGGAAGCGGTCCATATCGACGCCGATACGATTGTACCACTGTTTGGCAACGCCGAGATAGTAGGCGATCCACGCGTTCTCGATGATACCACGGTCAATCGCCTCATCCACGGTTGTCTCAATCGGCCCAGCGCCGTCGGTCTGTTGACGATCGATCGGATACAGTGTCAAAGAGACGTCCGCGACCGCAGCAAGATCAGGCGTGTTCTCCTCGGGATCAATGAACAACTCGAGTTCGGCCTGGGTGAACTCACGGACGCGGATAATGGACTTGCGTGGGCTGATCTCGTTGCGATAGGCCCGCCCAATCTGGGTCACCCCAAAGGGGAGCTGTCCGCGGGCATATTCCTTGAGCCGAGGGAACTCGACGAAGATACCCTGAGCGGTCTCCGGTCGGAGGTATCCCGGCGAGGACGACCCGGGACCGATGTTCGTGCCGAACATGAGGTTAAAATCCTCAACGGGCTCGTCGGCAAGCGAGGCGCCACAGGTCGGACACGTGATATCGTGCTCCGCAAAGAGCGCTTCGACCTCTGCGACCGGGATGGCCTCGGCATCCTCAAGTTCGGTTGCGTCCTCAAGAAGGTGATCGGCCCGGTGGCTCTGGCCACACTCGGGACACTCGACAAGCATGTCGTCAAAGCCATCAAGATGGCCGGAGGCCTCGAAGACCGGTTCCGGCATGATTGTCGGGGCGTCAACCTCCTGGTTGCCCTCCTCAATCGTAAAGCGCTCACGCCAGACGTCCTCGACGTTGCGCTTGAGACCGGCACCGTGCGGACCAAAGGTATAGAACCCGGCGACCCCGCCGTAGGCGCCGCTTGACTGGAAGAAGAAGCCGCGCCGCTTGGCGAGCTCGGTGACTTTCTCGGCGGTCGTGTCAGTCATGTCCTAAAGGGCGCGGAGGAGATCAATGTCCCTGACGATCCCGACCAGTCGGTCACCGCTGACCTGTGGGAGCTGTTCAAGATCGTTGGTGATCATTGCCTGGGCGGCATCACGGAGCGAGCGCTGGCCGGCGATAGTCAACACGTCGGGCGTCATGTGTTCAGACACGGGGTCGGGCGGGAACTCGACGTTGCGCGTTGGAAGGAACCGACCGCCAACGTCCTTAATGCCTTCCCACATCCAGCCGTCGTCCTCGTCGGCAATGCTTGCTCCAGTCGACTCCTCACCGTCAACAATCTCGGCGACCCGCAGGATGTCGACCTCAGTGATCATCCCGGCCATCTCGCCCTCGTCGTCAAGCACAATCGCATAGGGCTCGTCTGCCAGCGAGAGTTGCTGGCTGACAACCGCCATCGGCGTCTGCTCGTAGGTGGTTGTGACCGCACGCGTTGTGACTTGGTTAACCGGCGTCTCGCCGTCAATCGACCCCTCGGCAATCGCTCGAATAATATCGGTTACGGTCACAATCCCCTCGAGTTGGTCGTTGACAACGGGGAGGCGACGAGCGTGCTGTTCGACCATGACATGGGCAGCCTCAACCAGATCGGTATCGCTGGTGACTGTCGGCACCTCCTCCATCAACAAGGCGAGTTGGTCCTCGTCGGGGTTCTCGATGAGGCTCTCTCGTGAGACGAGCCCGCGGTAGGCCTCGCCCTCGTCGGTGGACTTGACAACCGGGACCGATGAGAAGGCGCCGTCCTGAAGGTACCTAAGGGCGTCATCACGTGACCCCGGTAATTCGACGGTGACCACCTCGGCGCGCGGGGTCATCGCTTCGCTGACGTTCATGGCTCGCCATTAGGAGGAATTTCGTATAAACCCTCGTGCTTCGCTATGGGGGTCCGCCGGCCGGAGCGACTATACGCCTCCCCCGCTGATACCACCAGGATGGCCCTCGAAACGATGAGCCCGGCTGCGGACGCGACACCGGCACCGGCCGTCATCGATCAGTTCGAACGTCTTGCCGACGAGGTGACGATCACCGTCTGGGGTGCCGACTGGTGTGTGGACTGTCAGCGCGTGCTCCCGGCATTGGCCGCGGTTCTTAAAGCGGCCAGTGTGCCAACGGAGCGGGTGACAGCAATCGCCGTCGATCGTGAAAAACGCGGGCCAGGTGTCGACGCCTACGATATCGAGTACATCCCGACGATCGTAATCGAGCGCGACGGGACCGAACTCGCCCGATTCGTCGAGTCGGCCGGCCGACCCGTCGGTGAGGTGCTTGCCGAGCAACTTGCCGCTGCCGTTGATTCGGCCTGACCGGTGGGCTTTTGCCACCACCGGCCGGTCACTCCGGCATGACCGAGGATCAAGACGAGGAAGGACTCACCTACGCGGAGGCGGGGGTCGATATCGCCGAGAGTGAGGCGGCGACCGCCGCGTTGCTGGGCTCGCTCGGAGACGTCGTTGAGACAGAGTACGCGGGCCTGCTTGAGGTCGACGACCGGTATCTGGCGCTGGCAACCGACGGCGTCGGGACCAAGTTGTTAGTCGCGGAGGCGATGGACACCTACGATACCATCGGGATCGACTGCATTGCGATGAACGTCAACGATCTGGTCGCTACCGGGGTTGATCCGGTTGCTTTCGTGGACTACCTCGCCGTCGACACACCCGAGAGTGCGATGACTGAAGCCATCGGCGAGGGTCTTGCAGTAGGGGCCGAGCGCGCCGGAGTAGCACTACTCGGCGGCGAAACAGCGGTGTTGCCGGAAGTCATCTCTGGGTTCGATCTCGCTGGGGCCTGTGTCGGGCTGGCCGACCAAGACGCGATTCTCCCCGGAGCAGCCGCTGACGGGGACGCACTCGTCGGCGTCCCCTCGAATGGGATTCACTCAAACGGGTTGACACTCGCGCGCAAGGCGACCACCGAAGCGGCTGGATACGACTACACGGATCCCTTCCCACCGGCCCCAGAGCGGTCAATCGGCGAAGTGTTGCTCGAACCGACGGCAATCTACACCGATCTACTCGGTCCGATGCGCGAGCACGGAGCGCGAGCGGCGGCCCACGTCACCGGCGGGGGATGGCAGAATCTCACTCGGATGGGGGAGTACCGGTACGTAATCGACGATCCGGCACCCGCACAGCCGGTCTTCGAGTTCATCCAGGAGTGTGGTGACATCACCGACGAGGAGATGCATCGGACGTTCAACATGGGCACGGGCTTTGTGATCGCCGTGGCGCCGTCGAACGCCGATGCATTAGCGGCGGCTGTCGATGGATCGGTCATCGGTCACGTCGAGCCCGGGTCGGGCGTTGCCGTCCGTGGAGTCGAGCTCTGAGCGGAGCGTAGTTTTTGTACTCGCAGCCCCGAGCATCAAGTATGTCAACCGTAGCAATCGTCGGCGGTGGCCCCGCCGGCCTCAGTGCAGGGGTCTTCACGAGCAAGAACGGTCTTGAGACCGCGCTCTTTGACACCGGCGAGACGTGGATGTCGAAGGCACATCTGTTCAACTATCTCGGTATCGGGTCGATCGGCGGTGACGAGTTCATGGGAGTCGCACGACAGCAGGCCTCGGATTTCGGAGTGACAATCCACGAGGACACGGCCGTCTCAAGCGTGACAAGGACCGAGGACGGCTTCACGCTCGCAACCGACGACGGCGAGCACGAGGCCGAGTACGTCATCCTCGCGACCGGCGCGGATCGGAGCCTCGCCGAGGAGCTCGGCTGTGCGATGGCCGATGGAGTTGTCGATGTCGACGTGAGCATGGAGACAAGCGTCAAGGACGCCTACGCGACGGGGGCGATGGTGCGTGCCGAGGAGTGGCAGGCCGTCATCTCCGCCGGCGACGGCGCTGCTGCGGCATTGAACGTCCTTAGCAAGGAACGCGGCGAGCACTTCCATGACTTCGATGTCCCCGCGGACGCCGAGGCGGTCTTTGGCGAAATGGACTAGGAAAGTCGGGCTGCGACATCGGCGTCAGTGATGAGTCCAACGGTACGACCGTCATCAGTAACCATCACGGCAGTAGCATGCTCAAGATAGCTCTGGACCACATCAAGCGTCGCCTCCGGCGAGACCGTTGGGAAGCTCTCGGCCATGTGATCGGCGATAGGATCGTCGCGCGCCGACTCCGGGAGTTCCGAGAGGTCGCTGGTACTGATCGACCCAACCGGGACCCCCTCTTGGACCACCGGGAGTTGTGAGTAAGCTTTCTCGCTCATTTCGGTCGCGGCGTCCCTGACGGTATCGGTCGTCGCAACCGAGACGATGTCCTCGTTCATCAGATCTGCCGCGCGAACAACTTCGCCTTGTGCTTGTTTGAGGGCGTTGACGATCCGTCGGAGGGTCGAAAGCCGGGGATCGACATCTCCCCCTTCAATCCGGGCGATCAGCGGTTGAGAGACGTCTGCCGAAGCTGCCAGCTCGGCTTGTGTGAGCCCTAGCTCTTCGCGTCGCTCCTTGAGGTCGGCCGATGTCGGCAAGTCCATACGCAAGATTACCTGGGGTTATAGAATAAGTGTTGTGACGGCCGACACACCGGAGTGTCAGGCGTCCTCTTCGTCTTCCTCAAGTTCAGCTGTCTCAACGACGGAGAGTGGCACATCCCGCAAGGCGCCGCCGACCTCGCTTTTTGCGATCCGCTCGGCGTGCTCGGCCGTGTCCGCGTTGAAGACCGTCATCTCAAGCATGAGCCCAACAAGCGCGGTATCCGCCGCGATGAATGCTGAGTCGAAGGGTTCGCCACAGGCCGGACAGCCCGTTGCGCCGACGTCAACCTCAACGTAGTCCATGTCAGCGTCGTTAAGTCGCTTACCGGCCTCGCTCACCGCTACGCCAATTGCATCGTCAACCGACGCAACATCACGAACCAGCCACGCCGCCTCCATCACGACGAGATAATTGCTCATAGGCTATCTCGGCACCCCGACCTTTCGTTCTTTGCGATTTGCTAGTGCGTACGTTATCCGAATAATATCGGAGGCCTACCTCAGGCCAGCGAATGAGCGATCCGGCGGATACGTAGATTCGGCAACCGGACACCGCGTCTGGAGCGTACTTCCGGCTATCCACATAATCGCCATACTGCGTCGGGGGTTCCGACCTCAATATTTAAGTAAGTCCGGTAGCGCAACAGAGATACTCGTGATGTTCGACCGCCTGTATCGCATGGCTATCCTTGGGCTGTTGCAACTCAGCATCGTCCTCGGCATTGTCCTCCTTCCGGTCGCCTACCTTTCGCGCGGCGTGGGGGTCCGGTTGCCAATCGGACGACTGGTGGCGACGCTGACAGAGGCCTATGAGCGCGCCACCTGAGTGCTGTTTTAGAAGGTCGAGAGCTCGCCGGCGAGGATCCGGTCAGTGATGGTCGTGACATCGGCGAGTTCCCGGTCAACGATATCGACGATGTCCGGCTCAATGGCCGACAGCGACACGCCGTCATCCGTTACGACCTGGACATCAGCGACGTGTGGGTCGTCAATTGGACGGCCAATCTGTGAGAGCAGTCGCACCCGGAGATCACGGATGCCATCAACCTCGGCGACAACCGTTTCGGCAATCTCTGTCGAGAGCACGTTATAGAGCTTTCCGATGTGGTTGACGGGGTTCTTTCCAGAGGAGGCCTCCATCGACATTGATCGGTTAGGCGTGATCAACCCGTTGACCCGGTTACCACGGCCGACCGATCCATCGTCGCCGTGTTCGGCTGACGTGCCAGTCACAGTCAGGTAGACCGATCCCTCCTCGTAATCATCGGCCGTGTTGACGTGGACGGTCACCTCGCGATCGGTGTGCTCGGCCGCCACGTCGGCGACGAACTCACGGACACCCGCGACGGCATCCTTGTAGGCCTCAAGATCCGGAATGTACTTGTCGATCATCGCCGCTGCGACGGTAACATCGATCTGGTCGCCCTCGCGTTTGCCCATGAGCTTCACGTCGGGGCCAACGGCCGGATTATCAACGGCATACTCCGTCCGGAGTCGGCGTTCGGCCTCATAAACGATCCGCTCGGTCTCCGTCAGCGGGGCGTGACCAACACCGAAACTGGTATCGTTTGCCCGTGGGACCGTCGAGTCTTCACCAAAGACCTGCTGGAGATCCCCACTTCCCTCGCCGAACCGGACATCAACGACAATGTCTGTATCAAAATCAAGTTCAGGAATGGTCTCAGTAAGGTACTCACGAGCAGCCGCAAGCGCGATCGACTGGGCGGGGATCTCGACACCCTGATACGAGGTCGTTGCGCGTCCAACCAATAACAGATACATCGGCGAGTGAACCTCGCCACCGCCGTAGGCAGGAACGGACTCCCCAGCCACCAACTGGGCTTCGTCGGTGTTGAAGTGCAGTACCTGGCCAACGCGGTCGCGATAGGCCTGTGAGAGCCGGCGAGCGACCGCCTCGGCAACGCCATCACAGATTGAGTCCGGATGCCCGATCCCCTTCCGCTCGACGATCTCGATCCGCTGGTCTTCAACCGCGGATCGACCGATCGGCTCAACGCGGATGTTCCGTTCGGTCATTGTAATCGGCTACTCGCGCGCTGGTTCTATAACTTGCGAAAACCTCGAACGCGAAAAGTATTCGCTATAGTTATACTGACACCGCCGAAGGACTATTACCGACAACGCAGTACAGCTATGCTATGGAGGGTCGCCTCTCGACGGGGATCGACCTGCTTGACCGGCAACTCGGCGGGGGACTCCCCACGGGGAGCATCGTCGCCTACTGTGCCCCTCCGGGAAGCCAATCAGAGCTATTGTTGTATGAACTGATATCAGCGCGTCAAAGCACCTACCTGACGACCCAGCGGGCCAGCGAGGCAGTACGAGATTCACTCGCCGACGCAGAGATCGAAGAAGAGCAAGCCACTGTGCGCGATGTGGGAACCGGTGAGCCGCTTGACGAAATGAACCGGCTGGTGCGGACCATTCCCGACGAGACGAATCTGATTATCGATCCGATCGACGTGCTTGAGCGCCGTGAACCGGCCCGGTATATCGGGTTTCTAAACGACCTACAGACGCACATGGTCAATACCGAGTCGATCGCGGTGTTACACTGTCTAGCAGGTGAGGCGGTTCGACCGAACCGGGATACAACACGGTATGTTGCCGATATCGTCTTTGATCTTGAAACGACGATCAACGGCGGTGACATCGAAAACCGACTCTCGGTGCCGAAGTTTCGGGGGGGAAGCGCTCCGGCGGAGACGATCAAACTCAATCTCTCTGATACCGTGACTGTTGACACCAGTCGAGATATCGCGTGATCGATGATCGTGTACGGCAAGCACACACAACAACAGCCCTTTGCGTCAACGGGCCGAAGACTAGCGGTATGGCCACGCAGGATGCCGATGAACCCCCTGCGTCATCAGCCGACGACGAAACGGCAACCAGGGGGATTCCGGGGGACATGGGGGACGACCCGGAGGCGATCCGCACACAGCTCATTGCGGCCACACGGCAGGGGGGCCGGTTGGCCGACCGAGCGGAAACGCTGACAGTCTCTGTTGCTGAAGACATTGACGAAGACGAGTTCTTTAGCACGGCGAACGGCACGCGGACGGTTGTCGACCGATACGATCTCGAGCGGGCGGTTCCGGCCGAACAGAAGCGCCACTTCGAGGAGGTTGAACGCTA
Source organism: Salinarchaeum sp. (assembly GCA_041640095.1). Taxonomy (GTDB): domain Archaea; phylum Halobacteriota; class Halobacteria; order Halobacteriales; family Salinarchaeaceae; genus CAZFMU01. The sequence continues at coordinate 99,560 of JBEQAX010000002.1, read as the reverse complement.
CTGGGTCAACAAGCCCTACGCGTTCGTTGTCATTTTTCACTCGCGTCGGGAGAACGAATACAAATACTATCTCATCGAGCCACACAACACCGATCGCGAGATTGAGCTCCGTGAGTTTCTCACTGAAAAGCTCCGGCGGGCAATCAAGTACACCGACGAGGCAATCGCGACCGATGAAACCGATCGGGAAGCGGTCATCGAACGAGAGACCTACCGACTGCTCGATCGGTATGACCTCTATACTGGCCCGACAGTCGAAAGTGGTGACAGCCACGCCGAGGACGACCAGCCGGACGGACTCCTCGGTCGGCTTGCGGGACGACTGCCGTTTGGGAACGGGACAGACGACAAAGCTGTTGACGGTGCCGAGGCCAGACCCGACGACGCCGTTGACGCGGATCCGAGTACACTAACGCCGGGACAGGTTCAGAAGCTCCTGTACTATCTCAAGCGGGACTTCCTTGGATACGAACGCATTGATGGGATCAAACACGACATCAACGTCGAGGATGTCTCCTGTGACGGCTATAACGCACCGGTGTTCGTTTACCACACAGAGTACGAGCAGATCATTACCAACGTTTCACACGGTGAGCAGGATCTTGATGACTTCGTCGTCAAACTTGCCCAGCGCTCTGGAAAGGGCATCTCAAAGCGGCGCCCGCAGGTTGACGCGACACTTCCGGATGGATCACGTGCCCAGTTGACCCTCGGAAACGAGGTATCGGACCACGGGACAAACTACACCATCCGGCAGTTCAAGGATGTTCCGTTCACCCCAATCGACCTGATCAACTGGCGGACGATATCGCTCGAACAGATGGCCTTTCTCTGGCTGGCCATCGAGAACAACAAGTCGATTCTCTTCGCTGGCGGGACCGCCAGCGGGAAAACGACCACACTGAACGCTGTCTCGCTGTTCATCCCGTCGAATACAAAGATTGTCTCGATCGAGGACACCCGCGAGGTCGAATTACCACAGCGCAACTGGGTGGCGTCGGTCACCCGGCCATCGTTCAGCGGCGACGAGGTTGGCGACATCGACGAGTTTGACCTGCTAGAGGCCGCCCTCCGGCAGCGCCCCGATTACATCATCATGGGCGAGGTCCGCGGTGAGGAGGGCCGGACGCTGTTTCAGATCATGTCGACGGGACACACCACCTACACAACCTTCCACGCCGACTCCGTCGGCGAGGTGCTCAAGCGGTTCACCACCGACCCGATCAACGTCTCGAAGACAATGTTCACGGCGCTTGATCTGGTGTCGATTCAGACACAGACCCGAGTGCGTGGCAAGAAGGTCAGGCGGGTCAAGGAACTTACCGAGGTCAACCACTACGATGCCGAAGACGACCAGATCAACGTCCGACAGGTCTACCAGTGGCAGGCCGAAACCGATCGGTTTCGTCGGATGGGACGGTCAGATACCCTTGAGGACATCAAGTTCGACCGAGGGTGGAGCCAAGAACGACTCGACCAGGAGCTGTTCGAGCGCCGCGTCGTGCTCGCGTATCTGGTCGATCGAGGGATTAGTGAGTACGCGAAGGTCGCGGCAACAATCCAGGCGTTCATCACTGATCCGGAGGCGATTTTGACGCTTATCGCCACCGAGCAACTCGAAGCGAGCCTCAGTGACCTCATGGAAATGGAGAGCGTCGAAATCCAGATCGATCCCGAGAAGGAGGCAGTAGTGCCGCGGCCGGAGCCAACCGAGTCAGACGCCGAACTCGCCCGCAGTATTCTTGAGGAAGCCGAGCGGTCGCTGTTCGAGGAGTACCGCGAGACAGACACCACATCGACCGCAACGCTCGTTGACGCACTTGAGGCGACGCAGTCGGCCACCGATGCAGATGACGCAGACACGTCGGTGACGACCGCCGAGGGTGGCATTGGGTCATGAGTATCGAGACACAGGCGACAGCCGATGCGCTGACGCGCTGGACACTTCCGGTCTATCGGCGACTCTTCGATGAGGACAGTGAGTTTGTCGCCACGCTTGAATCGAAACTACTTGAGGCGCGGATCGGTCGAGAGATCGACCGGTATCTCGCCCGAGCACTGGCCGCCGGACTCGGCCTTGGAGTGGTCCTCTGGCTGATTGGAACGGCCCTGGGATACGTCCTCTTTGCGACTGGCGTCATCGACGTTGGCGTGTTGTTGGTTCAGTCGATTCCGAATCAGGCGCTAGCCGACCTGCTGACGCAGCTTCGCATCCCAGCACTGATTGGGGCAACCGGTCTCCTGAGTGGAGCCGTCGGCGTGGCCGTCGGCTTCGGTGCGTTCGTCGCCTGGCCCTACCTGCAAGCGAGCGAGCGCGAGCGGGAGATCAACCTGTTGTTACCCGACGCCATTTCGTTTATGTACGCACTGTCGGCTGGCGGGCTCAACCAGCTCGAAATTATCGAGGCGATGGCCAACGCCGAGGACACCTACGGCGAGGTGGCCGTTGAGTTCCAGAACATCCGCAAGGAGGCGGAGTACTTCGATACGGACTACCGGACGGCGATTCGAAATCAGGCGCTTGTGAGCCCGAGTGATGAGCTCGGGCAGTTTCTGACAGACATGCTGTCAATCATCTCGAGTGGGGGTGACATGGAGTCCTTTCTCGATGATAAAAAGGACACGCACATGCGGACGGCCAAGCAACAACAAGAGCAGACACTCGAAACGCTTGAGCTGTTCGGGGAGATGTACATGACCCTCTCGCTGTTTCCACTGTTGTTGATCATCGTCCTGGTCGTGATGCAGATGGTCGGACAGGCGCAGACAACGCTGTTGTACGGCACGGTCTACGCATTGATTCCGTTGACCGGCGCGGCGTTTCTGGTGTTGATCTCGACGGTCAAACAGGACGATCCGGGCGACGGCTATCTTGAGCACCCCTCAGTCGACTCCGGACATTCCGAAATCGAGACGCCACTGTCGGCGGGGGTGGCCGAACAGTTCAGCGGCCCGCTTTTCGAGCAGATTCAGAGCCGCGAGCGGCTTCACCGGGCGCGGGAGATTCTCGCTGCGCCACAGGCGTTCTTCCGAGAACAACCACTTTACACGCTGGCGCTCACCGTCCCGCTGGCCGTGATTGCCGTCGTACTCGCTGTGGTCACCGGTGCCGCCCCGACCCAGTGGAGCAGTCTCAGCGGCGACGGGCTCGTGAGCCAACCGGTCTGGGGCACGTTCTTATACGTGTATGTCCCACTGTATCTCATCGCCACGCCCCTTGCGGTCTTCTATGAGTGGAACGTCCGGGCCCGTCGGGGGATCACAAGCGGGCTCTCGGAGAACCTCCGGAAGCTCGCAAGCGCCAATGAAACCGGCCAAACGCTGCTTGAATCATTCCGAACGGTCTCAGCGACCGGCAGCGGCGCGCTTACCCGAGAGTTTCGCACCCTGCACACAAAGGTCAACTACGGTATGAGTCTCGAAGGCGCGCTCGTCGAGTTCAACAATACCTATCACCTGCCGCGGCTAGCTCGGACAGTCAAACTCATCAGCAAGGCCCAGGAGGCCTCCGATCAGATCACGAGTGTCCTCCAGACGGCCGCCCGGGCGAGTGAGAATCAAGACGCTCTTGAGCGCGACCGGAAGTCCCGGACCCGGATGCAGGTCGTGATCATTCTGATGACGTTTTTGACGCTGCTGGCGGTGATGGCAATTTTGCAGTCGCAGTTTTTGGGCGTGATGGGCAATCTCGTCGGCGGCGGGGGCGGAAGTCTCGAAGCAGAGGCGGGCTTTGGCGTCGGCAACATCGACACGCAGTTGCTGTCACTGCTGTTTTTCCACGCGGTGACGCTTCACGCTGTCCTCTCCGGGCTAATCGCTGGGTACATGCGTGACGCCCAGCTGCTCAGCGGACTCAAGTACGTTATCGTCCTTTCGAGTATCGCCCTTGCAGTCTGGCTGTTCGTTTGATCATGCGTGGGCGATCAGTCGATCAAGAAGACAGAAATCGCGGGCAGACCACCCAGGACTTCGCCGTTGGTATGAGTCTCTTTTTGATCGCTGTGACGGTCGTCTTCGGGCTCGTTCCGACGGTGTTGGTGCCCTACGATAGCGGCGTAACCGGTAGTCAGGCGGCACAGGCCGATCGGGTGGCGACAACAGTCCTTGAGCAGACCACGGTCGCCGGGACGTCACAGACGCTCGACAGCACCGAACTCGAAAACACCCCACAGGACGAGGCGGGCCTACAGGCGGCCGCTGGACTCGGACCGACGACGAACGTGAACGTCACGCTCAGGCACATTGAGGACGACCGCATCGTCCACAGCGCCGGGGCCCCCGTCCCGACGAACCGCGACACAACGACGCGAACACGGATCGTACGGACAACGGACAACAGCTGCGAGCCGGCGTGCCGGCTGGTGGTGGAGGTCTGGTAACATGCCAATCAATGATCACCGCGGACAGGCCCACACGCTTGAGGCGCTGATCGCGACCACTGTATTGGTGACGGCAGTGCTGTTCGCGTTGAACGCCGTTGTCGTGACGCCAACTGCGTCAGGGACGATTGACCCGGATACCCAGTCGGACCTCCGCGGTCAGTTCGAGGACGCACTGGGGGCAGCTGAGGACACAGGGGCGTTGACGCACATGGTGCTTTATGTCGATAACGCAAGCGGACAGTTCGCCGGGGACTGGACGTCACGGTCGGGGTATCAAACCTGGCCGGATGCGCGATTCACCCGCGTCAACCGAACCCTTGATGCCATCGCCGCCGAGGAGGGGCTGCGATACAACCTCGCCGTCCAGTGGGAGGATGAGCAGTCAGTCGAGCACCGTCGGTGGCTCACATACGATGGATCGCCGAGCGACGAGGCCGTCATTGCAACTGAAACGGTCGTGTTAACCGACGATATGCGACTGCGGGCACCAGATGGTGACCACCCGCGGCTCAATGAAACAAGCCAGCATCCGGTTGACGATGTCGGCGACGGTCCGGTGTACAACGTCGTCGAGATACGGGTGATCGCGTGGTGATCGACGACGATCGCGGGCAGTTGTTGCTCGCCGGGGCCGTCGCAATCGCGCTGGCGCTACTCGGCTTGACCGCGATTATCAACGTTGTCGTGTTTACTGAAACCGCCGGTGGACAGGGCACCCACGAGGCCGTGCTCAACAGCGAGCAGACGGTGACCGAACTCGAACGTGCCGCTGCGACAGCGGTAGCAGCGGCTGATCGAGAGGAGGTTGATTACGGCACCGTTGACGATACGCTCGACCAACAGTTTCGACAGCGGGTTGCCGAACGGACGGGCGCATACGTTCGGGTGGAGAGTATCAACGAAGTCGCGTCAGGCCACCGGGTTAACGAGAAACTACCGCTGACGAACGACACGATACTCAATGCGTCGCGAACTGACGATATCGGCCGGGTGAGTCTTACCCTGACCGACCTCAGCGGCGACATGACGGTGTATGCTGGTAGTGAGTCGATACAGATCGAGGAGGATGCTAGCGGATTTCTCGTAAATGGGTGTCGGGTCGACAACGATACCGTTCATGTCGAGTTTGCGCGAGGGGTCGCGTGGCCTGGTGACTGTCAATTCGCGCGGTTCGCGGGCGCCACGGAGCCACAGGAGGTCACCCTTGAGGGCCAACAGGACGCAAGTGGATCGATCACAGTCGTCTACATGGGCGATAGCGACGCTTACACCGGAAGCAACTCACCCGATCGCGATCATGTCGCTTGGACGATCAACGTGTCGTACGTCTACGAGAGCGACGTGGTGACCCGGGAGGGCACAACGGAGGTACCGGTGTATCCATGACCAACCGTGGTGTCTCGATTGCGGTATCTCACGTCCTCACACTCGGGATCACAACACTCCTGATTTCAGGACTCTTACTCGGAATCGGGGGACTACTTGATCAACAACAGCGGGCCGCCACGGAGGGGGAACTCCGGTCGATCGGTGATCGGATCAGTACCGACATGGTGACCATCACAGCAACCGAACAGGCGACCGGAACGATCCGGGTGCGGCCGCGGTATGCCGACGCAGTGAGCGGTTCGTACCGGGTTGAGTTGACGACCGATGACGCGTCCTGTTTCGGAGGGACTGACCACGATGGGTGTCTGCGCTTTCGAACCGGGACTCAGCCGGTGACGGCGGAGGTGCCGGTGAGTGTTCCCGACGGCATAACGGTCGAGCCCGGAGCCGCACAAAGCGACACGCTCGGTATTGTCTACGATGCCGACGATGACACGATCACAATCACAAACACATGAAGACGCCGATCTGTAGTACCGAGGATCGCCGGGGGGTCAGCGAGGCACTGGGCTTCGTGTTGCTCTTTTCAATTATTGTCACTGGGATTGGCGTCGTCTACGTTTTCGGCGTGCCAGCGATCGATGATCTCCGGACAAACCAACAGACCGAGAGTGCCACGACCGCACTGCAGGCGGTGGCGGTCGGTCTCGACAGTATCCAGCGCGGCGATAGTCCAACCCGATCGATGGACATCGCACTTGGCGGGCGGACGCTCGGCGTACAGTCGGGGACCGAGTTGATTGTAAGCAGCAACAACACGACACCGCTTATCATCGATGGTGCGCTTGTCTACGGAGCCGGGCAATCGACGGAAATCGCCTACCACGGCGGTGCGGTGCTCAGACAGGATGGCTCCAACAGCGTTCTTCGGCGCGAACCAACAATGCGGTGTACCAACGATCGAGTGATCGTCTCGGTGGTGGAAATAACTGGTCCGTCTCAACCGGCTGTCAGTGCGGGCTCGGTGCGAATCATCGCCGAACGCCAGTCCGTTGAGACACACCTGATCGACGATGAGGACGTGACGATCACCGCCAATGGGACTTACGCGGATGGCTGGGAGTCGTACTTTGACCGGCTTGAGGACGAAAGCGCCTGGAATTACGAGGACGGACGGCTCCGGTGTACCTCGGGAACCGGGACGGTCCGGGTCACGCGGATCGACCTCTCGTTCGTCGAGTGAGCGGGGAAAAGGCTATTCCCCGCCCCGGATAGCTAGCCGTATGCCGCTCGATGATTTTACCGAGATCACCGACGACGGGGACACCGGTGAGTCGGTTACCGACGTTGATCTCGATATCGAGGAAGCATCAGACGATAGCGGGATAGCCTTCGAGGAGACACCGACAGCGCCGGACGGCGAAGAGACGGGAATCGGTATTCTCTCGGTTGCCGAGGGGCTCCGAATTGATGAGACCGGTGATGACACCACGCTCAGAGCGTACATCACTGCCGAGAATCGATCGTCAATTCGTGTTGGATCGTACCTACTCGTTCCCTATCCGGATGGCGAGCGGCTGTTCTGTCGCATCGGCGCGCTTGAGTACGCCCAGGAGTTCCACAGCGACGACGCCACCGAACTCCAGGCTCGGCGGGCAATGCGTGAGGACGGCATCGAGGAGGCCGATTACAAGTTTATCGCCGAGTTGAGCCCCGTCGCCGTCCTGTACGCCGAGGATGGGGAACTCAAACGTCGGATGACCGACCGCGTGCCGAAGCCAAAGACAGCGGTACGGGCGGCGACCGACGATACCGAGATCAAAACCGGCCTGAAGATCCCCGAGTCGGGGGTATTTCTCGGGCATCTCGCCGTTGGTGGCCAGCCGGTGACGACGGCAGCCGAGCCGCCGCGGATCGACTATCGCCTCAAGGATACCTACGCTACAGGCGATCCACTGGTGTTTCGCCATACGCTCGTCGCTGGTGGGACTGGGTCGGGAAAGACCCACGCCGCGAAGAACGTCCTGCGGCAGATCCTCGCGGAGGAACACACCTACGCGCTCCCGGACGGACGCGATCGACGACCGGCGATTGTCCAGTTCGATCCACAGGACGAGTACGCCCAGATGCACGATGACAACCCAGCAGTCACCGACGCAGACCGGCGGACCTGGGAGCGGGCGGACATCGCCCATGGCGGCCACGACGACACGATCGCCTTTGTCCCGAAAATCGCCGGAGCGAGTTACAATGGGGGGGAACACCGCGCCGAGCAGATCGAGTTCACCGTCCCCTTCTCGATGGTACAGGACAACCAGTGGCTCGTCGCCGGTAGTGGACTTAACGACAAGCAGTACCAGGCCCTTCGAGAGCTGCTCGGCCGGTTTTTCGATCAGTACGGCAACGAGGGGACCTACGAGCAGTTCATTTCGTTCATGGAGGACCCGGCACTCAAAGAAGAGCTCGATGAGACCGGACGCATCCACGAGAAGACCTTCGAGGCGGTCGGACGGCGGATCCGCGGCTTCGGGAGCATTTTCGATCAGGATGCGGTGCCGATCACCGAGCAGGTCCGGAAGGTCGTGTCACCGGGGCGGCTGTCAGTCATTCCGACCTACCACATCAGCAATACCCGGGCGGCCGAGACGGTCGTCCTCGCGGTGGCGTCGTTGTTGGTCGATCAGAAGCTCTCAAGCGATCCGACCTACGACCGGATCAAGGAGACGCCGCTGATCGTCGGTATGGACGAGGCACACAACTATCTGACCGACGCCGAAACGGTCCAAGCGCGTCGCGTCATCGGCAAATTTACCGACGCCGCCAAGCAGGGTCGCAAGGAGCGGTTGGGGCTGTTTTTGATTACCCAGGATCCGCAGGATATCCACGACGCGGTTTTCAAGCAGCTCAACACGACGATCGTCCTCAACCTTGGCGACGAGGACGCTATCGACAGCGTGAACATTCCCGCCGAACTCGAAGGGAAGGTCCCCTACATGGAGCAGGGGCAGATGGTGGTCTACTCACCGGACAACTCGGAGCCGGTCGAGTTGATCGGTCTACCAAAGTGTGTAACCAATCACGGGTGATCAGAAGATCGTCGCCTGTTCGTAAACCGAGAGGCCGGCGTCACTGATCTCATAGGGCTTTTTCTCGCGAGAGTGATTCGCGTCGCGAATCTTCTGGATCTCAACGGCCATCCGCGTCTCCTGGAAGTCCTCGGGGCGGATATACTGCAAGAAAAACACCGCGTCGGTGAGGTACTCAACGATACCGTGACGGGACACGTAGGGATTGTCGTCGCTGACCTCGCTGGTCAGCATGGTTGTCACGCCCGCCTGCTTGAGGAGTTTGGTAAACGAGTAGATCTCGTTGCGGCGAGCCGCCCGGTCCTCGAACATCATCTCAAGCAGCGAAACCGAATCAAGCACCAACCGGGTCGCGCCGAAGTCCTCAATCAGGTCGACGAGTTCGGTCTGGATGCTTCGGAGGCTGTTGGCCATGTCAATGGCGTCGAGATCAACAACGGCCAGTTGCCCTGTCTCGGTGTACTCATCATAGGGCATGCCCTTCTCGGTCGCGCTCCGGATCACTCGATCAGTGTTCTCCTCAAGCGTGATGAACACTCCCGGTTGGCCCTGCCGGAGTCCAGCATCGAGAAACTGCATCCCGAAGGTGGTTTTACCGCTGCCCGGTGGACCGATCGTGACCATCAACGATCGTTCGGGGACACCCCCCTCGATCATGTTATCAAGTCCGTCGATCCCGAGGTCAATCCGAGGGATGTCGGAATCGGGAGCCTCATCGCCGAAGGTGTCGGGCTCCTGGCCCTCGTCATCGGGGAAGGCAGGACTGGACTCACCAGGAGCATCAGCCCCCTGGAAGGCTGCCGCAAAGTCCTCCTCAAAGAGACCTTCCTCGTCGGTGGGCTCCTCGGGCGCAGGAGATGTTGACTCCGTTGCGTCCTCCGACTGGTCAGGGTCGTCCACATCGGATTCGCGAAGCGCGCGCTCAAACCAGTCTTCGTCCTCGCTCATGCCTGCCCCTCCATGCGGCTGGCAGAGCCGACGCGACTCGGGGGAGGAGAGGTGAAACGCCCGCCCATCGACGGTGCCATGGCGGCATCTCGTTCGGCGAGTAAAGTAACGTTGTTGCCAGCCCGGGTGTGGCAGTAGGACTATACCATCGGGGGTGAATACCCCAGATGTGACTACTGCGGTCGGGATCATCGGTCAGCGGACGAACGCCCAGGCCGAAGCGGTCGTTGAGACGCTACTTGAGGTACTGACACCGCGTTCCGATGTCGACGTCCGTATCGACACCACGACGGCAACAGCTCTGGGGGTCGACACGGGAGCGTCGACGGACGAGCTCGCGGCGTGCGATCTGGCCGTTAGCGTTGGTGGGGACGGCACGTTCTTATATACGGCGCGGACAGTCGGCGCAACACCGATTCTTGGGATCAACCTCGGCGAGGTCGGCTTTCTGACGGCGGTTGATCCGGCAGACGCGACCGAGGCGGTCACCAACGCTATTGAGCGCTACCAGCGAGGAGAGCTCACAGTCCATGATCTCCCGACACTCAAAGTCAGGGGCACAGACACGGATGCGCTACCGGTGGCAGTCAACGAGGTGGTCGTACAAGCACGACGACGTGGGGCCAGCGCAAATGTTACCTTCGATCTCGAAGTCAACGGAACCCACTACGCCACAGAACGCGCCGATGGGGTACTGGTAGCAACACCGACGGGGTCGACTGCGTACAACCTCAGCGAGGATGGACCGCTGGTCCACCCGCGTGTCGGCGCGACCGTCGTGACGGTTATGTGTCCACAGACCGGCACTCGGCCGCTCGTCGTTGATGCTGACGCGACGGTCACAATCACCGCCAACTCAACGACCGAGGCGGCCACTCCCACCGGACACCTCGTTGTTGACGGCCGCGACCGTCAGGAGATTTCACTTCCAACGACAGTCACAATCGAACAGGCCAGAACGCCAGCGCGGATCGCTGGTCCGGGAGTTGACTTCTTCGAGGCACTCGAAAAACTGTCCTGAGCTGCCGGCACAGCGGGCAAAACGGTTCCGTAAGGCCTAATCCCGACTCGCATCTGGTGTGTGCAATGGCAGAACAACTCCCAGACGTGCAGGCGACGCGTCCCGACGTGACGGTTGGACTAGGGCAGGTTGGCGTGACCGGCGTCGAAAAGCTCGTTGAGATTGCTCGCGAAGAAAAACGCCCGATCGTACTGATGGCAGAGTTCGACGCGGTGGTCGACCTGCCGTCCTGGCGAAAGGGCGCGGATATGAGCCGGAACCTAGAGGTGGTCGACGAGACACTTGAGGAGGCCGTTGAGGACGACGCCTACCGGGTCGAAGATGTCTGTATCGACGCCGCCGAGCGGTTGTTGGACAAACACGAGTACACCACGACCGCGACAGTGAGCATGGAGGCCGAGTACGTGATGCACGAGCGGACACCGGTGACTGACCGCCGGACGCAGTACTCCTTCGATATCCTGGCATCGGCGACCGCAACCGAGACCGGCACGCGCACCGAGATTGGGGTCAAAGTCACCGGGATGACAGTCTGTCCGTGTTCACAGGGGATGTCCGCCGCCAGTGCCCGTGAGACGCTCCTAGAGCTGGGAGTCGATGAGGAAACCGCAGAGGCATTTCTTGAGGAATCCCCCCAGCCAGGGCACTCACAGCGCGGGCACGCCACACTAACGCTTGAGACCGACGGCGACCATGAGATTGACTTACAGACGCTCGCCGGAATCGCCCGGGACGCAATGAGCGCGCGGATCTATAACTACGCGAAACGGCCGGATGAGGACTACATGACACAGACCGCTCACGAGAACGGCCGGTTCGTCGAGGACTGTGTCCGGGCGATGGCCGAGGGGGTCGTCGAGACGTTCCCGGAACTCGACGATGGCACCGTTGTGACGATGAAACAGAGCAACGACGAGTCGATTCACCAGCACAACGCTCACGCCCAGCGCGTGGTCGAGTTGGGGACGCTTCGTGAGGAAGTCACCGAATAGTCACTACTCGAATGTCACGCCAAGGTCGTGAAGTCCCTCGTTGTATCGGGCGAGATTGATCATCAGCGGCGTCATGGACTCAACCTCGGCAGCGTTTGCGAGCGGACCGGCGTCAAGTGCCCGAACACCGTCAATCGCCGTCGCGAGTTCCTCAATTGTCGCCTTCGCCTTGTTGTCGTCTCCAATCAGGAGCGTGTCAAGTGAGAGCGCCACTTCAAGAGCGGCCAGTTTGTGCGCCGGGAGACTATGGAACGCGCCGACAACGGGATTGGAATCGGGCGTCGCATCGGCAGCGACAGCGGTGACGCTGCCCGCACCCGGTCGGTGGTAGTGAAGGCCGGCCTCATCGGACTGCATACCGACCGCAGGTGAGACGACAATGGCGTCCGCCGGGAGTGCGTCGGCAACCGCCTCAACGGTATCTGCGACATGATACGGCGGAACAGCAAGAACGACAACATCGGCCGACTCAACGGCTTCGCGGTTGGTCGCCGCGGCGAGCGACCGGTCGTGACCGTGGTCGGCGAGTGTCGACGCGTACGCGTCGGCCGCATTCTCGGCCCGTTCGGCGTCACGCGAGCCAATCGTGATATGGTAATCAGTATCGGCGCCCCACCGGAGCGCGAGTCCTTCACCGAGATCACCCGTTCCGCCCAGAAGTGCAACGTGCATATCAGACGGTCGGCCGAGTCGGCGAAAAGGATTGTGTCATCGGCGGGAAGGCCCTCAGGTCGGCGTGTCGGTCACAAGGCGGTCGGGGAGCGCATCGACGGTATCGATGACGGCGTCGGCCCCGACCGCCTCGAAAGCGGCCCGGCCCTCGGCACCCGAGAGACCACCGGTCAATACACCAATCCCATAGAACTGTCGCTGGGGATCAGCCTCATCGGCCCGTCGGGCCGTCCGGACATCATCAAGTGTGTCACCAACGAAGGCGATTGATTGGCCATCGAGGCGGTTGGCAAGCTGTATGAGTCCGGACGGATCGGGCTTTTCGCTTTCCCAGTCATCCATCGTGATCCGATGCGAGTCCGGCAACGACAGCCCGACCCGATCGAGGGCAATGGCGGCCTCCGGCGCCGGACGGCCGGTGAACACGCCAACGGCAAACCGGTCGGTGAGATCCGCAATAGTCTCGGCGGCGATCAACACGGGTTCGCCGTGAATGTATCCCGGGGTATCGGCGTCCGGTTCGGCATCCTCAAGGTCGCGATAGAGGTCAGCACCCAAGTAGAGTTGCTGAAAGACCGACCGGTGTTGCTCCGGGTCCCACTGCGTCTCGACAGCCGTGAGTGCCGACGGCGACAAGGCATCAGAAACGACAGCACGGGCGGCAGCCAGACCACCGCCGCGGTCGGCGATGGCGTCGGTGTAGGTCGCAAGGTCGGCCCCGTATCCCTCGCGGACCGCAAGAAGATAGAGTGCTGCGGCGTCAGTGAGTTTCCAGTCGTTGTTGAACCCACCGGCGTTCTTGAAGCGTTGAATCGCCTGCTGTGAGACGGTCTCGCCGTAGACCGCCTGAAGCGTCTCGCGGATCGCTCGACGGTAGGAGTCAGCAACGTCAACGAGGACGCCGTCGACATCAAGAACAACTGTGTCGACGGCCAGTTGTGGCTGAGACATGGCCAGGCATTATCCGCCGATAGTCATGGGCCTGCCGGAACGTACAGCGTCGTGCCTGGCAGTGCGACCGGATCGACCGGGACGGCCGGCGGATCGGTACCAAGTGTGGTGAACCGAACGGCCGCATCGACTGACCGGCCGAGGCGCACCAGCGACCGATGGAGTTCGGGCGGGGACCGAAGGGCGTAGATCACGTCGGCGTCAGCGTAGACTGACCGATCAGGAGCGGTAATGTCGTCGCGGACAAACGTAACGGACGCCGGCGGAGTGCGATCAACGATATCAGTCGCGGTGACGGTACAGCCACGGTTGGCGAGAGTGCGGGCAACATCCCACCGTTGGCCAACACCGACCTCAACGAGGGTGTCGTACTCCGCGAGGCGATCAGCCAGGGCAACGCGGCGAGATCGAGGCACGCCGGGATGTTTATAGTCAGCCCAGAATAAGCCACTGTCGAATGCTGGTCGACATTGTGCCGGTCGGCGATGTTCCGCCGCGGGTCAAGCGGGTCGCCTCAGAAGCTCTTCAGTCGATCTACGAGTGCGAGGTGCGCGTCAGCACCGAGCAGTCGATTCCGGAGCACGCCTATGACGAGGGGCGCGATCAGTACCGTGCAGAAGAGTTCATCGAGTTGGCGACACGCTTCGGACGGGGGGAGAAGAACATCGCGATTACGCCGAAGGATCTCTATTACCGGCGCCGGAACTACGTGTTTGGGCTGGCGTACCTCGATGGTGGGGGGAGCGTGATCTCGACACACCGGTTGCACACTTCCGCCGACGGCGGCTTTGTCAACCGAGATCAGGAGGCGGTCTTTGATACGCGGATCCGCAAGGAGGTTGTCCACGAGATCGGCCACACCCTCGGACTTGAGCACTGTGACAACAACCGGTGTGTAATGAACTTCTCGCCAACCGTCCGGGAGATTGATCAAAAGGATCCAGCGCTGTGTGGCTCCTGTTCGCGAAAGATCAAGTAGTCCTACTCGCCGGTCGGAGCGTAGTAGTATTCGCCTGCCCGTTTCTGTTCGCGATCAAGCTGACTTCCGGGCTTGTTGATCCGCGGTCGGCCAGCCCGCTCATCGCGCCGGAAGGTGATCTCAAGATTCGACAGAAAGTCGTTCATGCCCTCACGCATGCCCTGTGGCTGGCCGGCGTGACCAGCGACGGCCGGCTCACCATCGAAGACCAGCAACCGGTCCGAGAGCAGATCAATGAGGTAGATGTCGTGATCAATAACGAGGACCGTCGCATCGCGTGACTCGGCATACCGACGGATAGCATCGGTCGCCTGGACGCGTTGTTCGACGTCAAGGTGAGCTGAGGGCTCATCGAAGAGGTACAGATCGGCATCTTGGGAGAGACAGGCCGCGATGGCAACCCGCTGGCGTTCGCCTCCGGATAGATCGGTGAGTCGCTGTTCCATGATCGGATCGAGTTGAAGGGGCGATCCAATTTCGGTGGTCCAGTAGGAACTCCCGAAGTCGTCGGTGATTCCCGAGAGGAAGGTGTCGACGCGGAGTTCCTGATCTGCCTCGATATACTGTGGCTTATACGAGATCTCAAGGGTCGAGTCGATCTCGCCGACATCGGGCGTGAGGTCACCGGCCAGCAACTTCGCAAAGGTTGACTTTCCGATGCCGTTCGGCCCGACAATTCCCAGGACTTCGTTCTCGTAGATCGTTCCGTCTTCAACGGTCAGCGAGAACCCGTCGTCGCCGTATTGGTGTTCGAGTGCGGGGTATTCGATCAGCGGGTCGCCGACCGTGACACGCTGCGGGGCATGTTCCTCGAACTCGATTGCCTCTGGGCGGATCCGGAGGTTCTCATTGTCAAGGAAGCCCGCAAGATACTCGTTGATACCGTTGCGGACGGACTTGGGGTCGGTGATGACACCGAAGGCGTTGGGCTCACCGTACCCGATGTGGAGCGTATCGGCGAGAAGATCCAACACGGCGAGGTCGTGTTCAACGACGAGCACCGACCGGTCACTGTCTGCGGCGAGGTCGCGGATCGCCCGAGCGGCGGCAATGCGCTGGCTGATGTCAAGGTACGGCGTGATCTCGTCAAGGAAATAGAACTCGGCGTCGCGAGCAAGCGTCGCTGCGATCGTTACGCGCTGGAGTTCGCCACCAGAAAGGGCGTCGATTGGCTGGTCAAGAACAGCGTCAAGCGAGAGACGATCGATCAGCGCATCAAGGGCGCCACGCTCGTCTGTGCCTGCAAGGAGATCGCGGGTCGTGCCGGCGACCTGATCGGGAATACGGTCGACGTACTGCGGCTTGCGGGCAACGGTAACGGACCCGGCGGTGAGGTCGGTAAAATACTCCTGAAGTTCGGTACCGCTGTAGGCGTCAATCGCACGCTCCCACGTGGCCGCCTCCTCGTAGTCGCCGAGATTCGGAACAATTTCGTCGGCAAGGATCTGGACGGCCGTCGTCTTCCCGATCCCGTTGGGACCGAGAATCCCGGTGACCTGTCCTTCATTCGGGACGGGCAGACCATACAGACGAAAGGCGTTGAGTCCGTACTGGTGGGCAGGCTTCTCCTCAAGTTCGGCAGGAAGGTTGACAATTTGGATCGCGTCAAAGGGACATTTCTCGACGCAGATGCCACAGGACTCTCCGAGGCAGATTTCCTCGCTGATCTCCACCTGTTCGGGATCGCCCTCTTCGGTCTCTTCACCACGGCGTACGATACACTCCTTACCGGTCCGGTTCGGCGGACAGTAGTTGATACACTCGTAGTTACACCGGTCCGGCTGACACTGTTCGAGGTTGACGACTGCGATACTATCTTCGCTCATGCGATACCGGCCTGTGTTGCCAGTAGAATGCTCCAACTGATAAACCACAGGCAGAAGGTCATCACGGCGACATACAGCAGGTCACGCCCCTCGCCGAAGTCCTCGAAAAAGTACTGATAGATGGGGAGCTGGAGGGCGACAACCGCGAGCACCACAAACAACGCGCTGGTGTTCGTCGCCGCCTCCGCCGGTGCGAGTCCCGCAGTCATAACGGAGGAGACGAACGCCGCAACCACGCCAGCGAGTGTCGACCCGGAGGTGATCACGATGGCGCGGATATGCTGTCGCCGGTCCTCGTCCATCGCCATACAGAGCCTCCCACACCACCGTTCAAAAGACGTTCGTTTCCGTGACCAGCGCGGCTATAGCGCACGGGATGCGGTATCAACCTTTATACGGGAGGAGATTGTTGATAGAGTAAATGTCTGGGTCCGATGAGGAAGGGCTGGCGGATCTCCCGCCGAGTGCGAAGCTCGTGTACAAGGTGCTCGAATACGACGGTCCACTGACGCAAAAGCAGATTGTGCAGGAGTCGATGCTCTCCGCCCGGACAGTTCGGTATGCACTCGAACGACTCGAGAACATCGGGATCGTTGATGAGGACGTCTACTTTGCCGACGCGCGGCAGAACCTCTATCAACTCACCGAGGAAGCACCCACTGAAACCGATCAAAGTTCCGACGCAGGCGCGTTCGCAGAATAGTTCGTTTTCACCGCTTCGATATCGTCAACCGCACGCGTCGTCTACAGCGAGCGACGCTATGATTGCTGGATGGTGATCGGCTGACTGCGGTCGATTGCCGCTTCAAGATCGTCTGCAATCGCGCTGCCTCGTGAGACCTGCACCTCGCCGCCGCGGGAAACCGTGGCCGTACAGATGTATTCGTCGCCAGCGCGGACTTCGACGGTTTCACCGGCATAGCCACTGGCGGGAAGGATAATGTGGCGTGAGGTGACCTCCGGTTCGACGATCTGTCCGCCAGAGTGGCTCTGTGTCGTCGTCCCACCCGAGTCGGGGCGCTCGGCGTGGGTGCGGACGTCGATGTCGATCCCCAGACGGTTCTCAATATCCTGGATGCGGCCGCCACCCTTGCCGATGACCGTCGAGATGTCGTTCTCGTCAACGTAGACCGTTGCCGTGTTCGGGCCCTGCAGTTCGACCTCAACGTGGCCGTTGGCCACCGACCGAATCTCCCGTTCGATCTCCTGGCGGGCAATGCGTTCGACGCCACGTGCTTCCTCCTCGCCTTCACCGATCGGGACGGTGACGACCTGCCGATTGAAGGTGTAGATCTCGTAGGCCGGTTCCTGAGTCACAAAGTCTCGGACGACGATAACCGGGCGAGCGAGGTCTTCCTCGGTCAGTCCGTGGGGAACTTTGACCTCCGTGACGACATCGTAGACGGTCTCGATCTCGCCGGCCTCGATGTAGACGACCGTGTCGACGATCTGCGGGATCATCCCGAGTTCGACGCGACCGACCAGCCGCTGGAGGGCATCGATGGCTCGCGTCGCGTGGACGACGCCGATCATGCCAACGCCCGCCATCCGCATGTCCGCGAAGACCTCAAAGTCGTCGGTTTTGCGGACTTCATCATAGATGGTGTAATCCGGGCGGACCATCAACAGCGCGTCGGCCGTCCGAGCCATGGACCCGCCAAGTTCGGTGTACTGGGTGATCTCGGGATCAACCTGGAGGTCACGCGGTTTCTCCATGGTCTTGACAGCGTAGTCGCTGTCGGCCAGGAACTCGGCGACCGCCTGGGCGAAGGTGGACTTGCCAGCCCCGGGTGACCCGGAAATAAGCACGCCACGCTGCTGGGCGACCAGCCGCTCTTTGAGTTCCTCGGCGTGGTCGTACTCCTCCATTGCGGTCTGGACGATGGGTCGGACCGCCGTGATCTCGAAGCCGTCAGCAAACGGCGGTTCCGCGAGGGCGATACGATAATCCCGGAACTGGACAATGGTCATCCCCGGCTCGGAGAGTTCAACAAACCCGGCGTCTGACTGTCGGGCGGCGTTTTTGATCTCCTGGATAAGTTCGCGGAGTTCGTCGGCCGACTGCGGAGTATCACCGATCCGTTCGAAGGACATCTCACCGACGGCACCGCGTTTGGCCTTGGGCACCGCGTCCGATCGGAGGTGGACACTCATCGTCTGATCGTCGAAGTACTCCTCAATACTGAGCCGATCGACTGTCTCGACGCGCGGGGAGACGTACTCGACATCGAGGCCCTTGCCGCGGGCAATCTCGGCCTGGACAACATCGCTTGTGAAGAACGTCGCCCCCAGATCAGCCGCAAGCGACCGAATGAAGGCATCGATCTCGCCCTCACTCGCCGCATCACGGGTATCAACATCCGGACGATCACCCACGTACTCAAGAGTGATGGCACCGGTGGTGGCCAGATCGGCCAGCCGCTGGAGTTCCTCAATGCCGTTCCACCCGCTCTCGCGACCATCGTTGGCCTGCGCTTCGAGCTCGGCGACAACCGCCTCGGGGACCGAAACCGTCGCGTCGGCAAACTCCCCCGAGTCGATCCGCTCGGAGACACGGCCGTCCACGATCACGCTCGTGTCCGGCACGACGTGTACTGCCACAATACGAGACACAAGGGGACAGACGCGTAAATACCGCTTGGTCCAGTGGCCGAAGGTTCTTACGCCCTTGGTAGACATACTGTACCACAGCGGGATGAAGCTCCTCGAGTATCAAGCAAAATCGCTGTTCGACGAGGCCGACATTACGACGCCGGCATCCTGGCACGTTGGAACGGTTGCTGAGGCCGTTCAAGCCGCACACGGGATCGGGTATCCGGTTTACATCAAGGCACAGGTTCGGACAAGTGGACGGATGAAAGCCGGCGGCGTCAAGACGGCGACCTCCGACGCCGAGACCCGGGCTGTTGTCGGCGAGATGCTCGACAGCACCGTCCGTGGACTCCCGGTCGAGAGCGTTCTCGTTGAGGAGACGATCGACGGTAACGATGAGTTGTATCTCGGGATAACGATGGACCGGGCGGCGGGACAGCCAGTATTGATGCTCTCGGCGAGTGGGGGCATCGACGTTGAGACGGCAGCTACGGAGGGAGCGATGACACGGGTTCCGATCGATCCCGTCTACGGCCTGTATCCCTACCAGGTGAGACAGGCGGTCACCGAAGCCGGAATCGACGCCGTTGATGCCCAACCGCTGACGCGGGTAGCCATGCAGCTGTACAACCTCTGGACGGCGTACGATGGGACCGAAATCGAGATCAATCCGCTTGTTATCACCGGATCGGGGCTGGTCGCGCTTGATGCCGTGTTCAACATTGACGATGATGCGTTGTTTCGACAGCCACAACTCGATGCCGAGACCGACGTGCCAGCGGACCCACTTGAGCGAAAGGCGGCCGAGTACGATCTTGAGTACGTCAGACTAGATGGGTCAATCGGCGTCATTGGTAATGGCGCCGGACTGGTGATGGCGACGTTAGATCTCATCGATCACGTTGGGGGAACACCGGCAAACTTTCTCGATGTCGGTGGGGGAGCCGACGCTGACCGGATCGGCAACGCGTTGTCACTCGTTTTTGAGGACCCAAACGTCGATGTCGTGTTGTTCACCATCTTTGGCGGGATCACCCGGTGTGATGAGGTGGCAGCGGGACTCAACGCGGTTGTTGCAACACACGAAACACTCCCAGCACCGTTGGTTGTTCGTCTTGCCGGGACGAACCAGCAAGCGGGCCTTAACACGTTAAATGATGACCGAATCACCGTTGAAACCGATCTAGACGCCGCCGTCCGTCGGGCCGTCGACCTGGCTAGAGAGCACCCATGAGTGTCTTTATCGACGATACCACCCGGGTGCTTATCCAGGGGATCACAGGGGAGCACGGTCGATTCCACACCGAACGGATGCAGGCGGCCGGGACAAAGGTCGTCGCCGGGGTTGTTCCCGGAAAGGGAGACGAACGCGTCCATGGTGTCCCGGTCTACGAGACCATACAGGAGGCGGTGCAACATCACACCGTCGACGCGTCGGTGATCTTCGTGCCACCGGCGGTTGCCACAGACGCGATCATGGAGGCCATCGACGCGACGCTTGAGCTCGTTGTTGTCGTCTCTGAAGGGATTCCGATGCAGGATATGGCCACCGTTCGCCGGCGGCTTGGGGAGACCAACACGCGGCTCATTGGACCGAACTCACCAGGAATCATCGCCCCCGATCAAGCGCTGTTGGGGATCGTCCCGACGACGATTACGCGCCCGGGACCGGTCGGACTCATCTCTCGGTCGGGGACGCTCACCTACCAGATTATCGACGACCTCACTCGTCGGGGGATCGGGCAGTCAACCGCACTCGGGATCGGGGGTGATCCAATCGTTGGAACATCCTTCCGGGAGGCTCTCCCTGCGTTCGAGGCCGATCCAGAGACCGATGTAGTCGTCCTCTGCGGGGAGATCGGCGGGGCCGCCGAGGAAACCGCCGCGGAGTACATCGCCACCATGGACACCCCGGTCGTCGGGTTCGTTGCCGGTCGAACTGCTCCGACCGGCACGCGCATGGGACACGCCGGGGCGATCATCACCGGCGAGGGAGCCGGGACGGCCAACAGCAAGATCACCGCGCTCCGAGACGCCGGCGCGTACACCGAGGCGACCCCATCGGCGGTCGTCGAACGGGTCGCCAAACTCATTGAGTGAATGGCGGCACATCAATGATGAAGAACAGATACAAGCCACGGCCGGTGTAACTCGCCGCCGATGGAGCCGGAGCCGTATCGAGATCGTGTTGTCGAGCTCACCTCGGAACTCATCGAGTACCGC
Organism: Salinarchaeum sp.; assembly: GCA_041640095.1. Lineage (GTDB taxonomy): Archaea > Halobacteriota > Halobacteria > Halobacteriales > Salinarchaeaceae > CAZFMU01. The sequence continues at coordinate 78,559 of JBEQAX010000002.1, read as the reverse complement.
TCGACCGAGGATCGGCCAGAGGAGATCGACGCCTGCATGGACCACATCGCCGGTATACTGGACGATGCCGGAATTACCTACTCGCGTCACCGGTCAGACGGGGTTCCGTCATTGGTCGCAAGTCTAGACGGCACGCGGGCACCGGACGTGCTCTTTCATGGCCACATCGACGTTGTACCGGCACCGGAGCAGATGTTCGCATCGCGTATTGAGGATAATGAGCTCTACGGCCGCGGCTCCGCCGATATGAAAGGCGGCGTCGCCGCGATGGTGCACGTGTTTACCGATCTCGCTCGGCTGGACCCGCCGCCGTCGGTCGGATTGATGATTGTCGGTGACGAGGAGCGCGGCGGACTTCACGGCGCGCGACACCTCCTGCAGGAGGGGTACCGACCAGGATTTTGCATTACCGGGGAGCCGAACAATCTGGCCGGCGAGATGGACATCATTATCAAACAAAAGGGGATCATTCACCTAGAGATTACTGCGACCGGACAGGCCGCCCACGCCGCGACACCAGAAAACGGCGAGAACGCCATTGAGAAGCTCATGGGCGCCTATCCGGCGATCCGGTCCGTCTTCGATGGTTACGATGGTGACTGGCGGCCCACCGTCAACTTCGGGACGATCTCCGGCGGGGAGGTCATCAACCAGGTGCCGGACGTCGCGACCGTCGAGTTGGATATCCGGTTCCCCGACCAGAGCACGCGCGATGACATCCTGCTTGAACTGCGGAATATCCCCTCGATTGAGGTCAAAAGCACCGGCGAGGGGAACCCTGTTGACACCGATCCGACCGATCCGCACGTACAGGGGCTCAAGCGACACGCAAGAGAAGCGATCGGTCCCCAAGTCGAGTTCGCGAACAAACCCCACGCCAGTGACCTGCGGCACTTCGCTAGTGAAGGGATTCCGGGCGTGGCATTCGGTCCGGAAGCATACGGGTCACACGAACAGTTCGAACGGCTGTTGCTCGACAGTATTGAGCCGTACTGCCGGACGCTGTACTCCTTCGGAGCAGACACACCCTACACTACCTGAGCCCGGTGGGTAACCGCCCTGTAAGCGGTTTATAGTTCGAGTTCGGTATACTCGTCACCGCCGGTGACCTGGTAGGTGATGTCTAAGGCGTCAAGCAGCGTTACCAACTCATCGATAGCTTCGACCGGGACACGCTCATCCTCCGTGCGGTACTGGAAAATAAAGGCATCGCGGGACTCGCCGTTGGTGGCCAGCCAGTCGGGGACAAATCCCGCGGGCGTGAGCCCGTACTCGAAAATGCGCTCGTAGAACGCGCGTGAGTCCAGGGTGTTCGCGTCGACAGCGGCAAGCAACTCAGGACCTGGATGGTCAACCGCCGCTGCAAGATCGTCAACCGTATCGACCCACTGACCCATCTTCGAGGCCTCCGTCGAGCGGGCGACAGCCGGATCGTCAACGCGTTCGACATCGATATCAAAGCCGTCGATATCGCGGCCGAAGCGATCATCAAAGAGCGTATCGAGGATCGTCTCGATGGCCGGCCGGAACCGCTCGGGGACGTACACAGTCCGGTCTGCGTCGGCCGTCCAATCGGGATGAACCACGATTGCCTGACTCTCGCGATACTCCGAGAAGTATCCCGACTGGATGCGCTTGAGAAACGCCGCCGGGACAAACCCTCGCTCGGCGAGGTTGTGCTGTGAGTAGGGATGACTGGTCACTGCCGCCGAGAAGACAACATCAACAGCCGGATCGTCCTCAAGTACCGCGAGTCGGTGTTCAAGAAGTGTCCGGGCGAGACCATGGCCCTGATGATCGGGTGAGACCGCGAGTCGACAGATTTCGGCATTGCCGGAATAAACGGAGTCGTACTTGATCGAGGCGGTGGCGGCGATATCACCGTCGTCGGCCTCGATCACGAACGATCGTATCTGGTCATCGTCGAAGACCTTGTGCTCGACGGCGTCAGTCGTCTGTAATGGGTAGCCACTGTCGTCGGGGTAGGCGCCGTCGTAGACGGTTGCCATCCCCTTGCTGTCCGCCCGGACCGCATCTCGCAGGGTGTAACCGGACGGAGCCGTCACGTCTGATGCCATACCGGATATGCTGACAGAATGTACTTGAGCGTACCGCACCAGCGGACACGCCGGGGGGACTTTTTCCGGTCGGCACCGAATGACCACTATGAATCGACGTGACCGGAACACGCCGTTGCACCGAGGCGACATCGTATGAGCGACACCATCGAGGAGGTACACGCGCTGCTTCGCGAGCTTGTCGCCATCCCGAGTCACGAAGACGAGACGGCGACAGGAGATCGGATCGAACGCTGGCTTCAAGCACACACCGATGCGACGGTCCGTCGTGACGATGCCCCCGGTGGCGGGAACGTCATTGCCCGCCGTGGACGCGGCGGCCCGACCATCGCCTTCGTTGGACACCACGATGTGGTTCCGCCGGCGCCGGAGCAACAGGCCGACGACGGAAGCTACCGCGTCGAGAAACGAGACGGACGTCTCTATGGTCGGGGGACAGCGGACATGCTCGGCGCCGTGGCTGCCGGGCTGGTCGCCTTCCGCGATGCGGCGCCGAAGACGGAGCTCGTCTTCGCGAGTTTCGTCGGGGAGGAAGCCGGCGGCGTTGGAGCACGGTACGCGATTGATCAAGGCTTTATACCGGAATTCGCCATTGTCGGCGAGGGATCGGCCGGCTACGCAACGCCAGGAGCCCTCGATGTCGTCGTCGCGCACAAGGGTCGGCGCGCCAGTACGGTGTCTGTGGCCGGTGACCCGACTCACGCAAGCGTTCCAGAGACGGGAACAAACGCCATCTATGGGGCATGTGATGCGATGAAAACGCTTCGGGAGCCAGCTCTACCTACGTATGCGATCGCTGGTGAGACACTCGAAGGGACCGTTGCCGTCACAGAGATTGACGGCGGCGAGGCCTGGAATCAAATCCCAGGACACTGTGAACTCACGGTCGACGAGCGGACAGTTCCAGCCGGAGAAAGTCCGCTAGAGCACTTTGAGGACCGCCCTGACATCACGGTGACTGTCGAGCAGGAGCTTCCGCCAATGGCCTGTTCAACGCCAGCCTTTGCCGATGTCGTTGAGGCGGCCGCAGACGCCACCCAACCAGAGACCCCACGTCAGACAGTCAAGCCCCACGCGACCGACGCCGGGTGGCTCGCCGACGCCGGGAGCGCCTGCGTGGTCTGTGGTCCAGCCGAGCTCGGAGAGGCTCACACCGCCGACGAGAGTGTTTCACTCGACCTTGTCGACCGAAGCTACCGACTCTACCGCAAGGCGCTCTCGATGACGCCCTCATCGCCGGGGGATTGATGCGCCTGAAGGGCTAATCACGACCATGTCGTCGGCTGCGTTTGAGGACTTTATCGACCGCGTACGGCGCGTAACGGCGCTTGAGGACGCGGCAGGGATGCTCCGATGGGACCAGGAGGTGATGATGCCCGAGGGTGGAACTCCACCCCGGGCAAAACAGCTCTCGACGCTGTCAGCGGTCCGACACGACCTCCTGACCGACACGGAAATGGAGACCTGGATCGAGGAACTCGCCGCCACGAATCTTGACGGCCACCAAGCGGCTATGCTCCGTGAGGTGCGTCGCGAGCACGACCGCGCGATGGCGGTCCCACGGGACCTCATCGAAGCCCTCTCTGAGCGGACCAGCGAGGCCCACCCGGCTTGGCGAGAGGCCAGAGAGGACGACGACTTCGAGCGGTTCGCGCCGGTACTTGAGGAACTACTCACACTCAAGCGGGAGTACGCCGAGCACATTGACGCCAGTCGCGACCCCTATGGGGTACTGGTTGAGGAGTTTGAACCGTACATCGATCTCGAAACCATCGATCGAATTTTGACCCATCTCCGAAACGCGTTGGTTCCGCTGATCGACGCCGTTCGCGAGAGCGATGTTGATCTGGCGACCCCCTTTGCGGGGACCTTTGCCGTTGATCGACAAGAGGCAGCGCTCCGGGCCATCCTTAACGACCTTGGATACGACTGGACACGCGGCCGACTCGACACGTCCCCGCATCCGTTCACCGCCGGGACCTACGCCGATGCCCGGATCACGACGCGGTTCGATCACGCCGATCTGCTGGGGGCGATCACGAGCACGGTCCACGAGTTCGGCCACGCACAGTACCTGCATGGTCTGCCAGACGAGGCATACGGTACGCCACTTGGGCAGCCACGGGATCTCTCGGTCCATGAGTCCCAATCACGGTTCTGGGAAAACCATATTGCCCGCAGCGAGGCCTTCTGGGAGCGCGCGCTGCCCCGACTCCGCGAGCAGTTTCCCACGCTTCGTGGGGTGACGCCACAGGCAGCCTATGAGGCTGCAAACCGGGTTGATCCGACAACGGTCATCAGAGTCAACGCCGATGAGCTCACCTATCACCTCCACATTGTTGTGCGCTATGAGATCGAGCGGGCACTCGTTAACGGCGAGTTGGATGTCGAAGAGGTACCAGCGGTCTGGAACGACAAGTACGAGGAGTACCTCGGGGTCCGACCGACGTCCAACAGCGAGGGAGTGCTCCAGGATATCCACTGGAGTCACGGACACTTCGGCTACTTCCCGACGTATTCGCTGGGAAGTGTCATCGCCGCGCAACTGAACGAGACGATCCGGACGGAACAGGCGGTCGACGATCGCGTACGAAACGGCGCGTTCGCCGCCATCACCGAGTGGCTCGGGGAACGCGTCCACCGACATGGCTGTCGGTACCGCACCGACGAGCTAGTCGAACGTGCCACCGGCAGACCGCCCTCGTCGGATGCCTTCATCACGTACGTCCGTGAGAAGTACGGCACGCTGTATGATCTTCCGGGGGTGGGCGCCTGATGGACCAGCGTATCGTGACGACGCTTCCAGCCGCAACAGAGATTGTCACGGAACTGGGCGTAGAGCCCGATGGGGTCTCTCATGAGTGTAATTATCCGCCGGCAGTCGTCGAGGCTCCAACCGTCACCGTTTCTGGAGAGAACGGCGAGTTCCATCTTGATCAAGCGACCGTCGAGACGATCGATCCCGACGTAGTGGTCACCCAAGGCACCTGTGACGTGTGCGCGATCGACGCCGAAACGGTCGTCGCCGAACTCGCGGAGACAACAGTCGATCCGACAGTTGTCCGGACGGATGTCCACCGACTCGACGGTCTCTTCGCCGATATCGAGCGGATCGGCGCCACGCTCGGGCGAGCAGACGCTGCCGCGTCACTGATCGAGGAACTCCAGGCACGCGTCGATCGGATTCGAGAGCGAGTCCCCGAAGATGAGTCGACCTGGCCGTCAGTTGCGGTTCTCGACTGGCTGGATCCTGTGATGGTGGCCGGCCACTGGGTTCCCGATCTGGTTGCCGCTGCCGGTGGAGCGTACGCACTCGAATCCGCGGGTGAGCCGGCCCGGCCACGAGAGTGGGAAGCGATCCGGCGGTATGATCCGGCGGTGCTCGTACTCGCCCCGTGTGGGTACCCGATTGAGCAAACGAGAGCGGCTCTTGACGCGGTGGCCGACCGTCCGGGGTGGGCAGACCTACAGGCCGTCGAGACCGGCCAGGTTTACGTGATTGACGGCAGCCAGTACGTCAACCGGCCCGGCCCGCGGTTAGTCGACACGGTCGAACACTTCGCCGGACTGCTCCATCCTGAGCGGTTCGAGGGCCCACCGGAGGCGGCGGTACAGCCGCTGTGAGCTACTCGTGGACAATTGTGATCGGTACGTCAACAAGTCGTGCAACACGCTCGGAGGTGCTTCCGAGTAGCTGACGGTACTCGCCTGACTGTTGGCGGTTACCAACGACGACAAGATCGATGTCGTTATTCTCGACGTACGTGACAATCTGTTCGTACGGTGTGCCGTAGGTAACCTCGGTTTCGGTCGCGACACCCGCAGCGGCTGCCTCGTCAGCCACAGCCGCGACGGCCGCTTCACCCTCCTCGCGCAGGGACTGCTCGGCCCCCTCGGACTCGTGGACGTACTCGTCACCGGGGTAGGCGTTGTAAATCCCCTCATCAACGACGTGCAAGACGTGTAACGTGGCATCATAGCGTTCGGCGGCATCGATCGCATGGTCGATCGCCGTGTCGAGACCGTCGGCACCGTCCGTTGGAAATAGCAGGCGGTCGTACATCGCAATAGATCAGTTCGATTAGCTAGAATATAAACACCGGCGTCGGATCGGTCCGTGATGGCAACTGTCAGCTTTGTCTTCCTTGTGAACGGCAAGGCTGTCGGCTCGAAAGTTTCGTAATCCACTTGCCACAGAGAGGCGTACCGAGGATCTGAGCGAGGGTAGCCGAGCCAGGTCAAAGGCGGCGGGCTTAAGACCCGCTCCCGTAGGGGTCCGAGGGTTCGAATCCCTCCCCTCGCATGCGGACGCAACGCCCTTTGTGATCGCGCGCCTATACCGGTCAATGGCTGAGGACACCGAGCGAGCGCGGCAGGCGCTATCGCGTCACGACGGATTCGATACCGACACAGAGCCGACCGCCTACCAGCAGACACCATTTACTGTAACCACGACCGTCGGCGAAACAACGGTGATCGTCGAGGCTGGGTTACCAACACTTGATGCAGTCGTCACCGATACCGACGTCGGCGCGGCGGTCGCCGACGGGTGGTACGAGACGCTTGCATTGCGGTTGGCGGACGTCGCTCCGGCAACGAAATGGGACGCAGCAGACATCGAGACAAGTGTCGAACGCACCAACAAGCGCGTCCGTGCGGTCTATCAGTTTCCACTCCGGTATCCGCGACGAGTCGGCGAGGACATAGCGGCAATCGCCCAGTTCGTTGAGGGGACCTACCTCCAGGGTGTCATTCCAGGATACGAGTACGATGATCCAGTAGCTGGGCTGCTGGCCAGGGCAAGCGATCAGGCCGGCAGCGACGATGTCGATCCGACCCGCGGTGGAACACCGCTGTGATCAAGAGCGCCGCGGGAGTGACCTGTCGGCGACGTTCTCGATTGCGTCGACCGCTGCATCGAGCACCGCAGCAGGATCGGCAGTAGCATCAATTCGGGCGAAGCGCTCTGGATCGTCGGCAATGACCCGCTCGTAGTGCTCGCGCACCGCGCGAAGATGCTCAAGCCGCTCGAACTTGTTGGCCTCGGCACTCCGCTCGACGGCCACCTCGGGCTCGATATCGAGGTACAGCGTCAGATCCGGGAGACGGGTGAACGGCTCGTGAACCGACTGCACGTAGTCAAGCGGGGTGTCGATGACGCCGTCGAGGGTCGCCGCCTGGTAGGCATACCGGGAGTCGACATACCGGTCAGAGACAACCAACGCGCCGTCGGCGAGGGCCGGCCTGACGGTCGATCGGAGGTGATTGGCGTGATCGGCGGTGTACAAAAACAGCTCCGCCAGCGGATCGGCGTCATCGCTTGTGAGCGAGCGGCGGACAGCGTCACCGTACCAGGAAGTGGTTGGCTCGCGGGTGAAGGTCCCCGCGTAGCGCTCTCGCAGGGCCTCCCAGACGGTTGTCTTGCCGCTCCCGTCGAGCCCCTCGAGGGTCACCAGCATGACCGGTTGTAGCGCCGCTGCCGGTTTGGGTGTTCGGATCATCCGCAGGGGCAACGTTTAGGCGCGGAGGTGTCCTGGGTGCGGTATGGACGTACTCGTCGCCGGCGGAACGGGATTCGTCGGGACGGCTCTATGTGCGGAGCTTGATCGACGCGGACACGCAGTCACTGCGCTCTCGCGGGCACCCGAAGGGGCGGAGCTGCCGAGTGGGATCGAGACAGTCGCCGCGGATGCAACCGATTACGAGGCCGTACGCCCACACGTCGAGGGACAGGACGCGGTAGTCAATCTCGTCGCGCTGTCACCGCTTTTTACGCCACCAGACGGCCTCACCCACCACGGCGTGCACGTTGGTGCGACCGAAACGACGGTTGAGGCGGCCGAGACCGCTGGCGCTGACCGGTACTTACAGTTGAGTGCAATCGGAGCCGACCCGGACGGCGATACCGAGTACAGCCGTGCAAAGGGGCTTGCCGAGCAGGTTGTCCGTGAAAGCACTCTTGACTGGACAATCGTACGGCCGTCGATCGTCTTCGGTGACGGCGGCGAGTTCATCCCGTTTCTCAAGCGCGTAACGCCCGGCCCGGTCAAGGCGCTTCCCGGTGGGGGTACAACACAGTTTCAGCCCATCTGGGTGAGAGACCTAGCCGCCATTCTTGTGGACGCTCTCACCGCGGATCGCCACGTCGGGAGCACTTACGAACTCGGCGGTCCGGAGGTATACACGCTTGCGGACATCACGCGGTTGGCCTACGCAGCAGAGGGTCGGTCGGTGACCATCGCTGCCGTCCCGATGGGACTGACGCGACTTGGACTGACCCTGGCTGATCCGGTTCCGGGAATTCCGATGGGAACTGACCAGGCAGCAGCCCTCGGCGAGGACAACATTGCCGACGACAACGACATCGCCGCCTTCGATCGGACGGCCGAGGATCTCCGAACGCTTGAGGACTATCTCGACATTGCGTGAGACACACACGGAGCAAACGGGACGATGACGCGTGTCTGACGCAGTCACAAGGTTTATTCGTCGTTTTTTGCTTGTTTCCGTGAGGCGGGAACACACATGAAACTCGCGATGATCGGGTTCGGGCAGGCCGGCGGGAAGATCGTCGAGAAGTTCCTCGAATACGACGAGCGAACGGGGAGCGAGGTCGTCGGGTCCGCTCTCGCGATCAACACGGCGAAGGCCGATCTGATGGGACTCGATCGCATCCCCGAAGAGCAACGCGTACTCGTCGGGCAGGCCCGGGTGAAAGGCCACGGCGTCGGGGCCGACAACGAACTCGGGTCGCAGATCGTTGAGGAAGATATCGACGAGATCCAGCGGGCAATCGATGAGATCCCGGTCCACGAGGTTGACGCCTTCCTGATTGTCGCGGGGCTCGGTGGCGGGACCGGGTCCGGGGGCTCGCCGGTCCTGGCCAGACATCTCAAGCGTATCTATACGGAGCCCGTCTACGGGCTAGGCGTGCTACCGGGGACCGACGAAGGGGGAATCTACACGCTCAACGCAGCCCGCTCGTTCCAGACGTTCGTCCGCGAGGTCGACAACCTGCTTGTCTTCGACAACGACGCCTGGCGCCGTACCGGCGAGTCCATCGAAAGTGGCTACGACAAGATCAACGAGGAGATCGTCACCCGCTTTGGTCTGCTGTTCAGTGCCGGAGAGATCTCTAAAGGCGATAGCGTCGGCGAATCAGTCGTCGACTCGAGTGAGATTATCAACACCCTCGCTGGAGGCGGAGTGTCAACAGTTGGATACGCTAGTGAGACAGTCGAGAACACGCGGAGTGGCGGACTCCTCTCGCGGTTTACGGGCACCGAGGAGGAGATCGATACCGCGAACACCACCAACCGGATCACGAGTCTCGTGCGCAAGGCGGCGTTAGGGCGGCTTACCCTCCCGTGTGAGATCGATGCCGTCGAGCGCGGGCTGGTTGTACTCGCCGGGCCGCCACAGTATCTCAACCGAAAGGGGATCGAACGCGGACGGAAGTGGCTCGAAGAGCAGACCGGCTCGATGGAGATCCGCGGCGGTGATTATCCGCTCCCGCGATCGAATACGGTCTCAAGTGTGGTTTTGCTCTCCGGGGCGACAGACGTGCCACGGATCAAAGAACTCCAGGAGGTCGCCATTGAGGCCCAGGACAACATCGAGGAGATCAAAGAAGAGAGCACTGAAAACCTCGAATCGCTCGTTGAGGACGACCAGGACGAACTTGAGTCGCTCTTTTGAACGGGTGGCTCATGTATGTGCGCGAGCTGTGGTAGGTCATGCGGGTTATCGTGCCGTTCGATGTGTCGACGCCAAAGACCAGTCTTGCCGACGTGCTGACACCCTCAGAGCGCGAGGCCTTTGTCCGAGCATCACTTGCGGACGTACTCGACGCGCTCGCCACGGCGGGACACGAGCCGACGGTGCTATCGACAGCACCGGTTGATCTTGACTGGCCGGTACGCGTTGACGAGCGGGCACTGACGGCAGCGGTTAACGCCCGGCTGGCCGCGGCTGACGGGCCGGTCGCGATTGTCATGGCCGATCTCACACTGGCGACCGCTGCCGCTATTGAACGGCTGACCGCCCCTGACGCGGACCTCGTCTTCGCGCCGGGCCGTGGCGGTGGCACAAACGCCATTGTCATGCGCCACCCGGAATTTCGGGTGGACTATCACGGCGTGTCGATCCGCGACCACCGCGAGATTGCCGCGGATCTCGGCGCGTCGGTTGCCGAAGTCGACTCATACCGACTGTCGACGGACATCGACACGCCGGCCGACCTTGCGGAAGTGCTGTTACACACCGATGGGACGGCAGCGGCGTGGCTGCGCGATCACGGCTTCACCGTCCGAGCAGAAAACGGCGCCACTATCGTACGATCATAAACAACGGCACCGTTTTGCCGTTCGCCGCCTGACCCCGGAGCGTGCCTGGGGGCCCCAGAATCGATACGCTGCTCGCGACCGAGCCGGCTGACATCACACCGGCCGACCGGCTCACCGTAGCACGGAACGTCTTCGTGCCGCTGACAACCGCCTGTCGGTACACCTGTGAGTACTGCACGTTTTATGATCCGCCAGGGGAGGCAACGTTGTTATCGCCAGAGCAAGTGCGTGAGCTTCTTGAGCGCGGGGCGCGGCTGGGATGTACGGAGGCGCTGTTCACCTTCGGCGACGACCCGGACCCGCGGTACGACCAGATTCACGCGCAGCTCAATGAGTGGGGATACGAGTCGATTCACGCGTACCTCCGGTCGGTCTGTGAGATGGCACTGGAGGTGGGACTCCTGCCGCATGCCAACCCCGGCGACCAGACGCGTGTGGAGATGGCGACTGTGGCGCCAGTCAACGCGAGTATGGGCGTGATGCTCGAGACAACCGCAGACGTGCGTGCTCACGCCGGATCCCGGTCGAAGGATCCCGCCCAGCGTATCGAGACGATTCGGACGGCTGGCGCACTTGGGGTTCCCTTTACAACCGGCATCCTTGTCGGAATCGGTGAGACGCGACGCGACCGGGCCGAGAGTCTCCAGACAATCGCAAGAATTCACGAGACCTATGGCCACATCCAGGAGGTGATCGTACAGCCCGTTACCGAGAATGACCGCTGGGACCGAGGCACACCGAGCGTCGAGACCCTCCGACAGACTGTCGCGATGGCCCGGCGCGCACTGCCGGAGACGGTCGCCGTACAGGTACCACCGAACATCGCTCCAATCGAGGCACTGCTTGCCTGTGGCGTCGATGATCTTGGTGGCGTCTCGCCGGTGACAACCGATCACATCAATCCTGATCACGCCTGGCCGACGATTGAGGATCTTGCCGCGGAGGCAGCTACCGCTGGGGTGTCACTCCGCGAACGGTTACCCATCCACGATCGGTACCTGCCCGCGGACTACCGAGCCGGATGGTTCGATGGGATGCCCGCTCCCGGTGACGACTGGGTGAGCGAGCCGGTGCTGTCGGTCATCGACACGGAGCGCCTCCGGACCGAACCCTGGCAGACAGTCGCACCGAGTGCTACAGACGACTAAGAGAACATTGGTGAGCCGTCGGCCCGAGGGCCAAGTTGCGGCCCGAACGGTGGATTCGACGGATCAATCGATCGCGTCCGCCGATAATCAGTCGACCGTTCAACGGGTCGCCGTCCGATGGACGTGATGAGGTCAACGTACTCCTCGACGGTGCGGTACTGGCCGTGATCGCCACCAGCGCGGGTAGTGATCTCCTCGGACAGGCAGGTGCCCATGAAGTCATCGGCCCCACACTGCAGAAGGCGGAGACCACCGGCGTCACCGTGTTTGACCCATGACGCCTGGATGTGATCAATGTTGTCGAGAAACAGCCGGGAAACGGCGACCATCAGTTCGTCTTCGGCTGGACTCGCTCCCCCATCAACGTAGCCCTGTTCGTACAGCGGCGTATTCTGGTGGACAAACGACAGCGGGACGAACTCGGTAATCGCCCCCGTGCGTTCCTGGAGGTCACGGATCCGGCGGAGGTGTAACACCCGGTGGGCGGCGTTCTCGATGTGGCCGTACATGATTGTCGCTGTAAGGTCAAGCCCGACGGTTGCCGCCGCCTCCATGGCGTGCATCCACTCCTCGGCGCCGAGTTTGCCAGGACAGAGGATCTCACGTACCTCCTCAACGAGGATTTCCGCCGCCGTCCCGGGGACCGAGTCGAGTCCGGCCCCTGCAAGCCGTCGGTACACATCGGTATAGTCCCACTCGGTCCCTCGCCGTGCGTGGGCAGCCTCTTCGGGGGTCACGCCGTGGAGATGGACGCCGTCGACATTCATCGCCCGGAGTTGTTCGACATAGCTCCCGGGATCGGCGTTGTAGGCATCTGGCGGGACATACTCAACGCGCATCGGGTTGGGGTGTGACTCGAGGATCCGTCGGTGACCGGGATCAAGGGTCAATGCGGGGTGAAGTCCAGAGACAGAGGTGACCTCCGAGACGCCACGATCAAGGGCGGCCTCAACGAGTCGGCGGGACTCCGCTGGCGTCTTGGTGAAGCCGTTCCCGTCGGGAGGGCCTTCGCCGCGGTGGCGTCGCGATGGCGTCCGAAAGTTACAGAACTTACACCCGACATTGCAGGCCGTGGTGATATTGTTGTTGAGATTTGCAACGAACGTCACGTCGTCGCCAACCACCTCACGGCGGCGAGCATCGGCGACGTCGAGCACCGCTTGCTTTCGTTCGGGATCGATCCCGGGATTCTCCGTGCCGGTGGTAATGAGTTCGATCCCATCATCAACGGTCAGACGGTCGCCGTTGCGGGCCCGCTCGAGTGCGTTCTCGAATGACTGATCGGTGATCGGGACGTGGTCATACTCGATGTTGACATCACGGTCCGGTACCGACACCCCAAGTGTAAACCCATCGCCCATCACAAGCAAAATTTGACCACGAAGGAAAAAACCCGGGCGATTCCGGCAACAGTCCCGCGAGGCCGACTCACGAGCGGTCGCGGCGGGCGGCGATCTCGAACCAGGGGCAAAGCTGTAGTTGGCGGTAATACGACGGCGTCTCTTGGAGACGGTCATAAGGCACCCACAGGAGTCCGCCGACCTCCTCATCAACAGGATCAAGCGACCGATCGGAGAGGGTGGCCTTGAGGACGGCGCAGACCTCGTGTTCGACCCCTTGATCCTCGAAGTAGCGTTTGTACTCGAACCGATCGGTGACTCTAAGATCGTCGTACTGATCAGGGGAGATGCCTAGTTCCTCTTCAAGTCGTGCTGCCGCTGCGGTCTCTTGGTCCTCGTCCGGAGCAGGATGTGAGGCAACCGTTCCGTCCCAGTGCCCGTCCCAGAGTCGTTTCTCAGGGCTCCGTTGGGCCAGCAGGAGGCGGTCCTCGCGGTCAAAGACAAGGACCGTGAACGCGCGGTGACGAATTCCATCACCGGTGTGCGCCTCAAGCCGGTTGACCACCTCAATCGGCTCGTCGTCGGCCGTAACGGCAAGAACGTCTTGGGCCGCGTTCTCGTGAGCGTCGTCCATAGTCGACCCACCGGGGGAGCCCTCAAACCGTCTTCGATTTTTTAACTCGATACTGAAAGCCAACGCTTATCCGCTGACCACCCAACACAGACAACGATGATGGACGCATACGTGGCAGTCGAGGGCGGCCACGTGGTCGAGGCACGGGGGCGGGTTCCCGGACGGACGCGGGGCGAACTAGTGTTCACGACGGCCTATACCGGGTACGAAGAGAGTCTGACGGACCCCTCCTACGAGGAACAGATCCTGACGTTCTCGTATCCGCTGATCGGCAACTACGGAGTCCGACCGAGTCGGTTCGAATCAGAACACGTCCATCCGACCGGTGTCGTCGCACGGGAACTCACCGACGACATCGTCACATGGCTTGAGGAGGAGGGTGTTCCAGCGGTCGATCACCTCGACACCCGGGACCTTGTCGTTGACATTCGCGAGGAGGGCGCCATGCGGTGTGGGATCGCCGTCGGCGAGGATGTCACCCCGGAGGACGCCCGCGCTGAACTTGACGCCTGTGAGCCGATGAGCGGCCACACGGACATCGGCGCCCAGGTGACGATCGACGAGCCCACGGTCCACAACCCGGATGGCGACGGGCCGAATGTCGCATTGATCGACTGTGGGGCAAAAGGATCGATTATCGACTCGTTGGTTGCCCGCGATGCGACGATCCACCAACTCCGGTATGACGCCACGCCGGAGGACGTTGAGGCGACCGGCGCGGATCTCCTGTTTGTGTCAAACGGTCCAGGTGATCCGGAGAACTTCGAGCGCGCCGAGTCGCTTGTTGAGACATACACCGGCGAGATGCCCATTGCCGGGATCTGTCTCGGACAGCAGGTCGTCGCCAATGCTCTCGGCGGCTCAACGACGAAGATGAGCTTCGGTCATCGCGGCGTCAATCAGCCGGTGATGGACCTCCGGAGCGAGCGCGTTGTCATGACAACGCAGAATCACGGGTACGCGGTCGACGACCCAGGTGATGTGCTCTCGGTGACTCAAAAGAACGTCAACGACGACACCTCTGAGGGTCTTGACAGTAACGAGTACGACATCATCACGCGCCAGTATCACCCCGAAGCGAATCCGGGCCCGAATGACTCGCTTGATTTCTTTGATGAGGTTCTGGCGATGGTGACTGAGGACCGCTCGCCGGTCGTCGAGCACTGACCGACGACAAGCGGGCGGTTTGTTGCGGTGGCGCTGTTCACTCGCGCTTGTCGTGTGCGTCGGCAAGGGCGTCAATAAGGATATCTCGTGACTCGACGTGCGTGAGATGGGAGTCACAACGACAGTCGGAAGCGCCGAAGGCGGCGATCGGCTCACCCGGGAGCGTCTGTGCGATGGCACACTCGCGGTCGACCGCTGGTGAGCGGAAGACGGTCTCAAGCGCAACATCGGGATGGCCAAGGAGATAATCGATGTGCCAGTGGCGGGTATCACGCTCGCCGGCAGCGAGTTCGCGGTGGCGATCAACACGGGAGAAGCCACCAGGGCCGAAGGCACTCCCCGTATAGGCGTACCAGCCAGCCGGGAATGTACGCTCGCCGAGCGCCCCGACGGTAATGGTAATTGATGTCGGTACCGACAACACGAGCGTGTAGGTGCCTTTGGTCATCGACACTCCCCCAATCGTGACACGATGATCATCGTCAGACGATGATCGCCCGGCCGGCTTGTGCGTGTCGAGACCGGACTACGGGGCAAGTAGTTCGATCGGGTGCTGCGCCGAGCGATTCAGGAGGGCCTCAAGTTGATCCGAACAGGAGATTCCCGGCGCAACAACGGTACGGTCGGTGCCACCGAACTGTTCTTTAAGCGGTTCGCCGACATCCATGCTGAGCTCGTAATACTCAGATTTGTACCCAAAGGAGCCCGCCATGCCACAGCACTCGGTGTCGGAGGTCCGCACATCGTAGCCGGCCGCTTCGAGTACGGTCGTGGTGTACTCAGCAACATCAATCGTCCGCGCCTGACAGTGCGGGTGATACGCCACGCCAGGGTCGTCAGCGGGCGGTGTCGCCAACGCATCAGCGTCGCCTCCGGTTTCGAGCAGTCCGTAGATATACTCCATGACCTCGTAGCTCTGTGCCCGGATCGCCTCGAAGGGCTCCTCGTCAAGCAGTCGACGATACGCCGATCGGAACATCGCGGCATCGCTTGGCTCGATGACGACCACATCACGGTCGGCCTCAAGATGTGGCTGAAGTGCGTCAGCAACGGCCTCGGCCTGTCGCTCGGCAGTCGCAATCATGCCCTGTGAAAGCGGGGGACGGCCACTCCCCGGCAGATCCGGCACGCGAACGTGGATGTCGAGTGCTTCGAGTACGCGCACCGCTGCCTTCCCACGTTCGGGGGCGATATACCGGGTGTAGGTGTCAGGATAGAGAACGACCGTCCGATCGGCATCGGCCGGATCAACGGCTGCCTCACCGCGGGACTGGAACCACTGGTAGAAGTCCTCTCGGGCGAATGTCGGAAGATCACGCCGGCGGTCGAAGTCGGCAACCGCCTCCATCACCAGCCGAACAGGAGAGGCGTTGGCCAGCCAGTTTGAGAGGGGAGCGGTGGCCGACCCCAGCTGTGCGAGTGTCCGGAAGTTCCCCGCGAGACGCTTTTGTAACGATAGGCCCCCCGGCTCCTCATCAGGGACGAGTTCATCGTAGACCCATCCGAGGGCGTCCGGGTCAGCCTTCCTGCGGTTGAGCCGGTCGCGGACAACAGTGTTGATCCATGGAATATCGATCTTAACCGGACAAGCCGGCACACACCGCGAGCAGCCTGTACAGAGGTCGTTGAATTCAGCGGTTGATTCGATCCCTTCGACGCCGGCCTCCCAGCCGGTCGCGATGCCACCCGAGTAGGTCTCACCGCCAAAGACGTGCCCACCGACGCTCTGGAAGTTGCCACACGCGTTTGAGCAGGCCGAACACCGGATACAATACAGCGTCTCCCGAAGAGCATCGTCCTCGCGAAGATCCATCCGGCCGTTGTCAAGCAACACGAGATGAAAGGAGCGGTCGGTGTCGGCGTCAAGCGGTTGATCATCGGCGTCGAAGTCCGGTACCGGCGAGTCGACCGGCGGCGTCAGCATCGACACGTAGGAGGTGATATCCTGGCCGGTGCCCGAACGGCCGATCAGCTCGACAAAGGGGGCGATGTCCTCGACGCTCGGGACGATCTTTTCGACGCCAGCAACCGCGATGTGGGTGTCTGTGGCGGCGACAGTCTTACGTGCGTTACCCTCGCTTGTGACCAGTGCCATCGTCCCGGAGTCAGCAGCAATAAAGTTCGCTCCCGTCATGCCGACGTCGGCCCCCTCAATGAGGTCACCGAGACGGTCACGAGCGAAGGCGGTCAGGTCCTCGGCCGTCTCAAGGTCTGCCTCAGGGTCAAACGCGTCCCTGAAGAGATCGGCGATCTCATCACGAGACTTGTGGATAGCCGGGGCGACAATGTGTGAAGGGGTCTCGTCGGCGACCTGAAGTACCCACTCGCCGAGGTCGGTCTCGACGACATCGACGCCGTCGGCTGCAAGCGCCTCGTTGACCTCGATTTCCTCGGAGGTCATCGACTTCGATTTAATGAGTCGGTCGGCCTCACGCTCGGCGACGACCTCACGGATGTATGCGGTCGCGTCCGCGGCATCATCGGCGAGATAAACGGTTCCACCGTTGGCCTCAACGGTAGCTCGCAACTCATCAATGAGTTCCGGGAGTCGGTCAATAGCGTCCTCCTTGATCGTACGAGCTTGGTCTCTGAGACGCTCATACTCGGGGAGGGACGCCGTCGACTCATACCGGCCATCGTTAAACCCACGGGTGTTCTCCGCGATGGCGTCACCCTCGGTGTCCAGGTAGTGTTCGATGCGATCGGCGGGATCAGAAGTGGTATCACTACTCATGGCTCATCACCGGTCAAGGACCCGTCGGCGGATGGTTCAATCGGGATGGCGTCGTCCTGATCATCCACGAGAACAACGGCAACTTCGTGTGGGCCGTGGGCGCCGGTCACCAGCGCTCCCATGTCGGCCGTTGCACTCGGACCGGTCGCGACAATTGCTGAGGCGCCGTCCGTTCGGGCGCGCTCACCGAGATACCTGAACGCCTCGGGCATCCCCGGGACAACATCGGACCGTCTGAGGACCACCACGTGACGCTCGTTGAACAGGCTAATCGGTTCAGTTCCCTCCTGATCCGATTCAATGAGAACACTTCCATAATCCGCAATCCCAAGCGCACCGGGAGTCACGCCGGTGTGTGCCTCTCGGAGATCGGCCGTTGTCGGCGCCGTCTCGACGGCGTCAGGAAGCCGAACATCCTCGAACGGCAACGGAACGCCGATGGCCGGCGGCTCAAGCAACTCCGCAATTGCCGCCCGGGCGTTCGTCGGAGCAACGGGAGTCAACGATACGTCATAGGCCGCAAGCCGGTCGGCAAAGGTAGTCAACGGTGACTCGACGGAGGCCATGCTATTCGACCTCTATGGACGCGCCCATTTGTGCGTTCTGCCCGACGAACGACGGTAGCGACTCGCACACGCCGAATGATTGGTCCCCTAACAAAATAAATGATCGTTAAATATTAACCGGTACAATCGAAGATCCGGGTGCATGTGTGCCACAGTCACACGATATGAACAAGCTATTGACATACCAATCGGGGGGTCCGTATGGCGACGGTAGTAGAGATCCTCACTGCAGCACTTCCGCTCTTGCTTGCTGGGGTCTTACTGGTCGGATTGCTGTGGCCGGCGACACGCGCGATGCCACTCGCGTGGCTCTCGGCCCTTGGAATCGGATTCGTCGTCTGGAACATGCCGCCCAACTGGCTTGTGGCGGCCTCGGCCGTCGGTGTAATGACCGCCTTGGAGATTCTCTGGATCGTCTTTGGCGCACTGGTCCTGCTGTACACACTCATGGAGGCCGGCGCGTTCGACCGGATCAACCAGGGATTCGCGGCAGTCAGCGACGATCGACGCGTCCAGATCGTCCTGCTCGGATTCTTCATGGCAACGTTCATCGAGGGCGCCGCCGGGTTCGGCACGCCACCGGCGGTTGTCGCGCCACTGTTGCTCGGTCTTGGTTTCCCGGCGCTGGCGGCGGTGATCGCCGCGCTCATTGGACACATCATTGCAGTTACCTACGGCGCGGTCGGAACGCCGATCATCGTCGGCATTGTCGACCCGCTTGAATCAGTAGCCTCAACGCAGGAAGCCATCCAGTCCGCCGGCTTTAGCGTCAACGAGTACGCCGTTGAGGTGGCGGCGTGGGCGGCCACATACCACGCGCTTGTCGGGTTCGCCATGCCGCTGTTTGCCGTTGGAATGGTTGTGTACTTCTTCGGCGAGGAGCGCAGCATCAAGCCGGCTCTTGAGGTCGCGCCGTTGTGTCTATTTGCCGGCATCGCGTTCGCGGTGCCGTACTGGGCCTCGGCGTGGTTCCTCACCGCGGAGTTTCCGTCGCTGATCGGCTCGATGGTCGGCGGCGCCATTACTGTGGGAGTACTTCGGGCCGGCTATCTCCAGCCCGACTCCGACTGGGAGTTCCCGGCGCGCGAGGAGTGGCCTGACTACTGGCTTGGAACGATTGAGCCCGGCCAGTCTAACGGCGACAGCGAAGTCGCCTCGCGTGGTGGTGTGAGTCCAGGTGGAGACACCGGTGGCTCCGATCGCCGGATGTCGCTGCTGACCGCGTGGGCGCCATACGTCGCACTAGTGGTCCTGTTGGTGATCACGCGGGCGATTGGACCGATCAGCGACTTCATCAACCGGGATATCTTCATCACCAGTTGGAGCGATATTCTCGGGACGACGCTTGGTGGGAGTATCGGGTGGCTTAACGCGCCCGGGTTCTGGTTGATCCTCAGTGCGCTGCTCGCTGTTCCGTTGTATCGGATGTCCGGCAACGAGATCAAAGCCGCCTGGGGCGAAGCCGTTCGCAAGATTGCCTCGCCGTTCATCGCACTGGTGTTCGTCATCGCGATGGTCCAAGTGATGCTCCAATCGGGGGCCCACGCCTCGGTCGTGGACACCATCCCAACGATGGTCGTTGAAGGGCAGCAACAGCCGGTGAGTATGATTGAGGCACTCGCGATTACAACCGCGGACATCATCGGGCCGGTCTATCCGTTCTTTGCCGCACTAATCGGCGCTCTCGGCGCCGCAATGGCCGGCTCGAACACCGTCTCGAACATCACCTTCGCAAACTTCCAGTTCATCTCCGCCCAGCAACTCGGGCTGCCGACACAGATCATCGTCGGCGCGCAGGCAGTCGGCGGCGCCATCGGGAACCTCGTTGCGATTCACAACGTTGTTGCCGCGCTAGCAACTGTCGGGCTGGTTGGCAAGGAGGGTCGCGTGATGCGGTTGAACCTCATTCCGCTGGCCTATTACGCGGTTGCCGTCGGTGTACTGGCAATCGTGTTCAGTTACGTACTGTTCCCGGGACTGTTCTGAGCTCGGAACGGTACGGTTTTCCTCGCTCGTGCGGTCGTCTGGAGCATGCAGCGGTGGCTACTCAAGTCGAAGCTCCACCGGGGCCGCGTCACCGACACCGATGTCGCCTATGCAGGCAGCATCACAATTGATGAGACGCTCCTCGATGCAGCCAATATCGCGGTGGGCGAACGCGTCCAAGTACTCAACGTGACCAACGGCGAGCGCTTTGAAACCTACACGATCGCTGGTGATTCAGGCGTAATCGAAATCAATGGGGCGGCTGCTCGGCGGGCGGAGGTTGGTGATGTCGTGATTGTCATCTCCTATGGGCTATACGAGGATAACGAGCAGGCAGATCCGACCGTCCTTAGCCTCAATGCTGACAACCAGATCGCCGATTAGCTAATTTCAGGCGCTAAGCCCCCTTCCTCAAGGAGCAACGTAGGGAGCGAAGCGACCGAGTAGCGTTAACGAGAACGGGGTTCTCGTTCGCACATCAGAAATCAAAGATTTCTGAGGACGCAGTAGGGAGGGGATACAGCGCCGTCTTCGGCCTTCATACAGCAAACTGTTGCTGGCTCATAGGCCCACGAACCGATACACCTAAGTTGATATAATGTTTAAACTCTGATGATGGATAGGCACGAAATTGAAGGCCACGAAGTCATCGAAGGCGAGGTGAAACCCACCGGCAACGGCGCACACGTCCTCGTTCCCAAAGACTGGCGTGGCGCAGACGTGAAAATCGTCCGAACATCCGACCCAGACGAGTAACCAATGCACTACGCCTACAGGTTCCGACTCAAGCCAACAGCCGAACACCGTGAGCTGTTGGATTACCACCGGGACACCTGTAGGCAACTTTACAACCACGCGCTCGGAGAGTTTAACGAGATTCCCGAATCGGCGGGTACACTCAATCAACGAGTGCGACAAGTCCGCGACCAACTCACCGACCTCAAAGACTGGTGGGACGAGTTGAACGACCTGTACTCAACAGTTGCCCAGGCCGCCGTCATGCGGATCGAGGACAGCATCAAAGCACTTGCTGAATTGAAAGAGAAAGGATACAACGTCGGGAGCCTCAATTGGAAGGCACCCAACGACTTCCGCAGTTTCACCTATGTTCAGTCTGGCTTCGAGTTCGACAAGAAGAACGGTCAGACTGTGCTCTCACTGTCGAAACTCGCGGATATTCCAATAGAGTGCCACCGAGACATCCCAGATCAGGAGAGCGTCAAAGAAGTCACGCTGAAAAAAGAACCGACTGGAGAGTGGTACGCCTCCTTCGCCGTTGACGACAAAGAGGAACCGGCCAAACCGTCGCTGGAGGAGATTGATGCCGACGAAATGGTTGGCATCGACGTGGGAATTCTAAAGTATGTCCACGACACTGACGGCACAGCAGTCGGTTCACTCGACCTCTCGGAAGAACGTAACAGGCTCGAATGGGAGCAATGAAAGCTCTCTCGGAAAGAGCAAGGGTCGAGTAACTGGGAGAAGCAACGGCAGACGGTCGCAGAGTGCCATCTCGATATCAAGCGCAAGCGGCGTGACTTCTTGCACAAACTCTCGAACTACTACGCCCGGGAGTATGAACTGGTGGCCGTCGAAGACCTCAACGTGAAAGAGATGCTGGAATCGCCCCGTAACAGCCGTAACACGGCGTCGGCGGCGTGGGGCACGTTCACCGATCTGCTCGAATACAAGTGCAAACGCGAAGGCACGCACTTCGTGGAGATTGACCCTGACGGCACCACCAAAGAGTGTGCTCAGTGTGGTGTCGAAACCGAAAAGCCGCTATGGGTGCGTGATCATTCCTGTCCTGCCTGTGGCTTCGAGGCGGACAGAGACGCAAACGCGGCGTGGAACGTTCTTTCTCGCGGCCTCTCGAAACTAGGAGTGGGACACTCCGAATCAACGCCTGTGGAGACTGCGCTCCCTACGGGAACTGCGGTTGTTCCTGCAAAGCGCGTCGTGGAAGCAGGAAGCCCCTGCCTCAAGGAGCCGCCGAAGGCGGCGAGTAGGCAGGGGTAGTTCACACGTAGCGGAACCAGTCGTCGTACTCGTCGGTCTTTCGTTCGACCACATCGAAGAAGCGCTGTTGGATCTCCTCGGTAACCGGTCCACGAGTGCCGTTGCCGATCTTAACGTTGTCAACCTTCTTGATCGGCGTGACCTCGGCCGCCGTCCCGCTGAAGAACAGCTCATCGGCGTTATACAGCTCGCCGCGTGAGATTGAGGCCTCGTCATGGACGGTGTACCCGAGATCCTCGGCAATGGTGATGACAGAGTCACGGGTGATCCCGTTGAGGATGCTCTCAGCAAGCCCGGGCGTGTAGATTTCACCGTCACGCACCATGAAGATGTTCTCACCGGGTCCCTCAGCAACATCGCCCTCCTTGTTGAGGACGATAGCCTCGGTGTAGCCGTTGCGCTTTGCCTCGTCGCTGGCGAGCATACTGTTGAGATACGCGCCGGTGGCCTTGACGTTCGTCGGGATCTGGCTTGAGGCGTGTTTTCGCCAGGAAGACACCATCACATCGACCCCGTTGGTGAGTGCGTCTTCACCGAGGTAGGCGCCCCACGGCCAGGCGGCGATCATGGTCCGAGTCGGGCAGTCGCCGGGATTGACCCCGAGACTCTCATAGCCGTAGAACACCAGCGGACGGATATAACACGAGGAAAGGTCCTGACGGGTGATCAGTTCGATTGTTGCCTCGGTAAGCTCCTCCGGCGAGTATCCAATCTCGTGGTTCAGCGGACGGGCCGAGTCATACAGACGCTCGATATGAGCGTCCCACCGGAACAGTGCGGGGCCCTTCTGGGTGTCGTACAGACGCGCACCCTCGAAGACGCCGGTGCCGTAGTGGAGACTGTGCGTGAGGACATGGACCTGGGCGTCCTCCCAGTCGACGAACTCCCCGTCCATCCAGATTGTATCCGTACCGTGGAACATTTCTGGGCGATCAGTCATATTCAGCACCCCCGGTAGTCGTCTGATCCGACACACAGTCGATGCGCGACACGATTACAGGCGACGATACCGTACATGTTTCTCCCAACGATGTCGACCCTAATGAGTGTGGGCGATCCGCGCGTGAGCGTCAGGCGAGGGACTCAATGAGCCACTCACCGCGCAGAAACGGAATGTCGTGTGCGGCTGCGTACTGACGGGCCGTCTCGCGCGACTGCGCACCGTCGCCGTCGGTAAGCATTTCACAGACCACAACGGCCGGTGAGCGATCCGCCGCCTGGGCGAGTGCGACACCAAGCTCGGTGTGACCACGGCGTTCGGCAAGGAGCCCCGGGGCCGCCCGGAGCAACTGGACGTGCCCGGGTGCGCGAAACCGCTCGGCGAAGTCACCGACAGTCGCGTCACCGACGGTCGCCTCGGCTGCGAACCGACCGAGTTCCTGGATGGTCAACGCGCGGTCCTCGTCGGTGATGCCCGTGAAAGTTTCCCGGTGGTTGACCGACAGGGAAAACGATGGTCGATCGCCGTAGGCCATGGCTGTGTTCTCGACAGCGGGGTGATCGATCGCCGCAGTTGCATAGGGGAGTTCAGCGGCGGTCGCTACAGTATCCCCGAGCGCCACGCAGACGAGCCCGCCCGCGTCGTTGCGCAGTCGGGCAACAGCCGATGGATCGACCGCGTCGGCGTGGTAGATGAGGTCGGTCTCGCCCTCGCGGTCCGCGGCATCGTGGATACAAACCGGACGTCCGGCTTTGAAGGCGGCGATGGCCGCCTTGATCGCGCCGCTTGGTGATTGATTCGGAGCCACGGTTAGGCGTCGGTAACAATCACGCGGAGTTGATCGCCGTCGGCGAGCGCGAGCACGTCGCGGAGCCGGTCGGGAGCGATAAGCTCGATACTGTCAGCCGCATGGTGGGTGCGTTCAGGGGCGATGACGTGTGCCTGATCGTACCGCTCGTCGGCGGCGACAAGTTGGGCCGGGTAACAGACCGCCGGACCGAAGGTCCGATCCGCCGTCTCGAAGCCGTCAATCCGGACCGCGTCGAGGCTCGAAAGCCCGCCACGACGCTGTTCACTTGCCTCGGTAAGCCCAACGTTGAGCGTTCCCGGAAACGGTTCGTACCCGAGTCGATTGCGGAACTGCTGCATGTATCCCGGTCGGGAGACGTAGTGTTCGCCTTCGCCCATCCCACTTTCGACCACTCCGGCGAGTTCGATATTCGTCCCCTCCTCGAAGAGCCGCCGATAATCGGTATACTCGGCGTGGAGTCGTTGCTGGCCGTCTTCGGTAATCGCGATCCACTGGCCATCGGCGACGGTGTCCCGATCAATCAGCCCGAGCTCTTCGAGTCGCTGGAGACGGCGTGAGGCGGTCTGCGTCGAGACCTCAAGGGTCTCGCCGAGATCACTACAGGAGGTCTTGTGGGTTCCTTCGAAGCCGCCGTCCAGCGCTAGTCGTTTGAGCACCGCAAGCTCGTCTGCGTCGACGACACCGCGCGCGGTTCCGCGCATACCAATGGGTGGGAGTTACGGAAGCAAAAGAATACCGAATGTGGTATACATAACGGATTTGTTATGCTGGCTCGGATCGCTCGCGTACCAACTCGCGGAGTTCGTCCGGGTCGTCAATGTCGGTCGCCTCCTCGTACTCGATAATGGCCGTGCCACCGACGGAGGTCCGTCGGGCACTCGTCACGAAGTAGGCCGAGGGTGCCTCAGCAACGCGGCCGACCGATCCCATGAGTTTGGCCCGCTTCTCAGGCGCCTCATCGTGGTCTGAGTGACCAGCCAACAGCACCTCCCGACGGTCATCCTCACCGACCGCCTCGAAGGGGGCCCGGACGGTCGGATGGGCTTTGTACCCGGCCCGGGTGAGCACGGAGACGGTGACGGTTTCCTCGGCCTCAGGGGCTGGCTCTTCGGGATCCTTCTCGGCCCGCCCAGGGGCCTCCTCTTCAAGCACTTGAACGGGCGACGTGAGCGACGAGTCGAACAGCTCCTCAAGGGCCATCGCCACCTCGATTGAGGCGTCCATGCCGTTTTCGTACTTTGAGACGGTCCGACGAGAGACCCCAAGTTCGTTGGCGAGTTGACCGAGCGACCAGCCGCGCTCCTCGCGTTCGTCCGCAAGAATATCGCTGTCGAGGCTGACATAGAGTCCGCCGGGGGCCGCATAGATCAGCGGTGGAATCCCCTCAACGAACAGATCCATGGCGGTATCCGGGCTCAAGACCGGCACGCCGTACCGGAAGTAGACGACCTCCGGTCGAAGGTCTTGATCACGCGTCCGGAGCCCAATCACCAGCGGCGTGGCATCGAGATACCGGCCAATCCGGCGCATCTCGGCACCGCTTTCAGCGGTGAACGCGTCGATATTTCGGAGGATCTTCAGGAGAACGAGGTCGTCGCCCCGGCGGGCAGCGAGATCGAAACTCCGCGGCCGAATGGCACACCGGTCGCTAACGGTGAATCCGGCGTCTTCCAGCATCGCGATGATATTTCCCACCAGTGCAGACCGGGACATCTGTATATGCGTATAGTTGCCACCAAACCAATATATGCGTTGCGGGGGCGGGGCTGTTTTATTCCCCGGCGTCTAAGGCAACTGATACACCTGACGAACCGATCGTGAAATGCGACACGGTCGTCGTCTTACCCATGGACTACGATATCCGACGCCAGTTTCCGGAGTTCGACGTAGAGGTTGCGGAAATCACCGCCGACGCGCTAAAGGCGCGACTCGACGCCGGAACGCCGGTGACCGTCCTCGATACCCGCCGGCCAGCCGACGCTGAGGCGTGGGCACTCTCATACCCGAATGTGACGGTCGTAAATGTGCCCTTTACCGAGTTCGTTGAGGATGGACAGCCCGTCGAGTCGATCCCCGAGGGGGTCCCCGAAGGACCGCTGGTTGTCTCCTGTGCAGAGGGGATAACAAGCCGATTCGTCGGCGAGTTTCTTACCGCCGTCGGTCGCGAGGACATTGAGGTGCTCGTTGATGGGATGGAAGGCTGGGCACGGCTGTACGCCGGAACACCCGTGTCTAAGACCGACACTACGGCGGAGATCATCCAGTACCACCGTCCATCGAGCGGCTGTCTTGGCTACGTCGTGGTCGACGGCGACGAGGCGGCGGTGATCGACCCACTGCGAGCGTTCACCGATCGGTACCGCGAGGATGCCGCCAGTCGGGGGGCGACTCTTACTTACGCGGTCGACACACACGTCCACGCCGATCACATCAGCGGCGTCCACGCCCTCGGGGCATCCGAGTCAACAACACCGGTGATGCCGGCCGGTGCCGTCGACCGGGGACTGGCGGCTGAGGCGCGTCTCATCGAACCGGGTGAACACCTCACGGTCGGTGACACCGAGATCGAGGCGGTCTCGCTCGTTGGACACACCACCGAGATGACCGGCTACCGTGTCGGCGACGTGCTGATGACCGGCGACTCGCTGTTCATCGACGGCATTGCCCGACCAGATTTAGAGGACCCCGAGGAGGCGCACGAGGCCGCCGGACGGATCTACGACACGCTTGAGTGGCTGGTCGAGGAGCCGGCGGACACACTGGTTGCGCCCGGACATCTGACCCTCGAAACCGCCCGCAAGCACAAGGCCCCATACGTCGACCGCCTCGGCGAGGTACGCTCCCGTCTTCGGGGCTTCGACCTGGATCGCGACGGATTCATTGACTTTCTCCTCTCAAGCATGCCGCCACGGCCGAACAACTTCGAGGAGATCATCGCCATCAACCTCGGACAACAGCGTGTAGACGAGGCAGCGGCCTTCGAGCTTGAATTGGGGCCGAACAACTGCGCGGCGAGCGGCGACTGAGCAAGTGGCGATGAGTGCGCTGGTAGCCATCGATGATACCGATTCGCGACAACACGGGATGTGCACGACCTACCTCGGGGCGGAACTCGCCGCGCAACTGGCGGCGACCGGGGCGACCGTCGAGCGGTCATTACTGGTTCGGTGTCACCCGGCGATTGAACACAAAACTCGCGGAAACGCTGCTGTCTGTCTCCACACGGACGCCGACCCAGATCACGCCTTCAAAACAGCCCGGACACTCGTGGATGACCTCGCCGAGCGCGAGAGTCCCCGGACGAATCCCGGTGTCGTCGTTGCCGCTCACGACGCCGAAGCGATTCCGGACGATGTCGGCACCTACAGTCGGGCCGCGATGCGCACCCGGGTCACCCGCGCTCAGGCGCTCACACTGATTGAGCGACATGGCTATGAGCACGCCACCTGGGACAACGGGCGCGGGATCATCGGCGCCCTGGCGGCGCTTGGAGCGTGGCGCGCCTGGGACGACTGGACCTACGAATGGCTGGCATACCGCCCGACGGAGCGGTGGGGAACCGAACGAGAGGTCGAGTCGGATACGGTCTTTGCCGCCGCAGATCGATGGTATCCGGGCGTCTGGGATACGGTTGACCGAACCGCTGGCGTCCCTGTCTGTGTGCCGCACACGCCGGGGCCGGTCTTATACGGCATCCGTGGTGATGACCCGGACGCGCTCCGGGCAGTGAGCAACGCCATCGAGAGCGAGCCGGTTGATCGAACCCACCGCTACATGACAAACCAGGGGACAGACGCCCACCTGCAGGAGGTACCGCTCGCTGACATTGACGATGGTATGTGTGTGCAGACCACAGGAACGGTCAGTCAGCCACCGGAGACACGCCCGGGAGGACACGTATTCTTCGAACTTGCCAATGGAGAGACAAGTGCGGAGTGTGCGGCCTTTGAGCCGACCAAGCGGTTCCGTGATCGGGTGCGTGCGCTCCGCGTCGATGATCGGCTCACAGTCTGTGGCGAGGTGACTGAAGGGACAATCAAACTCGAGAAGTTTGCGGTTCGCTCGTTGTCACGCTCAAAACGGGTTGTTCCGACGTGTCCGGACTGTGGCCAGTCAATGGAAAGCGCCGGAGCCGGGCAGGGCTATCGCTGTCGGACATGCAAAACAACCGCGCCGGGGAAAATCGAAGAGCCGCTTGACCGGACGCTCGAACGCGGGTGGTATGAGGTGCCGCCAGTAGCGCGACGGCACATCGCGAAGCCGCTGATCCGCGGTGGCTTCGATGCCCCAATCCATCCCGAACGCTGATTAGTACCGATCGACGCCGGTCCCGACCGAGCAGATGTACTCTCCGGTAGCGACCTGCGGAAGTCGTCGGGTCCGCCAGAAGACGCCGTCGTTGGTCGCCGTGATCGTCGCCTTGGTCTCGCCGAAAACAGTCGAGACGGTAGCAAGCGTATCACCCGTTGTGACCTCGTCACCGAGATCGGGCTTGAAGTCAACGACGCCACCGACCGGCGACCCATACTGGTCGAAGCCAGAGGCACGGACCTGCGGCTCGGTGACGATCGCCCCATCGAGGAAGTCATAATACCGAAGCACGTTGAACACACCGTTGACGCCGGCACGGATGGCGGAGGCATCCCATCCGACACTGGCCCCCAACTCGGGATCGATCGCCGGAATGCCCTTATCTGGGGCGACGCGAGCGAGCTGGTTGTCCGGCCCCTTCTTATCAAGAATGTGTCCGCAGCCAAAGACCTTCGCGAGTTCAAGGCACCGATCGTGCAGACGGTGACGACGGCCACACCGGACACGGGTTTCTTCGATCATTCGACTGGTTGATCCCTGGTGTAAGTCGAGGATGTAATCGGCCTTCGTGGCCGCCTCGAAGGTCGCCGCAGCGATCCGCTCGGTGGTCGAACCGTCGGCGTTGCCGGGGTACGCACGGTTGACCTTCGTATCATCGATCGGATTCCGGTGCTCGGCGGTCTGAAAGCCGTAGTAGTTCACGATCCCGACGACATAGATCGTTCCCGAGAGGGTTGCCGGATCCAGCTTTGGCACGACCTCTTTGATAACCCCAATGCCGTTGAGTTCGTCGCCGTCACTCGCGGCCTGCAGGTACAGCGTCTCGCCTCGGTTGACCCCGTTGATGACGGCAACGGGTAACCGGGCGGGAGTCCCATCGCGCATCTCTCCGATCTCAAGTCGCCCGGTGTCCATTTCGCCGGGCGCGGCATCCGCCGTGCCGAGGCTGGCCATGCATCAGCGAGAGGACCCCACGCTCTTGAGGGGTTCGATCCCCGCGAAACCACCATGGGAGGGCTCACTCACGACCGGTGACCTTGCGGATGCACGAGGAGCCAAACGGCCCCACCTCGCCAGCGTCAAGATTGAGAAAGTATCCGGTCGAGATGTCAGCGCCACACCGACGACAGGTGAACTCGCCTTCCTTTGTGATCACGGCCGCCTCGAAGTCGACTGCCGGCCCATTCGGCGAGATGCGCTGCCCATCGCGGTCAATCGCCCCCTCCGTCTCGGCGACGCGGAGAATCCGGCGCGTAAGGTGTGGGTCAGTCGTGATGGTCTCAATGCGATCAACCGCCGCGGCAACCGAGAGCTCCTCAGCATCGACGCGAGCGAGCAGTTCAACCCCGAGGGAAACGGGATCGGCGTCCATCACCGGGTATTCACACGGCATGGCCTAACCGCTTCGGTCGGTCTCTCCGGGGGTGGGTGGCGTCTCGACTGAGTCCTTCCACTCCTCTCGAGGGTCGACGTGAACGAACGCATCGTCAACGACATCAAGCGCCTCAATCGCCTGGACGATCTGCGTCTCGATATCGTGTGCGTCCCGGAGCGACATCTCTCCAGCGACCTCAACGTGCAAGGAGACGTCGACCTCCGGACCGACATAATGGGCAACAACATCGTGAACCCCCTGAACCTCAGGATGCGATCGCACCTGTGTGAGGATCTCCTCGCGGAGTTGCTCCGGCGGGGCGGCCCCAACGAGATAATCGAGATTACGACGCCCGACATCAATGCCCGTGTAGCCGACGAACAGCGCGACCACGCCACCGGCGACCGGATCAAGAATCGGGATGCCGGCCTGTGCACCAGCGACGCCGACAAGTGCCGCTCCGGCAGTGAGAATGTCGTTTCGATTGTCAACCGCCGATGCCTTCACTGCCGGTGATCCATGAGTCTCACCGACGCGCATGGCGTACCAGTACAGGCCGTACTTAATCACCAGCGTTGTTCCGAGGGCAAACAAGGCGGCCGGTCCGGTCGGCGGGGCCGGGGTAGGACCGAGGACAGCCTGCACGGCGCCATAAAGCAGGGCGGAGGCGACCGCGAGAATGGCTGCCGCGATCAGCAGCGACACGAACGGTTCAATCCGTTCGTGGCCGTGTGGGTGTTTGATATCGGGGGGCTGGGTCGTCAAATAGAGCCCGCCGACAACCACCAGGCTGTATGCCGAGTCTGCGAGGCTGTTGATGGCTTCGGAGCCGACTGCGAAACTCCCGGAGAGCCACCAGGCAATAGCCTTGAGCGCGAACAGCCCCACGTTGCCGGCGAGGATCACCAGACCCGCACGACGAACCGCACGTCGGCGTGACACGGCTGATAGTTAGATCGGCGGACGTTTGTGCGTATCGCTCACCGCGATCGCGACGCTGTGATGTGAACGGCCGTGTCGGGGGCGGGAGTCTCGGTTCCCTGCTGGGCAGCAAAGGCCTCGTGTAGTCGGTCGTAGGTATCTTCAAGTGCCTCAACGATCACTTTGGTGTCAGCAATCACCGGCATGAAGTTCGCGTCGCCGTCCCACCGTGGAACGACGTGAGTGTGAACGTGATCGTCAATCGAACCGCCAGCAGCCGAGCCGCCGAGGTTGAGCCCGACGTTGAACCCATCGGGGTCCATGGCTGTCTCAAGTGCATCGATTGTTCGGGCCTTCAGTCGAGCATGATCAAGGAGCACGTCATCAGAGAGATCCTGCAATCGGCCGCCGTGAGGTCGGGGGACGACCATGACGTGTCCCGGATTGTAAGGGTAGTTGTTGAGGATGACAAACGCGTGTTCGCTCCGCGCAACGATCCGGTTCTCCCGATCCTCGTCCGCGTCGGGAAACGCACAGAACACACACCGGTCTGCCGACTCGGCTGACTCGTCGCGGGTGACCCACTCAATCCGCCACGGCGCGAAGACTTGCTCCATGTCCAAGTGCACCGGTCGGAGGAAAATAAACCCTGAGCGGACTACTCAGCGCGCGTCGTGACCTCACAACCGTCCTCGGTGACAATCAGAGTGTGTTCTTTCTGGCTCACGAGGGTGCCATCGGCCTCCTTGAGCACGGGATATCCGTGAACGATATCCTGACGCTTGAGACGGCGGATCGCCATCGCCGGGCGTCGGACATCCAGCCAGCGGGTGGCAAACGGGAGCGTCCGGAACTCGCTGGTAATCTGTTCTAGCGCCTGCCGAGCATCGCGATTGCGGACCGACCGTTCGGCATCAAGCGCGAAAATCTCCTCGTTCGAGCCTTCCATCACCTTCCCAGTCCCATCGGTCGCAAATGGCTCGATTGCGATGACATCGCCGGCCTCAAGAGTGGTGCCGCTAGAGACTGAGCGGTTGGGGATCGTCGGATCGGTGTGCTGTTCATAGCGATCAAGCCCGTGGCCGGTGAGATTGACAACCGGTTTGTAGCCGTGCTCGCGAATTGTTTCTTCGATAGTAGCGCCAAGCTCGGCCGTGTCGACGCCGGCCTCAACGCGCTCGATGGCTGCCTCAAGTGCCTCGGCACTGGCGGTAACAAGAGGCTCGTGGTCGCCGGTCAGATCAACGGTGATCGCCGAGTCGGCGATCCACCCGTCAACGTGGACGCCGATGTCGATGTTGACAAGATCCGCACCGAAGGTGGCGTCATCGTCAATCGCTGGGGTCCGGTGGGCGGCCTCCTCGTCGATGCTGATATTCAGCGGGAAGGCGGGGTCACCGCCGAGTTCACGGATCCGCTCTTCCGCGAATTCGGCGACAGCAAGGTGCTTGGCGCCGACCTCGATTCGGTCGACGGTTTCCGCACGGACCTGGGCGAGAATCTCGCCGGCCTCGTGATAGGCGTCGCGGGCGTCCGGGTCGAGAGGCATATCTCAGCTATCGGGATGAGCGAGAAATGGATTACGCTCCGTTCATGGAGCGGTCTGTTTCGGCCGGTTCGATAGTGCCGTCGTACTCGCCGAGCATACCGAAGATGTCCTCGTAGCCGTGTTCGCTCGCGAGAACCAACACCGTGTTCGGATCCGCAGCACGGTAGGTCACCTCATCATCCTCGGCATAGAGGGCCCCCTCGGGGATCCGACGGAAGTTGCGGTAGTACAGCCGCGGGGTTCCGCCGCCCTTGGCAATCTCCTTATGCGCCTTGATCCGGCGTACGGAAGTGTACACCGGGGGACCATCAACAAGCACGCGATGAGCCCGAAGGAAGGCAAGACTAGCGAGCGTACCAAACGAGACGGCCTCCTCGCTGCCCTGGACGCCCGCCTCAATGCTGACGGTTCCAGGGTGAACCGAATCAAGCGTCGTCCCACGCAGGGCTGAGGAGTCGACCGCGAAGTCAACAGGCATGCCGGTAACGGTCCGCCGAATCGACGGGGTCAGTCCACTAAAGATGGCAAACGGTGGGGGCAGACTGTGGCTGGTGTGTAACGCGAGAACGGCTTCGGCATCCTCGACAGCATCATACACATCGGCCGCCAGTCGCGCCTCGTACTCGTCGGCGTCGCGGTCACCGGGGAACGAGCGGTTGAGATCACAATCAGTATACCGAACATCAGCATCGAGTGCCCGTTCGTTGGCTACGATCAGTTTGACCGTGCCATCGAGTTCTAACTCCACCTCCTCGAGTCGCTCGATAACGGCCTCGCCAGCGGGCTCGTCGCCGTGGATTCCCCCGACGACCGCGACCGTCGGGTCGCCGCTACCACGTGTAATACTTCGCACGACGGGTTCTATATGCCGGTGGGTCATAGGCGTTCCGTCAGCACGTTTGGAACACCACGGATGTCGACAGGCCCGCGGCCGAAAGGGTCAACTCACGTCCGTCGGATACCACGGCATGGACGGAATCGGACCGCCACTCGTCACGCCGTTCGATGTTGATGGCGCCGTCGATCACGACCGGTTGGCCGCACTGGTCGACTGGGTGGAGGATCGCGGCGTCGACTTCGTCGTTCCGTGTGGGTCAACCAGTGAGGCTGAGTTACTGACACCAGAAGAGCGCGGGGCCGTCATCGAGACGGTCGTTGAGGCGGCCTCGGTGCCGGTGATCGCAGGAACCGGCGCGCCGGGACGGGCGGAGACATTACGGAATACGGGAGTCGCCGCCGACGCCGGGGCCGACGCCGCACTGGTGGTCACACCGTTTTACTATAACCATGATCAGGCGACGCTTGAGGCGTACTACCGCGAAATCGCCGACGTGTCACCGCTGCCGGTATATCTGTATGCGGTTCCGATGTTTACCGGGGTCAAGTTGACCCCAAAAACAGTCGGCGCCCTCGCGACCCATCCGAACGTCGTCGGCATGAAGGACTCCTCAGGGGACGTTGCCGCCGCCCTCGATGTGCTCAACCGAACGGAAGATACAGCGTTCGATCTCGTCGTCGGTGCCAGCGGTGTGCTCGCACCCACCCTCGCCGCGGGGGCGACAGGCGGAATCCTGGCCATCGCCAACCTCGTACCGACTCGTATCCGGGAGATCTACACGGCCACGCAGGCAGGTGATCCAGAGCGAGCCTTAGCCCAGAATGCTGACCTTCTCGCGCTCAAGGAGACGATTGTCGGCGAGTACGGCATTCCGGGCCTCAAGTGGGCAATGCGCGAACGCGGGGCTCCGGCGGGGCACCCACGGTCACCGCATCAACCTCTCACAGACGCCGCGGTGGACGAGCTTACCGGACTGCTCGACGACTTGTAGTGGTTATTTGCTGCATAGCTCACAGCGTCAATGAGATACTGCACATCAACGTAAGAGAAGCTAAACGGCTACTTCTGCGGGTGTCGGTTCCGACACACCTATAGGGGTACAACCCTGGGATAATTGTACGATTATGGCACAACCATGCGAGAATCAGGTTCGGCGGATGGCCGGCATTGTGATCACGGTCGGGGCAGCCCTCGCGTACTTCGTCAGTCCCCTTTTCTTGATCATCCCGGCGTTCGCTGGCCTCAACCTCCTGCAGAGTAGCTTCTCAGACGTCTGTCCAGCGGAGTGGATGATGCCGGCCTGTGGCACATCAGAGCGTGCGAGAACGCCGGCACAGGACGCCTCCGAGTGAGTCCTACCGGCCGCGGCGGAGCTCTTCGATCAATTGTTCAATTGTCTCTTGTTGCTGGTGGAGCAGTTGCTGTTGTTCTTCGATCTGCTCACGGAGGGCACTGAGCTCCTGCTGGACCGACGAGGTCGATGCGCCTGCTGGTTCGAACCCGGCATCGGTGAGCGCTGACTGCTCAGTCGGGCCGTCATTATCGTCCGACGCGGTGGTCTCAGTATTGGGATCAAGCGGGTCAACGCCAGCGTCGAACACCATCGGGGTGCGATCAGCCGTTGATTCGTCACCCGGGTCATTAGTGTCGTCCGTCGGGGCAAGTGCCGTCGAGAGATCGGCGTCCTCTGGGAGATCGTGATACGTCCGGAGCAGATCATCAAGGTGGTGTTCGATCTCTCGTGCGGTTGGCTGGGGTGTCTTGATTCGCTGGGGACGTCCGTCAACCTCAAGGATCAACTGGGAAGCGACATCGCCACGCTCGACACTAAATCCAGTCACGTCCGCGAACGGATACGCCTCATAGTCGGTCCCCCAGACGGGAGAGCCGACGTGTTTGAGTAACTGCTGTGGGGTGAGCACCAGCGTGAGTTCGTTAAACCGGTAGAGTTGGTGCACCGACTCATCGGCCTTGAGAACGCCACGAGCGTGGAGAATACCCGACAACACAGGTGGAACAACCGCATCGGTCTGGCGGGTGGGGATCGAGAAGGCTTCCTCGTCGCCGAGGGAGGTCACAAATGTGATCGTCGCCTTCCGTCGGCCCTCGGAGAGGTCGAAGCGCTCAACATCGTGGTCATACACCTCGACAGACTCGTCGCTCAGGAGCCCTTCGCCACGGTAGATCAGCGTGCGCGTTGGGGTGACAAACAACGCGTCGTCACCGCCGAGTTCAACATCGGCGATAACGGACTCGCCCTCAAGGGCCTCCTCAACGGCACCGGGCGTATCCATACGTGGTAGTTACTTCGGGGTGGCTTAAAATCGGTGGGCCAATCGATGCCGATAGGAAGGATTAAAACCGCCGGCAGCAGTAGGTGCAACTGCGCCCGGGTGGCTTAGTGGTTATAGCGCCGCACTCATAGGGTTCCGAGTTTCGGTGCGGCAGTCCCACACCGAGGCCCGCCGAGCCTCGAACCTGGGACATGCGGAGGCCGAGGGTTCGAACCCCTCCCCGGGCATGATGTTTGTCACAGAATCATTGATTAGCGTCCGAGGGTCTTTATCCGCCGCGGTCAAACCATATCTATGGACGACGAGGCACGTACCTTTCTGATGGAGTTACTTGAGGTTCCGAGTCCCTCGGGGTACGAACTTGACGGTCAGCGCCGCTGGCGCGAGTACGTCGAGCCGTACGCAGACGAACTTCACACCGACGAGTACGGGAACACCGTCGCCGTGTACGAGGGTGATGGTCCGGCAGTGGCGGTCGCCGGTCATGCCGACGAGATTGGCTATATTGTCCGGCGGATCGACGATGACGGCTTCGTCCATCTCGGACGGATTGGAGGCGCCGACCGGACGGTCAGCCGTGGTCAACACGTGCAGATCCACGGGCCTGATGGCCCTATCAATGGCGTCATCGGACAGACGGCGATCCATCTCCGAGAGAAGGATGATGAAACCTACGACGACATCGCCGAGCAGCACGTCGATATTGGCGTTGAGGACGGCGAGGCGGCGCGCGAGCTCGTCGAGGTCGGCGATCCAGTGACAGTCGCGACGACGGTTGAAGAGCTCCAAGGCAGTCGCGTCGCCGGCCGGGGATTGGACAACCGCGTTGGAACCTGGGTCGCCGCCGAGACGTTCAGACGGGCGGCCGAGGCGGATGTCGAGGCAACGGTTTATGCGGTCTCAACCGTCCAAGAAGAGGTCGGCCTCAAGGGCGCCCAGATGGTCGGCGAGGAGTTAGCCCCCGATGCTGTTATGGCCGTCGACGTGACCCACGCTACAGACTACCCGGGCGCGCCGAGTGACAAGGCCGCCGATGTCGAACTCGGGGGCGGGCCGGTTGTCGGACGAGGGAGTGCAAATCACCCGGTCGTTGTCGACGCGGTTCGGTCGGCCGCCGAGGCCGCAGATGTCGACATCCAGTTGTCCGCTGCGGGGATTCGGACGGGCACCGACGCCGATGCCTTCTACACGCAGGCAGGAGGCACCCCTGCATTGAACCTGGGACTGCCAAACCGGTATATGCACACGCCCGTTGAAGTGGTCGATCTTACGGATCTCGACGACGCAGCGACGCTTATGTGCCAGACCGTCGCGGAGGCCCCCGACGCTGCCCCATTCGGTCTTGAGTTGTAGCAGTTGTTGTAAATACGATTTCGGTATTCAGTGCGGACGGCGGTAGAACACCGTCTCACGCCTTCTTATCTGCGGATTACCGAAAACTCGTTTGTGATAGGCACAACTCTGCTGAAAGAGGAACTCCATCAGGGCTGGCGCGGCTTGTGTTTCTGTTCGGGATGATCGGAGATGAAGACGCTCGTGCGCTCGGGGATATTCTCGGTCACCCACGAGTTCGCGCCGATACTGACGTGGTCGCCGATACTGACCGGGCCGAGGATGTTAGATCCGGCGCCGATCACCACGTGATCGCCCACATCAGGGTGGCGTTTGTAGCCCTTCTTGAGCATGTGCTCGCGGTCCTCACGCTCCTCAAAGTGTAACGCTCCGAGCGTGACGTTCTGGTAGATACGCACCCAGTCGCCAATTGTTGCCGTCTCGCCAATCACCACCCCGGTGCCGTGATCGATAAAGAAGTGCTCGCCGATGGTCGCGCCAGGATGAATATCGATGCCGGTCTGTGATTTAGCGTACTCGGTGAGTTCCCGGGCGTACGCCGGCGCTCCCAGTTCGTAGCACTCGTGGGCGACGCGCTGGACCATAATCGCGTGGACACCGGGATACGAGCGGATCACCTCAAGATACGCCTTGGCAGCCGGATCACCCTTGTATGCGGCCTCGACATCCTTTTTTACCGTTTTTCGGATAGCCGGCAGCCGGTCAAGAAGTTCATCAACGATCCCGGTCGGATCGGTGTCGGTGTACGGATCGATCCCGCGATAACAGTACTCGCCGAACGCTTCGAGTTGCTCGTGAACCGCATCGGCATCACCGAGGAGGTCACCACCACTCCAACAGCGGGGAAACAGCAGCTTCCGGAGGAGGGTCGCTTCGTCCCGCAGGTGACCCCGGTGAGGAAAGTCCATGTCGGGATCAGTTGGGAACGGCTCCTCGTCGTCGGCGTAGGACGCCACTAACCGCTGGTGGGCGTCCCCGGGATACTCATATCCCATGTACCCGATCACACGGCCTACGACGGTTTAACTCTTGCAGGCTTCTCCACCCCGGAACCCATTACCGGCCGTTGGATGACAACGGCGAGTGAGTGTCGTTGTCATCATGATCGACGGCCATCTCGATTGCGTCGACCGCCGCCGGTGGAGTGTCAACCGCCTTCACGCCTGCAACCGCGTGGGTGTCAAGTCCGACAACCGGCCGGTCGGCGTTCAAACTCAGTGCGATCTCTGAGAGCGTTCCGTAGGCACCGTCGATAGCGATCACGCCAGCGCCATTGTACGCCACGAGCGCATTTCGGGCGTCACCGAGGCCGGTCGCAATCGGGATATCCACGTATGCGTTGGCGTCGGCGGGATCTGCCGACGGAAGGATGCCGATCGTCCGCCCCCCGACATCAGTTGCGCCGCGGCAGACGGCCTCCATGACGCCGCCAAGGCCGCCACAAACCACCGTGTGACCGCGCTCGCCGAGGTGTTGACCAACAGCTCGGGCCTGCTCATAGGTATCCGTCGAGACAGTGCTTCCGCCGATGACGCTGACGCGCATACAGGGGCTTTGGAGCACTTCACTAGTGCCTGCCGAAGCTTTCAGGACTCGACTGCCAGAAGTGCAACCCGTTCACAGACGAGCGTTTCGAGGTCGGCGTCGGTTGCCGCGCGTTCAGCGTCATCGATATCGAACCACGCCATGAGTTGCTCTGGGTCGCCGACATCGATCGCTGTTGGAGTCACCGTGGGGAGATCACGAACCGCCTGTGTAGCCCCCTCAATATCGGCGGCGGGACCAGCGGGAGCGACGACGATGACCGTCGGCATGTTCCGGGCGTCAAGTCCGATCTCCATCGCCCGTTCGATCTGGCGCGTGCCGGCAAGATACAGGAGGATCTCGACACCGGGATCATGAGCAATGGCGTTGCCACGGGCAAGCGCTCGCGTGGCGTGGTCAACAGCCGTCTGGACGTGTTCGCGGCCGGCCACGTATTGAGCGTCGACAGCCTGAACCGTACAATCGTAAGCTGTGCCGATCTGGTCGAACGCGTCAAGGACGGTCTGGAGGTCCGTCGCATCAACCTCGGCCTCAATCAGGGTGGCCATAGCAAGATAACCGATCCGAGTCGGTCGTCAGTGATTGGCCTGTCGATTCAGGGCGATCAGGAGAAGTCGCCAAGACTGGCCTGCCCGGCGGACTCTTCCTGCTCGTCGCGGTCATGATCCACGGCAGACACATCAACCTCGCCCATACTGGGGTCGTCACGACCGGCAGCCTCAAGAATCCGCGTGGCCGTGCCCTCGCGTCCCCGGAGGGCTTCAAGAATCACGTCCTTGTCGGCCGTCCGGAGATCACTCGGCGTCTCGATGCCGGCCTCGTACAGCCGCCGTGCACGCTTTCGGCCGACGCCGCTAACGCTGACGAGCTCAAGCAACTCGTCGGTGACGCCATGTTGAACACGACGACGGGCCGTCCGAATCGCGGTTACTGCCGCAAGATCGAGTTCGGCCGCGAGATCCTCGGCAGCGCCAAGAAGCCACTCGGCGGCGTCCACCTTTGATCGGATATCGCCTGGGCCGATCTGGTAGCGATCAGTAATGGTGTCCTCGTCACACTCGCGCGCCCAGTCCTCAAGCAGTTTGGCGGTCTTCACCGCCGCGAGCCAGTCCTCAAAGGCGGTGTCATCAAACTCACTCGGCGCACTGCCGAGGAACTCATCTTGACGCTCGTAGTGGAGCTCGGTGTAGGTCTCTTCGTCGCCTGACCGGAGGTACAGTTCGTAGAGGTCCGGCGTACGAGCAATCAGGTGATACAGCCCGAACGCGCTCGGGGAGTCGCCATCGAGGGTGCGCAGTCCATCCACAATCGCGGCGGCACTCATCGGATCGACGTATAGTCGCGAGACGGTGTGTCCAAGCGCGGTTGCTTCGATGGTGTCGTCAGTCCGCTCGATGAAGTCGTTGGCTTCGAGATACCACAGTACCTCGTCGAGTACCCGTTCGAGTCGGCCCGCCTCGGTGGTCTGGCTGGCGTATAGCGTCTCGCCAAAGAACTCACGCAGGCCATCGCGACTCCGGGTAAAGCCCGTCGCAACGGCCGCCAGAACGTGCGTGCGGAGTGCCGGTTCGGCCGCAAGCTTCGATTCAACCGGCTCGGGATCCGCATAGAGATACCGGTCGAATAGCTCCTCTTGTTCGTCGTGGCTGTCGGCCAGTAACAGCGCCTCGCCGTAGGGATCCCGTCCCGGGCGGCCCGCACGGCCCATCATCTGGTGAACCTCAAGCACGGGGAGCGGGCGCATCCCACCAGCGGTGCCATCATAACGCTGCCAGTCACGGACAACCACACGCCGGCTCGGCGTGTTCACACCAGCCGCGAGGGTCGGTGTCGCGACGACGACCTTGAGCAGTCGATCGCGGAAGGCATCCTCAATGAGCGACCGATGTTCAGATTCGAGCCCAGCGTGGTGAAACGCCGTTCCCGATGCGACACACTCTGCAAGGTCGTCGCTGGTGTCGGTGTCGCTGACCGCACGGACATCCTCGGCGAGCGTCGCCAGCGCCTGTCGGTCGTCGGGGTCAAGCGCCGAGTCGATCGCGCCACCCAGCCGGCCGGCAGCGGACTCAGCATTCCGCCGGGAGTTGACGAACACAAGCGTCGATCCACCGTCCTCAAGTGTGTCCCGAGCAATGGCCGCCGTCTGGCTCTGGCTGGGCCCGACCGGGAGTTCGGTCTGCTCGCCGTCAGCAAAGGTGATGGCGTTGCCGTAATGGACCCCACGCCGAAGGTCGATGGGTCGCCAGTCGGTGTCGATGAGATCGGCATCAAGCCACTCGGCAAGCGCCTCACCGTTTGCGACCGTCGCTGAAAGCGCCACCACCTGTAACGCGGTGTTCAGTCGGCGGAGTTTCGCGAGTGTGACCTCAAGTGTTGGGCCGCGCGTGGCGTCATCAATCAGGTGAACCTCGTCGGCGACGACACAGGCGAGATCTTCGATCCAGGGCGCGCCGTTACGGATCAGCGAGTCGACCTTCTCGCTGGTCGCAACGATCACATCGGCATCGGAGAGCCACTCGCCACGCCCCTCGTAGTTGCCGGTAGCGACACCAACCTCAATATCGAGGGCCTCAAAGGACGCAAAATCCTCGCGTTTCTCGCTGGCCAGCGCGCGCAACGGAACGATGTAGAGGGCCCGCCCGCCGCGCTCAACCGCCGCAAGCATCGCGAGTTTCGCAATCAGCGTTTTGCCACTGGCGGTTGGCACACTCGCAACGAGGTTACTGCCCTCTGTGGCCCCCGCCTCGACGGCCGCCTCCTGTGGCGGATACAGCGATGCAATCCCAGCATCCGCGAGGTGTTCGGCGGCCCCCGACGGCAGGTGGGGTACCGACTCGATGTCCATCGCCATTAGCCTGCTGTACTGCCCACTCGCCGTTCAAGTTGTCGTCTGGGCAAAATCAGAACGGTTAACGCCGATCCGGCGGCAACATAGGTGTGTGAAAGTCCTGATTACGGATCCAATCGCGGACGCCGGTGTCGACCGGCTTCGCGACGCCGGGTATACCGTCGAGACAGGGTACGAACTGTCGGGCGAGGAGCTCCTTGAAGCCGTGTCCGACGCCAACGCGCTGATCGTGCGCTCAGGGACGGACGTCGGCGAGGCGGTCTTCGAGGCTGCCGAGGATCTCCTCATCGTCGGACGGGCGGGCATCGGTGTCGACAACATCGATATCGAGGCTGCGACCGACCACGGGGTGATCGTCGCAAACGCGCCCGATCCAAACGTCCGGGCGACCGCCGAACACACCATCGGGATGCTCTTTGCGACCTTCCGATCGATTCCGCAGGCTCACGGTCGGCTCAAGGACGGCGAGTGGGCGAAAGGCGACTACCTCGGGACAGAGGTCAATGGTCGGACACTAGGCGTCGTTGGTCTAGGGCGGGTCGGCCGTCAGGTCGCCAGCAAGTGCGACGGACTCGGGATGGATGTTGTCGCGTACGACCCCTACATTCCAGAAGAGCGGGCAGAGGCAATTGGCGCCGAACTGGTCGACGAACTCGAAGCCTGCCTCGATCGGGCCGATGTCGCAACAATCCACACACCGCTGACACCGGAGACAGAGGGACTCATCGGTACTGCAGAACTTGAGCGACTCGAAGGGGGATACCTCCTGAACTGTGCCCGCGGCGGGATCGTTGATGAGGAGGCACTGGCGGCCGCCGTCGATGACGGTACACTCGAGGGGGCGGCGCTCGATGTGTATGCGACTGAGCCGCTCCCGGACGATCACCCGCTGTTGGACGTGGACGCCGTCGTCACGACGCCCCATCTTGGCGCCAGCACCGCAGCGGCCCAGGAGGATGTCGCGACGCTGACGGCCCGACAGGTAATCGCCGGTCTTGAGGGCCGACCGGTGACAACCGCTCTCAACGCCCCGTCGGTTGATGAGAACACCTTTGATCGAATCCGCCCGTACATCGATGTCGCCGAAACGGCTGGCCGGATCGCAACCCAGCTCTTCGAGGGGCGGGTCACCGCGGTCGAGGTCACCTACGGCGGTGAGATTGTCGACGAGGATCTTGAGTTGGTCACGGCAGCGGCCCTCCAGGGCGTACTCGAGCCGCTCGGATGGAACGTCAATCCGGTCAACGCCCGGAGCGTCGCCGAAGACCGTGGCGTTGAGATCACCGAGTCTCGTACCCGGCAGGCCGAAGACTTCCAGAGTTTCGTCCGAGTGAGCATCACCGAGGGAGAGGAAACCGTCAGCGTGGATGGAACGCTTTTCGCTGACGAAACTCCGCGGATCGTCCGGATCGACGACTTTCGGGTGGACGCGATTCCCTACGGCCGAATGCTCGTGGTCGATAACGCGGACGTCCCGGGCGTCATCGGACACGTCGGGACGGTCCTCGGTGAGCATGACATCAATATCGCCGGAATGTTCAATGCCCGCGAGGCTGTCGGCGGAGAAGCGATGACGGTCTACACGCTCGACGATCCGGTTCCCGAGGCAGTAATCGACCGACTTGAGTCCGACGAACGGATTATCGACGTTACACCGATCACACTCACCCAGCCGACCGACGACGAGTGAGACCGGATGTTCGACGACCTGCTCGGCCGGGCGGAACTCAAAGATCGGATCGCGGAGCTTGAAGCCGAACTTGAGGACCTCCGCGCGGAGACCGAACGGCTTGAGGAACGGGCGGAAACTGCCGATCGCGAGCGCCGCGAGGCGATCCGGAAGCGCCAGGAGGTCCAAGAGGAACGCAACCGTCTAGAGGACCGGATTGCCCAGCTTGAAGGGGAGCTCGACCGACAGTCGTCAGACCAGACGGAAATCTCGTATCGCGGGACCGATCAGGTGCGGGGGAGGGCAACGGAGACCGTCCTTGACCGACTCACAAGTTACGAAGCCCCACCAGAGGGCGTGTTCACCGCCGCGATCGATACGGCGGCTGGGCCGGCCGTCATGGACGCCTTCGGCGACCAAGCGGCCTTGGTTGGACGGGCAGCTCCCTGTGTGGCTATCACCGACGACCGTCGCCTCCTGCGTATCGCGCTCTCGCCACCGGTGATGCCAGAGTCCTTCAGCAAGTGGGGGGAACAACCGCGACTCAAGCGGTCGTGGTTTCTTCCGACTGGTGAGTTCACCCTCGCACTCGTGCGATCGGATCTGTTTGCCATGGGAACCTACCGTGGAAGTGAGCGTGTCGACTACCACGGCTTTAGTTCCGATGTGATGGGCGAGCACTCGAAAGGCGGCTTCTCGCAGGCCCGGTATGAGCGACGGCGCGACGAGCAGATCGAAGCCCACCTCAAGAAGTGCCGAAGCGCCTTGGCCGATCAGGTGACCGACCGATTGTATCTCGTCGGTGAGCAGACCGCCTTGGATGCGCTTGAGGTGACCGCGGATGTGACCGATACGGTCGATGCGACCGGGGCACCGGAAGCGGCCCTTGAGGAGGCCTTCCGGGAGTTCTGGACGACGCAGCTGTACCTGCTTTGACGCTTCGGGCCGAACGCTCAAGCCAGGGCACGACGAACCAACCGGTATGTACGCGGTCGTCGGCTGTAGCGACTGTTCGGCCCTCTGGGTAATCGATCCCGACCCCGAGACGGTTACCTGTCCGCGGTGTGGGACGCGACACCGTGTTGACCAACTCAAACGCTTCGTCGAGACGGACGACGAGGCCGAAGCCCGAGAGCTCCGGGCCTCGATGCTTGCCAACCGTCAGGAGGAGGGCGAGGCCTTCGCCGCTGTTGACGCCTACGATGAGCTAGAATCTCGGCTAGACGAGGCCGGGGTTGATGATGCGACCTACCTGACCGCACAGGGGGTCGATCAGGATGCTACGGCGGCAGCGGGCGAACGCGCCACCCAAGGGACCGCTGGCGGGCAGAGCAAGCAGGAGACGGTGCGATCGGCACTCAAAACGCTTGATCAGCCGACGGAGACAGAGGTGATTGCATACGCCGATGAGCGGGGGGTTTCCCCCGAATACGTCCGCGATGCCTTAGCGAAGCTCCAGCGGACCGGCGAGGTGCTGTGCCAGGACGGACACTACCGGCTCCTATGAGTTGATCTCCTCTCATCCCTGAAGGGTGGGCTTCCGCTCGCGCCGTGTCATCGGCCGAGGTCCTCGTGTGCCCCAGAGAGGTGTCGGGAGGCCAACGCTGCGAGCAACGAGAGTTCGCCAGCGAGGGCCGCACTGGCGATGACCTCCGCAAGTGCGTCAGCGTTGGTTCCCGGCGGTGAGCCGCCACCGGACAGGCCAAGGATATCAAGTGCCTCTTGCTGGGTTGGGAGTCCAGTGCCCCCGCCAACGGTTCCGACCTCAAGACTCGCGAGCGTGACACTCGCATAGAGTCCCTCCTCACGACGCTCAAGACTCGTGATGGCGTTGGCCCCTTCGACGACCTGGGCCTCGTCTTGGCCGGTTGCGAGATACATCGCCGC
Source organism: Salinarchaeum sp. (assembly GCA_041640095.1). Lineage (GTDB taxonomy): Archaea > Halobacteriota > Halobacteria > Halobacteriales > Salinarchaeaceae > CAZFMU01. Next base: position 34,201 of record JBEQAX010000002.1, on the reverse strand, counting down.
GACGACGTTCGCGGCATGCGCGTTGAACCCGAGTGAGCCGGCCTTTGCCGATCCGATGAGGTTCTTGCGGGTGTTGGCCTCAACCATCGCCGCTGGTGTCGTCTCGAAGGTCTCAGTAACAAGCTCCGTCGGGAGTAAGACATCGGCCGCAACGGTGCGGCCCCGCCCCTCAATCGCGTTGATCGCTGCCGGCTTCTTATCCGAACAGAGATTGCCGGAAACGGCAACGAGTGATGCCGGGGTGTTAGCTTCAACGACATCACAGGCGGCTGCAGTGGCGATAGTGGCCATATTCATCCCCATCGCATCCTTGGTATCATAGACAAATCGAAGATACACGGAATCGCCGACGACATACGGATCAACCTCAAGCAGTTCCCCGTGGTCGGTTGTCGACTCGGCCGCCTCGCGCAGTGCTTCGAGATGTTCCTTAACCCAGTCAACGACCTGTTGTGCCTCGACGACACCCTCCACCCGAAACACGGGGGCTCGGGTCATACCAGCCTCAATCACCCGGGCGTCAGCTCCACCGGCAGTGCGGAGCGCGCTACACCCACGGTTGACGGAGGCGACCAGCGCTCCTTCGGTGGTCGCTAACGGGAGATAATACTCGCCGTCGGCTGCGCCGCCGTCAACAGGTAACGGGCCGGCGACGCCGAGCGGGAGCTGGGTCGCGCCGAGCGCGTTTTCGATGTTGGCCTCGGCCGCGTCCGCGTCGAAGCCATACTCGCCAACCGTCGAGAGATCGGCTCCGGTTTCGGCTGCGATCACGCGGCGACGAACAGCTGTCGCCGTGTCGTGATCGACGTGCTCCTCAAGTTCGTGGAGTCGGAGTTCCCCGGCGCGGACCCGGTCGACGAAATCGGCAACATCACTCATGGGGAGAGGATGCGGTGGGGTGCGCTTGAGCGTTGTCGTTTCGGGGTGTGACGATCCGTATCGCGAAGCGTTTTGGCCTCGCAACCACCACACCGAGTATGACAGCGGCGGCGGATCTCATCCTCACGAATGCCCGTGTCCACACGCTGACATCGGCATCGCTCGTGGAGGCCGAGACTCCGGATGCGGAGGCGGTCGCGGTGCGCGACGGACAGATTGCACGGATCGGCTCGGCGTACGATCTTCGGTTTCTCGATGGCATCGATACCCAGGTGGTCGATCTCGACGGCCGAGTGGTGCTCCCGGGATTTATCGACGCACATACGCACCTACGTCACACCGGCGAGCGGCTTGCAAACGCCGACCTGACATCGGCCGAGTCACGCACAGCCGCCCTCGATCAACTGGCCGCGTACGCCGACACCACCGATGATAATTGGATTCTCGGTGTTGGATACGATGACAGCGAGTGGACCGACGGCACACTCACGCAGGCGGATCTCGATGCGGTTGATCGGGAGCAGCCGGTCGCCGCGATCCGGGTCGATCAGCATCGCGCCGTGTGTAACCAGGCGGCACTGGCATACTGTCGCGAGCATGCATCCGAACAGTACGTCGAACCGCCGGAGACACCGCCAGGGACAGTCATCGAGGATGCGGTCGGAGCGATCCGCGAGGCGGTGGCACCTGGTGAATCTGGGACAGCTGCCGTACTCAAGACGGCCATCGACCACGCCGTCAGACAGGGAATCACGGGAGTCCACGAGAAGACACGCTCAGCTACGGCCGCCCGTGTCTATCGCGAGTGGGCACGGACGGACGACCTCCCGATCCGGGTGCGACTGGATTACTGGGTCGACTTTCTTGAGGCCTTGCGCGAGGTCGGAGTCCGGACAAACCACGGGAGCAGTCGCGTCGCCGTCGGAGCGATCAAGCTGCTGGCCGACGGATCGGTCGGGGCCCGGACGGCCCGATTCGAGGAACCGTACGCCGACACAACACATCGTGGCGAGTGGGTACACGATCCCGCAGCCGCCGAGACACGCGTCAACGCGGCGGCCGATGCCGGCTTTCAGGTCGCTGTACACGCGATCGGCGATGCCGCTGTAACAGAAATCGTCGACACGCTCGCTGCGGCTGAGGGGGAACGACACCGGATCGAACACGCCGAGTTCGCCACCGACGAGGCGATTGAGCGTATGGCGACCGCCGGAGTAATCGCGTCCGTTCAGCCGAACTTCCTACAATGGGCCGGTTCAGACGGACTCTATGCACAGGCACTAGGGTCCGAACGCGCCACACGGGCTGATCGGATCGGACAGCTGGATGCCGCCGGCGTGCCGCTGGCGTTCGGAAGCGACGGGATGCCATTAGATCCGCTGTACGGAATCGAACAGGTGACAACAGCCCCGACGACGGCGCAAACGCTGTCCGTCGGTACGGCGCTCCGGGCGTACACCCACGGGAGTGCGTACGCCGGCTTCGATGAGGATCGCCTCGGAACAATCGAGTCCGGCAAGCGGGCGGATCTCGTCGCACTTGAAGCGTCACCGTGGAAGCAATCCCCCATCGGAGACATCGGCGTGGCGATGACTGTTGTCGATGGGGCCGTTGTCCACGACGCGCGTTGAGACGATCGGTGACTATAGGCCGCATCGTCCGCATGCCCGCACATGGACCTTGGACTGACTGGGGACACGGTACTGTTGACCGCAAGCACGCGCGGACTGGGGCTGGCGAGTGCTCGTGCCTTCGTGCGGGCCGGCGCAAACGTTGCCGTCTGTGGGAGCACCGCCGATAGCGTCGATGCAGCACGCGACGCACTCGAAGCGGAGACAGCAGGCGATAGCGTGCTCGCAACACAGACGGACATCACCGACCCGGAGGCCCTCGATGCGTTCGTTACAGCCACAGTCGAACACTTCGGGGGGATTGACCACGTTGTGACCTCGGCTGGTGGTGTGCCGAGCGGCGCGTTTCTTGAGATGGATCGGACGGACTGGCAGGCTGCCTACGAGTTGCTGGTGTTGAGTCACGTCCAGACGGTGACGATGGCCGCACCGTATCTTGAGGCCAGCAACGCCGGGACAATTACGGCGATCACCTCAACGACCGTCCGCGAACCCATCGATGGGCTCGTGCTCTCAAACGCCGTCCGGCGGGCTGTCATCGGATCGATTAAGACGGTTGCCCGGGAGTTCGCCCCTGACGTGCGGGCAAATGCCGTGCTTCCTGGCCCCTTCGAGACCGGGCGGATCGAATCGCTGATCGAACAAGCGATCGAGCGGGGGGAGTATGAAAGCTACGACGCCGGACGAGCTGACTGGGCGGAGGACGTGCCACTCGACCGGATCGGTGATCCACAGGAACTTGGGGATGTTGTCGCGTTTCTCGCGAGCGACCGGGCGGGGTTTGTAACCGGGGCGGCGATCCCGGTTGACGGCGGACGGCTACGCAGTTGAGAACTCAGGCCGTTCGCTCGTCGACGTCCTCAAGCGCCTCAATCACAGCCTCGTGGTATGGATCGAGTCCGTAGTCGTACTGCTCGTCGGCCAGGCGATCATACTCGTCGAGTGAGGCGTCAAACTGGTCAATCCGGTCAAGCGTCCGGTTGGCGGTCTCGACGATCCACCGGTCGCGGACGCCCTCGGGGACGACCGTGATCGACTCCGGTCGGACCGAGACGTTCGTGTCACCAGTGTCGGTTTCGAAAGTCCGGGGTTTGCCGGCGACAGCGACGTACGCTGGGGGATCCAGACTCCGGAGCGTCGAGGCCGCATCGGGCTGGTACTGCCCAGCGTAGACGAAGACCGTCCCAGTCGGATCGACGATCCGGCCCTGCCAGTATTCGCTGTCCTCGCCGACATCCTCTGTCTCAGTGAGAGTGCCGACGAAGAAGATACGGTTGGCCCGCTCACCGGTCGGCAAAAGGGCATACACCGGTGCTCGCTCGTCGTCAGACTCTTTAAACGTGTAGGTGGCGTCGTTGAACTCACGGGCGAAGGTTCGACGGGCAACCTCGCGGGTTGGCGTCTGGCTCATATCACATCGACCTCGCTTTGATCAGCGTCGTCTCGACATCGTCGGCCGCATCAAGCGCTTCGAAGTCCTCGACCAGCAGGTACCGGCCGAGAACAGGTCCCTCGACTCGGTAATACCGTCCCAAAATCGAGGACCGCATCTCCTCGATGACGACAGTCGTATCGAGTGCGTCCATCGCCATATCCTTGGCTTCCTCAAGGGCGATCCCAGTCAACGCCTCGGTGGCCTCGCGGTCGAAGATGACCTCATGGGCGTCGCGACCGTCGTCAAGAACGCCCTTAATCCGGAGGTCGAACTCGCCGTCAACGTCACCGTGTTCTGAACACCGGCCATTCTGGAGCACCCGGGTGCAGTCGGGTTCGGGACAGCGCTTGATCAATCCCGAACCAGACTGGATGTCAATCAAGGCCCCCTCGACGGTCTCGGTGTCCTCACCGACATCGATGTCCGTTTCGAGCTGTTCGATCGTCGTCGTCCGGTTGAGTTTCACCGAAAAGCGGCCCTGGTACTCATCGGTCACGACGTTCTGGAGCCGATAGGCAGCCCCCTCCTCAAGAGCCGGGAGATCAGATTTGGCCCACTTGGTGAATTTGATCGTTCCCGTTGGATCACCAAGGAGTCCGACCTGCGCAACAGCGTCGCTCCGGGGCTCCCAGAGATCAACAACCGTCGCCTCTACGGTGATCCACTGCTCTGGTGCGTCGACATCGGCGATTGCGGTGGCTTCGTCGTCGTCATCAAGGTCGTCGCGGTCGATGTCAGCGCGATCAAGATAGTGGCTCACGACACTCCGACGGGCCTCCTCGACGGGTACGTTGTACTCGCCGACGAGCGTCTCAAGTCGGGATGCGATATCCTCAGTCGACACGTCGAGGTGATCCGCGAACTGGTCGCGAATATCCTCGGCATGCGCATGTAAATCAGTCTCGCTCATGGTTGCCTGCCTCCGCGTGTGTGTCCAATGGGAGGCACCTAGCGGTTGGGACTCATTCTACATAAGGATGTGTGACAAGGGATTTCGGCGTGTCAGACCGTCTCCGAGGGGACTCAGATGCCCGCGCTGTGGTGGCGTCTGAGTCGAAACAGCTGTTGGGCATGAGACTCTTTAGCAAGGAGGACTTCCTCAAGCGACGGTGGATTCCGGACGTTCGTCTGATCAAGGACGGATTCGGGGACAACCAGTGTGTCCGCAGGAACACCAGCGTCAGCGTTGACCGCGAGATGGGTGCGATCAAGTTTCATCACCGGTGGCACCGTGCCATCGTAGTACTCCTCATTGATCCGTTCGTGCTGACGGCGATGGATCAGGGCCCGATCGCTGTCACCGGGTTCGACGTACAGTCGGCCCAGGTAGTAGCCGCCGGAAAACGGTTCGAACATGCGGTACGCTCACATACAACAGGAGCAGAGAAATAAGTCTTCCTGCGACATCACAATCAGAGCGAAGCCGCTGCCATGGCGATCATCGAACTCATCATGAGGAACGCAAACAGGACCGCGATAAGTTGGCTTCTGGTCAGCCCGAACATACCCAAGTATAGAACGCCGGGATAGATAAATGGTTCTGGGCTGTGGGAGGCAAAACAATGAGTGTGGGGGCGCTCAATCAAGCAGTATGAACATCGGAGTCATCGCGGATGTCCACGGCAATAAGCCGGCACTCAAGGCCGTTTTAAACGCGATGCCGCCGGTTGACACCATTGTCAACGCGGGTGATGTTGTCGGATACAATCCCTGGCCGGCGGACTGTGTGGCGCACATCAGAGAACAGGAAATGCCGACGGTCATGGGAAACCACGATCGGGCCGTCGCCGCCGGATCGACGTTTCGGTTCAACGAGCTGGCCAAAGCAGGCGTTGAACACGCACGTGACCGACTCGACAGCGACCAGCAGGCGTGGCTTAGTGAGCTCCCAGATCGCGATCAGGTGCTTGATGGACGTCTCCGGATCGTCCACGGTCACCCCGAAGATCCCGACCGATACACGTATCCGGCCGAGTTTAGTCCGGAGTTACTGGACGATGAAGAGGTGCTGGTGATGGGACACACACACGTCCAGCACGCCGAGACCTATCCGGAGGGCGTCGTCGTTAACCCTGGAAGCGTCGGCCAGCCGCGCGACGGTGATCCCCGGGCAGCCTTTGCGGTTGTCGATCCGGCAGCCCACGAGGTCGATCTGCACCGCGTAAGCTACGACATTGATCGAGTCATCGACGCAGTCAAAGAGACAGGGCTGCCGGAACAGATCGGGACACGGCTGCTCGAAGGGCAATAGCGAAGACCACCAATCCGAGTGGATCAGAACTGTCCCTGGACGATCTCAAGGGTGTCCTCGCGGTCGTCCCAGTCAACGAAAACAGCAATCGAGGTGGCGCTTGTGATCAGGTCTCGGATGTCGATCCGGGCCTCGGCGATGGGATCGACAATCTCGCGGAGGACACCGGGGCGATCGGGCAGTTCACCGCCGGTAATCCGGATGACAGCCACGTCCTCGGTGACAGTAATGCTCGAGAGTTGGTCCTGATCAACGACCTCGGCGTGTAATACCGTTTCAGCCCGTTCGGCCTTCTCGGCGTCAACGTAGAAGGTGATTGAGTCCATTCCCGAGGCAACGGCGTCAACGTTGATATCTTCGTCACCGAGCGCGCCGGCGAGCCGGTCAAGCATTCCCGGTGTATTGCGGATCGCACGGCCAGCGACCGTTAGGCAGGCGAGCGGTTGTTCACGCATATCAACGATGTTCCGGAATTCGCCCTCGATCCGGGTGCCACCGGTCAGGAGATCACCGTGTTGATAGTGGGTGACGCGGACGTTGAGCCGATTGTCCTTATACGCGAGTGCTGAGGGGGCGACAACCTCGGCGCCACGAAAAGAGAGGTTGCGGAGTTCGTCGACGGTGATTTCTCCGACGTTCCGAGCACCTTCGACAACCGATGGATCGCCGGTCATAACCCCCTCAACGTCGGTGACAATGACAACTTCGTCGGCATTCATGTACTTGCCGAGCATGACGGCCGTCGTGTCTGATCCACCGCGTCCAAGGGTAGTCACGTCGCCTTCAGCCGTTTCGGCAAGAAAGCCGGTGATGACTGGCACGACATCGTCCATCTGATCGGCGAGTTGATGCGCCAGTCGCTTGGTTCGGGTGACATCCACCTCGCCTCGGTCATCGGCAATGATTGGCCAAAGGTCGTGACCAGGTTCAATAAACATCGCGTTGACGCCACGAGCTGCCAGTGCCGCCTTCAGCATCCGTACTGAGGTTCGCTCGCCCATGCTGACGATCTCGGCCCGATCGGCGTCTGGCGCGTCGAAGGTGATGTTGTCGAGAAGTTCGTCGGTTGTATTGCCCATCGCCGAGGCAACAACAGCGATCTCATGGCCCTGCGCAACGACATCGGCAATCGAGTCTGCCGCGCGGTCGATACGGTCGCCTGTCCCTAGGCTTGTCCCGCCAAACTTTGCTACAACGCGCATCGTTCAATCGCCCCCGTCGTGCTGGTTGCTCGGAATGTCATAGACGACGATTCCGCGGCCGTGCGGTTAATTGTAGCGGTGACAACCCCCATAGAGAGATCACAGCTATAAGACGAGACGGTACGGTTGGCGCCCGATCACTCACCAAAGCGAGACGGCGGGCGTCGTCGATCACTGCGTCATGCGTGGAATCTCCTCTCTATGTCCCGGGTTCGAACACGCGAATCCAGCCGTCGGCGTCGACACGGATGAGATACGTATCATACCGGAACTGAACCGTTCCAGTGCTTCGCTCGGTGGGAGTGCCTGCTCCGAAGAAGGTGTCCTCAAGTGCGGTAGCGTCAATACAGTCGTATAAGCGGGGAGACTGCAGCGTAGTCGGATCGATATCCTTCGCATCGGCGATTGCAAAGACGATTGCCGTGGTGAGTTCTGTCGTCTCACACGGATCGTAGTGCCGCTGGGCCACCTGTCGCCAGTGAAGATCAGACTCCTCGGTCGGTACATCTGCGTATGCGGTAGTATTGCTTGTGCTGTCACTCATGTGAATCACTCCGGGCATGCGCTTCCTGCTGGGAATCGAGACTGGCATCTATTCCTTTGAGTGCCCGAAGAACCTGCTTGGCATTGGTTGCTGGTCGGATGGTTTCGGTCACGGAATCAAACGCGATGACGCCCTCCTCAACCAGGGTGGGAACGTGCATGTGGTACAAGGCGATGTACACCGCCTCCTGCTGTTGATCGGTCACGTCTGCTTCGGCCACATCGTGCTCCCACGCAGCAATTTTTCGCGCCAGATCACCAGGCGTCCATTCGGGCGACTCAAGCAGTGTGTAACAGAGATATCGCCGTCGCGAATGGCCGAGTGCCTTGTAGACATGATCGAGTTCTAAGAACTCAGATGGGGTGGTTGGCGGTGTCTCAGAGCTGTCGACATTAGGGCGCTCAATGGTACTGCCGTCACGATCGTTACTTGTGACCATCTCCACCCCTTAGGCAATCGTGATATTTATCTGTTATATAAATGTTTCTAAATGACATCCACGGGCCAACACGGACCCACCCAGTCAGGAGGCGCCACAGCTTTTTATCCACTGAGGCGAATGTACCCCGGAAGGATGCACATCCGGGACGCTGTCGAGGCCGACGCGGACGCGATGGCCCAGATTGCCGACGCGCCGGTCGATGTCATGCGGAATCTCATTCACGACCGGACCGTTCGTGTCGCCGAACCGGATCAGTCGACCGCGACCGATCCACATCAGGACGCCGACAATGGCGCCGCCGAGCTGCTGGGATTCGTGAGCTTCGACGCGCAGGCAGACGTTGTCCACATCACCCAGCTTGATGGAACCGACAACGCGTGTGAGGAGCTACTGAGCGAACCGATCCGGTTCGCAAAACAGGAGGCGATGGATGTCGAGTTGCTTGTGCCACTGCCAGAAGAGTCGTTAGCGGGTGTCGCCGAGCGGGTGGGCTTTGATCGTCGTGGCCGTGGCCCGCAGTTTGACGGAACGCCGACAATCCGATACCGGCTCAAACCGTAGGCGAGCCGCCAGCAGGTCGCACAGGCGGTCGGCGAGCGATACCGGTGAGGCGGCTCAGGTGAACTTCCGAATGGTGACCTCAAGCGTGTCGAGGTCAACAACCGGCGCGTACCCGGCGTCAGGATCGATATTGACACTCCGCTGAAATGCCGTCTGGGCCTGCCAGCACCCGGAATTGATCGCGAGCACGTTGTGGTACTGGCCGTAGCCGAGTTTGTGCACATGGCCGGTGTGGAAGACATCGGGGATGTCGTCGATGACAAGGTAATCCTCGGATTCGGGGGCCAGTCGGTTGTGACCGCCGTACTGTGGCGCGAGGTGACGCTTTTTCAGCAGGTGATACATCGGCTTGTGAGGGTCGTCATAACTGGCCTTCTCAGTGGGGAGTTCCTCAATGAGTTCGTCCAGTGACACGCCGTGATACATCAGGACCGACACCCCTTCGATCGTTACCATCGAGGGGTTGCCTGTGATGCGGGCATTGTGAGCACGCATGATTGACCGAAGTTCGTCGTCGAATCCCGGTTGTGGCTCCGCCAGTCGAACAGCGTCGTGGTTACCCGGGATCATCACGATTTCCAGCTCACCTGGAACGGATTTCAGTCGCTCCGCGAAGGCCTCGTACTGCTCGTAGATGTCGACAATCGAGAGTTCCTTGTCTTGCTCGGGATACACACCGACACCCTCGACCATGTCGCCAGCGATAAGCAGATACTCAATAGTCTCAGCTTCGGGTGAATGAAGCCACTCGGCGAACCGCTCCCAGGCGTCGGCCATGAACTCCTGACTGCCGACGTGGATATCACTAATCAATGCCGCCTGGACGTGACGATCGGCTGTTGAGGGTTGATATGTCCGGGGAACGTCCGGGAAATGCACCGCATCGGCAAACAGCAACCCCCCATCATCGGCGAGCGTTCCCTCAACGGCAATAACCTCGTCTAAAAGCAGTTCGTCTACAAGCCCAGCCAGGTCGCGGTCGCGGTTGATCAGGCAGTTGAACGTCCCGTTGGGGTCCTCAAGTTCGATCAACCAGTGGCCATTGCGTGTTGATCGGATATCGTTGACCATCCCGATGGTGGCCGCCTCGGTTCCGCCAGAGAGTGACTCAAGCGCATCGGTCGGGCGGTGATTGACTCGCGATCGGAGCTGGTCGGCAAGACGGTCATACCGGTCGCGGAACAATCGGACAAAGTCGTCGTAGGTCCCCGTCCCGGTACTTGCACCCGTCACGTCGCCGCTGATATCCGGATCGGCAGGATCACGGCCCTTTGTTTCAACTGGAGATCGGTCGGTCGGCCGGGGACTATGGCCCTCAGTGTCTGTGTCAGCAGACTCGCGATATCGACGGGCAGCTTTGACTGTATCGGCATCAACAACGAGACAGTCAGCGTCGGTCATCGCGGCGATGGCATCAATGAGGGCCATCGGGTCGGCGGCAGCGGCGATCAGTTCGACAGCGTCGGGATCGGCGTTGTAGCCGCGGCTGGCGAGTTTGCGAACAACGTCAGCCGCGGCTTCGCGTGGCACGGCCAACCGGTTGCGCCTACCCGGGCAAAAGGGTGCCGACCCGGTGTCGGAGCCCGATCCCGGAAAGTTGATGCCCGGCCCTCGGTTATCCGTCGGCGATGCCGAAGCCGGGGACGTCGGAACGCCAGGACGAGTCGCCCTCTCCGCGGGAGCATCCCATTGCCTGGTACCGACAGTCAACGCACCCGGCCGTGGTCTTCTCGCGTGACCTGCTGACCGGGATCGGCCTTGTGGTGCTTCTGGCAGTTCTCCTGTTCGCAGTTAGCGGCGTGTGGCCGCCACTGGTGGCCGTCGAAAGCGGGAGCATGGACCCGCATATCAACAAAGGCGATCTGGTGTTGGTTGTCGACACCGACCGGTACACACCAGCCGCCGCGACCGCCGACGGGATTGTGACCTATGAGACGGGGACCGAGACCGGACACAAGCAGTTCGGAAACCCCGGGAGCGTCATTGTGTTTCAGCCCGATGGGAGCGACGGTACCCCGATTATTCACCGGGCTCATCTGTACGTTGAGGAAGGTGACAACTGGGTGCAACGGGCCGATCAGTCGTATCTCGGCGGCGCGTCGACCTGTGAGGAAACGCCGTTTTGTCCGGCCCCCTACGATGGGTACGTGACCAAGGGCGACGCCAACGCTGGCTACGATGTTGTACAGGGACAGACCGCACTGGTCAAGGCGGAGTGGGTCCGTGGAAAGGCAGCCGCGCGGATTCCGTATCTTGGATGTCTGCGGTTGGCCTTCCAGCCTGGGCCCGGGTGTTGGCAAAGCGTCGGGCCGACTGAGGCCCGTGTCCTTGAACTGATCGAATAATCACCGATCGAACATCGTTGAGTCGTCGAACCGGGCCTGGATCGAAGGTTGGACATCGGAGGGGCCCTCAATCCGTAGATCAGAGGTCACCACAGACTCAGTCTCTTCGATTGGAACTGAGAGATTGATCTCCTTGGTTCGGCCGTACCGGCCTTTCGAGACGACAACAGCATTAACGATCCCGAGCATGTCGAGTTCGCTGATGAGGTCAGTCACTCGGCGCTGGGTGAGTTGGTCGGCGTCAATCTCCTCACAGAGCTGGGTATAGATGTTGTAGACCTCTCCGGTCGTAATCGAGTTTTCGTCGTGTTTTTCGAGTAGAATGATCGCGTACAGGACCGCCTTCGACTGTAGTGGAAGGGTCCGGACCGCCTCAACGACGCGATCAAGTTCAAGTTTGTCCTGCGCTTTACGAACGTGGTCACCCATGACCCGGTCGGCCTGTTCGCGTTCGGCGATCTCTCCAGCCGTCCGAAGCAGGTCAAGCGCCCGACGGGCGTCCCCGTGTTCCTGGGCGGCGAATGCCGCGCACAGCGGAATAACGTCCTCGCCAAGCGTGCCGTCGTTGAACGCCCCCTCAGCCCGGTGATCAAGGATATCGCGGAGTTGGTTGGCATCGTAAGGGGGAAAGACAATTTCCTCTTCGCCGAGGGATGATTTGACACGCGGATCGAGAAAGTCGGTGAACTTGAGGTCGTTACTGATTCCGATGATCGACACACGAGACTGGGTCAGCTCAGAATTCATCCGCGAGAGGCTATAGAGGGTATCGTCGCCGCTTTTTTCGACGAGTTTGTCGATCTCGTCAAGCATAATGACCACGACCCGCTCGCGGTAGTCGACAGCCTCGAAAAAGATCGAGTAGACCCGGTCAGTTGGCCACCCGGTCATAGGGACCTCCTCAATCTCGTCGCGATCGGCCTTGAGTTCGGTCATGCGGTCATCGATAGCCGCAACGGAATCAAACGGTGTATCGGCGAGAGCCGACGCGGTGTCGACGGCTGCTTCTCGCAGCGATCGAAGTGCCTCAAGACGTTCGTTGATCCACGTCCGGTTTTGCTCGTTGAACTGGTTGGCTAACTGGGCGAGGACGCGATACTGGGTGTCGGTGACCTCGCAGTTGATATACTCAACCTCACAGGGAACGTCGTACTTCTGTGAGGTCCGTTCGAGCTCCGAGCTGACGTACTTGGCACTGGCAGTCTTCCCGGAGCCCGTTTTCCCGTACGCGAGAATGTTCGAAGGAGTCTCACCACGAAGGGCCGAGACCAGAATCGTCGCCATCTGATTGATCTGCTTGTCACGGTGGGGCAGTTCCGGTGGCGTATACGACGGCTGTAGGATTTCCTTGTTCTCGAAAATTGGGGTCCCAGAGAGGAGATTATCAAAAAGGCCGTCCCCAGCGTCAACATCAAAGTCATCGGCCGCCTCCGCGGTCGCATCGGTGTCCTTTTGATTTCCTGTCATTGTACCTCAGGCGCTCTTGTGTCGAGCAGACACCGAGGACCGCGGCTGTCCCCGTCCGTTGCGGCCCTCGGGCTATCTCAAGTTGATCCAATCGAAACGCACGATAGGGGGATATTATACCCCCACGGTAGAAGCAATATTTTCTGAACCACCCCCACCCCTTCGTTTCGAGTGGAACGACGAACGAAGGGGTCCCCCCCACCGGGGGGATCTATATACCACCAAGTTTTAAGTTAGTATGTACAAAACAGTAACCGTAATACTAGCATATAGAAGAATAGAGACGAAAAAGTGCTAGCTAGTTGCATGATTTAACCGTCATTTTTTGCTGGTTCTAGAACGAGCCACTAGTGGTTCGCTCGGTTCCAGTTGAAACAAAGGGGTGGGGGGTGTCGGAAGGCGTCTGACATAGGCTTAAGTACGCGCGTTTGTTATCCCTCGTGTGATACACGGGGTTTGGGAATTCGGATGGGACTGATCACCGGCATCAAAGAAAGTGTCTCTCGGGTAACTGATCGACTCTTCTCGTCACCTGACCCGAAACGGATCGGTATTTATGGTCCGCCCAACGCCGGGAAGACAACGCTGGCTAACCGGATCACCCGGGACTGGACGGGCGATGCCGTCGGTCCGGAGAGTCACATTCCTCACGAAACCCGACGGGCGCGGCAAAAAGAAAACGTCACCATCGAGCGCAACGGGACGGCCGTCTCAATCGATATTGTCGACACCCCTGGTGTCGCCACCAAGGTCGATTACGAGGACTTCCTTGAGTTTGACCTTGAGGAGGACGACGCGATCCGTCGCTCGCGCGAGGCGACCGAAGGCGTCGCTGAGGCGATGCACTGGCTTCGTGAGGACATCGAGGGTGTCATTTATGTTCTCGACGCGACCGAGGACCCATTCACCCAGGTCAACACGATGCTCGTTGGTATCATCGAAAGCCGCGAGCTCCCAGTGTTAATCTTCGCGAACAAAATCGATCTTGAGGAAGCAAACGTAACCCGTGTTGAGGATGCTTTCCCCCAACACGAGACTGTCCCACTCTCGGCCCTCGAAGGAGACAACATGGACGAAGTATACGACAAGATCGCGGAGTACTTCGGGTGATTGGAAATGCCTGAGACGACCTCCCGCGATGGGGTGCAAATTGATCTTATCAGCGGCGAACGCATGGAGGGGATGGCCTCAATGGAAAAGGTCCGGATGATCCTCGACAACGTCCGAGATGGCGACATCATCATTCTTGAGGATGGGCTCACTCCCGAAGAGGAAAGCCGTCTCATCGAAGCGACAATGTCACAGATTGATCCGGATGGATTCAACGGCATCGAGATTGAGACCTACCCGAAGCCTGAAAATACCTCCTCCGGGCTCCTTGGACGTCTCATGGGAAGCAATGACACTTCGAAGCTAACCGTGATCGGCCCAGCAAACCAGATTGAGACGCTTCATAAGGACGAGACAATCATCAGTGCGCTCGTCTCCGGTAACTGACGATGCCTCACGAGTGCACCAACTGTGGCCGCGTCTTTCCGGACGGATCGACAGAGATGCTCTCTGGGTGTCCCGAGTGTGGTGGAACAAAGTTTCAGTACCATCCGGAGGCCGTCCCCGACGATGACTCCGCTCCGGCTGGCGCCTCGGCCGACCCCGATCCCGACCCGGAGCCAGATACCGACTCCCCAGAGGATGCCGCACAAACGCGTGCCCGCCGCACAACTGTCGACCCGGCTGATCTCCCGGCAGCCCCCGAACCGTCCGATTCTCCTACTCAGGACTCCTCACCGGATTTATCTCCTGACACCGATACCGCAGACGAGGCGGAGCTTGATGAACTTCGGTCAGCCCTCAACGATCAGTTCGAAAGTATCAAAATCGTCAGCCCGGGAGAGTACGAACTGAACCTGATGGAACTGTACGACAGAGACGAACACATCATCTCACTCATGGAAGATGGACGCTACGCAATCGACGTTCCCGGCCGCCGGAGTGGTGAACAGTAAGATGAGCGAGGCGACGAAAGTCGTCATCGGTACCGTCATCCTCACCACCGCGATCGTCCTCGCGATGATCGTGTGGTATCTGCTTCTTTGATCGCTTCCTCCCCTTGACGCGGCGAGGAAGCCCTTAGGCTGCTCGCGTAGTTACTCCTCAACAGTGATTGATCCGTCGCGATCAAGAACGATCACGAGATCGAACTGATCGCGGTAACGCTCAAGCACCGACTCGTCGTGGACCTCCGCCGAGAGATGGAAGAGTCCGACCGCATCGTGCTGTTCCAGTAGCGTGAGGAGCCGATCAACGGCGTTCCGGGTATCCTCCTCACCGGCGTAGTAGGCCAGCTCGGTGACCGAGTCAAGGCTAATCCGCCGCTTGCCCGTTGTCCGCTCAAGAAACGACTGCGTCTGTTCGACGATCCCATCGAGGTCATCCGGCGCCGTCACATAGTGAACATCCTCCCGGCTTCGCCGGGAGTAACCCCGATCAATGCTGAGGGTGTCGAGAATCTCGGCGCGATCCTCATTGACATCGTAGTAATCGAGCTTCTGGGTGACCTCCCGCGCTGTTGTCCGTGTCGAAATAACCAGAAAATGGTCGGTATCGGTCTTCAGAAAATCCGTGTCGATCCGATCGGTTTCCCCCGTGCTCGGGTGTACGAGTAGCACACTCGTTCCACCCGGGATCGTATCCGGGCCCTGTTCAACGGCGAGATCGTAATCCATGTACACGGTCACCGGCCGGCCGCGTCTTAAGTCTTTCAGCCTCCGGGCTCGCCGTTCGGGGCGGTGTCGTCTCGACCCGACTCGCTGCTCAAGCCGAACCAGCTATATTCCAGGCGATCGACATCAACTAATATGTCTCAGGTGGCGATTCTCGCCGACACCCATATTCCAGGACGAGCATCAACGCTCCCTGAGTGGGTGCAAACTGAACTGCGAGCGGCCGACCACGTCATTCACGCTGGCGACTTCGACGCACAGAATACCTACGACAAGATTGCCGATCTCGCCAGCACACTAACCGCTGTGACCGGCAACATGGATCCGGCCTTCGGTCTCCCAACCATCACGTCAGTGACGATCGACGCCGTTGACTTTGTCGTGACCCATGGGACCGGTGCGCTTGACACCTACCAATCCCGCGTCGGCGCGCGGATTCGCGAGCGCAACCCTGACGCCATCGGAATCGCTGGTCACACACACGAGGTGCTCGATACAACCGTTGATGGAACCCGTCTGCTTAACCCAGGAAGTGCAACGGGGGCTGCTCCTGCCGACCGTGCGACGATGTATCGAGCCACCGTGGCCGACGGGCAGTGTACCGTGACGCTTCTTGCGGACGGAACCCCGGTCGATTACTGATCTGACAACGGCGTGTTTTTCCCCCCGCTCGTTGAGACCTCTATATGCACGTTTCGGCGGTCGAGGGTCTTCCGGAACTTCGTCCGGGTGACGATATCGCGACACTCATCGAGGAGCAGGCGACTATAACCGACGATACCGTCGTCTGCATCTCGAGTACGATCGTCTCGAAGGCCGAAGACCGCGGCCGCGATCTCGTGTCGTTTTCTCCCAGCGAACGTGCCCGCTCAATTGCCGACACCCTCGATACCGACCCGCGGTTCGTTCAGGCTGTCCTCACTGAGAGTGAGGAACTGCTTATCACTGATCCATTTTTGCTCACGGTCACCACTTTCGGACACACGGCGCCAAATGCTGGGATTGACCGGTCGAACGTGCCAAACGCCGACCTCCTGTTGTTGCCGGCGGCCCCCGATGATAGCGCGTCGCGAATCCGCTCGCGGTTCGATGCCGATCCGGCCGTCATTGTGACTGATACCTGTGGCCGGCCGTTTAGACACGGACAGCGTGGCGTTGCGATCGGTCACGCCGGAATTCCGGCAGCACGCGACTGGCGCGGCGAGTCCGATCGGGATGGTCGTGAACTATCAGCCACCGTCGAAGCTGTCGTCGACGAACTCGCTGCCGCAGCCAACGTCGTCACCGGCGAGGGTGACGGCGGTCGTCCAGTAGCTCTTATTGAGGACTTCGAATTTGGCGATCATGCGGCGTCAAACGCCCTCTTCCGTGATCGTGAGACGGACCTCGTTAGACAGGCGCTCGCCGAGTGGACCTGAGTCCCGGTCGGAACCGTCAGTATCGGACGGGCTTTCACTGTGGAACGCTCCGGTAGGGATATGTACGGGATTGAACTCACGCCGGAACATCCGATCGATCGCATCGTTGATCTCGCGACTCAGGCCGAAGCCGAGGGATTCGAGGCCGCTCTCGTCAGCAGCCACTACTTCAATCGCGATCCCTGTATGACGCTTTCACAGGTCGCGACTGCCACCGATGAAATCGCCATCGGTCCTGCCGCAACGAACCCATATGAAACCCACCCGGTCTCGCTGGCGTCGTCGCTTGCGACGCTACAAGAACTCAGCGACGGCCGCGCCATCTTCGGTCTGGGTCCGGGTGACCCATCGGCCCTCTCAGCACTGGGGATTGACCGGGATCGGCCACTCCGACGCGTGCTTGAGACGTTCAAAGTTGCCCGCGACCTCTGGGACGGCCAGCAGGTCTCGATCGATAGCACCTTCGAAGCGGTGGATGCAGACCTCAAGTACGCCGTCGAGGGTGAGATTCCCGTCTATATCGGGGCTCAGGGCCCGCATATGATCCGCATGTCGGCGAAACACGCTGACGGGCTATTGTTGAACGCCGCCCATCCCGCGGACGTCGCGTGGGCGGCCGACCGGGTTGAGGAGGGGCGTTCTGACCGGCCGGACGAACACGGCGACTTTGACTTCTCGGTATACGCGAGCGTCTCCGTCGCTGAGGAGCGAACCGCCGCTCGCGAGGCAGCTCGTCGGCCTGTGGCGTTTATCGCCGCCGGAGCCCCCGAACCAGTACTTACGCGACATGACCTTGACGCCGACCGAGCGGCGACGATCCGCGAGGCCATCGAATCCGGTGATTTCAGTACTGCCTTCGAGACGGTCACCCCGGCGATGATCGACGCGTTTGCGGCCGCTGGAACCCCGGCCGAAGTGGCCGAGCGACTCGAAGCGCTCCTTGCGCACAGCGACGGCATTGTTGTTGGCACCCCGCTTGGACCGGATCTTGAGACGGCGGTATCACTCGCGGCGGATGCCCTTGCGGACGCCCGATAGCGCACTACCGCATGAGGTCGATGATAGCCCCTCCAACAAGGACGACGGCGACAAGGCCCGTTACCCCGAGCAAGACTGCTCCCGACGCGACGAGAACGAATGATAACGGATCCGCGAGCGCCACCTGAGTGAAGATGCGTAGTGCAGTCAACAGTTCGTCGACCGGCCAGACCATACTCGGAGCGTTCGCCCCAGGCATCAAGGGTTTACCGGACCGCGTAAGTACTGGGTTGTGCTAGCATGCAAGACACAACGCTCACCGACTTTGCTGGATTGACACTGACGATGCAGTATCATCCGGATGGTCAGCCGTGTCAGTGTTGCGGGCGATCGGTCGAGCAACGCTGGATCGCAGACGGTCGGCTTGTTTGTCCGCAGTGCAAGACATGGACGAAGTCCGAATGAGAGTCGGTTAGTGCGATTGCGCTCAGGGCTCACGTCCTCTGATCAGGACGAGGATCGCCACAATGCCGACAAGCGCGATTGCACCACCAAGCACCACGAGTCCGAACTGCCCGCCTATCCCTGAACTGTTGGGATCAACAACGGTAATCCGCACTGGACCGGCGGTCTGCCCGCTTTTCTCTGCAGTCAGATTGAACTGCCCAGCTGTGGTCGCGTTGAGCACCGCTTCGCCGTCCTCGTCGGTTTCTACTGTTTCGTCTCCGAGTGACACCGTCGCGTTGGCAATCGGTCGTTCGTACTCGTCTGTTACCGTAACCCGCAGAGTCTCATTTACCACAATATTGTCGTTGTCCGGGCTCACCACCAGTTCCGGGATACGCGTCATGTTCGTGGTCAGCTCCCGATCATCCTCTTCGAGATCAAGTGATCGGTTGACCGACTCGTATCCGTCCTTACTGAACGATATCGTGTAGTCGGTATTGACCGGCAGGGACAGTGTCAGTATCCCACGATCGGCCGATGTCTGCGCTGTTCGAATCGTTTCCCCGCCGCTGGTGACACGAACGTCCACACCGATGCTCTCGTTGAGGACCGCATCACGCGTTCGCACGTCAACGTCGGCGCTATCGCTCGTCAGCAGGATGGTCTCGGTGGTCTCGTTGTCAACCTGGAGCTCGGTCCGCACTGAAGTGTATCCGGGACGTGTCACCTCGACGTTGTAACTGCCGGCCTCAATCACCGGGGTTTCGAACGTCCCGTCGGTACCGGTCATGCCGTTGGCTGCCAGTCGATTGGCACTCCGCTTCCACATCCGAACGGTCGCATTCTGTAGTGCTCCCTCGGAGTCGACAACCTCAATCGTCGCTTCGGCCTTTGGATAGAGGGTTGTCTCGATCCGATCGCCCTCGTAGTCCTCAGCCTCGATCGGGTGGTTTCTGATGTACTCTTCGTGGGTGATCTGGATGGTTAGATCCTCGTCGCGTGGGACCTCCATCCGTGCAACCCCGTCAACTAGCGATGTTGTGGATGCTTCGTTATTGTCCCATTGCGCAGTTACTGTTGCATTACCTAGTGACCCGTCATCAGACTTTGTGAGCTCAACCTCAAGGACGACCCGATCGTCAGACTGTGCCGCAACGGTCCCGGCACCAACGCCGATAGCGACCGCGATGACGGCCACGGCGACAAGCGCAATGCTCGCGCTTCGAAGCCGGTGCATATATGAAAGGTGGCGACGTCTTGTGTTAAAGACATTTGGATATTTGCCGTCGCGGTCTTAACCGACGCGAACGCTGATTATTCTTCAGCGGAAACTTTGAGATGATGGTTACGTGGAAGCGGGACTTCGCGAGTGGACTCATTGTGCTCGCCCCGGTGATCGTCACCGTCTGGGTGGTCGTGTGGCTCTACAACACCATTGCGTCGACGCCCTTTCTGGCGGTCATCGATGAAGCCCTACTGGCGCAACTCGGCGCCGCCTGGGCGGTAGAGTTCGTCCGCGTAGTCCTCACGATGGCGGTGTTCCTGCTGGTTGTTCTTGCGGTCGGCTATCTGATGCGTACCGCAGTCGGATCGGTCGTTGAGTCACGTATCGATCGGGCGATCAATCATCTACCTGGCCTCCGCGTGGTATACAACGCCTCGAAGATGGCCGCTGAGACCGCCCTCTCAGGAACCGACTCCCTGCAAGAACCGGTCAAGATCGAGCCCTGGGACGGAATGCAGATGACCGCCTTCCGAACGGGCAAACGGACCGACGACGGCCGGGCGGTCGTGTTCATGCCCACCGCCCCGAACATCACGACCGGGTTTGTCATAGAGGTCGAAGAACAGGACATCACCGAGACCGACGAACAGGTTGAGGACGCGCTCACCCGACTGTTGAGTGCCGGATTCGGCGATAGCCGTCGAAGTGCCGATACCCCAGTCCCAGGCGGCTCCTCCCCGTCTCCCGATAGCCCAGCGCCGGATATCGACGACTAATTATCCCTGTAAGCGACGGTTTTTATGCTTCCACTCCATCCTCTTTGGTACGCGAACCCGCCCCAGTGTAAAAGTTGAAATGAATATTAACATTTTTGCGGTGGCACCCTGACACCTGATATACATGTCTGATGAGGTCGCTAAAGGGCTCGAAGGTGTTGTCGTTGCGGAATCCGAGCTGAGCTACATCGATGGCGCGGCAGGGAAACTGCTTTATCGTGGCTATCCGATCCAGGAACTGGCCGAGCGGGCGTCCTTCGAGGAAGTCTTGTACTTACTCTGGGAGGGCGACCTCCCGACGCGCGAGGAACTTGAGACCTTCTCGACACAGATCCGCTCTGCACGCTCGATTACGCCGGGGGCGATCGACACACTCGAAACACTCGCCGAGGAGGGTGCTCACCCGATGGTGGCCCTCCGAACGACCGTCTCGGAACTTGCGACCTCCGATCCGGACCACGATGCTGACCCACGCGATCTTGAGGCGACCCGACAGATGGGCCGCCGGATCGTCGCGAAACTACCGACGATTCTCGCTGCCTACGAACGCGCGCGACAGGGCGAACCGATCCTTGAGCCCAACCCCGACCTCGGACTCGCAGCAAACTTCCTGTACATGCTCACCGGCGCTGAGCCGGATCCGATCGGTGCTGAAACGTTCGATCAGGCAATGATCCTCCACGCTGACCACGGGCTCAACGCCTCGACGTTCACCGCAATGGTGATCGCCTCGACGCTTTCCGATATCTACGGGTCAGTGACCGGCGGCATTAGTGCGCTGTCGGGGCCACTTCACGGCGGAGCCAACCAGGACGTCATGGAGATGCTCATCGAGATCGATGAGACCGGTATCGACCCAATCGAGTGGGTCACCCAGGCGCGCGACAACGGCCATCGTGTCCCTGGGTTCGGCCATCGCGTCTACGACGTGAAAGACCCCCGGGCCCAGATCCTCGAGCGCCGGAGCCAGGAACTCGCCGAGGTGGGCGAGTCAAAATGGTATGAGTACACCGCGACAATCGAGGAGTACCTCTCCGATGAGCTCGGTCTCGGCGAGCAGGGAATCGCGCCGAACGTCGATTTCTATTCGGGATCGGTCTACTACCAGCTCGGGATCCCGACGGACCTCTACACTCCGATCTTCGCGATGAGCCGGGCGGCCGGCTGGGTCGG
The DNA here is from genome assembly GCA_041640095.1 of Salinarchaeum sp. Lineage (GTDB taxonomy): Archaea > Halobacteriota > Halobacteria > Halobacteriales > Salinarchaeaceae > CAZFMU01. The sequence goes on along the minus strand of JBEQAX010000002.1, from coordinate 12,704 downwards.
GCACGTGCTTGAGTATCGCGAGGACAACCGGCTCATTCGTCCACTCTCGAAGTACACCGGCCCGAAGTCAGCCACGTTTGTCCCGCTAGAGGAACGGGAGTAACCGCCAGTAATACGGGCTGACAACGGCCTCGATGGCCGCTGCGATGACAAAGAGAATGACCAAGCCAAGCAGCACGCGGTAGGCCGTCTGAATTCCACTCGTGAGCGTGTCACGATCAGCTGTCCCGGTGACGTAGCGCCAAGCGATTGCACCCAGGTACAGTCCAACTCCGCCGGAAATGAGCAGCCCAGGAATCTCGACGAGTCCGTGTGGAACCACAAACGCAAGCAGCACCGCCGGAGCAACCTCCAGTTGAAACAGTACCCCCAAGAACGCGCCGTTGAATCCAAGCGAGATTATCGCTGGTACACCTAGACCCAGTCCAGCAAAGCTCTGTGCTGTGGCGACCTGCCAGTTGTTGGCGGCGTAGCGAACAAACTGTCCAGGTGGTGTCGTTCCTTCAAGCCGTTGTTCGATCGATGCGGTGAATACTCCCGTCATTGTGCTACCAGCAACCCATCCAAGCCCGACCGCGCCGCCGAACACTACTCCGGCAACGAGCACGTACCGCCACCGATCGGTGGTGAATCCAAGAAGGGCCTGCCACCCGGTGGCGAGTCCGCGCCGTATGTGACGCCGAACGGATCCAGGGTGTGATGTCTCCTGTGGTACGTCAGCATACACGGACAGCTTGCACAGATCTAGCAGGGGCCAGAGACCGAGAATGAGTACGAGTGGCCCCGCTGTCGCCCCACCGATCACAGCCAGCACCGACGACACCACCCCGACGACAACGAACGCCGTGACGGCAAGTCCGCCGTATCCAAGCACGGCGCCCGGTCGGCGACGCGCGTACCCGAGCGCGTTCCGGAGCGCACCGAATACACCCACGTTGTCAACGACCACCGCTACGCTGGCGAAGGCGAACACCAGCCGGACCGCCGGAACCACTACGAGTGCCCCGAGGACGCCGACAGCACCGACGAGCACCCCCGCCACCTCAGAGGCAAGCGTTAGGACCAGTCCGAGGCCACCGATGACGCCCACGTATCCAGTATAACTCATCACCTCCGCGACGACCAGTCCAATGAATGTCCTTGTGTCACGGAACGTACCGTCAACGGCATCACGCACACCGTCGCGTCCTCTCAACCCTCCGTAAGCCCCGTGTAGCTGTCCGGCAGAGACGGCCGCATTCAACGTGATTAGGACACCGAGTGACGCGAACGCAGCGACCGCAAGCGGGACAGTCACCTCCGGGATGAGAAGCGTCGCCTGTAGTTGCTCGATCTGACTGGCCGAGAGCGATACCTCCGTTGGCTGGTCAATTGGAATCGGCCCAACGTCCGCAAGTAGCGTCGTGATCGTATCAATCCGGCCCGTCTGCCAGAGCACGAGGTACCCAATCGCCACGGTGACAAGCGGTAGCGTCCGGGCCACCATCGGGACGGCTGTCCCGAGAAAATAAAACGGAAGAACGTCTCTCGACTGTGACACATAGGTGCGGTAGGCTGCCCGAATGGCATCACCCAGTTGCATCACCCTTCCGTACCTGTGGCCAAGCAAAGAGCGTTGGGTGGCTCTTCATTAGCCCCCCGACTGTTCCGGTGTGAATCCCCGGATTTTAGCCAATAGCCCCCATCTCCCCGGTATGCTTTCGATCGACGATGTCCGCGCGGCGCGCGAGCGGGTCGACGACATCGTGCGACATACTCCACTTGAGCATTCACACGCATTTTCGGCACAGACCGGAGCAGAGGTCTATCTCAAACTTGAGGTTTTCCAGCGCACCGGTGCGTTCAAGATTCGTGGGGCGAGCAACCGTATTCGGACCCTCTCCCCGGAGGCACGCAAGGCCGGCGTCGTGACCGCCAGCGCCGGCAACCACGCCCAGGGTGTTGCACTCGCGGCCGCCCGCTCGGGTGTCGACGCGACAATCGTCATGCCCGAGTCGGCGCCGATCTCGAAGGTCCAGGCAACGCGAAACTATGGGGCTGAGGTTGAACTCTTCGGGGTCGATTACGACGCGGCGGCCGATCGGGCGCATGAGATTGAACACGAGGAGGATCGCACCTATGTCCATGCCTTCGATGACCCGATGGTCATGGCTGGCCAGGGCACCCTCGGACTCGAAATCGCAGAGGACCTTCCTGACGTTGATCTCGTGGTCTCTGCCATTGGTGGCGGCGGGCTGATCAGCGGCGTTGCGACGGCAATCAAGGCCGAGACCGGCGCCCGGGTCGTCGGGGTTGAAGCCGAGGGGGCTGCCAGCGTACCCCAGTCACTCGCTGCTGGTCGTATCTACGAACGTGACGCCGTCGAGACGATTGCCGATGGAATTGCGACCCGTCGCGTCGGCGACCGACCCTTCGAAGTCATCCGCGAGCGGGTTGATGATGTCGTCACGGTTTCTGACTCGGAGATTGCACGGGCGATGATGCAGTTGCTTGAGCGCTCGAAGGTGCTCGTCGAGGGGGCTGGCGCCGCCCCACTGGCGGCGCTGCTTTCGGGCGCCATCGACTACGATGAGGGCGAGACGGTGGCCATCGGTCTGTGTGGCGGAAACGTCGATCTCAATACGGTCACGACGGTCATCATGCGTGGGCTCATTGAAGCCGGTCGGTATGTTCGCCTGCGGACCGTTCTTCGGGACCGTCCGGGCGCACTCCGCGATTTGATCGATGTGATCGCCGAACTGGGGGCGAATATCTACGCCATCCAGCACGATCGGACCTCCCGCGAGATCGGGATGGACGACGCCTGGGTCGAACTCGATCTGGAGACGCGTGGTCCCGATCACGTCGATACGGTGCTTGAGGGACTTGATGCGGCGGGCTACGAGGCCGAGCTGCTGGTGTAGGTCGGGCGGTTCTTATCCGTTCGTCTGCAATCCTGTCTGTATGTCGCTGGTCGCGTTCGACTTTGACGGCACGCTGTCGGAGTCGGAGATGACGGTGTTACTTGCAGAACAACACGGTGTGACCGACGCGGTCGCCGAGATTACCCAGCAGGCGATGAACGATGAACTCGATTACGCCGAGAGTCTCCGCCGCCGCGTTGGACTATTGGAGGGTCTCTCGGCAACCGAGGCCCAGGCGGCCTTCGATGCCGTGCGGCTCCGCCCAGGAGCGGGTGACCTTATTGCGGCGTTGTCCGCAGCCGGCGTCGAGACCGCCATCCTGACCGGCGGGTTCCGCCGTGGCGTTGAGGCGGCGCTTGATGCTGCTGGTGTGTCGGTCGATCACATCATCTCGAATCAGATTATCATCAGTGATGACCGTGTTACCGGCACTGTTGAGGGGCCGCTCATTGAGGGAACCAAAGATGACGCGCTTGCGAACCTCGTGGCGACGACTGGCGTCACCGAGACTGTCGCGGTCGGCGACGGTGCCAACGATCTTCCGATGCTTGCGGCCGCCGATCTCTCGATCGGATTCGACCCTCACCCGGCGGTTGCCTCAAGCTGTGATCTCCTCGTTGAGGATGTGGCCGCGTTGCGACAGACCTTCGAGGAGCACAATCTCCTTTGACCTCCTCTCCGCCCCGAAGGGCGAAGATTCCCACGGCACCGCGCCGCTGAGTTGGGAGTTTCAGGGTTGTAGTCCAGTCGGCATGACGGGACTCCTGGCGTTGACGAGAACGGAGTTCTCGTTCGCACATCAGAAATATTCGATTTCTGAGGACGGGGCCAAGCCGCCGTTACTCCTATCCCGGCATGGGATTCAGAGTTACCGTGCTGATTGGAATCCACAACCAGCGGCCTGAAAGGGATTCCTTCAGACGTGGTGTGGGCCGAATCCCGATATTATCCGGTTACCAGGGCGGCGGAGCCGCCTCGGTGCGGTCATGCCTACACTCCGGTTTAATAATAAAAACTCCGGGAAGAACGTTGGCCGTGGGTTAATTCACAATTGTCGGCTTCATCCCCACCCTGAAGCGCGAGGCTTTCGGGTTGAATCTTCCGCAATCGATTCGGCGCGAACTGCTATCCGGTCAAAAGAGGCTGCTGTGGACGGGTGGGATCAGCTGCTCGTCGTCGGTCGGTGGTGACCGGGTGTCGGTGACTGCTTGCCCATCGACCCCCTCGGTAAGGAAGTCGGCCACCGGTGGCCCGACACTCTCCGGCTCGACAAGGAACGCGTCATGGCCGTGATCGGACTCGATGACGTGGTGAGCGACGGTCGCTTCGGTTTCACGCAGTGCGCCGGCCAGTTCGTCAGCCTGTCCGACGGTGAAATGCCAGTCCCCAGTGAAACTCATGAGCAACACCTCGCCCTGGAAGGCTGCTAATGCTGCACGATCGTTTTCGTAGCCCGCGGCGAGGTCATAGTTGTCCATCGCCCGCGTGAGATACAGATAGCTGTTGGCGTCGAAGCGTTCGACGAACTTCTCGGAATTATAATCGAGATACGAGGCGACATCGCGATACGGGAAGTACGATGCGGCGCGGTCGGCCGGAAATGCGTCCCGCTGAGCTTCGCGGCCGGCCGCCCGACGGCCGAATCGCCGGTTCATCGAGGCCTTCGAGAGGTACATCACGTGTCCGAGCTGTCGGGCGAGTGCAAGCCCGTCGTTGGGTGGCGACGCCCCGTAGTAGTTGCCGCCGTTCCAGTCTGGATCGGTCATGATTGCCCGGCGAGCGATCCCGTCGATCGCCAGACACTGCGTGTCGAGACGTGGCGCGGTTGCAATTGGAACCGCTCGTCGAAGATCATCGGGATACTGGACCATCCAGTCAAGAACGTTCATTCCCCCCACAGACCCGCCGACGACGGCGTGGAGTCGACCGATTCCCAGTTCGTCAAGGAGCCGTCGCTGGGCCCGCGTCCAGTCGCTGACGGTCACCGGCGGGAACGACGTGCCGTAGGGCTCGCCAGTCTCGGGATCCTCGCTTGCCGGCCCGGTGGTGCCGTAACATGACCCCGGCAGGTTCGGACAGATCACGTAGTACTCAGTCGTGTCGATCGCCTTCCCGGGCCCGACGATGTCGGACCACCACGCGTTGGCCTGTCCGCCTGTCGGCGGTAGCTCTGTCCGGTGTTCCGGCGACCGTCGCGTCGCGACGTGGGAACTGCCGGTCAGGGCGTGACAGATCAACACCGCATTGTCGCCGTCGAACTCGCCGTAGGTCTCATATGCCATCCGCAGGGTGGGGATGGTCTCGCCGCAGGCAAACTCAAATTCGCCTAAGTCAACGGCGTCAACGATCGTCGGGGACATCTACGCGCCTCCACTCGGTCCGACCAGTCCCCTCTCCGGTGCCTGGGGGATCGCTATCCGCCGTGTCATGCTTGATGTGCATATTTTATTGCCAGCGTATTACTAAGCCTTCCGGTCTCGGCGTCCCACCGGCGCAACGCCCATACGCTTCGGTCACCTATCCAAGTCGATGGGATCTCACGAGCAGGCGACCTTCGGCGGCGGCTGTTTCTGGTGCACTGAGGCGGCGTTCAAGGAACTTCCGGGTGTCGAGACGGTCACCTCTGGGTATGCTGGTGGCCACGTTGCGGATCCGAGCTATGAGGCCGTCTGTGCCGGCGAGACGGGTCACGCAGAGGTCGTCCAAATCGAGTACGATCCGACGGTCGTCTCCTACGAAAAGCTTCTGCAGGTCTTCTTCAGCGTTCACGATCCAACCCAGTTGAACCGACAGGGCCCCGATGTCGGCTCGCAGTACCGCTCGATTGTTCTCTATCACACCGATGAGCAACGTGAGACAGTCACCGACTATATCGACCGGTTAGCCGACCACTACCACGACGATATCGTCACCGAGGTTGAACCACTTGAGACGTTTTATCCGGCCGAAGACTACCACCAGGATTACTTCGAAAAGAACCCTCAGGACGCCTACTGCCGGATGCACGCGGCCCCGAAGGCCGAGAAAGTCCGTGAAAAATTCGCCGATCAGCCATCAGAAGCCTGAGCGGTCACTTGCTGGTTGGTCCTTTTGTCTAGGTACGGGCGGCTCAGACTTCGTCATCAGGGGCGTGCCGCTCAGCCATCCGTTTTGCCTCCGTCGCGTACCGGTCGCGATCCTCCGACGGCGTCGGTTCGAGCGCCTCGCGGTCAAACGTCTTTGCGGCCGTAACATCGATTTCATACAGCATCGCCCCCGAGAGTTGTCGGCGGTGATGCGCCTGCCCGTCGCGTGTCGCGTACACGAGTGTCACAAGATCCTCATCCCAGAAGTCCCGCTCGACGAGCCAGCATTGGACGGTCTCCTCCGCCATTGTCTGCCGTTTGCCCCTCGCCGGCTTGTACCTGGCGTCCGCTTGACCCGAAACGCCCAATCGGATCCACCACCTACTATACCGCGGCATGGATGAGGTCGCCCTCCGTGAGCGTGCTGGCTCGCTCCCGACGGCCCCCGGTGTCTACGTCTTCCGGACAGCCGATGCCGACGAGACAACCTCACCGTCTGACGGCTTTGATCCGGATGTTGCCATCGGTACCGATCACGCCGACGGACGCGTTCTCTATGTCGGCAAGGCCGTTGACCTTCGTGACCGTGTCCGGTCGTACACCGATCCCCGGAGCGAGCGGATCGCGAACATGGTCGACCGAGCTGCCACCGTTGAGGTCGCCGTCACCGAGACCGAGACCCAGGCGTTGTTACTCGAGGCCAATCTCATCAAGCGCTATGCCCCGCGGTACAACGTCCGGCTGACTGACGACAAGTCATACCCGCTGATCCAGTTCACCGACCACACAGTTCCGCGGATCGAGATCACCCGTGATCCCGAGGAGGGGGCAACCGTCTATGGCCCTTACACCGATCGTGGCCGGCTTGAGACCGTTCTCAAGGCCATCCGTGATCGCTTCGGTCTCCGGGGGTGTTCCGATCACAAGTACGCCAACCGCGATCGGCCCTGTATCGACTATGAAATGGGGATCTGCTCGGCCCCTTGTACCGGCGAAATCACCGAGACCGCCTACATGACGGATGTCAAGCAGGTGAAACAGTTCTTCGAGGGGGATACGAGCGTACTTGCTGACCCACTCCGGGCGGCCATGGAGGCGGCGGCCGAGGCCCAGGCCTTCGAACGCGCGAGCACGCTTCGGGACCGTCTCGAAACTGTCGAGGAGTTTCATGGAACCGCCGCTACTGCCGTTCGTGACCGTGGTGACGACCGCACGGTCGACGTTCTTGGCGTTACCGTCGGGACCGATACCGCAACCGTCGCCCGCCTACATAGCGAGGACGGCAAACTCATCGACCGAAGCCGCCACTCTGTCGTCGTTCCCGCTGGCGAGCAACAGACACCCCGGGTGCTAGCGGCGTTCATCCAGCAGTACTACGCCGAGCGGACGCTCCCGGATGCCATTCTCGTGCCGGAACCTCTCGCTGACGATCGGATCGACGCCTGGCTCGCCAGCGAGGGGGTCGACCTCCGGGTTCCCGGGGCCGGTCGTGACGCCCGGCTGGTCGAACTAGCGATGAAGAACGCGCGAACGGGTACCGATCAAACAGACGGACAGGCCCGAACGCTTGCAAAGCGGCTTGGACTCGATACCGACGCCATCCACCGCATCGAGGCCTTCGACGTCAGTCACTCCGATGGAACGGCCGTTGTCGGCAGCAACGTCGTGGTGGTTGATGGGACCCCCGAGCGATCAGCCTACCGTCGCAAGCGCCTCACTGACGAGAATGACGACTACGCCAACATGCGCCGACTTCTCGAATGGCGCGCCCAACGTGCGGTTGAGGGCCGCGACGACCGCCCAGCTCCCGACCTGCTGCTTATCGACGGTGGCGTTGGACAGCTGCAGGCCGCCCGAGACGCTCTTGAGCATGTCGGGTGGGAGCTCCCAGCCATCGGGCTCGCAAAAGGTGACGACGGCGACCGTGTCGTCGACACCGACGGTTCGATCGAGGTTCCTGACGCCGCTCGATCGGTTCTCGGTCAGGCTCGCGATGAGGCCCATCGCTTTGCTGTCCAGTACCACGAGACGCTTCGCGACGACGTCTCGACCCCGTTAGACGCCGTTGAAGGGATCGGTCCCGCCCGTCGCGACCGACTTCTCAGGCGCTTTGGAAGCGTCGCGGGTATCCGTGAGGCCTCACGGGAGGAACTCCAGCGCGTCGAGGGAATCGGTGCGGCTACCGCCGATCGGCTCGCCCGGAGTCTCTGAGCCCGATACGACCACACTCATTATGCCTATCACGCTTGACCTTGCCACCGATCAGTATGCACCCTACTGTTGTGGACTTCGTTGAGTGTGCCTGCGATCACCACGGCGTCACGGTCACTCCTGAAACCTTCCCCGACGGAACGAAGACGGCCGCCGATGCGGCCGACGCCATCGGGTGTTCAGTTGATCAGATCGTCAAGAGTATCGTCATGCTGGTTGACGACACCCCGGTGGTCGTCCTCACAAGCGGCGCTAACCGCGTTGACGAGGACGCACTGGCCGATCACTTCGATGCGACCAGCGCCACAAGTGCCGATCCCGAGACGGTCAAGGAGACGCTCGGCTGGAGCATCGGCGGCGTCCCGCCGTTTTGTCACGAGACGGCGGTGCCGGTGGTTCTTGACCGAACACTCGAGTCCTTCGAGACGGTCTGGGCCGCCGCCGGGACACCCGATGCGGTCTTTTCAATCTCGCCCGAACGCCTCGTTGCCATCGTTGATCCGGAGCCGGCGGCGGTCGTCGTGTGAGCGGTCAGACCTCGTCGGGGGCCTCAAGCGCCCGTTCGCTGATCCGGACGCCCTTGCCGGCGAGGAACCGCGTCCGTCGGCGAGCGAACTCCTCCTCGTCAGTACCCTTTGTCGCGAGAACGTACACCTGAGCCTTCCCGGCTGGCCGCATCGTCCGACCGGCCCGCTGGGCCCCTTGGCGGCGTGACCCACCGAGCCCGGAGGCGATGATGGCGACTTCGGCCTCGGGGAGATCGATCCCCTCGTCGCCAACCCGCGAGACGACGAGCGTCTCGAGTTGTCCCGACCGGAACGCCCCGAGGTGGCGCTCACGACGGGCATGTGGCGTTTCGCCGCTGAGAAACGGCACCCCGAGCGTGTCGGCGATGGCCTGCCCCTGTTCGAGATAGTCAACGAACACCAGCGTCTTCGCCGGGGCGGTTGCCTCAACGAGCGCCTGGACCTGTGGTACCTTTGCCGGGTTGGTTGCTGCCAGCCGTCGACGGTCGTGGCCCTCAGCGGCAACGTATTCGTTGCGGGCTGTCTCGGAGTCCCAGGGAAGATACCGGAGTTCGATCTCGGGCTCGGCGACGTAACCTGCCTCAAACAGGGCTTCCCAGTCGGTCCCGATTGGCGGGCCAATAAGCGTGTAGATGTCGGTCTCCTTGTCGTCCTCACGGACCGGCGATCCGGTTGTCCCGAGTCGGGCCTTCGACTGGAGCCGGGCGCTTCGTCGGGCGATCGGACTCGGAATGTGCTGGCACTCGTCGTAGACGATCAGCCCCCACTCGCGGGCATCGAAGAGATCCCGGTGGCGGTCCATCCCGGCGATCTGGTAGGTTGCGATCGTCACGGGGCGGCGCTGTTTGCGTCCACCGTGGTACTCGCCGACCTGTGACTCCTCAAGGGTGGTGTTCGCGAGCAGCTCCGTCCGCCATTGCGTGGCCAGCTGTCGGCTGGGCACGAGAATCAGCGTCTCTCCGCCGACTGCAGCCATAATCGCCATCGCGGCGACGGTCTTGCCCGATCCGGGCGGGCCAACGAGCACGCCCGAGCCGGCTTCCTCGAAGCGCTCAACCCAGTCGCGCTGGTAGTCGCGCAACTCAAGCGTGACCGACAGCTCAAGGGGTTCACCACGCTCAAGATCGCGGTCGTCCCGAACGGGATACCCGGCCTCATAGAGGGTGCGCTTGATCGCGGCGACGGCCTCCTCGGCGACCCAGGCCTCGGTTTCGGAGATCGGGGCCCGGAGGTGGTCATTCTCAAGTTTCGTCCGGGCGACATCGGCCATCAGCGACTCCGACTCAGCCTCTAGGACAACGTAGCCGTCCTCATGGGTCACCAACCGGAACTTTCCTGCCCGGGTCCACTGGTCGATGATCCACTCCTCAAGTCGTGGCGCCCGCTCGGGGAGCACTCCCCGGATCGTCTCAAGCAGCCGGTCGACCGACTCATAGGGAGCCCCCCAGATGTCCTCGGCACGGATCTTGTAGAGATACCGGCCGTCCTCGACGGTTACCAGCCGAGCAAACTGCGCGCATCGCGCCCGGGTGAACTGTGTTGGGTGGTCAATAACGATTTCCCGGCGGTCCGGGAAGGGGACGACCCGCTCGGTACGGGCGAGATCGTCAACCGTCCCTGGGTAGTATACTACCGGGTCGGTTTCGACGTCAAGCCGCTCAACCTCCCCGGCCTCGACGAGTGGCGCGATTGCCGTCTCGACGGCTGCCTGGGACCGCTCAAGCTCCTGTGCGAGATCGCTGGCGGTTGCGATCGGCCGTCCAAGCGATTGGAGCGCCTCGTTGATCGCGTCCATATCGAGGTCCATCGCGGACTCGGTCTCCTCACCCGCCCCGGCATCACCGTCGTCTGTCACGACTGCTTGTTGGGGCTCGACCCGCAAGTGTGTCTCGGCTCTTCGTCGTCCGGTGGATCTCCAGTCGAAACAAAGGGGTGTGACAGGCTACCGCGCCTCAGAATTCGGCATCAGGGTCGGGGGCGACCCCGTCGGTGACGTCCACCGCGAACTCCGCTTCGAGCTCGCGGATGCGGTCACGGATGTCGGCGGCCAACTCGAACTCAAGGTTGTCGGCGGCCTCCCGCATCCGCCGCTGGAGGGCCTCAATCTGTTCGGCGGCCGCCTCGGCATCCGCGGGCGTGTCGCCGGTCACATCGCCCGTCTCGGTCTCGGCTCCCGGGAGATTCGTCTCGCCGATTGGCTTGTCGATGGTCGTCGGGGTGGTCCCGTGGGTTTCATTGTACTCCTGTTGGATCCGGCGCCGGCGCTGGGTCTCCTCGATTGCGCGCTCCATCGCGTCAGTCGGTTCGTCGGCATACAGCACCACCTCGCCGTTGACGTTCCGTGCGGCCCGACCCATCGTCTGGACCAGTGTGGTCTCCGATCGCAGGAAGCCCTCTTGATCGGCATCTAAAATCGCCACCAGTGACACCTCCGGGATATCGAGCCCCTCGCGCAGCAGGTTGATCCCGACAAGGACATCGAGTTCGCCGAGTCGCAACGACCGGATGAGTTCGTGACGCTCGAGGGTGTCCGTCTCGTCGTGCATGTAGGCGACGTCGATCCCGGCCCCTTCGAGGTACTCGGTGAGATCCTCGGCCATGCGCTTGGTGAGCGTCGTTACGAGCACCCGTTCCTCGCGATCGATCCGGGTGTCGATCCGCTCAAGGAGGTCCTCGACTTGGCCTTCGGCCGGTTCGACGGTGACTGCCGGATCAACGAGGTGGGTTGGACGGACGATCTGTTCGACCACCTGTCCACTAGTCGAGCGCTCGTACTCGCCAGGCGTTGCACTCACATACAGCGTCGTGTCGGTCTTCGCCTCGAACTCCTCGAAGGTCAGCGGACGGTTGTCGTAGGCCGTCGGCAGCCGGAAGCCGTTTTCGACAAGCGAGTCCTTGCGTGACTTGTCGCCCTCAAACTGGCCGCGGATCTGCGGGATTGTCCGGTGGGACTCATCAATGACCGTCAGAAAGTCATCAGGGAAATAATCGAGCAGGGTGTACGGTGGGTCGCCAGGCTCTCGATCGGAGAGATACACAGAGTAGTTCTCGATGCCCGAGCAGTAGCCCGCCTCCCGGAGCATCTCTAGATCGAAGGTAGTCCGTTCCTCGATCCGCTGGGCGGCTACGCGGTCCCCTGTCCGCTCGAAGTGACGGATCCGGTCCTCAAGGTCCGACTCGATCGCCTCGATGGCTCGTTCGAGTTGCTCGTCTGGAATCGAGTAGTGCTCGGCTGGGTGGATCAACACGGCTGGCTCCTCGCTTTTCACGTCGCCGTCAAGCGGGTCGATCTTCATCAGCCGGTCAATCTCGTCGCCCCAGAGCTCGGCCCGTACGGCATAACGCCCGTACATCGGATAGATCTCGACGGTGTCGCCGCGCACCCGGAAGGTCCCCTGCGTGAAGTCCACGTCGTTGCGCTCGTAGTTAAGATCAACCAGCTGCTCAAGGAGTGCCTCCCGCCCGATCTGCTGGCCGCGTTCGAGTCGAAGCGCCAACTCGGTATAATTCGATGGATCCCCCAGCCCGTAGATGGCCGACACCGAGGCAACAACGATCACGTCCTCCCGAGTCAATAGTGAGCGGGTTGCTGAGTGGCGTAGCTTGTCGATTTCGTCGTTGATCGAGGCGTCCTTGTCAATATAGGTGTCTGAACTCTCGACGTAGGCCTCCGGCTGATAGTAATCGTAGTAGGAGACAAAATACTCGACTGCATTATCCGGGAATAGTTCCCTGAACTCCTCATAGAGTTGCGCTGCCAGGGTCTTATTGTGCGCGATGACCAGCGTCGGCTTCTGAATCTCCTCGATGACCCACGAGACCGTGTTGGTCTTGCCTGACCCGGTCACCCCAAGGAGGGTCTGCTTGTCCATGCCCTGCCGGAAGCCGGCGGCGAGCTGCTCGATCGCCTCGGGCTGGTCGCCAGCGGGATCAAACGGTGCGTCGACACGAAACGGGCGCTCGACGTCAGGGCGATCCGGAGAGAGCGGGCCGGCGTC
>JBEQAX010000001.1:0-160337 GCA_041640095.1 Salinarchaeum sp. | reverse complement strand
CCTCGGAGCTGTCGTTTAGCATCGACCTCTTCGACGTGCTTGATCATGCGGACGTTGAGGACTGGTCACCGGACAAGCACCAACCTACGCACTTTGACCCGGCCGTTCTCGATGACGGCTCAACCGCTGATACAGCGAGGGAGCCTGCCCAGCCGATCGACATCGTTGACGTCATCGATCCGCGCGATCGAACGCGGCTCAAATCCGCGGGTATTGACCGCCTGGATACCCTTCGATTACAATCGGCTGAGTCGCTTGCTACAGCAGCGAGCAACGATGACCGTGAGGTTACGCCTGCAGAGGCAGCTGAATGGCTCGATGCGGCCGACGAACTCGCAACGACCCTTGCAGAGCGTGAGGCGACACTCCCCGTCGAACTCGTAAACGGCATCGGGGAGACCTTCGGCGAACGCCTCCGCGAACAGGGAATTGCTGATCTGACCGACCTCGTTGAGCATTCACCTGAGGAAATCGCCGAGCAGGCGAGTACTCAGGAATCATCGGTCTCCACCGACCGCGCAACCACCTGGATCGACCGTGCAACCGCTATTCTCAGTGCCGTTGAATCATCCGAACACAACCCATGACCTCTGACGACCCATCACTTGGCCAGTACTTTAACCCCCTCAGGCACGCTGACCGCGAGCAGCTTGAGGAACGGCTTGACCGCTACCGCGACCAACTCGAAGCACAGGGCTATGAAGTGACCATCGCTGAAGGCGAGCAGGGATTTTTCGCTGGTGTGCTGGTTATCGATGACGAGCAGGGCCGATTTGGCTTCCTTGAGGACACCGGAACCGTCAACTGGCTCACTGGTGATGTCGGCGGGATCGGTGCGCTCGGAGCGGCAATCGCTCAACGACCCTCTGAGACGCTACAGACACAAGTCGAAGACGCTAAGAACGCTGATATCGAGTAGCCCTCCACTCACCCCTTCGTTGACCGCGCTGTGTTGAGGGTGACCCCCCCGAGGCGATGTGATGCCGTGCGTATGCGGTTACTCGCTTGCCAACCAGCAGGAATCCCGGCCTACGTATCGCACCACGGCTTCCGTCATCTTCGGAGTCCTCTTGTGAACTTCTCACCCCGTGTTGTGACCTTGTTGTTTTATCGGTTGGTCCACCTCCTAGCGGTGCTCTCATGGCTGGCATGAACTGGTGATCTCTAATTTGATATAGCGATATGCAATTTATGATCTTGCGACGGGGCACTTAACCATCATCGTCCCTTACAGCTGTTTGATGGTTCAGAACGTTGCTGAGATTGTCGCGGCGTTCGAACCCGCTGATGTCCACTTGCTCTCTGGGATTGAGCACGGGATGCGATTCTCAGAGTGGGTGGACCGCGGGAAGCTCCCGAACTTTGCTGGCCTTACACCTGAGGAGGTGTCCTATCGTCTGGATCGGTCTCTCGACTGGGGGCTCATCGAACGTAAGACCATTCATTATGAGGGTTATCGGCTTGAGTTTGAGGGCTACGACGCACTGGCGCTCAACACCTTTGCCGAGCGGGATACGATCTCCGGGCTGGGGGCGCCGCTGGGGGTTGGGAAGGAGAGCGATGTCTATGAAGCCCGCTCACACCGACCGGTTGCGCTGAAATACCATCGTGAGGAGATCGCTAACTTCCGTGCTGTCGACAAGGAGCGAAGTTACACAGCTGACCGGGAGCACGTCTCCTCGCTGTATACCGCGCGTCAGGCGGCCGAACGTGAGCATGAGACACTCTCCGAACTCTACCCGGAGGTCTCGGTACCCCGACCGATCGACCAGAACCGCCATGCGATCATCATGGAAAAGATGGCCGGTGTCGAACTTGCGGATGCGCAGTTCGCCGACCACGAAGTTCAGCCGATGCTCGACGCTATTCTCGCTGAGTTAGCAGCGGCCTACGAAGTGGGCTATGTCCACGCCGACATCAGCGAGTACAACATCTTTGTTGATGCTTCCGGCCCAACGATCTTCGACTGGCCACAGTCCGTGCCGACCGATCATCCCAACGCCGAGGAGTATCTCCGCCGCGATGTCACGAATCTCATCGGGTACTTCAAGCGCAAGTATCCGAATGTCATTGAGGAGGTTGACCCGGCGTCGGTTACCGACGCGATTGCTGCTGAGTCATTCCAGACCGTCTCCTAACACCGATTCTGTGGGCGTCGTTCCAGAGCGATGTTGCCGGCGGTTCGCGACATAAACTGTATATCGCGATATCAAATGACTCTCCAGGAGTCCAGACTCCTGATAGATGAGGATTACCGTAGTGTGGCGAAAGTCTCCGGATTTCGCCGTGAGGGGAAATCAAAGATCAACCATCATCTAGGGATGTCCTTGTGGTTGATCGACTAGACGCCCTCATGGGACGCTCCGACTGTATTTGCTGTCTCGCAGCGAGCACAGCTTGCCGCTGGAACCTCACTCAGCACCGCATGCACTGAGACGATTAATCTCAACTCTTTGCGGGTGGTTCCGAAGCCCTTATGCTGAAACTCGGAGTAGTTTTGGTGACTCGCTGGGATCCGGGCACCAGCGGGCACCCGTCACGCACGGGTCGGAATGTGACCCTCTCCGGGTTGAACCACACAACGCCCGTGGTGATATCCATGGCACGAAGCTTCTACTCGCACATTAAGGACGCCTGGCGGGATCCCGACGATGGGAAACTCGCCGAGCTACAGTGGCAGCGCAAACAGGAGTGGCGCGATGAGCCGGCGATTACGCGGATTGAGCGGCCAACGCGGCTTGATCGCGCCCGCGAACTCGGATACAAGGCCAAGCAGGGCGTCGTGGTCGCTCGCGTTAGTGTCCGCAAAGGGACCGCTCGCAAGCGACGGTTCAAGAAGGGCCGCCGCTCGAAGCGCCAGGGGGTTCGGCGTATCACGCGCAATAAGAACATCCAGCGCATCGCCGAAGAACGGGCCAGCCGCAAGTTCCCCAACCTCCGGGTGCTCAACAGCTACCCAGTCGGTGAGGATGGGTCCCAGAAGTGGCACGAGATCATCCTGCTTGACCCCAACCACCCGGCTATCGAAAACGACGATGACCTCAACTGGATCTGTGACGACTCACAGAAGGGACGGGCCTTCCGAGGACGGACCAGTGCCGGCCAGTCTAACCGCGGTCTGCAGACCCGTGGGAAGGGGGCCGAACGCACTCGTCCGAGCCAGAACTGACTTCGACGACCATTACTGTTTATTATTACTGGTGAATAACCAGCGGTATGCGCACTCCTGCTCCGGTCGCTCCGCCGGTGGGACTGACGATCGCCGGGAGCGACTCCGGCGGTGGCGCTGGCGTTCAGGCCGACCTCGCGGCGATGACCGCTGCCGGTGTCTTTGGCACAAGCGTGGTGACCGCCGTTACCGCTCAGAACACCCAGGGCGTCAGCGACACACACGTCCTTCCCTCAGAGGATGTTGCCGAGCAGTGTCGGGCGGTACTCTCAGATTTCGATGTTCAAGCGGCCAAAACCGGGATGCTCGCGACCGCGCCGATTATCGAGACCGTCACCGAGGTTGTTGCCGACCGGTCGATTCCGCTGGTCGTTGACCCTGTGATGGTCGCCGAGAGCGGTGACCGGCTTCTTGACCGTGATGCCGAGTCGGCGTACACCGATTTGATTGCCGCGGCGACGCTTGTGACCCCAAACGTTGACGAGGCCGAGGCGCTGACCGATCAGTCGATTGAGACGCCTGATGACGCTGTTGTGGCTGGGGAGACACTCCTTGAGATGGGTGTCGATGCCGCCCTCGTCAAGGGCGGACACCTCACGGGCGAGACCGTTGTCGACGTGCTCGTGACTGAGGAGACGACCGAGCGATTCGAACACCCCCGTATTGATGCCGATGCCGGACACGGCTCCGGCTGTACACTATCGGCACATATTGCTGCCCGACTCGCCCGCGGAGAGCCGCTTATCGATGCTGTTGCGGCCGGCACGGACTTCATGGAACGAGCGGTGCGGTATCACTATGCTGTCGGCACCGGGGGCGGTCCGGTCAACCCGTCGGTCGATCTTCAGAACCGGGCGCACCGCGCCGCAACAGCCGATGGCGTCCGGGACGTGGTGACGCGCTTAGAGGCCGCTGACGCTCGATTGCTGGTCCCACAGGTCGGCCTCAACGTCGCCGGAGCGACCCCTCACGCGGAGGCCTCCGAGGACGTAGCCGCCGTTGAGGGGCGAATCACGCGTCGACACGACGGTATCGGGGCGAACGGTGAGGTTCGCTTTGGCGTCTCGAATCACGCCGCACGTGTCCTCCTTGGTCTTCGCGAGGACGATCCGTCGGTGCGGTTCCTCGCCGCCTGTCGTCTCGACACGGATGTTGAGGCCGCCGTTGACGCGCTCGGGTGGACAGCCAGCCGGACCGGCAATCGCGATACCATCGTCGCTAACGCCCGCCTCGCGATGGAACGAGCCGACGGTACG
The DNA here is from genome assembly GCA_041640095.1 of Salinarchaeum sp. Lineage (GTDB taxonomy): Archaea > Halobacteriota > Halobacteria > Halobacteriales > Salinarchaeaceae > CAZFMU01. The sequence goes on along the minus strand of JBEQAX010000001.1, from coordinate 155,912 downwards.
CCCGAGGCGATCTTTTATGATGGTGGCCCGAATCTTGAGCCGGTCTGTTTTGTGACGGGACCGGCGGCCGACCGCCTCGGCGAACGGTTACTTGAGCTGCTTGCCGAGCTCCGCTAATCAGAACGCATCCAGACTTGTCTGGTCACCGCCGTCGGTCAGATCAACCGCCCGGTCAAGCGCCCGTTCGAAGGTTGACTGTTGACTCCGATCGTACAGCGTCGCTGCAGGGTGGATTCCGATCACGACGGTGCGGGTCGTTCCGTCAATCGTTGTCTCGACGACCGTTCCCGCCTCTGAGGTCACCGCAACATCGCGATCAAGCAGGTGCTCGCTCGGTACCTTTCCGAGTGTGAGAATCACGTCCGGGTCAACGCCGTCAATTTCGGCCACAAGGTACTCCCGACAGTTGCTCAACTCGGTTGCCGTCGGGTCACGATTCTCTGGTGGATGACACCGCACGCAGTTGGTGATCCGGACCGCTGACCGCGGCAGTCCACGATTTTTAAGCGCCGTTGTTAGCGTGTCGCCGCTGCGGCCGACAAAGGGGGTTCCCTGCTCGTCTTCACGCGTGCCAGGGGCTTCGCCGATGAGCATCATCGCCGCATCCTCAGCGCCGGTTCCGTTGACAATCTGTGACCGCGAGGCGACCAGTTCTGGGCACCGCTCGCACGCGCTCACGACCAACTCGTCGTCGGACATACCCGCCGTTGCGTCGGTACGGGTTTAAGCCCTATCAGCCTCGGACGATCACCTGTTCAACGTTGGCGTAGTCGGGCAGCTCCTCGGGCGGCGAGTCGCGCGACGCGTACCGGCTCCGGTCGGCCACCTTCTGGCGTATACGCCGCGAGCACCCGCCGGGTCTCTGGCTCACCGAGTCCAATGGATCGGGCGTACACCGTCTCGCCGTTGAGATCCACCGGTTGTCGCGTTGGTAGTTGCCGGTATTGAGTAACTCGGTCTTCCAACCGCTCCCCCTCGAATGCAGCCTGTAGCGCCGATTCGAGCCCCTGACTCGCCTCGAAGGTTACCGCAATGACAGGGCGATCCGTTTCTGCTGCGACAGTCTCAAGATCGACGATATTGTACCACGCCAGCGCGACTCCGGCGAGGACGACATACCGGATATCCTCACGGTCAAACTGTCGGTACAGCCGTACGATGGCCGCTGTGACGTCCGTTCCCCCGACCGTACAGGCGTCAAACGCAATGCCGTCGACGACTCGGTCCGCACGCACGACTGCTCCAGCGAGTGTGCTTTTGTCGTCTCCGCGGGTGAATGATTCGGCGATGCCGAGTGCGCGACGCCCTGGTTTCATCGAACTTCGCGTCTACTGACCGGTATCGCTAAGGGAGAGTCACTTTAGGATATTTGACGCCGCAGAATGGGTGATCAATTTGCGTCCTCGTCGTCCCGGATGTCCTGCAGACGGTTGATCAGTTCGTCATTCGATGCCCCGATCTCGTATTCGACATTTCCGTTGTGATCGGCATCTTCGGTGGCCATCCCGTCGTCATCGATGTCTGTCTCGATCTCCTGGTTTTCTTGTTCCGACTCGTCGTAGCTCCCGAACCCCATGTTCATTAGTAACTAGCCATTCGAGCCCTAAAAGCATCCCGCCGAAGGCACACGTTGGCCGATTGCCTTTATGCGTGCGTCAGCAAATTCCCACGCATGTCCACTGTCACGAACGTTACTGCTGACGCGGAGACGTTCACCTGCAATGCGTATCTCATCACCGGTGAGACGCCTGTACTCGTTGATGCGGGGGCGATGTCAGGTGTCGTTGATGTCATCGCCGAACATACTGACCGGCTTGCGGCCGTGGTTCTGACCCACCAGCACTCTGATCACGTTGAGCAACTCAACGCGGTGCTTGATGCCTTCGATGCAGACCTCTGGGCGCATGGATCGCACCCACGCCGCACTCGGGCCCTTGCGGATGGTGATCGCATCCAACTCGGTGATGACTCCTATGAGGTGGTCCACACCCCAGGCCACGCGAACGATCACATTGCGCTTGTCGGCGAAGCGCGATTGTTTTCCGGCGATGTCGTCGTCTACGCTGATGGGGCCTTCGATGGGGGAAGCTTCGGCCGGACCGACCTCCCAGGCCAATCACGAGACCGACTTATCGCATCCCTCGAAACACTCCTTGATCGCCTCCCAGAGACGATTGACCGGCTCCATCCTGGACACGGACCATCATATGACGGCGATATCCACGCCGTAATCACGCAGGCGCTTGCCCGGGCGCGACGCCACGACCCGAAGTATCCAGAGTAACGAAAAACAGCGGCGGTCGTTCTTATGCGGCCCGCGACTCCTTGGCCTTCGGCCGGAGCTTGTCGTGACCGCACTTACGACACCGGCTTGCGTCCTTCGGGTTCCGGGCGTTACACCGCATACAGATCTGTTTCTCAAGGAGCCGCTTCTCGGCGGGTTCGAATGACATACACTGCAGTACGCGCGGTGGTCTCAAAAGACTTTCCGAGTCTGTTGCCGGCGGCTCACACCGAGAGGCCGGCGACTAGCGCAATCATTGCTGAGAGCACGACAACGAGTACTGTGATTAACTGCACATCAATCTCATCAAGAATGCGCTCAACGATCCGGACATTCGTTCGATGGACTGCCCAAAACAGCGATAATGAGAGATAGTGTGCGCGGAGCAGCGTTCCGGTGACCCCGGATGCCGACTCGACTGCCGGTGGTGACCACGAGACCGCTGAGGCTCGTGTGCTCGCTTTCTCTTCTGGTGGGGCAATAGCGTCCGTTGATGCCGCCTCGGCCGTTGCGTCGGAGCGTGTGAGTGCCTCGGCGTCGACATCTTCGAACATCGACGACGCACAGAAGACGCACATTGACTGGGTGGACTCATCCTCAAGGCTGACGGTCACTAGCTCGGATTCAGCTACCGGCTGGCCGCAGAATTCACATTCGTGGCGATCGGCCGCGGTTGTCGGCTGGTCGGTGCGGTCAAGTTCCACATCACGCTGGGTCACGATCATCACGCCCGGACTCGGACTCACCACCGATTGACGGCTAAGGGTCTTAGGCACTTTGCAAGGCGAACGTGTGGCTCACCGCGTTCGTGACGCGCCGGTCTCGCCCGTTTGCGCCCACGGACACAGCGGATCACTCGTAAATGGTGAGCCGGTCACAGCGTAGGCGCGTGAGCGCGATCCGCCACACGTCTCTGTCATCGGGCAGTTTCCACAGGGGCCCTCAAACGACGTGCGGTCACGGAGCGCCTCCATGATCGGCGCGTCTTGGTACAGTTCCGGGAGCGACTGTTCGCGGACGTTACCGGCGCTTTCGGGGAGGAACCCCGACGGGTAGACTTCGCCGGTGTGACTGACGAATACAAACCCGTTTCCGGCGCCCGTTGAGCCGACACGTCCGGAGCCAATCCCTTCCTCGTCGGCGATTCGCTTTGCCACCCGTCGATAAAACGGGGCCTCAACGGTGATCACGCGATACGGCGCTGACTGGCTCCGGCGGTAGAGCCACTCCATGACCTCGTGGGTCCGCTCTGGGCTGAGCTGGGCGAGTTCCTCACCCCGGCCGATCGGCACCAGGAAGAATACCTCCCACATCGCCGCGTCAAGACGCGCTGCTCGGTCGGCGATCTTCGGGAGCTCGTCGACCGTCTCGGCGGTCACGGTCGTGTTGACCTGGATCGACAGCCCGACCTCGCGGGCGTATTTTGCGGCGTCAATCGCTGTCTCGAAGGTTCCTTCCTCACCGCGGAACCCATCGTGTGCTCGGGCACTCGCGCCGTCGAGACTCACGGCCATCCGTCCGACGCCGATCTCTGCGAATCGGTCGATCACCTCATGTGTTAGCGCTGAGGTCGTCGCCGGTGTGACCGAGGGTGTTACCCCGATGTCGACCGCCGTCTCAAGTAATTCGAAGAGATCCGGCCGCTCAAGCGGGTCCCCACCCGAGAGCACGAGAATCGGCTGTGGATCGAACGACGCGATCTCCTCAAACAGCGCGGTCGCCTCCTCGGTTGTCAACTCGTCTGGGTGGCGATCAGGGGTGGCCTCTGCCCGACAGTGATCACATGAGAGTCCACAGGCCTGTGTTGTCTCCCAGGTTACGATGAGCGGCGCTGTCGAGTAGTCTCGTCCCCCTGGGTGGCCACCGGTACTCGACGTGCCGGGGTGTCCCGACGTATCCGCATGCGGGGGTCCGCCCGGATGTCCCCCTGTCGTGTCGTCGTCGTGGTGTGGTCGTGCCATCGCTCTGTGGAATCGGAACGCGCTATCGTTGTTCCAACGCGTCCCAAGTGGTGCACGTTGCTGATTGACGCTCAGTAAAAAACCTTGAGTTCCGGGTAGGCTGATCGACAGAGGCTTGTCAGTGGCGTCCAACCCAAGCGCGTGCGTCGGGTCACCGTTTATCCGGACAAGGAGGCGATCGTCACATTCGATCCGTCGATCACCTTCCGGTGTGTTGAGGAGTGTACGTGGTGTTGTCACCATGGGGTGTTGCTGTACGGTCCGGACTTCGAGGAGCTAGCCGCTCATGCCGATCTCTCGGAATCCACGACGAGTCTTCGCGGTGAGCGGTTCGTCCGTCGTGAACCGGCGAGTCACGATCATACCGCTGAGGATGGACAGGCCTGTCACTTCCTGCGTGAGGATGGTCGATGTGCGCTTCATGCCGAGGTTGACTGGAAACCGACGCGCTGTTCGGTGTTTCCCTTACACGTTGAACCGGACGGTGACGCACTCCGCGTCTCAATCCGTGATGAGGCCCACGAGCACTGCGAGGGACTTGATGTGGGCGAGCATCGACTTATCGATCATCTTGCGGACTTCCTGCCGCCAGTGCTCTGGGAGCTGCCTCATCCGGAGACCGACCGCGTTATCGGTTAGGTTGCCCTCAGACGGCGTTGGCTGCCACTCCCGGAAGACATTGAGAAAACACTTAAGTACGTTCTGTGGCGAGAAGGCCCGTAGACGCCGCGATGGTCCGGAAAAAGACGCTCAGTCCGAGTGGTGCCAAAGGCGAAGACGGGGAGTACCACAACGTTCACGTCAACCTCCACGAAGACGAACTCGCCGTTGCTGGGATGGATATTGGCGATGAGGTGTTTGTTCGGGTTCGTGAGGACAAGATTATTATCCAGAAAGCCGACCAGGACGAAGTCGAACACGAATTCTGATTTGGGTGCGAACGGATCGCGGTGTGTTTATACCGCTGCCGGGGCCAACATCTGTCGATGGGGGCGTACGACCTCGCTAAGCGTGTGCTGTTTACACTCCCGCCGGAGGTCGCCCACGAGCTGGCGATGACTGGCATGGCGGCCGTCCAAGAGACGCCAATTGAGCGTGCAGTGGCCGCCTTGAGTCAGGTTACCGACGACCGACTCAACGTGTCGACCCTCGGCTGTGAGTTCCCTAATCCGGTCGGTATCGCCGCCGGGTTCGACAAGAATGCCCGAATTCCGCGGTCGATTGCGGCGCTCGGATTCGGCCATCTTGAGATCGGCGGGGTCACTGCCCGACCCCAGCCCGGCAACCCACGTCCGCGGCTGTTTCGTCTCCCCGAGGACGAGGCGCTGATCAACCGCTTTGGGTTCAACAACGAGGGGGCCGATGCCATCGGTGCGCGACTCAAGGCGCACACGCTCCCGTCAATTCCGATCGGTGTCAACCTCGGCAAGTCGAAGGCCACCCCGTTAGAGGCGGCCCCAGCGGATTACGCCTATACCTACCAGCAGGTAGCCGATACAGGCGACTTCTTCGTTGTTAACGTCTCAAGCCCGAATACCCCTGGACTGCGTACGCTCCAGGATCGTGAGCCATTGGTGAACATCCTCTCGCGGCTGAAAGAGGCGGGTGCGTCGCCACTATTGGTGAAACTCTCGCCCGATCTCACCGAGGCAGCGACCGAGGACGCCCTTGGGGTCGTCCGGGATCTGGACCTCGACGGTGTCGTTGCCGTCAACACGACGACCGACCGCCCGGCTGACCTGCAGCACCCCAACAAAGTTGAGGACGGTGGGCTCTCCGGTGCGCCGCTCGCCGAGCGAGCCACCGAGCGAATCCGCTTTGTTGCCCAACGGGTCGATGTCCCGGTCATCGGCGTCGGGGGTGTCGCCTCGGCGGTAGACGCCTATCAAAAACTCCGAGCTGGCGCCGATCTTGTGCAGCTGTACACTGGCTTTGTCTATGAGGGCCCAGCGCTTGCCCGCCGAATTAACGCCGGGCTCTTAGAACTCCTTGAGGCCGATGGCTTTGACAGCGTCGAGGCGGCCGTCGGTGCCGATCTTGATTGATCGCCGTAGCCGGTGGCGTTTTACCACTGGCTCTGCTTGTTCCAGTACCTTCTCTCATGTCTTCACCATCGGGCCGCAACGTGTTTGGCGAACCGCTCGCGACCTGTAGTGACGACCCGACAACCGGATACCTCCGTGACGGGCAGTGTCATCACCTCCCCCAAGATCCTGGCCGCCATGAGGTCTGTGCGGTTGTCACCGACGAATTTCTCCAGTATAGCAAGGCCCAGGGGAACGACCTCATCACGCCGCGTCCCGAATTGAACTTTCCGGGACTCGAAGCAGGCGACCGATGGTGTCTCTGCCTGCCCCGGTGGCTCGAAGCCCGCAAGGCTGAGGTCGCCCCACCGGTTGTGCTTGAGGCGACACACGAGGCCGTGCTTGATCAGGTCGACTTAGAGGTGCTCAAGGCCTACGCGGCCTCTGAGTGATCATTGAAGTGCCGATAGTTCGAGTTCGAAGCCGACAACGGGCACCTCAAGATCGTGTTCAACGAGCACCGCTGGGTGGAACTCCCCAACGACGCCGGCAACCGTGCCATCAATGACGACATCGGCGACCCGTCCGTCGATAAATGATGGGTGCTCCGTCGGGGGCGTGGCCAGATCGACGCCGAATGCCTGTGTCAGCGCCTGGAGGCGTCCGCGGGCATCCTCGTAGGAGGCGTCGTGACGGGCGAGTACGCCGGCGACCGACCGCCACTCAGCTACGCCTGTGTTCTCCGTGGGATCAACGCCAGCAACTAGCCCGATTTCGGCGAGGTCCTGCGGATAGGTTCGGTGGGTGTTGCGTTCAAGGACCATCAGTAGTGACGGTAACGCCCAGGTGCGAAGAATTGTGTATTCCTCGCTGTAGGGCTCTTTGATGGTTGGCGGCACGGAAACGCCGACCGCATCCTCGCTTACCGACCGCTCGGCGTGGGCCCCGCGCCAGTCGGCGATCTCGACGGTGTTGTCCGCCCGATCGAATTCTCCAGGCACCGGAATGGGCAGGCGCATCCGCTCGAAGGTGTTTGCCTCGTTGCTCATGTGGAAGTTCAGTGTATCCTCAAAGCCCATTCCGACCAGCGTTGTCCGAACGGCCTCCTCAAGTCGCGACCGTTCGTGGCGCTTGCCGACCGTCGACACGTCGGGATACCGGGGTGTGAGCTCGTTGAATCCAAAGGCTCGGCCGAGATCGTCGATTACGTCGACCGGGTGGAGCACGTCGACCCGGTACGGTGGGATCCGAACGTCGTAGACCAATCCATCGTTAGTGTTGGCCCGCTCAGCGTCGAGCCCGGCGCGTTCGGCAAGATCAACCACCTCCTCGGGATCAAGATCGACACCGAGCATCGTCTCGATGCGGTTGTGGGCGACCGTTTTCGTGCGCACGCTCAGGTCCGGCCGTTCAAGTTGTGTCCCGGCGTACTCGCCGGCGTTCGCGTCGTCATAATCGACCGTGACAGCCTCGACGGTGGCGCCTCGTGCGTCGAGCGCGTAACACACAATGGCGAGCATATGGTCGATCGTCCACTGATCGGTGCCGGTCATCTCGACGAACAGCTCGCGGCTGTTTGTGGTAACCTCCGTCCGGGCCCCGTTGATCACCGGCGGGAATGAGAACAGTCCGAGCTCGTCGTAGATCGCCGGCATGACATCATACTCGGCCACAATCGAGGCGTACTTGTCGCCGATTGGATGTTCCTCAAGCACCTGCTGTGGCGTCATCTCTGCGTCGGCGTCCAAGGGGACGAACGTGTCACCGTCGGGGTCGACTCCGGTGTACCGGATACGGCTTCCGCTGTCGTCGTCGGTCAACCGCTCGCCTTTGAGCATGGTCAGATCGTGGATCCCAATCGCCCCCTTGGCCCGACCACGGCCCATCGTCGCGTGGAGCTTTTCTTGGAGTTGGATCAGCGACTCTAACCCCTCCTCGTCGAGATCAACTCCTCGGATAACGGCGCCGGTCACGTAGGGCCGCTCGTCAGGAACGGTCGCGTCAACTTCGATGGTCCACTCGGGATCGTTCAGATTCGGCACGTAGACGCCGCGATCCTGCCCGTACTGGTACCGAAGCGACCGTGCAATCCCCTCGACCGAGAGCCGATCGAGTCGGTCCGGAGCGAACTCAAGTTCGAATGCGTCGTCGTCGGTTCGGCCCTCGAACTCAAGTCCGAGCGCGAAGAGGTCATCAAGGAGTTCGTCATCATCCTTGTCGGTCCCGGTCAACCGGCGGAGTTCGTCGGGATCGATGTCGACAACGGGCATCAGTAGGTCACCTCCGCGGTCCGCAGGAAGTCAATGTCAGCAAGCGTCCCGTGCAGGTCGCGGATGTCATCCGCTCCGGTCAACAACATGGCGAGTCGTTCAAGCGCGAGGCCCCACGCCATGACGTCAGCGTCAACGCCGAGTGGCTGGAGCATCTCCTCACGGAAGATCCCGGAGTTGCCAATCTCGATCATCTCACCGGTCTCGGGGTGTTCGCCAAACAGCTCGAAACTCGGCTCCGTGTAGGGGTTGTAGTGGGGCTTGAACTCGATATCGTGAATGCCGAACTGGGCGTAAAACTCCTCGAAGGTTCCCATCAGATCGCGAACGGAGAGGTCCTCGGCCATAACCCACCCCTCAATCTGGAAGAACTCAAGCAGGTGGGTCGCATCAAGGGTGTCGTTCCGGTAGGCCTTCTCGACACTGAAGAATCGCGCCGGTGGGTCAATCTCACCGATCGCCTCACCAGAGAGATACCGGGTCGACAGGGAGGTCGTATGTCCCCGCAATGCCAGTGCCCGCGCGAAATCTTCGTCCCACGGGGAGTGATAGCCGTCGCCGTCCTCGCCGACCCCTTCGCGGTGGGCTCGTTCGACCCGTTCGAGCAGATCCTCCGGGAGAGATCCAATGGCGGTCGGGACGGACATGGCAAAGCGATCCCAGTGCGTCCGTGCTGGGTGATCCTGTGGCATGAACAGACAGTCGTTGATCCAGAAGTCGGCGTCAACGTGTGGCCCTTGCATTTCCTGGAATCCCATGCCGACGAGGACCTCTTTGACGCGCTCGGCGATCGTCCGGAGAACATGCACGCGACCTGGCGGCGTCTGGTCCGCTGCCGCCTCAACATTGTACTCGGCGAATTCGGCGTCCTGCCACTCACCGGAGGTCAATAGCTCCGGCGTGACCTGTCCGATGGCCGACTCGGCTTCGATGCCGGACATCAACGCGGTGACACCCTCGTCGGTTACTTGGACGCGTCGGCGTGTGTGTTCGATGCGTTCGACGAGTCCCCGCTCGACAAGGCGATCAAGCACCTCCTCGGCAGGTGTTGCGTCACCGGCCGCGATGGCATCAAGCGCGGCCGCCTCCGGGTCGGCCGCCGGATCGGCGTCGGGGTCGATGGTGATTGCGCCGTTGTCAATCTCGCCGTAACCCTTCCGGGCGAAGTTCGCCAAGGCGATGTCGACCTCCGGGCCGTCAAGCTCTGCCGCGCTGATCACTTCGCCGATCGGCACTGGATCTGTCCCGACGGCGGTGGCCGCCTGATAGAGTCGGACCTCCGGAAGCCCATCACGCCGGTACCGGTCACCCTCGTCGCTCACGACCAGCTCAATCTCGGTATCGGCCTCGATGTTGAGCAATCCTGCCTCCTCAAGTGCGAAGGTAGCACCGGTGACCGCCTCAGGCTCGTATCCGGTATCGGCTGCTAATCGGTTGATTGTCCGTGCCTCGGTCGCGCTTGCGGCCTCAAGGACCGCGAGTTGTGTTTCGGGGAGTTCCATCGTATGATCACGTTCGCGTCTGTCGCGCCGCTGGGCTCGCTGGTTGATCGCAGCTACCCAGTCCGTCCGTCAGTCCACTCATCGGGACTCAGCGAGCGCAGGAAAAAAGTCCACCCCGGTCGCGGCGGGCGGCTGTCGGCCGATCCATCGACGCTGGGGTGTGATTGCCATATCCGGACCGTCGAAACGATTCGCTAAAAACGTTACGCGTTTCTGCCTCATTGCCGTGTCGTCCTCCGAAGGGGACATTAGCGTGCGGATCCCATCAGTCGATCAATGGAACCGTATCTGGACCTTGTTGTCGACGCACTCGCGCAGGGGAGCCACGAGTCGACCCGAACCGGTGTCGATACCATCGCCACCTTCGGCCGCCAGTACGAGGTTGATCTCGCTGACGGTTATCCGCTGTTGACGACCAAACGGATGGACGACTACCGCTGGGACTCGATGATCCACGAGCTTCTGTGGTATCTCTCAGGAGAGGCGCATATCCGCGAGTTGAGCGAACACACCGGCATCTGGGACGCCTGGGCGGACGAGGAGGGCCATCTCGATACCGCCTACGGCCGGTTCTGGCGTCGATTCCCCATTCCCGAGACGCCCGCTCGTCTCCCCGGCGAGCACTGGTCGGCCGACGACCGATGGGTCACCGAGGAAGCCGATGGTCGCCGGGTCTTCGATCAGATCCAGTACGTTATCGACACCCTCAAGGAGAATCCCCGGTCGCGCCGCATGGTGGTCTCGGCGTGGCATCCAGCGAATGCGGCCGGATCGACACTTCCACCGTGTCATTATACTTTTGTCTTCTCCGTGCAGAACGATCGGCTTCACTGCCAACTCCACCAGCGTTCCGGCGATATCGCCCTCGGCGTCCCGTTCAACATCGCTGCGTACTCACTCATGTTGACCGCCGTCGCCCAGCAGACCGGCTTCGAGCCGGGGCGGTTCTCGCACTCGCTTGTCGACGCGCATATTTACTGTGGCCAGGGGGCTCGCGGTGCGTGGTACGGCGAACACCTGCCGGCGCTTCAAGAGCGGCTCCGGGCTGTCGAGACGCCGGAGGAGTATCGTGCGGTTCGCGACTGGATTCAGACCGAAGCCCCGCCGGACCCAGAGGACAACGACTACGACCACGTTCCGGGCCTGCTCACCCAACTCTCACGCACACCGAAGGACCGTCCCGAACTTGCCGTCGCCGACAAGCCCCTTGATGCGCTTGCGTATGATGACATTGAGCTCCGAGACTACGAGTCACACCCAGCCATCTCCTTTGCCGTCGCTGAGTAATCCATGTCTGTCCCTTCTATTCCCGACGACCTCACGGTGAACCTGATCGTTGCGGTTGCCGAAAACGGTGTGATCGGTGCCGATGGTGAGATGCCGTGGCACTATCCCGAGGATCTCAAGCACTTCAAGGAGACGACGATGGGCCACCCTGTCATTGTCGGTCGCCGGACCTTCGAGACCATCGAACGCCAGCTGGACGGACCGCTTCCCGGCCGGACAAACATCGTCCTCTCGCGACAGCAGCCGGACCTGCCGGCAAACGCCATTCATGCCGAATCGCTTTCAGAGGCGTTCGCGATTGCCGCTGAACACGATGACATGGCCTTCGTGATCGGGGGTGCGGCCGTGTACAAGGCAACACTCCCGCTTGCCGATGCCGCTATCGTGACCGAGATCCACGAGACATACGCCGGTGACACGTACTTCCCGGAGTGGCCACTCGGCGAGGAGTGGATTGAGGTCGCGCGTGACACCCGCGAGGAATTGACCTTTTATGAGTACAAGCGACGGTAAGGCTTCGGAGCGCGCGAACGATTTGACCGTTCACGTTGATCGTGTGCCTGAAGCTCCGATGACGGCCGATTGACTGTCGCCCAGTTCGGCTAGTAGCCGGCCGATCTGAATCCGGCCACTTGTCCCCTCTACTAACGCGGCGTCAACCTCTCCGGCCAGCCGGTAGAGGCGGGCCAGTCGCTCGCCATCATACCGAGACCGGCCGACCTCAAGAATGGCGGTTAGTACCTCGTTCGCGGCGAGTCCTTCGTCGATCAGCAGATCGTCAAGGCGCGAGCGCGCGTCGCTAAATTCGCCGGCTTCGGCGTCTGCAAGCATTGCCTCGATGTCGTCGTCGAATCCGATGTTATCCAGTGCGTCGTAGGCGGCCGCCATGGTGATCTCGTCTTCGGCGTTTACCGTTGTCTGAGCGGCGAGAATAGCCTCTCGGAGGTTTCCGTCGGCGTAGCCGGCAACGAACTCAACGCCCTCGCGGTCGTAGGTGACTTCCTCTCTCTCGGCGATTGTGGTGATAATGTCGGCGATGGCTGTCGTCTCCGGTGCCGGCATCGGCACCGGCACACACCGAGACCGGAGCGGCGGGATGAGTTTCGTCGGCTGACGAGTCGCAATCACGAACTGGGTGTGCTGGTGGAACTGCTCCATAACCCGCCGGAGGGCCTGCTGGAAGTCCTCGCGGATTGATTCGGCGTTGTCGAGCAAGATTGTCTTATATGACCCCGACGACGGCGCATAACTGGCCGACTGCTTGAGCACGTAGTTGATCATATCGCGCTTCGACCAGTTGCGCTTGTACTTGGTCTCCTGGCGTCCCCGCGTCCAGGCCACCTGGCCGCTCAAAAACCGTTCGAAGCGCGGATCGTTGCGGATCTCCTTTTTCGTTCGATCAAAGAAGTCGGCGACGTTGAGCGCAATGAAGTCATTATCGGGGTCGTCGTGCGCTGCTTCAGCCAGCGCCCGTACCGCTGCCGTCTTTCCCGCACCTGGCGGTCCATGGATTAGGAGGTTGACCGGATCCTCGACGGCGCCCTGCAGCTGTTTGCGGGCGCGATCTTGGGGGATAGCGTCGAGCGACGGTGAATGCGCATCTGTCCACAGCGGCCGTTCCATCATCCGCTTGTAGACTCCGTCGGGATAAGAATCGGTCGATCGGTACTGCTTTTGTCTCCCATCATCAGCTATGGTGTGTGTCCCGGTTCGAGGCCCCCTGTCCGGACTGCCGGTCGACAACGAACCTACACGATCCGGAGTGTGCCTTCACCGGCGTTGACCGGACGGCGATCGAGAAGGCCTACAGCGACATCCTCGCGGTCCTTTCGGCGGGGCCACACGCGGCCGAGACGCTTCAACGACGGGCGGACGCGTGGTCGCCGTTGCACGATGCCGCGCTTGATCGCCTTGAGCGTGAGCGTCGTGTCACTGCCGAGGATGGAATCTACGAACTGTTGACTCCAGAAGAGCGGACCGACCGGGTGAGCACACCGACAAGCGAACCGCTCCGGACGATTTACGAGCACGGGTCGGTACCGGGGTGTCACGACAACAGCGTCTTTGCGTTGATCGCCTACTACGAGATGGTCGGATTCTCTTGGGAGGAAACACGTGAGAAGGTAATCGAGTGGCTGCATGAAAGCGGGACATGGGCGCGCGGCGGGTTCGAGGAGTCCTCCCCGGCCGAACTCGTCGATAAAAAGCGCCACGTCTACGAAACCGGCTATGGCTGGAAGGAAAAGGCCCAAGCGGCCAAGCGTGTGATCGACCGGCGATGACTAATCGTTTTGAATCCGCGGCGCGAGCATGTAGGTCACCCGGCCGTTCCCCTCGGCGATGTTGAAGTGCATCTTCACCGGGAACTCCTCGCCGAGTTCGACGGTGACCTCGGCATCCTTGGGGATCGCCTTGTTCATGTCCGCGAGGTAATCCAGACTAAACAGCGAGTGAGCTGGGCCGGACTCTAGTCCAATGAGATCGTCTGCGGTCATCTCGACGTGGACATCGTCGGTGTCGCCCTCGGCGTCGACATAGAAGACCTCAGTTTCAGCATCGACACCAAGGGCGATGTGATCGGACACCATCTCGGCGGCCGTCACCGCCCGATCGATCTCGCCGCCGGCGAGGGAGATCTCCGCCGGGAGATCGAGATCCGGGATGTCTGGTTCCTGCCGGATCGAGTCGGGATCGATGAGTGCGAGGGTGTACTCCAGGCCATCGATGCGGATCTCGAGTTTGCGCGTCTGTTCGTCAAGCTCAAGCTCAACCAGTTGTCCCTTGTCGGCCATGCCGGCGATGTTCTCAAGTCGCGTCAGGTCAACCCCGATGATCCCACCGTCGGCCTGGTAGGATTCAAAGGCGTCGGCGTCGAGGGTGAGATCAACCATCCCGACGTTGGCCGGATCGACGGCGCGGATCGACACTTCGGTTTCTTCGAGCCGGATTTTGCACTCGTCGACCAGCACGCTCACCGAATCGAGTGTTTCCTGGAGCGTCTCCGCACTCACGATCGCCTTGAACATACGCATACTACATCCCTCCGCCGATAAAAACCCACACGATCCAACGCTCACAGCGCGTGTTTGTACGCTTCGAGGGTCTCTTTAACGTCCGTCTCGGTATGGGCAGCGGTCACAAACTGCGACTCGAACTGGTTCTGGCTGAGCAGAACGCCGTGGTCGGCCATCGCCGGCCGGAAGACCCGACGCCAGCGGTCGGTTTCACATCGTTCGACATCCACACCATGTTTCGGACAGGCCGCATATCGGGAACACTCCGGGCGCTGACGACAGCCAGCCTCACATACCTCTCCGTCGGTACCATCGCCACTATCCCGGGTGAACAGCAGCTTGAACATGCCGTCAACGCCGGCAACGGTGTACTCTGGGGCTTGGTCGGCGACAATATCCTGCAGGCCGCTTCGAAGCTGTTCGCCAAGACGGTGGATGTCGGCGTGGACATCGTTCTCGGCGGCGTACCGGAGTGACTCAAGTCCAGCGGCCATCGTGACCGGGTGTCCCGAGAATGTCCCAGCCTGGAAGACATCGCCGGATGGCGTGAACTCCTCGATGATGTGCGCCGGGCCGCCAATCGCGCCAACCGGGAAACCCCCACCGATGAGCTTCCCGAAGGTTGTTACATCCGGCTCGATTCCGTATTTCCCCTGTGCACAGCTCAGTCCACCGACACGGAACCCAGTGATAACCTCATCCCAGATGAGCAACGCCCCGTGGTCGGTACAGAGGTCCCGGAGTGTCTCATGGAACCCATCGACCGGGGGAATGATCCCCGTGTTCGCGAGGATTGGCTCGGTCAGTACGGCGGCAATCTCGTCACCGCGACGCTCGAAGAGATCGGTCACCGTCTCGGTATCGTTGAACGGCACCGCGATGGTGTGTTCGGCGAACGCGTCCGGGATGCCAGGACTTGCGGGCGCCTCGGTTCCGGTGTCGCCTTCAACGAGCGTCGACTCTTGGGCGCCGTGGTACCCGCCTTGCATGACGACGATCGTGTCGCGTCCCGTGTACGCCCGGGCGAGTCGGACCGCTGAGACAGTTGCCTCGGTGCCGGAGTTGACGAACCGAAGCATCTCGACGCTCGGCACGTGTCGGGTGACGAACTCGGCGTGTTCGACCTCAATTTCTGTTGGCAGACCGAACATTGGTCCGGCGCTCATGTTCGACTGGATCGCGGCGGCAACCGGTTCGGGGAGGTCGTGGCCGTACAGCAGTGGTCCAAGCCCCATTACCCAGTCAATGTAGCGCTCGCCGTCGGCGTCGATCACGTGTCCGCCGTCGCCCCGCTGGACGAAGTACGGATACGGCTCTGTGGCGGCCCGGACGGCGGAGTTGACGCCTCCGGGAAGTACCGAAAGCGCGCGATCATAGAGTTCTCGCGACCGTTCCCGTTCCATATCCTCGATACGACGGTGGACGCACTAAGGGGTGCCGACAGCAGCACGACTCGTTGCTGTATCGCACCTGCGGGGATGAATACCTCAGCGACCTCAATAAAAAGCTACTGCGGGCGGCGGTCGCTGATCCGGTGACGGGCCACTTCAGCAATCCCGGCGTTCGCCGAGCAGTCCGGGCAGGCGCCGAGGCGACCGTGTTCGTCCGCGAAAACGCGAGCAAACTGTTCGGAAACGTGCGAACCACAGTGATCACAGCTTGGCATGGTTGATGTCCGGCAGTTCGTGGGCCGGTAACAGGGAGGATGATCCCCAGTATATTACGTATTAATCTGGAGGGAGGTATTGCCGGATAATCACCCCATATTCTTTGGGTGCTAAACTTAAATGGAAACCGTGTCGGTCGGATGAGGTCTGTTGACACACGTCGATCGCTTGTCCGGGATATCGAGGGATAGCCCAAATCCCGGAATAGAGGCCCGAACGCGGCTTGATACAAGAAGCCTTATAACGGGAGCGGAGAAAATTCTGCGTGTATGGCAGATCTCATCGTTAAAGCGGCAGTTAAGGAAGCGCTCGACGACAAGAATGTGGCCTCGGACTTCTACGAGGCACTCGACGCGGAAGTGTCGGATCTCCTCGCCGAGGCGGCTGATCGAGCGGAAGCCAACGGTCGCAAGACCGTCCAGCCGCGCGACCTGTAAGCCGGCGCCGATCCTGTCGGGATTCTTTCGCACCGCTCACGTTAAGTCACAACACCGCTTTGTGCGGAACTCTTTTTCGGGACTCGCCCATACCATTAGTACTGACTCATGGGCTCTGATATGTATCGCGAGCAGATCCTCGATCACTACAAGCATCCCCGAAATTACGGGGAGCTCGAGGATCCTACCTTCACGCACGTAGGCGAGAACCCGATGTGTGGCGACGAGATTCGAATGGACATCGCGCTCGATGATGACGGTGAAGTCATCGAAGAGGTTGCCTTCACCGGGGATGGCTGTGCGATCAGTCTTGCCTCCGCCTCGATGCTCACAGAAACGCTTCAGGGAATGGCCATCGAGGAGCTACTTGAGATGGACCGGGACGACGTTCTCGATCTGCTTGGTGTCGACATTTCACCGATGCGCGTCAAATGCGCCGTTCTTGCGGAGAAGGTCGCACAGGACGGCTATGAAATATACACCGAGGATGCGGACGCAACGACCACGAGTACAGAGTAGTACATAACACGCGGACCGGCTGCGTTCTGGATCACCCCGTGATTCACAGGAACTCCTTGACCTCGGCGTACCACATGTCGTGGTGGTCAACGGCGTCGATCCGCTCGGCGATTGCTACTGCCAGAGCGTGCCAACACAGCGCCTCGTCGTCCTCCGGGTCGAGGTTATACTGTGCATCTTTGCAGGTGCAGCTGCCGTCCTCAACGATGTACTCATCAGTGTAGCCGACGACGACGGTGAAATCCTGGTAGCGTTTGACTCGGCGTTCGGCGACCGCATCGATTGCCTTTCGCCCTCGGGCCCCGTGAGCTGCGAGAATCGCATCGGTGATTGCCGGAGTAAGCGTCCCTTCCTCGGCCAGTTGGCGACGCCAGTCGTCCCCGGCTGCGTTTGACACGACCAATTCTTCGGTATCGTCCGACAAAACTGGTTCGGACGACTTTTGGCTCCGAGTCCTCCAGCTATAGCATGGAGATTCGGGAAGGGCGGGTCACCCTCACGATACCGGGCACCTCCGAAGAGGAAATCGAAGAGGATGTCTTTTACAACCCGAATCAGGTGCTCAACCGGGATCTCACGATCGCTGCCCTGCGGGCCTACCGTGACCGCGAGCCCCGTGCCAAGCGGTATCTCGATGCGATGGCTGCTAGTGGTGTCCGCGGGCTCCGGGCGGCAGCCGATGGCTGGTCCGTCACGCTGTGTGATCGCGACGACGAGGCCGTCGCGTCCTGCCGACACAACCTCGCACAGAACGAGCTTGAGAGTGAGGTCGTTCAGGCGGACGCCAACGCTCACATCCACGCCTCGACCTACGACGTGATCGACATTGATCCGTATGGCTCACCGATCCCCTTCGCCGACAGCGCCCTCGCCTCGGCACGCGATCTGGTTTGTTTCACCGCCACCGACACCGCCCCGCTCTGTGGGGCACACTTTGCGGCAGGCAAACGTCGATACGACGCCGTTCCACGGAACACCGAGTATCACCCCGAGATGGGGCTGCGGGTTCTCTTGGGGGCCCTTGTTCGGACCGCTGCCCGGTACGACCGTGCGGCAACGCCGCTGTTCTCACACGCCAGTCGTCACTACGTCCGCACGTATCTCGAACTTGCGGACGGCGCGCGGGCTGCAAACGAGGCGCTTGAGCACCTCGGGTATCTCTATCACTGCCAGGAGTGTCTCTACCGCGAGTCTGACCCCGGTCGCATCGCGCATCCGCCTGATCACTGTCCGAACTGCGGAGCGTCCAGCCCGCTTGTCGCTGGGCCGCTCTGGCTCGGCCCCATTCGCGAGCCGGCGTTCGCGGCGGCTGTTGAGACGGCCGTTTCTGAGGAGATGGACCAGGCCAAACAAGCGCGCTCGCTTGCCGATACGGTTGCGAATGAACTTGATCAGCCGACACACTACGACCACCATCGGCTCTGTAAGGCCTGGGGACGGCCGGCTAGTGCCATGGACACCGTCTTAGAGGCGCTTCGCGAGGCCGGATACGCCGCATCGCGGGCCCACTACTCCGGAACGGCATTCAAGACAGACGCGTCCGTCGAAGAGATTCGGCGCGTAACGGCCAATCACTAATCGCGGAAGCCGGACTTTTAGTCGTCCTCCTCGAATCCGGTGTATGTCGCTACTCGTTGAACATGGGCGTGTACTCCGCCCGGATATGAGCGTCGAGCGCGCCGATGTGTATATTGAGGACGGAACAATCACGGCAGTCGGAGATTCCCTTGATGCTGATCGGCGTCTTGATGCTAGTGGCGCGATCGTGATTCCCGGACTCGTCAACGCCCATACCCATGTCGCGATGACGTTGTTCCGTGGGAGTGCCGACGACAAGCCACTCGACCGGTGGCTTCGCGAGGACATCTGGCCCATCGAGGCGGCCCTCGAACCCGCTGACGTCCGGGCTGGCGCCGAGCTCGGGCTGGTCGAGATGATCCGCTCGGGAACGACGGCACTTGTCGATATGTACTTTCATATGGACGAAGTGGCCGAGGCCGTCACCGAAGCGGGACTTCGCGCCCGGCTGGGATACGGGGCGGTGACCGTCGCCAAAGACGAAGCAGATGCCATGGCCGAACTCGAAACCAGCTTGGAGTTCGCCCGCACGTACGATGGAGCCGCTGACGGCCGGATCAGTACCGCGTTCATGCCCCACAGTCTCACGACCGTCGACGAGTCCTACTACCGGGAGTTCGTCCCGGAGGCTCGGGAGGCAGGGGTGCCGGTTCATCTTCATGCCAACGAGACGACCGACGAGGTTGATCCGATCGTCGAGGAACACGGTCAGGACCCACTTGCGTACGCGACTGATCTTGGACTACTCGATGCCTCGGACTTCATCGCTCATGGGGTTCACCTCTCTGACGCAGAGATCGACCTGCTGGCCGAGCGCCAAACTGGGGTCGTCCACTGTCCGGCCTCGAATATGAAGCTCGCAAGCGGGATGGCGCCCGTTCAGCGTCTGCTTGAGGCGGGCGTGCCCGTCGGCCTTGGGACTGACGGAGCAGCGTCGAACAACACCCTCGATATGCTTGACGAACTCCGTGATGCTGCATTACTTGGCAAACTGTCTGCCAGCGATGCCGGTGCCGTTCCGGCGCCAGCAGCACTCCGGATGGCGACTGAGGGGGGTTCGCTTGTGACCGGCCTCGGCGCCGGCCGCATTGAGGTTGGTGCGCCGGCTGACCTCGCTGTCGTTGACCTTGAGCGAGCACACCTCACGCCCGTTCACGATCCAGTGAGCCATCTCGTGTACGCAGCCGATGGCCATGACGTCCGACACACGGTCTGTGACGGTGAGATCCTTATGAAAGACCGCGAGGTCATCCCGTTCGACGAACCGGCTGTTCGTGAGCAAGCGGCCCGACAGGCCGACGCCCTCTTCGAGCGCGCCGACGCCTGAGCTAGAACGTATCACTCGGCGGCGACGGCGGCATGTGTCGCTTGTGCTCGCTCGCTGTGACGAGGTCTTCGACGTGTTCAATCGTCTCCGGATCGATATCAAGCGTTGCTGCGGTGGCTGACTTCGAGAGCGGCCCATCGATGTGTGTCGCCAGGATTGCATCGAGAGTGTCGTAGGTGAGTCCCAACTCCTCTTCGTCGGACTGTCCGCTCCACATCTCTGCGCTCGGCGTCTTCGTGACGAGATCCTCGGGCACCCCGAGCGATCGCGCGAGTTGTCGGACCTGACACTTATAGAGATTACCGAGGGGGTGACAGTCGACGGCGCCGTCGCCGTACTTGGTGTAGTACCCCGTCATGGCCTCACTCCGGTTACCGGTCCCCAAGACCAGCCGGTTCTCTGCGTTCGCAAGGAGGTAGTTTAACACAGCGCGGATTCGCACCTGGAGGTTCCCCGTTGCCATCCGGTCGTTAGCAGCATCCGGATACGCATCGAGAAACGCGTCAACCATGGGTTCGATTTCGATCTCTTCGACGCGAATATCTAGCTCTTCGCCGATTCGTTCGGCGTCGGTGATGTTTCGTTCGTCCGTGACCGTACTCGGCATCGAGAGGCCGAGGACGGCGTCCGCCCCGAGTGCCTCGACGGCGGCGTAGGCAACAGTCGTACTATCGATCCCGCCGGAGAGCCCAAGCACGACCCCGTCGGCCCCGGCATGATCGACCATGTCCTTGATGAATGCGGTGATACGATCGGTTCGTTCGGCGAGTTCCGCCTCCGAAAACGTGAGCTCGAGTACAGGCTGCTCAAGCGGAGAGTCTACGCGTGACATTACCAGTAGAGACGTTCCCGAGTCGGAAATACTCTACTCTCGCGGTTGTTTTCCCAGACAATGTTCACTCCTTGGCTTGTGTGGACTACAAATGGGCGATGCGGTGGCGTCCGTGGTTCGGTATGGTTTTGGGCGTGACGCCGCTGTGTAAAGACATGAACGAGTATCCGACGATCACTGAGCAACTCGGGGATCCGGCGACCGCCCGAGAGGAGGGCCGACGAAAGATCGAGTGGGCCCGCCAGCACATGCCGATCCTCCGATCAATCGAGACGGAGTTTGCCGCCGAGACGCCGCTTGATGGCCTCCGCATTGGGATGGCGATGCACGTCGAGGCCAAGACGGCGGCACTTGTGGAGGTGCTCGCCGAGGGGGGTGCCGAAGTTGCGATCACGGGGTGTAATCCGCTGTCGACTCACGACGACGTTTCAGCCGCCCTCGACGCCCACGAACGGATCACCAGTTACGCTCGTCACGGTGTCGACGACGAGGCCTATTACAACGCCATTGAGGCCGTGTTGAGCCACGAACCAACCGTCACCGTTGATGACGGCATGGACATGGTCGCCGCCGTTCACGAGGATCACCCCGAACTTCTCGATTCCATCATCGGCGGCTGTGAGGAGACAACCACAGGAGTCCACCGCCTGCGGGCGATGGACGATGACGGAGCGCTTGAGTACCCGGTGTTCGCCGTCAATGACACGCCGATGAAGCGACTCTTCGACAACGTCCACGGTACCGGCGAGTCCTCGCTGGCGAATATCGCGATGACAACCAACCTCTCGTTCGCAGGTAAGACCGTCGTTGTCGCCGGTTATGGCAACTGTGGACGTGGTGTCGCGAAGAAGGCCGCCGGCCAGAATGCCCGCGTGATCGTCACGGAGGTTGAGCCGCGACGGGCGCTTGAGGCCCACATGGAGGGTTATGAGGTTATGCCGATGCGCGATGCCGCTGCCGAGGGCGAGATCTTCGTGACGACAACCGGCAACCGCGATGTCATCACCCGTGAGGATTTCGAGGCCATGCAGGATGGAGTCGTTCTCGCGAACGCGGGACACTTTGATGTCGAAATCGACCTCGACACACTTGCTGACATGGCCGTCGACCGATACGAGGCGCGCGAGGGCGTCGAAGCCTACGAACTCGCCGACGGTCGCCGGCTGAACGTGCTCGCGGAGGGACGCTTAGTGAACCTCGCTAGCCCCGTTGCGCTGGGTCACCCTGTGGAGGTTATGGATCAGAGCTTCGGGATCCAGGCCGTCTCGGTGCGTGAACTCGCGACGAATGCCGACGCGTACGGCCCTGGCGTCCACGATGTTCCCGACGCGCTTGACCGTGAGGTCGCCGAGATCAAGCTTGAGGCCGAGGGAGTCGAGTACGATTCCCTCACCGACGCCCAGCGCGAGTACATGCAGTCCTGGGACCACGGAACGTAGGTCCCGAGACTTTTGGTCGATCCGACGCGACGATCCGTTATGTCCAATGCCAAGGGTGATCGCCGGGAGCGCGAACTCGTTAACGCGCTTGACGAGCGCGGCTTCGCGGTGATGCGTGCGCCCGCTAGCGGCAGTGCGACCGATCGGGACCTTCCGGATGTCCTCGCTGGCGATGGCGAGACGTTCTACGCGATTGAAGCCAAGTCCAGCGCTGGTGCTCCGATCTATCTTGATGGCGCGGAGGTTGAGTCACTTGTTTACTTTGCTCAAAACTTCGGGGCCAACCCTCGCGTTGGCGTTCGATTCGATCAGGAAGACTGGTACTTCTTTCATCCCTCTGAGTTGTATGTCACCGACGGCGGCAACTACCGAGTGAAAAAGGAGACTGCCCTGGCGAGCGGTGAGGGGCTGCCGTCACTTACTGGACACTCAACGCAGGCGCGGCTCGGCACCGCGGACGAATCGCCAATCCGCGACGTGCTCGTTGCCGTCGCCGATGGAACGCTCTCAATCGAGGAGGCAACAGCGATTCTTGAGTCCTGAGCCACGCGCTTCGAAGCGCTTATTCCACCGCTTCATCATCTGCCACATATGGTTGATCTGCCGGACTGGGCGATCGAGACGGCACTAGCGCTTGGATCGGTCGTAGTGATGTTCGGCATCCTCTACCTGATCGGCGCGACCTTCTCGACGAACGGAAGCCTTTCTCCTTTCGGCGGACTGATGATTGTCGGTGCAATCGTCTTTTTCATCCTCCTTACCGCAGGAGTCGGAGTCGTCCTTGCGTACACCGACCTCACCGACGGCGCCGCCGCGTAATGCTCACTCCTCGGTAAGCGCCGCCCGATAGTACTCCGCTGGGTGATCGATTCGATCACACCGATCGTCGCGGTTGACACACAGCCCGTACTCGTCCATAACTGCACAGTCCGGCGGCACGTACTCGACCCCGTGTGATCCCCGCAGGTGCGCAAGCTGATAGTCAATGGTCTCGCGGTCGAGCCCACCCCCAGCGAGGTCACAGATGGCGTCAGCGTCGAGATCCGTTCCGGCAAGAAACCCAACCAGTGCGAACTGTCCCGGCGGCTCGATGGCTTCCCCTCCCCGTGCTTGCTCAAGCAGCGCCTGCATGCACGGGGGAAACTTCGCTGGATTGACCGTATCGAAGCCGAGTTCAACCGCCGGTGACTCAAGCATCGTCTGTAGTGTTGTTCGCTCCGCTTCGAGTCGATCGGCGATTGCGTCCGGTACCGGCAGGGGCAGCCCCTCGCTGACCCGCTCGACGACGGCCTCCTCAAGAAGAGCAAGTAGTTCTGGTCGATCGATCGGCACCCGCCCGGCGTCAAGCGCCCGGTTAACCAGTCGCCACTGCTCGCCCTCAAGCGATTGCGACAGCGATAGATACCGCGAGACATCCATCAGAAAGCCCTCGTCGGTGACCGTGACCTCCGCGGCCAGCCCGAACTCGGTTAACAGACTGTTCACGGTGAGGCCGTGGTCTGTAACCGATCGTAACTCCCGATCGCTGTCGAGATCGGCCTCTAAGCGTTCGCGTGCGGTCGCTGCCTCCGCTCTTGCGTAGGTGTCTGTCGCAATCGGATCATCAAGCAGCGAGACAAGCACACGCGCGATTGGATAGGAGAGCAACTCGATTCGCGTGCTCCGGCGCGGTGTCCCAGTGTGTCCCTCTGAGAGGCCTGCCTCTAGCCGCTCTCGGCCCCGATCAACCGCCGGCGAGTCCGTCTCGATTAGTTCCACGAGATCAATGTCGGCAGTCTCGACGGCTTTCCGGGCTCCTTTGAGAAACGGGTACCGCGCGTGGAGCCGATCCATACACGACTGGTTGGCAATACGGCCGAATAAATGGCCCGACCCTAAGAGGCTCGGTCCCCTACTATCTGATATTCACGGATGGATCAGAGCATCACGGACACAATCGGATCGCCACTGGTGCGTATCGACGCTCCTGTCGCCGGTACCATTGCGGCGAAGCTTGAGTCGTTCAACCCTGGGGGATCTGCCAAGGACCGCCCAGCACTGGCGATGATTGAGGCGGCCGAACAGGCGGGCGATCTTGCCCCGGGTGATCAGCTTGTCGAGCCAACAAGCGGCAACACCGGCATCGGCCTCGCGATGGTGTGTGCGGCCCGTGGGTATGATCTCACCGTTGTGATGCCGGCCAGTCAATCGGTTGAGCGCCGACAGATTATGGCAGCCTATGGCGCCGATATTGAACTCGTGGAGGGCGACATCTCCGATGCGCGCGATCGCGCCGATGCAATCGCCGCCGATGGGGCGCTTCAACTTGAACAGTTCGCGAACCCGGCGAATCCCGATGCACACTACCACGGCACCGGCGTCGAGATTCTTGAACAGATCGATGACCGGACCGTTGACGCCCTTGTGGCGGGCGTCGGAACCGGCGGGACAATCACCGGTACCGGCCGACGGCTGCGCGAGACGTTCCCTGATCTCACGATTGTCGCCGTCGAACCGGCCGCAAACCCGGTCCTTTCGACCGGTGAGTCCGGCCCTGACGAGTACCAGGGTATGGGCCCGGGATTTGTTAGTGACAATCTTGATGTCTCGTTGCTTGATGACGTGCGAACCGTCTCCGTCGCTACTGCTGAGGCTGAGTGCCGACGCCTGGCACGCGAGGAAGGGATTCTTGTCGGTCAATCAAGCGGGGCCTCAAGCGTCGCCGCGCAGGCGGTCGCCGACGAACTTGGTGATGACGCCTTCGTTGTCACAGTCTTTTGGGACTCCGGGGAGCGATATCTCTCGACGGGGCTGTTCGATGACCCCTGACGTGATCACTCGACGTCGAGGTCTTCCTCAGCCTGACGGTCGCGCTCGAGTGCGCGATCAATCGAGTCCTGTCCGATGGTCGAGAGCGCCTCGACGGTCAACACGTTTCCCCCACCGGGGTCAACCACCATCACCTCCTCACCTTCGGCGATCTTGCCGTCGATACTTCGCGCTTGGTAGATCGGATTGAATCCTCCTTCCTCAAGTTTGATCTCGCCACCGGTAGGTGTCACCTGTTCGGTCACCCGGCCGGTGCGACCACGGAGCGCGTCCGAGTCGGTCGGTACGCCGCGCTCGCTGCCGCCGTAGAACTCGAACTCACGGTAGATGTACAGCGCCCCGCCTCCAAAGGCGAGCACCAGTCCGGCAAGAGCGGCAACGAAGAGCCCTCCGCCGAGGAATGGATTGAGGACGACGCCGACGAGTCCTGCGCCGAGGAGGGCCGTCCCGATAACGATGAAGTGCGCTCCCGGAGCCAGCGCCTCAAGCGTCATCAGCACAATCCCCGAAAGCACCAACAGTACCGGGAGGTTCTCGAGTCCGGATGCCATCACAGTGCGTTAGAGGCTGTGCCGATTAATGCTTTGGCGCCATCAGCCGCTGAAAATCGTCGCAGCGCGATAGAGTACCCCCGTGCCGATTAACACGCCAACCAGCACGAACAGCACGTTCTCAAGACGCGGCTGGCCAGGCTCGATTGATCGGCGTTGGAGGCGCCCGTCGTCAGTGCTCGTACTCGATTCGACCGGTGGCTCGGGCATGGCTATGGTATGTCGTCCGCACTCAAGAGACTCCCGGGATTACTCGATGCGTTCGCCTGGGACCGCATCCGCATGGGTCGTCAGTAGATCAGCCTCGTCGCCAGCCGCAAGCAACATTCCGTTTGACTCAACGCCGAAGAGTTCGGCCTTCTCAAGATTGGCGACAACGATGATCTTCGTGCCTGGCAGATCCTCGACATCGTGTAGCTGCTTAAGCCCGGCGACGAGTTGTCGTGTTTCGACGCCGATGTCGACCTCCAATCGGAGCAATTCGTCGGCGCCTTCGATGGGCTCGGCTGATTCGATTCGACCGACCCGGAGGTCGAGGCTCTTGAAAGTCTCAAAGTCAACGCGGTCTTCGACAAGCGGTTCGAGGTCTGGTTCGGAGTCCTCTGAGTCCATTGCTGTCTCCTCGATACGTTCCTCAAGCGCCGTCTCAAGCGTGTCGATCCGGTTGTCCTCAAGCTGGTCGAACGGCGTCTCCGGTGCTTCGAACGACGCGGCTGGTGTTTCGAGTGCGGCGTCGATCGGCACCTCGTGAATCGACCGGTCGTCGCCGATGTGGTCCCACCACGCGGCAGCCTTCTCAGGCATGATCGGTTCGGCGAGGACCGTGACCGCCCGCGCTAACTGGACGCAGTCACGGATGACCGTCGCGGCCGCCTCGGAATCCTCGTCAATCAGATTCCACGGCTCATTGCGCTGAATGTACTCATTGCCGAAGGCGGCCAGCTCGACGGCGAGTTCGCCCAGATCGCGAATCGCGTACTCATTAACAGCGGTCTCGAAGTCAGCGATGGCCGCCTCGATGCGCTCGATAACCGCCTCGCTCGGCTCAGTATCCGGGGTGCCGTCGTAGTGGCGGTCGGCAAACAACAGCCCGCGGTATAGGAAGTTCCCCAGCGTATCAGCCAACTCGCCGTTGACCCGCTGCTGGAACTTCTCCCAGGAGAAATCCACATCCTGCTGGAGCCCGCCGGTTGTCGCGAGATAGTACCGCAACAGATCCGGGTGTAACCCTTCTTCGAGGTACTCGTGGGCCCAGATGGCGCGGTTCCGGCTTGTCGAGAGGCCTTTGCCGTTGATTGTGATGAATCCGGTTGCACAGACTGCCCGCGGCTCAGTATACCCCGCAACGTGGAGCATTGCCGGCCAGAAGATGGTGTGGTGTTGGATGATGTCCCGGCCGATGATGTGGACGATCTCACCGTCGTCCTGCCAGACCTCCGCCCAGTCGTACGTCGCTGGGCCAACCCGCTCGGAGTACTCCTTGGTTGAGGCGATATACTCAATTGGGGCATCAACCCAGACGTACAACACCAGCTCCGTATCCGACTCGGGATAGTCGATCCCCCAGTCCAAGTCGCGGGTGATACACCAGTCCTGGAGTCCCTCCTTGATCCACTGTCGGGGCTGGTTCTGCGCGTTGTCGGTCCCTTCGAGACGGTCGAGGAAGTCACTGAGATAGTCTGCGAGCTCTGACACCTCGAAGAACTTGTGTGTCCGTTCGCGGTATTCCGCGGGGTTCCCCGTGATTGTCGACACAGGATCTTCGATCTCGCCAGGTTCAAGATGCCGGCCACAGCCTTCATCACACTCGTCGCCGCGGGCGGTCGCCCCACAGTACGGACAGGTGCCCTCCACGAACCGGTCGGGGAGTGGCTGGTCTTCAGTTGGATCCCAGGCGACCTTGATCTCCTTCTCGTAGACGTACCCTTCGGCTTCGAGCGTCTCGACGATCTCGCGGGTCAGGGTCGCGTTGGTCTCGCTGTCAGTGTGTCCGTAGTTGTCAAACTCGACGTTGAACTTCGGAAACGTCTCCTTGTACTGCTGATGGTACTCCATCGCGAACTCCTTCGGCGACACTCCGGCCTCGGCGGCGTTGACAGCGATCGGCGTCCCGTGCATGTCCGACCCGCAGACGAAGGCTGTCTGCTGGTCCAGTCGCTTGAGTGCTCGCGCGTATAGGTCGCCAGCCACGTACGTCCGGAGGTGGCCGATGTGGAGGTCGCCGTTCGCGTAAGGAAGTCCACACGTGACCACTGCCGGCCGATCCGTGGGAAACGCGTCGTGGGGCATGTCCGTCAGTGGGGGCGCTCGGGGTGTAAAACCCGCCGGTTCACTGGCTCTAATTGAGCCACCAAAGTAATGAATTACTTATGTGCCGGGATTATAGCGTACCTATGGTAGACATTCCAGATTCCCTTCGCAGTCTGTTTACCGGAACTATTGAGGATCGTGGCGATCGGTATGTTATCGAAGTGCCCGCTTCCGAGATTGACCACGCGACGCTCCAGCCCGGGGATACCTATCGTGTTGCAATGCTCGGTCAGTCGGGATCTGAGTCGACAACCACGTCCCCATCACCATCAACGACGGAGTCGCCGACACCAACCGCCCGAACACCACCAGTTGAAGAGGGTGAAACCCGTGAGGTCACCATTGAATCGCTTGGTGACAAAGGCGACGGGATTGCCAAAGTTGAACGCGGCTACGTTCTGATCGTTCCGGGCGCCCGCCCCGGCGACGAGGTCACTGTTGAGATTGAGGAGGTCAAAGAGAACGTCGCATTCGCTGAACCCGTCAAAAGCGACGAGCCGCCGGTGTAACCAACTCCATCCTGTCCGACCCGCCCAGTGCGGTCTGGGCTGAGACTCGCTGTTACCCGTTGCAAACGAAGAGTTCTTTACGTCGTACTGGCTGCTTCAGAATCACCGGCCCAACCGAGCAGGAGGTAGACACCTCAAGAACGGCCACTGGCTGGCGCGTTAGCCATTCCAGCCATGGTGTGTCTTCCTCACTATCTCAATCTCTATTCTTGTCGCTGGGAGATTCATTTGAAGCAACCAGAACCGTCGTCCACGAAAATGGATGCGCGGGCCGGGATTTGAACCCGGGTTGCGACCGTGGCAGGGTCACGTGATACCACTACACTACCCGCGCTCACTTCGCGGCATCGGCCGCGAGGACACTCCATGGTAGGTTGCGTTTGCGGTTTAAGCGTTGCGAAAGACCCCCTCCGATTGTGTCGAAACCGACAAACGCTGCTCCCGCGTTGGACGACCATGGAGGTACTCGAGCGGTACCGGCCGATCATCGATGACTTCGAAGCGTTCGAGGCGGCCTGCCGGCGGCCGCTGCCGAAGGTTGTTCGTGTGAATCCGATCAAGACAACGCCGGCAGCCGTCCGATCGCTCTTCGATGAGACCGGAATCGCCTACGAACCGGTCGACTGGTCCGATCGGCTATTACGACTTGAGACGGATGCCCCTGGCCGGACGCTCGGCTGGTATCTCGGCTGGGTGCACGGCCAGGAGGAGGTCTCCGCGCTGCCCGCCCGCCTGTTGGATCCCGCTCCTGGTGACCGGGTTCTCGATGCGTGTGCAGCGCCTGGCAGCAAGACAACCCAATTGGCCGCACTGATGGACGACCGTGGCCGGTTGATTGCTAACGATAGCAACCTTGGCCGACTTTCGGCGCTTCGGTCAAATGCCGAACGGCTCGGCCTCACGAACGTTGCGGTGACCAATCGTGACGGCCGTGAGCTCTCATTTGAGGCGTTTTCATTCGACCAGGTTGATGCCGCGTTGGTCGATGTCCCCTGTTCGTGTGAGGGGACCATTCGGAAGAATCCCGACGCACTTGATCGGTGGAGCCGTGACCACGTTGAGGGTCTGAGTGGTGTTCAAAAGGGGCTGCTCCGTCGGGCGGTTCGTTTGACTGCTCCCGGTGGGCGTGTTGTCTACTCGACGTGCACGTTTGCCCCCGAAGAGAACGAGGCCGTCCTTGATCACGTCCTCGAAAAAGAGGACTGCCAGCTCATTGATCAGGATCTGCCGATCGAACACGCCCCTGGGGTGACCGAGTGGAACGGGGAGACGTACGATCCGGCGGTCCGCCGCGCCGCGCGGATCTACCCCCATCATAACGACACCGGCGGGTTCTTTTGTGCGACTATTGAGGTGGGCGCATGACTGACAGCGAACGGTTCGATCGGCTTCCGGCGACGGCAGCCGACCGGTCAGTCTCCGACTGTCCGACCCGTGAGGATGTCTGTACGTGGTGGTCCGAGCGCTACGGCATCCCGCCGGCGACCTTCGACGGGTTCAGCTTCTGGGAGCGTGGCAACGGCAAGATCTGGGTTGCCCGTGGAACTGAGCCCGATCCGGTCGCCATTCAGGGGCTGGGAATGCTGGCCCTGCGTACCCGTGGCGAGCACTGGAAACCGACAACAAATGCTGTCCAACGGTTTGGCGCGGCAGCCACACGCAACGTCATCGCTCTCTCGCCAGAAGAAGCGCGCGCGTTCGTCGCCGGCGAGGATCAGGAACTGTCGTGGGACGGCGATTGGGGCTACCTCATCGCCGCGCTGTCGGTGGCCGATCAGTCGGTTCCGCTCGGGGTCGGGTTGTACGTCTACGGTGAGTTGCGGTCGACGGTTCCGAAAGGCCGCCGCCGCGAACTTTCGCCGTGGTGATCACGCGACGATGGCCGACGCTTGGACCTCGTGGACAATATAGATGTCATAGCCGTGGTCCTCCGAAAGCGGTGACCCAACGCTTGATACCGGTGGTGCGGCCTCCCCAGCGTTTTCGCTTCCGATGAACACTGCCGTCGGATCGATATTGGCGGCCACCTCCCGAATCGTTCGAACGATGTCGTCGGTTACCGACGCTCGTTCGTCGCTGTTACCGGGCCGCTCGAAGCGGACCGTGGCATCGGGCGCGATTTTCTCGATAGTCACCCGTAGTCCGCGATTGACTCGGTCGCGGTCGAACGGCTCATCCTCGTCGAGCCAGCCTTGATCGCGCACGTATTGTACATTATCGGGGACAACAACGAGTACGATAACCTCCTCGTCGATCGCCGCTCCAAACTGTCGAGCCCGCATGAGAGCGGTCTGCGACAGCGCGGAGTCGTCGTATGGCACCAGCAGCGACATGCGCGCATGTCACGGCAACGGGGGCTTATCGGTACCGGTCTGGCAGTATGGATGTCAAGACCCTTATGCGGTCTCGGCGGTTGTTTCCGTACATGAGCGATGACGACGACTCTGTCTCCGTTGACGACCTCCTCGATCGGATCGCCGCACACGACGAGGATCTTGCCACGGAGGTTTCGCGGGTCTTCGAGGAGCACGACCGCCAACTCGCCGCCGAGGAGGACCGGGCTGAGGAATACAAGCGCCAACTCGAGGAGGCTGAAGAACAGATTGACACCCTTGAGGACAAGGTAGCGGATCTTGAGAGCCGTCTCAAACGCAAGCAGGCCGACTTCGAGAACTACAAGAAACGTCAGCAGCGCGAACAAGAGCGCATCCGCGAACAGGCGACCGAGCAGTTAGTCGAGCGCCTTCTTGACGTTCGGGACAACCTCGATCGGGCGCTTGAGGAGGGCGATGACGTCGAGAGCCTCCGGGATGGACTTCGGATGACCGCCCAGGAATTCGACCGTGTGCTCGATGCCGAAGGGGTAACGACGATCGCGCCTGAACCGGGGACTGAGGTCAACCCCACCCGACACGAGGTGGTCTTCAGAACAGAGGCTGACGCTCCTGACGGAACTGTCGCCGAACTCTACCGAGCGGGCTATGCGATGAACGATTCGGTCCTGCGGGCGGCCCAGGTCTCCGTTAGTGCCGGTCACCCAGAATCCGAGGCGTCTGCTGACGCCGAGTCGACCCCCGAGTGAGCCTCCCACTCCGGCCGGTATTGCGCGATAGGTGCGTTTTTACGGATCAATCCCTTACCCGAGGTTAAGATGGCGAGCGAGAAGATTCTCGGAATCGACCTTGGAACGACGAATAGCGCGTTTGCGATTATGGAGGGGGGCGATCCGGAGATCATCGTCAACAACGAGGGCGAACGCACGACGCCCTCGGCTGTCGCCTTCACCGACGACGGCGAGCGGCTGATCGGCAAGCCGGCGAAGAACCAGGCTGTCCAGAACCCTGATCGCACAATCCAGTCGATCAAGCGGCACATGGGCGAGGAGGACTATACCGTCGATATCGGCGACGACGAGTATACGCCCGAACAGATCTCAGCGATGATCCTCCAGAAGATCAAACGCGACGCTGAGGACTATCTCGGCGAAGAAATCGAGCGTGCTGTCATTACAGTCCCGGCGTACTTCAATGACCGACAGCGCCAGGCGACGAAGGACGCCGGCGAGATCGCTGGTTTTGAGGTCGAACGGATCGTCAACGAACCAACGGCGGCCTCGATGGCTTACGGACTTGACGATGAGTCCGATCAGACGGTCCTCGTATACGACCTCGGCGGCGGGACCTTCGACGTGTCTGTACTTGATCTCGGCGGTGGCGTCTATGAGGTCGTTGCAACCAACGGTGACAACGACCTTGGTGGCGACGACTGGGATCAGGCCATCATCGACCACCTGGCCGCAGACTTCGAGGATGAGCACGGGATTGACCTCCGCGAAGACCGTCAGGCCCTTCAACGGCTCAAGGACGCCGCCGAGGAGGCAAAGATCGAACTGTCCTCGCGCAAGGAAACCGAGATCAATCTGCCATTCATCACGGCGACCGATGACGGGCCGTTGCACCTTGAGACCTCCCTCACCCGGGCGACCTTCGAGTCGCTCACCGAAGGCCTCCTCGAACGAACGGTTGGTCCGACCAACCAGGCGCTTGATGACGCTGGCTATGACACCAACGATGTCGATGAGGTCATTCTCGTCGGTGGCTCGACCCGGATGCCACAGGTGCGTGAGAAGGTCGCGGACATGACCGGCATCGAGCCCCAGACGAGTGTCAATCCTGATGAGGCCGTTGCGCTTGGAGCTGCCATCCAGGGCGGTGTCCTCGCGGGCGATGTCGACGACATTGTCCTGCTGGACGTGACGCCGCTGTCGCTTGGTGTTGAGGTCAAGGGCGGCCTCTTCGAGCGGCTCATCGACAAGAACACCACGATCCCGACCGAGGAATCAAAGGTCTTCACCACGGCCGTCGACAACCAGACCTCCGTCCAGATTCGTGTCTTCCAGGGCGAGCGCGAGATTGCCGAGGAGAACGAGCTGCTTGGAGCCTTCCAGCTGACAGGCATCCCGCCGGCGCCCGCTGGCACGCCCCAGATTGAGGTCAGCTTCTCGATTGACGAGAACGGGATTGTCAATGTCTCCGCGGAGGACCAGGGCTCCGGCAACGAGGAGTCGATCACCATCGAGGGTGGCGCTGGCCTCTCCGACGAGGAGATCGAACGGATGCAACAGGAGGCCGAAGAGCACGCCGAAGAGGACCAGCGCCGCCGTGAGCGGATCGAGGCTCGTAACGACGCCGAGGCAGCGATCCAGCGTGCTGAAAATCTCATCGAGGAGAACGAAGAAAACGTTGACGAGGACCTGATCGAGGAGATCGAAGACGAAATCGAGAACGTCGAGGCCGTCCTTGAGGACGAGGAGGCCTCCGCCGACGAGATCAACGCGGCCGTCGAAGACCTGACCGAGGCACTCCAGCAGATTGGTCAGCAGATGTACCAGCAGGAGGCGGCCGCTGGCGCGGCCGGTGCGGGTGCTGGTGCCGCCGGAGGCGCCGCTGGTCCGGGCGCCGGAGCCGCTGGCCCAGGCGCCGGGGCTCCCGGCGGCGATGACGATGAGGAGTACGTCGATGCCGACTTCGAAGAGGTTGACGACGACGAGCAGTCAAACAACTGATCACCGCTCCGGACGTTTCAAGTAGGACTACCGCCTATCAACTGGTGTTCTAACGGATGAGTACGGACTTTTATGAAATCCTCGGGGTGAGCCGGGACGCCACCGAAGAGGAGATCAAGCAGGCCTACCGCGACAAGGCGACGGAGTACCACCCGGATGTTAGTGACGATCCCAACGCTAAGGAGAAGTTCCAGAAGCTCCAAAAGGCCAAGGAGGTACTCACCGACGAGGAGAAGCGCCGCGCCTACGACCAACTCGGCCATGAGCGATATATGCAAGCCGAGAAACGCGGTGGTTTCGATCAAGAGGGTCCTGGAGGGGCCCAGGCCGGTGCCGGTGGGATGGGTGGCGGCATGGGCGGTGGTCCCTTCGGCGGGCAAGGCTCCTTCGGCGGTATGGAGGACATCTTCGAGGAGTTCTTTGGCGGTGGTGGCGGTGGCCGTAGTCGCGGTGGCCGCGACCTCCGCACGGAACTGACGATCGATCTTGCTGACGCGTATCACGGGGGCCAGCGCGAACTCTCGATTGAGCGTCCCGAGCCCTGTCCGGACTGTAACGGAACGGGCCACCCGCCGAATAGCTCCTCTCGAACCTGCCCCGAGTGTGACGGTGCCGGTCAGGTCCGGAGCGTCCAGCGGACGCCGTTCGGGCAGGTCCAACAGACCCAGACTTGTCCGCGTTGTGAGGGTGAGGGGCAGATCTACGAGGAGACTTGCTCGACCTGTGGCGGCTCCGGCACTGTTCGCCGCGAAGCAACGCTCACGGTTGACATCCCCGCCGGCATTGAGGACGGTCAGACCCTCCGAATGGAAGGCGAAGGGGCTCCTGGCGACGATGGTCGACGACGCGGCGATCTCTTGATCGACGTGACTGTCCGTGAGCACGACGAATTCGAACGCGACGGCGATGACCTCCGGTACCGCAAGCCGATTTCCTTCCCCCAAGCCGTCTTTGGCGACTCGGTCACTGTTCCGACCTTTGACGGCGATGTCGAACTCGACATTCCATCGGGTACCCAAAGCGGTGAGACATTCCGACTCCGCGGCAAGGGAATGCCGCGACTGCGGCGACGGGGCTCTGGAGATCTTTATGTCACCGTCCAGATTGTCACGCCAGAATCGCTCAATGAGACTCAGCGCGAGGCACTTGAGGCTTTCGCTGAGGCCGGTGGCGAGGATATCGAGGTTGAACAGGGCTTCTTCGATCGGATCAAGAATTCCCTGTAGCCAGGGACCGACATTTATTGTCGTCCGGACATATTCTGTGGGTGTAGTTCCCATGCCCCCGCACGATCTGCTCATGCTCGTCGGCGATTTTACCGAGGACTACGAGACGATGGTGCCGTTCCAGGCGTTACAGGCGGTCGGTCACGATGTCCATGCCGTCTGTCCGAACCGGGAGGCCGGTGACGTCTGTAAAACGGCGATTCACGACTTTGAGGGTGACCAGACCTACACCGAGAAGCCGGGACACGCCTTTGAGCTCACACACGACTTCGAAGCTGTTGATCCGGCTGACTACGATGGACTGGTTCTGCCAGGCGGTCGTGCCCCGGAGTACCTACGCACCTTCGATGCGGTCCTTGAGATGGTTCGGCACTTCTTTGAGGCCGACAAGCCCGTCGCTGCGCTGTGTCACGGGCCGCTCATCCTGTCGGCAGCGGACGTCCTCGACGGCCGAACCTGTACGGCCTATCCTGCCCTCCGTTCGGACATCGAGGCGGCGGGGGCCGAGTGGACCGACGAGGTCACGCGTGATGGGAATCTGGTCACCGCCCAGGCGTGGCCAGACCATCCCGAGTGGCTGGCCGAGTTCTTCTCTGTCCTCGGCACGGAGATCAATCACGGACCGGTGGCAACAGCGGCAGACTAACGACCAAACGCCTATTGCTGCGGGTGCCGTATGGTCGAGTATGTACGTCCGGGATGCAAAGAATCGGGACGAGGCGTGGCTACTCGATCAGCTCGAAGAGTTGTCGCTCCCGGACCCGGCGTTCCGATCCCGCGATTACGTCGTAGCAGTCGACGAGACCACCGGCGATAAAGCCGGATTCGGCCGGATCCATGTCCACCGCGATGCCAATCCCGCGGTTTGTGAGGTACGAAACGTCGGGGTCCTTCCGGACTGGCGCTCCCAGGGTGTTGGCGCTCACGTCCTCGAACGACTCGTTGAAACAGCGCGCGACGCTGGGTTTGATCGTCTCTACGCGCTGACGGATCAGCCAGAGTACTTTACCCAGTTCGGCTTCACGCCGGTGCCAACCGAAGACCTCCCACCGGTGTTACAAGACACCCTTGAGACCATCCGAACCGACCAGGCCGACGCTATCGCTGTGGCAATCACTGTTGACACCTTCGAGATGCCCGAACGGCTCCGTGAGCGGTTCAAGTCGGCGAGCCCGGATTCCGCTGAGCCCGAACCCACTGAGGACGCCGAGGACTTCGGAATTGACGCTGAGAACGCGACCTACAAGTACGATCTTTAGATCCACTGTCGGGGCGGTCGATGCACCCCCGCTTGTGTTATGGAAGTTACAAGGCTCAACCCCCGCCCTTCAGGGCGGGGAGAGTGTCAAGCTGCCGTGAACTCAGTAGCCCCGCCGCTGTGACAGAGCACTTAAGCCGCTCGTCACGTCCCCGTCTAATATACGCTCATGTTTGATCCTGAGGATCTCGATCGGATCCGCGAGGCCGAATCGTCGTGGGAAGCGGAGACACTCGGGCCGACGCTCGATCGCTTCGGTGAACGCCGCGAGCAGTTTGACACTGACACCGGCGGGCTGGATCTTGAGCGCCTCTATACGCCTACTGACGTTGAGGATCTTTCGTATGAATCGGATCTCGGGTTCCCCGGCGAGCCGCCATACACCCGTGGAGTGTACTCTACGATGCACCGTGGCCGGCTCTGGACGATGCGCCAGTACGCCGGGATGGGGACAGCCGCCGAGACTAACGAGCGATTCAACTACCTCCTTGATCAGGGCCAGACTGGTCTGTCGATGGCGTTTGATCTGCCGACCCAGATGGGCTATGACTCGACAAATTCGATGGCCGCTGGCGAGGTGGGTCGCTCCGGTGTCGCGATCGACACGCTTGAAGATATGCGCCGGGTCTTCAAGGGCATTCCCCTCGATGAAGTCTCAACGAGTATGACCATCAACGCTCCGGCATCGATCCTCCTAGCGATGTACATCGCGGTCGCGGACGAACAGGGGGTCGACCGGGCGGACCTCCGCGGGACCATCCAGAATGATGTGCTCAAGGAATACATCGCACGGAACACGCACATCTACCCACCGGAGCCGTCGATGCGGATCGTGACCGATATCTTTGAGTTCTGTGCCGAGGAGACGCCAAAGTTCAACACCATCTCTGTCTCGGGCTATCATATCCGCGAGGCCGGTGCAACCGCCGCACAGGAGCTGGCCTTCACACTCGGCAATGGTATTGCCTACGTTGAGGCGGCCATCGAATCCGGACTTGATGTCGACACCTTCGCGCCGCAGCTGTCGTTTTTCTTCGCTGCGCACAACAACATCCTTGAGGAGGTCGCCAAGTTCCGAGCAGCTCGTCGGCTGTGGTACTCGATTATGGAGGAGCGTTTCGACGCCGAGCGCGAGGCCTCAAAGCAACTGAAGTTCCACGTCCAGACGGCGGGGTCAACGCTCACCGCTCAGCAGATCGAGAACAACATCGTCCGGGTTGCCTACCAGGCGCTTGCGGCGGTCCTCGGAGGGGCTCAGAGCCTCCACACCAACGGCAAGGACGAGGCGTTGTCGATCCCGACCGAGGAGTCTGTCCGGACGGCGCTTCGCACCCAACAGATCCTCGCCCACGAGTCTGGGGCTGCTGATACGATCGACCCTCTTGGCGGCTCATACGCAATCGAAGCGCTCACCGACGAACTCGAATCCGAGGCCCGGGATATTCTTGAGTCTGTTGACGCCCGTGGCGGGATGGTTCAGGCAATTGATGACGGCTGGGTCAAACGACGGATCCAGGATGTGGCATTCCAGCGCCAACAGGAGATCGAGTCCGGTGACCGCATTATTGTCGGGGTCAACGAGTTCGAGGTTGAGGAGTCCGAGCCTGACATGGATCTTGAGGAGGTCACCGAAGAGGAAGAGCAGCGCCAGCGCGAGCGGCTCGAAGCGGTCCGGGATCGGCGTGACAACGCGGCCGTCGAGGACGCCCTTGCATCGGTTCGACACGCCGCCCGCTCCGGCGAGAACCTGATGCCGCCGATCATCGACGCTGTCAAAGCCCTTGCAACCGTCGGCGAGATCAGTGACGCGATGCGCGATGTCTTCGGCGAGCACCGCGACGGCGCGCTGTAGTCACTCGGACCGACACGGTCATTGATTCGCGTCGTTCACCCCCGATATGCAGATTGATCACGTCGGGGTCGCAACCGACGAGGCAGCGGCGCTTGCAGACCAGTACGCTGAGTTGTTCGCCACGGAGATTGTCCACGAAGAAGTTCGTGACGGCATGGACATCTACTTCCTGCCGGTTGGCGAGACCTACTTCGAGTTTCTTGAACCGCTTGATGACGGACCGATTGCCGACTTCCTTGATCGCGAAGGCCCTGGGCTCCATCACGTCGCCGTTGCGGTCGACTCGGCGGTCGACGCACTTGACCGGGCCCGTGCGTTGGGTATCGACCCGATCGACGACCAGCCCCGCCCCGGCGCGTGGGGACATGATGTCGCGTTTCTTCACCCGCGGGATACAGGAAGTGTCCTGCTTGAGTTTGTCGAGCACTGACCCCAGCCCGTCAGACAGCCACCGCTTTGGCGTGAGGCTATCGACAGCAATTCCGACTCTTTTTGGAGAGTGATTCCATACTGCGGATAGACAAATGACCGCGGACTCGTACACTTACGATATCGTCGTCGTCGGGGCCGGCACGGCCGGCACGTTTGCCGCTGTGACGGCCGCCCAAGCCGGGGTCGATGTCGTCATGCTCGAACGGAAATCGGAGTCCGAGGCCGGCCACATTGCCTGTGGTGACGCGATCAAGGGGGCGGAAACGTTCCCCGACGTCATCGACCGGGAGTATCTCAGGGCGGAGGCGTTCTCGAACCCGACCATCACGCGCGCGGTCTTTGGCAATCCCGACAGCGAGGATGCGATTGACATCCCCTTCGGCGAGGACAAATCAGGGGTTGTTCTTGACCGTAAGCGCTACGGCGAGGTCCTCATTGAGGAAGCCGACCGTGCCGGAACCGACATCCACTACAATACTGTCGTGACGGACGTGCTCCAGGAGGACGCCCGCGTCACAGGGGTTCGCGCCCAACAAGGGGGCGAACCGGTGACCTACGAGGCCGAGGTGGTCATCGACGCTACCGGGGCCTTCTCAGTTCTACAGGATAGCGCTGATCTTGCGGACACCACTTTCGACACCGCGGTCAACTTCCGGCAGTACTGTTCGGCTTACCGCGAGGTCATCGAGGTTGACGAGCCGGTCGAATACGATGACGCGATTGTGTTCAAGCCCACCGAGGAGCTGGGCTATCTATGGTACTTCCCGCGATCGCCTACTGAGATCAACGTCGGGTTGGGCTTTCAGATGACCGAAGATCCGATGGAACTTGTCGATGTCCTTCGGGCGGATCTTGAGGCGCGTCCGGAGTTCAAGAACGCCCGGGTGATTGACAAGCTCGGGGCCGCCCTCCCGACCCGGCGACCCTACGACTCGGCAGTGGCCCCTGGATTCATCGCTGCGGGTGACGCTGCCGCTCATGTCAATCCGACGACCGGCGGCGGAATCCCCGGTGCCGCGAAGGCGGGCACCTGGGCGGCGGAGTACGCTGTTGAGGCCATCGCCGATGGTGGACCGACCGAGGAGGCTCTCTGGGGGTACAACCGCGATGTCATGACCGACTTCGGCAAGCGGTTCGCAGCGATGGATCTGTACAACATCTGGGGCACCGCACACGACATCGATGAACTCGTTGATGTTGTCACCGCTGTCCCCGGGCAACAACTCGTTGATGCCGTTGGCCGGAGTGGCACCGCGTCAATGGGCCCGCTGTTGAAACTCCGGACGTTGTTCGAGACCTTCGGCCACTGGGGGCTGTTGTACGAGCTCTACCAGATTCACGAGATTGCCAATGACCTCAAGTCTGTCTACGATGAGTATCCGGCCTCGCCAGCGGAGTTCTCGTACTGGCAGGATCGCCGCGACCAACTCATGGATAAGGTGTATGAGGTCTCTGGGGCGCCCCCGAAGTACTGAAATTACTCGAATTCATCGGCAGTGACACGCACGACGATCGTCTCCTCAACGTCCCGAAGGTCGTAGGTCGGGAGTGCGCCATCGGTCCGTCGAGCATACAGCGGTTCGACGGGGCGTCCTGGCGTCGGTCCATCGATCCCGTAGATTTTGACGTACTCTCCGGTCTCTTCGGGCGCACACGTCT
Organism: Salinarchaeum sp.; assembly: GCA_041640095.1. Taxonomy (GTDB): domain Archaea; phylum Halobacteriota; class Halobacteria; order Halobacteriales; family Salinarchaeaceae; genus CAZFMU01. Next base: position 116,101 of record JBEQAX010000001.1, on the reverse strand, counting down.
CGTTTCGCACAGCGCGTGCCAGCGCAGCCGAGAGCCACTCCTCGGGGTCGATTGAGGGTTCGCGTACCAGCGCGAGGTCGGTTACACGCTTGAGGTGCCACTCAAGATCATTCAACAACGCGACGGCGCTACCAAGGCTCACCGTGTCGAGGCCGATCGTGTTGGTGAATGGTTCCCGGAGGTCGTATGTTGCGAGTGCCGCCCCGGCGGTTTCACTCGTAAGGAGTCTTGACCGCAGATCGACATCGTCTGTCCCGATGAGGGCCACCTCGGTCACAGATAGACGTAGGTCGGTCGCGAACTTGTTGATTTCGTCACGTTCTATTGGGGTGCTCGTGATGCTGTGGCGTCAGACCAGTGTCAGACTGAGGGAGAAACATAATTACCCTGCGGGATAAAATGGCGCGCAAATGGACTCGATTATCGATGAGGCGATCGAAGAAGCCGAAGAGGGCCCTGACTCCGCGGATGAGTCAGCGCCGACATCTGACCCGTCGAACTCCTCTGAGTCGATGACCGACGAGGAGTTGCGGTCAGTCCTCAACGAACTTGAGACGAACATTACCGTCGTCGGGTGTGGTGGCGCCGGGAGTAACACGATCAATCGGATGGATGAAGAAGGTATCCATGGCGCGCAGCTGATCGCGGCCAATACCGATGTCCAACATCTCGTCGAGATTAACGCCGACGAAAAGATCCTGATGGGTCAGGAGAAAACCGGCGGCCGTGGTGCCGGGTCACTCCCGCAGGTCGGTGAAGAGGCGGCTATCGAGAGCCAGGACGAGATCCTCCAGTCTCTCCGTGGGTCGGACATGGTCTTCGTTACCGCCGGCCTCGGTGGTGGCACCGGTACCGGTGCGGCGCCGGTCATTGCGAAGGCGGCACGCGAGTCGGGGGCACTGACGATCGCGGTTGTAACGACCCCCTTTACCGCCGAGGGTGAGGTCCGTCGGACCAACGCCGAGGCCGGCCTTGAGCGACTTCGCGACGTGGCCGACACCGTCATCGTGGTACCAAACGATCGGCTTCTTGACTCGGTCGGCAAACTCCCCGTCCGGCAGGCGTTCAAGGTCTCCGACGAGGTGCTTATGCGGTCGGTCAAGGGGATCACCGAGTTGATCACCAAGCCCGGGCTGGTTAATCTTGACTTCGCCGACGTCCGGACTGTCATGGAACGCGGCGGCGTTGCGATGATCGGGCTCGGTGAATCCGACTCCGAGGCCAAGGCCGAGGACTCTGTTAAAAGCGCCCTCCGGTCGCCCTTGTTGGACGTCGACATCTCAGGGGCAAACTCCGCACTGGTCAACGTTACCGGTGGCTCCGACATGGCCATCGAGGAGGCCGAAGGCGTTGTCGAGGAGATTTACGACCGGATCGACCCCGACGCACGGATCATCTGGGGCACGTCCGTTGATGAGTCCCTTGATGGGGCGATGCGGACGATGGTGGTTGTCACCGGTGTCGAATCGCCCCAGATCTACGGCGGTGACACCCAGCCCGAGATGGGCCCGGCAGCCGGTGCTGGCGGAACCGACACAACCCCGACAGACCCTAGCGACGACATCGACTTCGTCGAATAATCCACCGCTTCGATACGCCATCGATTCGAGCCCTCCAGAGTGTTATCGGGGTCCCTCCCGATCAACAAATAAAAGAACGACTGTTGTCTACTGTCTCATAGGAGTATGAATATCCCGACCGACCTCTCATCGTACGTCCGGGTACTGAAGATGGCGAGTACGCCTTCCTGGACGGAGTTTTCGCGGACCGGCTCAATTGCCGGAGCCGGTATCCTGCTGATCGGCGCGTTGGGCTTTCTGATGTTCCTGCTGATGAACCTCCTCCCTGGGTGATCGAATGCCAATTTACGCCGTCAAAACGACCGCCAGCCAAGAGCAGACTGTCGCGGATATGATCATCAACCGCGAGGAGGAGTCAATCCACGCCGCCTTGGCGCCCGACTCGCTGACCTCCTACGTCATGGTTGAGGCCGACTCGGGGGCCGTCTTTGACCGCATTCTCGACGAGATCCCGCACGCGCGTGATGTGGTGCGCCGCGACGGCGATCCGGCCCCCAGTGACTTCTCTGAGGTCGAACACTTCCTCTCGCCGACCCCCGATGTCGAGGGGATCGCCGAAGGCGACATCGTCGAGTTGATCGCCGGGCCATTCAAGGGTGAGAAGGCGCAGGTCCAACGCATCGACGAGGGCAAAGATCAGGTTACGGTTGAGCTCTATGAGGCGACAGTCCCGATTCCGGTGACAGTGCGCGGCGACCAGATTCGCGTCCTCGACAGCGACGAGCGGTAGCTCCCGGTCAGGTCGGGTTGACGATCTCGTACGGTACTTCTGCGTCTGTGAGTGGATCGGTGATGCGACCGACAAGTCCGGTTGTCGCCACGACAGTCACATCGATCCCACGCCCGGCGGCGTCCGCGGCCACCTCGCCGGCGGCGAACCGGGTCGCCGGTTCGATCCCTGCTTGATCGAGTGCAGCGACCGCCTCAACGCCAGCGGCGACGACGAGATCGCCGTCCACACAGTACTCCCGCAGTACCGCCGGGTCAACATTCCGGCTCCCGCCCGCCCCGATTGCGGGCACCTGGAGCACGGTTACTTCTCCGGGATCGAGATCAATGATCCCAGAGAAGTCAGTCACGCCGACGTCCTCTCCTGCCGTAGCATCACGGGTTGCTGTCCCTGTTGCGGCGCCGGTTGCATCGGGATCGGCGTGTAACAGTCCGTCAACAAGCGAGAGGGACACTGTTTCCTCCGCCTCGATGTCCGCGAGTGCGATGGCGGCGTCTTCTCGGACGTTCCCGAGAACGTCGCCGGTTACGTACTCAAGATATCGTCGTACCTCCGAGGCCTCGCTCAACAGCCAGTCAACCCCTTCGGTGGTGACTCGGTACCGTGACCGGCCCTCCTTTCGGACGAACCCCTCGTCGGCGAGGTCTTGTACGTACTCGCTGACCGCCTGACTCGTGATCCCCACGGCATCGGCGATCTCGCCCTGACTCACCGCTGGCTGGCGGTCGGCGATCTCGACGAGCACACGAAACCGGGTTGCTGATCGCTGGCTCTCCAACACGTCGGCCATACGCTACCCATGATCCCGGTGATTAAAAAGTCGCTGCGCTGTCGTCAGGTTCATATCCGCCCGTTTCCGAACCGTGTACGATGGATCCAGTGGCGCTGTCTGTCCTTGATGTAATCATCCAGCGACGAGATGTGCTCATCTGGACGTCGATTGCGCTGTTTCTGGCCTCAGTTGCGCTTGAGGCGACAGATCGACGCCCGCAGGCAGTGCAGGTGGCTGGTGTCGGCTGGGGGATCTTCGGCCTGTTCTGGCTTGCGATGTTCCCATTCTTCTATTTTGAGTTCCATAGCCCGCTTGAGGGCTTTTTGAGCCTTGCCGGTGGCCCGCTTTCGTTTTATACTGGGTACCTCCTTGTCTCAGGGCGTGATTCGTTGTTAGTGCTCTCGCGCGCCGTCGGGCTCATGGGCGTATTGTACCTCCCGGCAACGACGATCGAACCGCTCAAAACACTGTTAATCGAGACTGTGGCTGTTCAGACGCATTGGGGGATGCAGCTGTTCGGCTACAACCCAGGAATTGTCGAGGCGCCAAACGGGTACCAGAGCATGTTCGGCTTCGACGGATACAGTACCTACATCGTGTTATCGTGTACCGGCATCGGGAGCATCTCGATTTTTGGTGGGCTTGTCGCGGCGACGAACGCGCCGTTGCGCCGCAAGACCCGGGCATTTCTCGTTGCCACCGGCGTGATTTGGGTGCTCAACATCGCCCGGAACGTCTTCGTTGGACTCGCCGCCTCGCTGGGCTGGTTCGAGGCTCCCCTGTTCCAGACGCTCACCGCGGTACTCGGCAGCGACGAACTTCTCGCCTCCTATTTCGTGTCGCATCATCTTATCTCCCAATCTCTCTCGCTTGTTGCGCTGCTCGGAATCACCCTTCTGGTCGTTCGGATCGTCCCTGGTGCGGTCCATCCGCTTGAGGAGGTGTTGTACGTTCTGACGGGCTCAGAGTACGATCTTGAAGACGCGTTTGGCACCCCGGTACGGGCCGATGGTGGAGATCAGCACTCCCATTGAGTTCGCCGACCGGGCGGTGTATCTCCCGTCGGCCGATGCGCTCGTCTGTGCTGACCTGCACCTCGGTCGGGACGACGCTGCCCCCGTCGAGTTGCCACTTGGTGAGCGGACGCGCCTCCCCGATCGGATTGATGCGCTTCTTGATCGGTTTAATCCAGCCGAACTCGTGCTTGCGGGCGATATCGTTCACGCCTTTGAGGATATCCCTGCACACGTTGAGGATACCCTCGGCGGCTTGATCGACGCGGCGGATGCCGCCGGTGCCCGCCCCGTTCTACTTGAGGGTAACCATGATGCGATCCTCTCATCGATTGCCCCACTCCAGCCAACCTCCGCCCACCGACTCCAAGACGGCACGCTCGTCGTTCACGGGCACGAATCTCCTCCCGAGATGGACGATATTACTCGGATCGTGTTCGGCCACGTCCATCCGGCGATCGTGATTGAGGGCCGTCGTCGGCCGTGTTACCTCTATGATGACCATGCGACGCCGACGCGGCTCGTCCTCCCGGCGTTTAATTCCCTCGCCCCTGGTACGCCACTCAACGATGCCCAAAGGAGTGATCTTCCGTCACCGCTCCTTGACCGTGCGACCTCGGTTCGCCCGATCGTCCGGGATCCAGACGCGGACGAGACACTTTGGTTTCCGCCGCTTGCGTCGTTTCGTGAGATGCTCTGACCCGCTTTTCCATCTCAACCTCACGCCTAACCGAGGGCGCCCGTCTCCCTAACGGCGGCTGCTGCGTCCTGTCCACTCGCGAGTGCCCCCTGCAGTGACGACCAGCGCGTATAGTCACCGGCAAGATAACATCGACCCGATGGAGCGTCAACCGCCGGAAGGGTGTCGTGGATGCCCGGTGGCTGATCGAACTGTGCGAACGCAATCCGGTCGGTCGCGAGTACCTCGAGACTGTCGAACTGACGATCGTGATACCACGCGGCGAGCGTACGACGGGTGTGCTCGGCGAGGGTGTCGGCGTCGGCCGTCGATTCACCCAGAAATGTCGCTGAGAGGAGCGCCCGCTCTCCATCGGCGTACTCTGGAGCAACCTGTGAGAGTGGTGCGATGTGATTTGGTGCGTCGTCTGCGATGTTGAGCATGAGCCGCTTTCCCGTCGGCGCAACTGATTGCGGCAATGCGTAGTACTGGGTCGTACACCCGCGTCCCTCCGTTGGGATGGCTCCGATGCCAGTGAGCTCGGCAGCTGTCGGCGGATCGGTCGCAACGACGACGGCGTCGGCGGTGATTGACTCGGTTGATGTCTCAATCGTCGCCCCGTGCTCGTCCGCGTGTACATCGCTGACACGCGTTCCGCGGGTAATGTCGACACCAGCTTCGGCCGCGGAGGTAGCGAGTTGTGCCGTAATTGCACCCATCCCCCTAGCTGGGAGGGCTGTTGCGCCCGTTGCGAGGGCGCCGAAGGTGTACTCGAAGACTCGCTTTGAGGTTGTTAGCGACCGGTCTAGGGTGATACCACCATAGAACGGGGCTGCGAATCGTTCAACGAACGCCTCCGAAAACCCCTGGCGATAAAGATAGGCGCTGATCGTTGTGTCCGGCCGCTCGAAGACGTGCTCGCCGTTGGTCCCTGCCAACCGGGCACGGAGTTCGAGTACGCGCACCTTGTCAGCGGTGGTCACCTCACGGTTGCGAACGGACCCGATGAGCCCAGTTGAATCCCGTAGCGGATCGGCTAACACTGACCGGTGTCCCGGTCGTGCCAGGACCGCCCCAGGGGCGAACCGTCGAAGATCAAGACCGAGAAGATCGAGCTCCTGTCTGACGGCTGGATACCCTGTCTGTAGCACCTGAAACCCTCGATCGAGGGTAAAGCCATCCTGCTGTCGTGACCGTACTCGCCCGCCAACGGTCGACCGTGCCTCGAGGACGCGGACATCTGCGCCGGCGGCCGCCAGTCGTCGTGCAGCGACGAGACCGGCCGGTCCGGCGCCGACGACGACGATTTGTCCCATACAGTTGATCTGGGGTGGGGCGGTCAAACCGTTTGCCTTCGGAGGGCTTAATCCCGGGCACGGCTGGTATTACGGTATGTCGGTTCGTGCATTCGAGTGTCTCGCGTGCGGTCATACCCAGGTGTCCGCCGATCCGCCGCGGTGCGACGCCTGTGGCGGGCCGCTCGATCCAATGTATCCCTACGACGACATTGACCCGACGATCATTACTGTGACTGACACCCCCTCGATGTGGGCGTTCGACGCCGTGCTCCCCACTACTCGGTCCGTAGCGGTATCGATGGGCGAAGGCGGAACGCCGCTTGTTGATGCCGCTAAGACGGCCGATCGCATTGACCTTGGCCGCCTCTACATCAAGGATGAAGGACAGACTCCAACGGGCACCGTCCACGATCGTGGCTTTGCGGCGGCGGTCAGTGCCCTTGATACGGCCACCGAGGTCGGACTCGCCTCAACCGGGGTTGGTGGCCAGTCAGCGGCGGCCTACGCCGCCCGCGCGGGGCTCGATGCCCACGTGTACATTCCGGCCCGGGCGAGCTTTGGCAGCCAGGCTATGGTTAACGTCCATGGCGCAGACATGAACGTCGTTGAAGGGCGGTATCCGGAGACGCGCGAGGCATTCGAGTCGGCAGCGGCGGACTGGTATCGACTCGGTCCCTTCGAGACGCCATACCGTCACGACGGGCTCAAGACTGTCTTCTACGAGATCGCCGCGGATCTCGAGTGGACGGCCCCGGATGTTGTTGTCACTCCAGCCGGACACGGCGAGCTCCCGTATGCCATTGCCAAGGCCGCAGACGAACTCGAACGACTCGGCATCATTGAGACGCCCCCGCGTGTCGCCCTTGTCCAGCCAGAGGCGTGTGCGCCGATCTCCCGTGCGCTTGAGGCGGGGGCCGACCGTCCAGAGGTGTGGGAGACTCCCGATACGATCTGTGGTGGACTCGAAGTGACTGCCCCGGAAGGTGGACAGATCGCCATCAATGCCGTCGAGGCCACCGGCGGGACGGGGGTCGCCCGCCCCGACGCAGAGATCCTTGCAGCCGCCTGTCAGGTGGCGGCTGACGATGGGCTCGCGATCGGAACCGGCGGTGGCGCAGCTGTTGCGGGTGCTGCTGCTCTTCGCGAAGAAGGGCATATCGGCCCCGACGAGACGGTCGTCGCGCTCAATACGACAGCCGCCATGCAACAGGTCGATGTCATCCGAAGCCACCTTATGAGTCCTGAGTGGGACCGTCGCGCCTAACTGGCGACGCCTAGACCAATCGGCATGCCCTCGGCTCTTGTCTCTGCGTTCGCCGGCGTGCTGTTCGGCCTTGCGCTAGCAGCCCCGCCTGGTCCGATGAACGCCCTCATCGCCGAGGAGAGTGTACTCCGTGGCTGGGGTGCTGGATTCCGGGCTGGACTCGGGGCCATGACAGCTGACCTCGTCTTCTGTGTGCTGGCGCTTGTCGGCGTGGTTGCGATTGTCGAGCGGGTCCCGGCTCTCCAGACTGCGATGGTCGCCATTGGCGGGGTCTTAATGTGTTACTTTGCGTACGACGCGATTCAGGAGGCCCGCGGGACGTTCGTTGACAAGGAGGTTGCCAGTGCAACCGCCGGCTTCAAGAAGACCTTCGTGCTCGCGCTTACGAACCCGTACCAGGTGATCTTCTGGCTCACCATCGGCGTTGGCATGCTTGAGCGTGGTACCCTCGATGTCCTTGCGGCTGTCCCGCAACTGGAACTTGAGGGACTTTTCGTCGTCCAGACCGGATCACCGGCGTTACTGATTGGCTTTTTTGGCGGGATCGTCATCTGGATCACCGCATACCCTGCTGGACTCGTTGCTCTCGGCGACCGGGTTGATGCGGCTGCTCCGCTGATCGCCTCACTCTCGGGGCTCGTACTCGCTGGCTTCGGCGTCGGCTTTCTGCTCGATGCGATTACGACTGTTCTTTAGCTGATAGCAGGCGCTAAGCCCCCTCCCTCAAGGAGCACCGCAGTCCGCGCCAGCGGACAAGGAGCGCAGTAGGGAGGGGATACAGCGTCCCCAGAATCAAAGATTCTGGTGTGCGAACGAATCGCGCAGCGATTCGTCAACGCCGTCATCGTCTTCCATATATTGTTCTATTCCCGGCCCACAGGCCCACGCAGTCGTAACTTCTTTCTACTAGGCTCCACAAATATTGACCGAACCCAATGGAGTACGGCCTCGACACGGGGGCGCACTCGGTGTATTCACTCCACTATCATCTGATACTCACCACCAAGTATCGACGTGGTGTGCTCACCGAGGAGCGAACCCAATTCATTCGCGGGGTCATCGAGGGGTTCGCGGACAAGTATGGTGTCACACTGACCAATCTCGACGGCGAAGACGACCACGTTCACATCTTGTTCCGGGCCGAGCCAACCACAGACCTCGTGAAGTTCATCAACACGGTCAAAGGTGCAACTGCTCGACGCATCCGCAACGAGTACGAAGATGAACTCAAAACCGACCTGTGGGGCGACTCCTTCTGGAACGACTCGTACTGTCTCATCTCGACCGGGCAGGTTTCACTGGATGTACTGAAAGAGTACGTCGAAAACCAACGAGCATGAACTACAACTACAGGTATCGCCTCATGCCGACCGACAGCCAGTGTGAGACGCTGGATTACCACCGCGATACCTGTAGACAACTCTACAACCATGCCCTGTACCGCTTCAACCAAATTCCCGAAGACGAGGGAACCGTCAAACAGCGTGTCCGCACAATCCGTGACGAGCTTCCCGACCTCAAAGACTGGTGGGACGCACTTACCGACGTGTACTCGAAGGTGCTTCAGCCCACTGTCATGCGGATTGCGAAAAACATCACCGCACTCGGGAGGCTCAAAGAACAGGGCTACACGGTCGGTGAACTCCGGTGGAAGTCACCACGCGAGTTTCGCAGTTTCACCTACAACCAGTCTGGCTTCGAACTCGACAAGAAGGGTGGTCAGACCGTGTTGTCGCTGTCGAAACTCGCTGATATTCCCATCGAACTTCACCGACCGCTGCCCGAGGACGCCACAGTCAAAGAAGTCACGCTCAAAAAGGAGAAAACCGGCGAGTGGTTTGCCATCTTCGGGATCGAAATGGACACAACACCGCCAGCCAAGCCACCGCTGGAGGATATTGACGCCGAGAACATGGTCGGAATTGACGTGGGTATTCTGAAGTATGCCCACGATACAGACGGCACAGCGGTCGAATCACTCGACCTCTCGGAGGAACGCGACAGGCTCGAACGAGAGCAACGGAAGCTCTCGCGCAAAGCATACGAGTCCAACAACTGGGAGAAGCAACGACAGACGGTAGCAGAGTGCCATCTCGACATCAAGCGCAAGCGGCGTGACTTCCTGCACAAACTCTCGGCATACTACGCTCGGGAGTACGAACTGGTAGCGGTCGAAGACCTCGACGTGAAAGGGATGCTGGAATTGCCGCGAAACAGTCGCAACACGGCGTCGGCGGCGTGGAACACATTCACCGATATGCTCGAAACAAAGTGTGAGCGGGAAGGGACGTACTTTGTGGAAGTTGAACCCGAAGGCACCACCAAAGAGTGCGCTCAGTGTGGCGTCGAAACCGACAAACCACTGTGGGTTCGGGAACATTCCTGTCCTGCCTGTGGCTTCGAGGCAGACAGAGACGCAAACGCAGCGTGGAACATTCTGTCTCGCGGACTCACCGACCTAGGAGTGGGTCACTCCGAAGAAACGCCTGTGGAGACTGCGCTCCCTGCGGGAACCACCCCGGTTCCTGCAAAGCGCGTCTTGGAAGCAGGAAGCCCCACCCGCAGCGAGCGCGTCAGCGCGAGCAGGGTGGGGTAGTTCACTTCGCGGGATCGACGACAGCGACCTCCTCAACGAGCCACTCGCGGATCCAGCGCGCGCGTTTGAGACGCTGATGAGCAATACTCTCGGCGGTATCACTGTTAATCCGCGCTCTGGCCTCGTGTCCGCGCTCGATGACGCGGTCAATCATCTCCGCTGCCTCGGTGTGCGTCCGCGACTCATACCCCATCCGCAGGAGCATCAAGACGGTCCCGTTAGCCCCAATCTTGTCGAGGATATCTGCCTCGACGAGTGACTGTGTCTCCAGTGGCAGATCGCCTAAGTCGCCCTGGTAGGAGTGCCGTCGAATCGATCGACAGACCTCATCGACGAACGACTCCGGCACGGCGACATGCGTACGCAAGTACTCGCGGGCAACGCGAGCTCCCTCCTCGGCGTGGACTTCCTGATCGGCATCCAGCTTGGCGACATCGTGGAAGATCGCGGCGACCCGGGTCACGTCCGTGTCGGCTCCCTCCTTGCGGGCAATTTCGGTCGCCAACTCGACGGTATTCAGGATGTGGTTGAACCGATAGTCGGCAGAGTGCCACGGGTACCACCGCATCCGGCCGCCGTCGTCCTCGCGTTCGACGCTCGCCCGGAGATACTCATAGACGAATTCCTTCATTTCGGCGACTTGCTCGTCGGAGATGGGGCGCTCTTTAATTTCAACGCCCACGGAACCACCTCGAGAGTTCAGATTCGTTATTCATCGTTGTGCAAAGAAACGGGCGTTCGACTCTTTAGCGTTACGTACGGGCCTAGAACTGCCTGATGGCCAATAAAACAGGATAGCCCCGGGCGGATTCGAACCGCCGTCATGGGCTCCAAAGGCCCATATGATTGGCCACTACACCACGGGGCTGCACACGAATGTACGACCGGTGCTGTACAAGTGCTTTATTGTTCACTCGGCGCCGGCTTCGACTTCTTCAGTCTCCTGTTCGCTGAGGTGACTACAGGCGTCGTTGTGAACATCGAAGCACGCTGGGCACTCTGCGGGACGGTCAATGATGGTATCGAGGCGTTCAGCGACCGTCTCGTCAATGACGCTTTCAAGGGCCTGTGCCTCCGCCCGATACTCCTCGACCCCCAAGACGTTCCGGAGGAATCGCTGGAGGATGCAGTAGGTCTCAATGGCCTCTTCGGCCCGCTCGGTGCCGGCCTCCGTCAGGGTCGCCCCCTTGTACTTTTCGTGGTCAACGAGTCCCTGCTCTTCGAGCTTGCCGATCATCTCGGTCGCACTCGCCGGACTTACGTCAAGTAGGTCAGCGAGTGTGCTCGTTGAGGCTCGTCCACCGTCAACGCGCTCTGCCACGTAGACCGCCTTGAGGTACTGGTCGGCCGTGTTCATGATCCGGACTCCATGAGCTCAAGTACCGCTTCGACGCCACGCTCCTCTTGTTCGCGAATCGTCCGCAGTCGGTCGAGAATCTGCTCACGATCGGCCGAAAAAGCCGTGTCGCTGCCCTCAATTGCATCGATCAGATCGTCGTAGAACTTGTAGGCGCTCTCTTCGCTACACAGTTGATCATAGAGCACATCGTCGAAGTCCTCTGGTCGCGACGCCGCGTAGTGGTCGCCAACGAGGGCGTCGATCTCGTCGGGTGGAATCGGTGTCGCTTCGAGATCCTCAAGCAACGTTTCAAGACGTTGTCTGTGTTCGGCTGACTCTTCGCTTGCCTCTGTAAGCAGTGTCACAAGCGTCTCGTTGGCTTCCTCAATCGAGTCGCGGTGGCGTCTCGCACGCGCCTCGTTGACCTCCTCGAGAACGATCCCGATCTGGAGCAACCGGGCCAGCTCGTGATCCGACGAGACGCGCTGACGCAGGCTCATATGCCGGATGTACGCCTGCCGTAATTAAACCTTCTCGGGTCTCAGGCGTTGAGGCGGTCTTCGATCAGTGTCGTCAACTCTGACTCCATCGCGTCGCTGTTGACCTCCTCAAGAACCGGCACGAAGAACCCCTCGACAAGCGTGTCGACGGCTGTGTCCTCATCGATTCCACGAGAGACCAGATAGAACAGGTCTTCTTCATCGACCTGTCCGACGCTTGCGGAGTGGCTGGCCTCGGTATCGTGGTTGTTGATGATCAGCTTGGGTGAGGCGTCAGCCTCCGAGGCATCCGAGAGCATCAGTGTGTTCTCTCGTTGGTAGGAGCTGGTGTCCCAGGCGTCGCGACCAACGTTCTGGAGTCCTTCGTAGACCGACCGGGCGGTGTCATCAAGCACGCCGCGTGTCGCCAGGTCTGCGGTCGTATGGGCTCCCTCGTGCCACACCCGCGCGTTGATGTCGAAGTGTTGGTCTTCGTGGCCGAAGAACGCGCCGACGATCCGGCTCTGGCTGCCGTCTCCTTCAAGTACTGTCTCGACATCCGAACGGGTCAGCCGACTTCCAAAGTTACCCTCGATCCACTCGATGTTGGCGTAGGCGTCGGCCTGTCCGCGCTTGTGTGTGTACACGTAGGTTGCTTCGCTGACATCCTGGATGGCTCCAAACTGGACCGTGCTGTTTTCCTCGCCAACGATTTCGACGAGGTTGCTCACGTACTGCTCTGCGTGGTCCGGGGCCTCCGGTGCGTCGATCCGCTGGAGGACTGTCGCCGACGCCGACTCCTCGGCGATCACGAGCGTGTGTCCGAACACCGAGGGTGTATCATCGGCTACGGTTGTCCGAACGGTCACCTCACCCGCGTCAACTCCGGCCGGAACGTGGATGACTGTGCCGGTGGTGAACAACGCCATCGACAGTGCCGTGAGGTAGTTCTGCGTAGGCTCAAGCACGTCTCCGAGGGTGGCCGCAAGCAGTTCTTCGTGCTCGTCGATGGCTGTCGCTATCGACATGACCGACACGGCATCGGTGTCAGCGCTGACCGATCGCGTCGTCTCGGTGGCACCTAGTGGATCTGCCGGATCGATAAGCTCCTCGAAGGGAAGCGCGTCAAAATCGGTCCACTCGCGTCCGGGCGTCTTGATAACCTCCGGGAGCGAGAGTTCCGAGAGCGCATTAAAGGCATCCTGACGGCGATCACGAAGCCACGCCGGTTCGTCGCGGGCGTCGGCGATGGTCTCGACAGTCGCCGCCGAGAGGCCCTGTGGAAGTTGCGTCGACATTATCCCAGCGACCCCTCCATCTCGAGTTCGACCAGCCGGTTCAGCTCGACGGCATACTCAATCGGGAGCTCTTCGGTGATAGGTTCGATAAATCCGGAGACGATCATCTGCTTGGCGTCATCGTCATCAAGCCCGCGGCTCTGGAGGTAGAAGATGTCCTCGTCACCGATCTTCCCAACTGTCGCCTCGTGGGCAACATCGACTTTCGACTCGTTGATCTCCATGTACGGCATCGTATCGGAGGTCGAGTCGTTGTCGAACATCAGCGCGTCACACTCGACGGCCGTCGAGGAGTTCTCGGCGCCGTCGGCGATGTGCACCAGCCCGCGGTAGTTCGTCCGGCCGCCATCCTTGCTGATGGACTTTGACTCGATGGTGGACTTCGTATTCGGCGCATTGTGGTAGACCTTCGCGCCGGTGTCGATGTCCTGTCCTTCACCAGCAAAGGCGATGGTGATGTGGTTGTCGCTGGCCCCCCGACCGCGGAGAATCGACGAGGGATAGAGCATGGTCACATCCGAGCCCATCGACCCGGAGACCCACTCCATCCGGCCGCCCTCGTCAACGATGGCGCGCTTGGTGTTGAGGTTGTAGGTGTTGCGCGACCAGTTCTGAACGGTTGAGTACTGGACGTGGGCGTCCTCCTTGACGAACACCTCAACGCCACCGGCGTGGAGGCTGTGGGTGGCGTACTGCGGGGCCGAACAGCCCTCAATGTAGTGGACCTCGGCGCCCTCCTCAGCGATAATGAGGGTGTGTTCGAACTGACCCATACCCTCGGAGTTCATCCGGAAGTACGCTTGGACGGGCATCTCAACGGTAACGCCCTCGGGGACGTACACGAACGACCCACCGGACCATACCGCCCCGTGCAACGCCGCGAACTTATTGTCCGACGGCGGCACGCACTGGGTCATGAAGTACTCCTTGACGAGCTCGGGATGCTCTTGAACGGCCTCGTCCATGTTCATGAAGACGACGCCCTTCTCCTCCCACTGCTCCTGCATGTTCTGGTAGACGACCTCCGACTCGTACTGCGCGCCGACACCCGAGAGTGCCTTGCGCTCGGCTTCCGGAATGCCCAGCTTGTCGAAGGTGTCACGGATGTCTTCGGGCAGTTCCTCCCAGTCATCAACGCCGGTCCGTTCCTCAACATCCGGTCGGATGTAGGGGACGATTTCGTCGATGTCGAGCCCCGAGAGGTCGGGCAGTCCGGGCCAGCCTTCCGGCATTGGCATCTGCTTGAACTGCTCAAGCGCACGCAGGCGCCGCTCAAGCATCCACTCCGGCTCGTCCTTGTCCTCGCTGATTAGCCGAACGACCTCCTCGGTCAGTCCGGCGTCGGACTTGACAGCCGCTCGCTCTTCTTTCTTGAACGCGAACCGTTCCTCGGTATCGGTCTGCTGTAGATGTTCTTCGGAACTCATGATCGATAACGATCGCAATTGTTGGTTGTCACGGTCAGTCCGGTGGTCTGATCGCTCATGCGGTACCGTAGGTCTCCTCGCGGACCCACTCGTACCCGCGGTCTTCGAGTGTCTCTGCGAGATCGCTGTCGCCGCTCTTGGCGATCTGTCCGTCGAGCATCACGTGGACGCGGTCGGGCTCGACGTAATCAAGAATCCGCTGATAGTGGGTAATCTGGAGGATACCGGTGCCTTGCTCGTCGCGCAACGAATTGATGCCCTTTGAGACGTCTTGCAGCCGGTCAATGTCCAGTCCGGAGTCGATCTCGTCGAGGACGGCAATCTCGGGCTCAAGGATCGAGGCCTGCAGCACCTCCGCCTGCTTCTTTTCGCCGCCGGAGAATCCAGCGTTGAGGTACCGCCGAGCGAAGGCCTCGTCCATGTTCAGCTGCTCCATTCGATCCTTCATCAGCTCTTGGAACTCGGCGACACCGACCTCGCCCTCGTCGGCGGGGCCTTCCATCGGCGAGGTGTCGTAGCCGGTGTCGTCATCTTCGGCCTCCGCCTCGGCCTCCGCTTCTGCGTCGTCCTCGAAGAGTTCCTCGCGCTCGTCGAGCTTGGCGTTCAGTGCCGTCCGTAGGAAGTTCGACAGCGTTACGCCCTCGATCTCCGCGGGATACTGAAAGCCCAGAAAGATGCCCAAGGCGGCGCGCTCGTTCGGTTCGAGATCGAGGAGGTCCCAGTGGAGATCTCCCGATTCGAGTTCCTCGAACTCGTCGCCCTCGAAGATGAGTTCGATCTCGCCACCGGTCACCTCATAGGCCGGATGGCCGGCAATCACCTTCGCGAGTGTTGATTTCCCGCTGCCATTCGGACCCATCAATGCGTGAATTTCGCCGGAATCGACCTCGAGGTTGACGCCCCGGAGGATCTGCTCGTCATCCTCCGCTGCGACTTCTGCCTCAAGGTCCGTGATCTCAATGCGTGCCATGGTGAAGCGTTACCGATACCAAGGTCGTCGCCACTATAATGCTTTCGTATCACCTCAAATTGAGCTTCTCAAATGAGAAAATAATTTTTCGGACCGCTCAATTGTCCGATTAGGTAAACTGTCCGAGCCCTGTCTGTTCTTGTCCGCTTCGGACTTCCTCCCAGGAGATATCGAGTCCTTCGAGAATCCGGGCAATCGGCCCCTTGAGGGTCTTTTCGAGCATCGTCTCCCAGTCGACTTCGAACTCCTCGGGAAGCTGGTCGGCGTACTCAAAGCAGATCACGTCCGGATCGCGCTTGAATTCCCGGTAGAGATCGTTCTCGTGGGGATCAAGGCCCTCTTCTGATTCCATTCGCCGGAAGAACTCTGGATGGACCTTCTTTAGGTAGATCCGCTTTGGCTTGCTGCCTCGGGCGAAGTTCGTTCCTAACAGTAGGTTCGCATAGCGTGCGCCACGGACGTGGGCGGTCGGTGTGTCGTAGTTCGTCAGCCGTTTGCCGATCCCGCCCGGAATAGCAATCTCCTCCGGGTCGAGCTCGCCCTCAAGGACTTCCTCGATCACGTCGTGGAGGTACTCTGTGATCGCGTCACGGTCCTTTCCGTAGACGATCCGCTCGATGACCTCCCGCTGGACTTCCTTGGTGAGTGGTGCAATATCCGATCGCTGGTATTCAAATCCGGTGATGTCGATGTCGTCGACGTCCTTACCCTCCTTCCAGACGATATGACCAGCGTAGCGCTTCTTTTTCCCAGCCTGGAAGAACCGCCGGTAGAGCTTCTCGAACTCGATCTGGAAGTGATGCACCGTCGCATCAAGCGTTTCGCGAGCGAACTCGTCGTACCGATCGTTGATGTGCTCCTCGATTTCGAAAGACTCCTCGATGGCTTCTTCCTTGGAGACGCCACTGCCGAGCTCAAGCATGACCGAGTCGGTATTGTGGAGAACGATCCCCCCGACGGCATCGACGAAGTTGTCGTTGTTCGCGACGCTCAGGTCGTAGACGGCCCCCTCGTGGGTTACCTCCGTGCGGACCAGTTCTGTCGTCTTGCCTTCGTCCCGGTGGAGTACATATGCTCCGTCTGTCTCGCGGTAGGTGAAGCTGTGTGTCTCCTTTCGCTGGGTCAGCAGCGTTGACACGCTGGCGGCCACCGCCCGACTCGTCGTTTCAAGTGGCCACGCGTTTCCGATAAGACCGTCGAGAAACGCCTGCTGGGCCGTGTCGGTGACGTGAAACACGATCGAGGGGACGCCCGTCTCCTCAACGAGCCCCTGCATGAGTGCGATGACAAGGTCATTCGTTACTCTGAGTTCCGGTGATGTCTCGGAATCGATGCGCGCTGTGGCTCCTTTCGTGATGAGTCGGTTGCAATCGTCACGACGCTGCTCGAGCGTGGTCCGGTTGAATCCCGTGATGCTGAGGGCATCCGATGACTCGGCTCGTGATCCCCCACGCACGTACGCGCCAAGGAGCCGGAAGAGTGCCTGTCCCCTCTCGCCGTCGGGATCGATCTGTCGCGGGAGGGTTGTGGTTGATCCGGCGAGCCAGACGTGATCGGTATCAACCCGTATGTCGGCCTCATCAGCGAGTATTGTCTGTGTCTCTAGTGTCGAGACCGTCTTGACCGCCGGTAGCCCGGAGATCCGAAGTGGCTCCTCTACTTGCTCCGGTGGTGCCTCGGTGTAGCCGTCGCCGTCGGCGACAACATACGCATGATCGCGTGTTGTCATTGAGGCTCCCTTCGGATGCTGGAGTCGCACAACCGGCTTGTCCGTCTCGTGTCGAATCGCTTGTTGGATCGACTGCCACTCCGGTTCGCCGTCGGCTCGCAATGAAAGCGCCTCCCAGCCGTCAAGTGACCGGCGGCTCTTTGCCTGGACCGGCTGTGCCACCGTTTCGCCATCGGCAGCTACGAACAACTCTTGATCGGCTGTACCGCGTTCGAAGAGGTCGGCAATCGGAAGGATCCGCACCCGGCCGTCCGGATCGCGTACAATCACCGGCCGATCGCCGGTAACGCTATCACCATAGGCGACATCGTGCCCCAGTTCATTCGCAGCCGTCTCGGTGAACGAGATGACCTCCCGACCGGTCGCCGTGACGGCTGCCCCCATCTCCTTGTCGTAGAGACGGAACCGGTCCCAGCCCAGGACGCCGTACAGCGAGTTCCCCGTCCACTGGAAGGTTCCGTTCCGACCGGCGAGCAGGTTGTGATGCTCCTCAACAGTAACTGAGAACACCCCTTCCGTTGCCGTGCTTTGGCCGCCGTCGTGTTCCATGCAAAACGACGGCGTCGTGTCCTCGACAGCCTGGACGCGCCAGGCGTCGTCGTCGGTCGTGTACCGTGTCCGCAGCCCACAGTGGGTGCAAAGCCGGAGCAGGTCATCACGGAATCCCTTGCTGGGCGCCGTATAGGCCACCCCATCTTGTCGGTGCTCACCTCCGTGCTCAACGAGCGTATCGAGGAATCGCCGTTGTTGAGCACTGGAGGTGTCAAACACCAGTTCGGGTATCCGCCTGGTGCCATTCGCTGTCTCGACGAGGCGCCGTAATGCCTCGTTGAACACCGGCGACGTGATCTGCCATCCGCTGTCGGTCTGTTCGGATGCGGGTATCAGTCGATTTGTGAGTGCTTCGACCGAGGAATGTGTCACCGGTCCACCATCCGTGACCGCCGGCGCGTGATCCTGTGTGATTACCGGGGCATCTTGCTTTGTCATGTCGGCCTCGCTGGCGGTGTACAACGCCAGTACTCGAAGGAACGCGTCGCCGTCGTAGGTGCGAGGAATCCACGCCTCGCTGGACTCGCCACGGATGGTTATCTGGTCGGCCTCCTCAACGAACTCCTCGCGGTGGGCTTCGAACTGCTCGTCGGTAAGAATGTACGTCCCGTCTGTCTCCGCCCGTCGAGACGCCGCTTTGAGTGTTGTCCGTACCGCCTTGCTGGCGGTCGTTTCCTTAATTCGGACCTCATAGCTATCAACGAGCCGCGTCAAGTCGACGGTTGCTAGTTCCTGACCGTCTGGCCCGTTCCACCCGTGGGGGAGTTCATATCGCGTGTCAGCATTGAGGGTGCCTGCCTCGGTGTAGTCCCAGTCACTGTCCGCATCGGTTCGCACGAGCATCCGGTGGTTCGGCGTTACCCGGAAGTCGGTCTCGTCGGTCTGAATATCGACGAGATCGCCCCGGTAATCGGGATACTCGTGTGTCTCGGCGACTGGTTTCACCGTCAGTTTCATTGTTTCGGGATCAAGCGCGTAGACCTGATCGCCTACTTCGAGATCGCGGATGTTCCGGACGCCAGCGGGTGTGAGAACCTCGGTATCGGGCGTAAAGCAGTTCATAATCACCTTCACAGCAGCCTGCTGGCGGTCGTACCGCTGGTACTCCGGCTCCTCGGGGTTGTACTCGTTGCGCAACGCCTTCTTTTCCTCGCGCTCATCGAGTGTTTCCGTGATGATTTCGCGGATGATCCCGTCCGGCTCGGTCTGAAAGTGCGTTCCGTTGGGCGCCCGGAAGGTATCGCCGTCGTAGGTCTCCGGATTGACCTTCGTCTCCGGCGACGCGTTGATCGTCCGCATCGACATTGGATAGAGACTGGCCAGGTCCAGCACTGTTACGTTCTCTTTGACCCCCATCACCGGGTCGAAGACGGCCCCTCCTTCGTAGTCTTCCGTGTCCTGTTGGCCCTTCGATGGAAGGACAAACCGGCCGTGAGCCTTGTGTAGGACGTACACGTCGACTGCGTCACCAGGTGTGGTTGCATCCTCGAGTTTACACCCAACGAATGACCGCACCTCGTTCCAGAAGGGGATGATCTCCTGGTCGGTGTTGAGTTCCACACAGAGTTCGACATCCCGCAGGTTGTATGCAAGCAGTTGCTCGGGATCGTCCTCCCAGAGATCGCCGATGTCACCCGGGTACCGTTCTTTGCCGACGCCAAGTTCGCGTTCGCCGACGTCGTCGAGCCGATAGGAGTCGAGTTCGGTAAACTTCGTCCGCTGGTAGGCATACAGGAGATCGAACACGACACGCCCCTTGACGCTTGGTCCCCCCCAGTCCGACCGCCAGACTTCGTTAACCCGTGAGAGTCGTTCGACCGACAGATCGTACTCAGTGCGAGGATCCAGTCGGTCGAGACGATCAAGCAAATATGGTGCGTCGAAGTCCGTGAAGTTCCACCCCGAGAGGATGTCGATATCGCGCTCCTCCACGAACCGAAGGACATCATCGAGCATCGCCTCTTCGGTGGCAAACGAACGCACGTCGAGGTCCGACCCCTCTGAGAGGAACTCATACGACGGTAGGTCCGTCGGAATGTCGCCGGTGCCTTCTGGCGGCTCGTAGAGCCAGCATACATAATCGTCCGCAAAGCTGTCGTGGGCGGTTAGACAGACGATCCGCTCTTCACCTTCTTCGGGGAATCCGTTGCGGTCGTCAACCTCGATGTCGAGCATGCACACCCGCGGCTCCGCGATCAGATCGATCGGCGCGACCTCCTCGTGGTGAACGATGAGCTGCCCGGATTCGTCGCGGCGCGCCGGCACGCGAATGCCGCTTTCGATGTCCTTGTCGATCAGGAACCGGTTGGGAAACAGCACGTCCGCCTCGTAGTGGTCAAACTCCGTCCGGATCTCCCCGACGTCACGTGGTGTCTGTCCGTAGATCTTTACGAGTTCCTCGTCGCGAATGCTACGAAATGGCTCGCCGTCATCGTTGGTATACTCCCAATCAGTGATCCGATCGTAGGTGAGTAACTCGTCGTCATCAACGGTCGCTGCCGGCGCGTAAAAGTATGGTCGGAAGCCCGTCACGCGGACATGCTCGGCCCGGCCATCGTCAGTCCGTCCAAAGACGTGAATAAGCGGCTGCTCGTCGTCACCGTGCCCGGCGATGGTGTAATCCACCTGGGTGATCCCAATTTCGATCGTTTCATCGACGGCGGGGAGTGCCTCCCGCGCCGGATTAATCACCTCTCCCTCGATTGCTGGATCGGTGCCGACGACGGCCCGGGCCTCCGCTGCCGGCCGATCCGTTCCGAAATCGTCGAGGGATTGTTGTCCCGCGTCGGTCATGCCACTATCGTAGGCGAGTGCCCGATGAAAAACCCACGTTGTGCGCTTCAGCGTGGACGCGCCACAACGGCGAGATGGTCCGTGTGCACGGGATCAAGTCGTTCCGTCTCGAGAATCTCGTAGGCATCGCGCAGGCGACTGCGTGCCGTCTCGAAGATTGTCTCCGGAGGCGCTGTCACATCCTCGCTTCGGGCCTTCAACGCCAGTAGCAGCCGACCGTCGTCGGCGAGAAACTGCCGGTTGGCGACGGCGACGTCGGCCTGTCCGCGTGTGGCGACATCTTGGATTATCACATCCAGGTCTGCTTCGACGACGTGGGCGTACGTCGTTGGACGTCGGGCGTCTTTAAGCAATGGAAACAGGTTGCTTCGGGCCTCGGCCACTTCGATAAGATCACGCATCGGCCGAGGCGCAAACTCAACCGCGTATGTTGGGCCCGCGAAGTCCGCAACGTGACTGACGGTCGTGCCGTTAGCCGCCCCGAGGTACAACGCTGTCTCGCCGCCACTTAGCCCCGTGTCCATTCCGCGTTCGAGCATCGCCCCAAGCTTCGAGCGTGTGTGATCCCACCGCCGCCACTCGCCGTCGGTCGCTTCGCCGTAGACCGGCTTTCCGGCGGTTGCAAGTGCTGACTCGCCATCGAAGTCTCGGACTGTCACGCCCGCTGGAGGATTGTTCATGCCGACTCACCCCGGGCTCGGATGGTCGCGATGCGTTCCTCAAGCTCCTCCTCAAGCGCCGGTCGTCGGTCCCCGGCGTAATAGTCGATCCGGGCAGCGATTGTCAGTTTACCGGCCAGCGCCCGAGCAGCCGACCCCTGCTCGCCGTTTGGCACCTCTTGGACGTACTCGTGTGTGTAGATGACGCCGTGTTTCGGCGATGAGGCGTCGCCACGGAGATGGGCAAATAGTGCGTCCTCCGCCCCGAGCACCTGTACCGTACTCGATGGAAGCTTGGCAAGCGCTTCGAGTCCGCCGGCAAGGGCGATAAGTCGGGCCGCCAGCAACGGACCGGCCAGTGTGGCCAAGTTCGGTGCGACACTCGGGGCGAGCCGCTTGAGCTCGGTCTCAAGTGTTGCTGCCTCCTCATCGAGGTCAACGCATCGCTCGGCCAGTGCGACTAGTCGCTGCTCAACTGCATCGTCCGGGTCGTGGTCGGTAACCTGTCGCGCATAGGCAATCCCGTGCCCCGTCTCCTCAAGCCGGCTTCCACCCCACTCGCTGACGCGCTCGGCGAGCTCGTTGGCCTGCCGCTGACAGTCATCGTGGGCACGCAGGAGGTGAATCAGTTGTTGATCGTCGGCCTGTTCACGCTCCTCGACAGCGTCCTGGGCGGCGACGAGTGTCGCTTCGCGCAACTGCTCATAATAGGCGGACTCGTCGGCGACAACGCCGCGCTCGACGGCTGTCGCTGGCCAGGCGGCTGGGGCGTCAGCCCGGCCTGTTCGGAGTGCCGTCGCGGCCGCGGCCGTATCCGTGGGGTCGATCCCCGCGAACCACGCGCCGTCGGTCCCTTCGCTCATACTCAGAGATTGCCCCCCGATCCGTATAGCCGTTCGTATCCATTCCCGACGACGGGCTTAGGAGGCTCGCCCTCGTGATTGGCGTGATGCGCGCCCCGACCAACCGCAACCGCCTCCCCGAAACGGCGAGTCCGTATCTCGCCGCTCACGCCGACAACCCCGTCCACTGGCAGCCTTGGGACGCGACCGCCCGAGACGCCGCCGCCGATCGCGATCTTCCGATCTTTCTTTCGATTGGATACGCCGCCTGTCACTGGTGTCAGGTCATGGAGTCTGAGTCCTTCGAGAATCCGGCGACTGCCGCTGCCCTCAACGACACGTGTGTGCCGATCAAGGTCGACCGACAGGAACACCCTGGGCTGGATCTCCTGTATCAGCGTCTCGCCCAGATCACGACCGGCTCCGGTGGATGGCCGCTGTCGGTCTGGCTAACACCCGATGGCCGCCCGTTCTCGGTCGGTACCTACTATCCGGCAACCGAACAGTACGGTCGAACAGCTTTCCCGGATGTCATCGATCGGGTTGCTGAGACGTGGGCGACCCAACGATCCGAGGTTGAGGAACGGGCCGATGCCTGGACCGATCGCCTGCGTGACGCCTTTGCCCCACCACCGCCTGCCCGTCTCGATCGGCCACTCAGCCACGTTATTGAGGCTGCTGTCGATGGAGCGGATCGCCAGTATGGTGGCTGGGGCAACCGGACCAAGTTCCCGTCGCCGAGCCGGCTATTTACCCTCCTCGTCGCGTCAACTTGGGGGCACGACGAGGCGACGGCTATTGCACAGGAGACCCTGCGAGCGATGGCCGATGGCGGCATTTATGACCATCTCGGCGGCGGCTTCCATCGTTATGCAACCGACCGTGAGTGGCACGTGCCGCACTTCGAGAAGATGCTCTATGACAATGCTGAGCTCGCCCGGTGTTATGCTGTCGCCGCGGAGCTGTTCGATGTCGACCGGTTTCGAACGGTCGCCGAGGAGACGTTTGGATTTCTCGAACGCGAATTGTCTGCTGACACAGGCGGGTTCTACAGTACGCTTGACGCGCGTAGTCGACCTCTCAAGGGGTCATCCGACACCGATCCGGTCGAAGGGGCCTACTACACGTGGACGCCAGCGGAGATTGAATCGGTCACCGATGTGTCGTGGGAGCAGTCGGTGCTCCGGCGGCGATATGGAATCACCGATACGGGTGATGTTGAGGGGCGATCGGTGCTTCGCCGTGTCGCCTCCATCGATGCGATCGCTGATGAGCTCAATCGGTCGCCCTCGACCGTTCGCGACACTCTCAAGCGACTGCGTGGCGAGTTGCTCGCCCACCGGAACGAGCGCCCCCGTCCGCCCCGCGACGAGCAGGTTATTGCCGGCTGGAACGGTCTTGCTGTCCGAGCGTTCGCGACCGGGGCGAGTCTGCTGCAGGATGAACAACTCGCGACGCGGGCCAACCGTACGCTCGCGTTCATCCGCGAACAGCTCTGGGACTCATCACGCAGCCGTCTCCACCGGCGTACCGTTAACGATGCGGCCGGTCAATCGGCGGTCCTCGCTGACTATGCCTTCGTGGGACTAGGAGCACTTGCACTCAATCACTACGATGACAACCCGGATGCGCGGGCGTTCGCGATTGATCTCGCGAATGCGATTGACCAGCGGTTCTTCGACGATAGTACAGAGATTCTCTATTACACCGCGGTGGACGCTTCTTCCCTGCTTGTCCGTCCAATCGAATTTGCCGACCGGTCGGTCCCCTCAAGCCAGGGAGCGGCAGCCACGTTCCTGGCCGCCGTTTCGGCCCACGTCAAGCACGATCGGTTCGCCCGGATTGCCGACGCCGTCCTCACGCGCGCTGGATCACGGATTGAGGAGGCCCCGCAGGCCCACGCCACACTTGCTCGGATCGCCGTCCCCGAGACGGGGGTTGCAACGACGCCGGCGGCCTGGCCGGGTCGACCGGACGGCTTATGATTCTACCAGCCCTTCTTTAGGATCATGTTACTTGTCCGGGGGCGTGCTGGTGGAACGGCGCTTACTGGCACGATTTACGAGCAGGGGGAGACGCCCCCTTCCTTTGATGGGGCACCGATCGAGAGTCTTCCATATGTCTGGGTGTGTGATGAGTTCTATGAGGTCGAGAGCGGCGGCCTCGTCCAGACCATCGACGACCGCGAAGTTAACGTGGCCTTCGAATCGCCATTACCGCGCGGCTTTCGCACCCGACGGGAGGCGGTTGCCGCTGCACACGAGCACCTCCGCACCCAGTTTGCCCGCGTCGGTGTCGATCCTGAGACGGTTGATATCGAACACCAGGACGTTGATCCAGACGATCAGCCGTCGCCGGTCACACGCGGCCCGGCTTGACAGCTCCACCGCTCTGAAGGGCCGGACTTTCTCTTTGATTCGCTGTAACTGTCCT
Organism: Salinarchaeum sp.; assembly: GCA_041640095.1. Taxonomy (GTDB): domain Archaea; phylum Halobacteriota; class Halobacteria; order Halobacteriales; family Salinarchaeaceae; genus CAZFMU01. Next base: position 91,648 of record JBEQAX010000001.1, on the reverse strand, counting down.
GTCTTGCGGAGGGCCTTCAGCCGTTTCTAGTGCACGCGATCACTCGTGAGCGTTCCAGCGGAGGTCGTCGTATTTGCGTGCCTGTTCGGTCTCGAAGCCCTCTGCGAGCGCCTGTCTGAGGGCAGCCGTACTGCTGCGATCGATCCGGGCAAGTTCGTCGGCCTTGGCGATTGGGGCCGGGGGGCCGCGCTCGGCGGCGACTGCCTGAAGCACCCATTGGGTGATCCGCTCGCGTCGGTCGTCGTCACGAACAATTCCGTAGGGGGCCTCAATCCGATAGAGAAGGTCATCCCGGGGGTCGTATAGCGCGAAAAACGTCACCTCGTAGGCTTCCGGCGACGCCTCCCGGTCGATTCCGAAGGGCGCATCTGCGATAAGCCCATCTGCGCCACCGCGCGAGCGGAACCAGTTGGTGTAGGTAAGCCTGTCAGTCTCTCGTCGGCGCTCGATCCGAGGGGTCCCGTTGGCGTCGACGGTTCGCTCGTAGCTGACCTGCTCGAGGATCCGCCTGAAAAAGGCGGTATCATCAACCCAGGGAGTCTCCGTGCGGGAGCGGAGCGTCCTGGTGAGTGCCTTCGTCGCCGGGTTTTTGACGAACCCGATGACCGGACAATCGGTAGTCATAGCCCGTTCGACCAGCCGGAGGTAGTTCTCGATCACGTCCCGTGGCCCTCGTTCCTCGTGGAGGAGACCCTCTAGTTCCGGGTCGCGGTCGGCCCAATTGAGCATTCCCTTGGGGTAAATCGGGCCATCGAGTACGAACAGATCCTCGACGCGCTCGAAGTGCGAGAGTGCGTGGGTGCTCTCGGCAAGGTACAACGCCAGTTCGTGGACGACACTCTCTTCGAAGCGAGACACGGCGGGTGCACGCAAGAGCTGGCTTTCGACGTAGCCCTCGTCAAGCTGTTCGTCGCGATCAACAACCGCGCTGGCATCGTCGGTGTGGACCGCCGTGACGAGTGTCCGATACCGGTGGGTGTCGAGATCCGATGGGACGACCGCCATCGCCGCCTGTGCGACATCGAGAACAAGGCCGTTCTTGAATGAGGTCGGGTTGATCGTCCCCGAGTCAAGGCCGTGGACGACCTCGTAGGGGGTCGACTCAAGAGCAGCCCCTTCAATATCAATCTCGCGACAGTACTGTTCGTCGACAGGACGAAGCACCGGCTCGCCGTCGTCATCGCGCAACGGATCGAGAAACTCCCGCCAGACGGTTTCGGCGAATGCCCGCTGATCTTGCTCGTCGATCGTCGATCCGATCCGGCGGGCGTGTCGTGTGATCCCCTCGAAGTGGACCGGATCGAGTCCCATATTGTATTGGTACCGGCCGTTAAGTAAAAACCCGCCGGGTCAGCGAAGCCGATGTGGTTTTTTCCCTCGCCCTGCCAATCAACGGTGTGGAGTTACACGTCCGGTATGAGGGTGATGACGACCCCAAGAAGTGTACCGCGCGGAAGCTCGCCCGGCTCGGTGAGGCGACGCTGCACCGGTCACCTGCGGACACCCCGTACGGAGTCGTCCTCGATCCGCATGCCGACCAGGCACTCTCACCGGCCGACGCTGATGCGGCCGACTCCCTCATCGCACTCGATTGCTCCTGGGAGACGGCCGACGCCGAACGGTACGACCTCGCTGGCCCACGGCGCGCCCTCCCGTTTTTAGTCGCAACCAACCCGGTCAACTACGGCACGGCCTTTCAGCTGAATACCGCCGAGGCCTTTGCTGGTGCGCTCGCGATTCTTGGTCACCGAGCCCACGCCGAGCGGATTCTCGAACCTTTCGCGTGGGGGCCGACCTTTCTTGAGTATAACGACGAACCGCTTCGTCGGTACGCCGCGTGCGCGGATTCGAGTGAGGTCGTTGCCGTCCAAGCCGACTATCTCGACGCCGACGAAAGGGATTAACCGGATCGAGTGCCCCGCCATCGGATATGGATCCGGCTTTGGGCCCACCCGAGAAGATGGAGCAACGGCGCGACGACCTCACGCCGATGCTCTCGCAGTACGACGAACTCGCGCGGGCCTACGACGACTGTCTCTTACTCTTTCAGGTTGGTGACTTCTACGAGGCTTTCTGTGAGGCCGCCGAGACGATTGCGCGGCTCCTTGAAATCACTCTGACCAGCCGATCGGACAGCACCGGTACCTACGCGATGGCGGGCATTCCGATTGACAACGCCGAATCGTATATCGATACGCTACTCGATGCGGGATATCGGGTCGCTATCGCAGACCAAGTCGAGGACCCAGACGCTGTCTCCGGCGTTGTCGAGCGAGCGGTTACCCGAATTGTCACCCCAGGGATGGTAACCGAGACCGAACTCCTCGCCGGTGACGCCAACAACTTCGTCGCCTGCCTCGTGCATGAGGCGGATACCTACGGGCTGGCAATTCTTGATGTGTCGACCGGTGAATTCGTCGCGACTGGACTCTCTTCGTGGTCGCTTCTTGCGGACGAGTTAGCCCGGTTCGATCCCGCGGAGCTCATTACCGACGATCCGGCGTTGGCAGATGATCTTGAGTACGCCGTCTCGCGATATCCTCCCGCGTTCAATCCCGATTATGCCCGCGGCCGTGTCGCTGCCTACTTCGGCGACCCACAGACGATGCTTGCTCACCCAGCCGAGGTCCGCGCTTGCGGTGCTCTGCTGGCCTACGCCGAGTATACTCGTGGAGGACGCCCGGCTGCCGACGCAACAGCCGCCGAAGCTGTCGCCGACACCACCCAGGACCCGGATGCCCCGCCACAGCTTGCGTACATCACCCAGCTCCAGCGGTATGATCCTCGCGAATACATGCTGCTGGATGCTGTCGCTGCACGAAGTCTCGAACTCTTCGAACGTCGTGGTGTCCGTGGGGCCGAGGACGCGACGCTTGAGGCCGTCGTCGATGCGACAGTTACGGCGATGGGCAGCCGCCGGTTGACCGACTGGCTCCGTCGTCCGCTCCGCGAACCGACCCGTATCAGCCACCGGCATGATGCAGTCGAAGGGCTGGTCGGTGCTGTCTCGGCCCGTGAGGACATCCGAGAGGCGCTTGAGAATGTCTACGATATCGAACGGCTGGCCGCACGAATCGCCCGGGGCCGGGCCGATGCCCGTGATCTCCGCTCGCTGGCAACCACACTGGCGGCAGTCCCGACTCTCCGCGAGACGCTCAACGCACTCGATAATGACACACTCAACGCGGTCGCGACGGACCTTGATCCGCTCACAGACATCCGGACGGCGATTGAGGAGGCCATCCGCTCTGACCCGCCGCAGGAACTTACCGAAGGCGACCTCATCAAGGACGGCTACGACGAAACGCTTGATCAGTTGCGCGAAACCGAGCGGTCTGGGAAGGCGTGGATTGAGGAGCTTGAGACCAGCGAGCGTGAGCGCACCGGCATTGACTCGCTAAAGGTTGGGTCGAACGACGTTCACGGCTACTACATCGAGGTAACCAACGCGAATCTCGATCGCGTGCCGGAGGACTACCAGCGTCGACAGACGCTTAAAAACGCCGAGCGGTACGTCACGCCCGAACTCAAGAGTCGCGAGACCGAGATCGTCCGGGCCGAACAGCGTGCCGACGAGCGCGAGTATGACCTGTTCTGTGACCTCCGTAGTACAATCGCCGAGGAGGTACGCCGTCTTCAGGCACTCGCCGATGCGATTGCCCGACTTGACGCGCTTGCAGGGCTGGCGACTACCGCGGCAACTCGCGAGTATGTCCGCCCAGAGATTCTCGATCCCAGTGAGACGCCCCCTCGCATTGAGATCGAGGCGGGCCGACACCCTATTGTTGAGGCGCGCCAGGATGCCTTTGTCCCAAACGACACTACTCTCGAACCCGATCGTCGGCTGGCGGTTATCACTGGTCCGAACATGAGCGGCAAGTCTACCTACATGCGGCAGGTGGCGTTGATTGTTATTCTTGCCCAGGCCGGCAGTTTTGTGCCGGCATCAGCCGCTAAGCTCACACCGCTTGAGCGGGTATTCACTCGCGTCGGAGCGAACGACGACATTGCGGGTGGGCGCTCGACGTTTATGATTGAGATGCTTGAACTCGCCGAGATCCTCCGCGCAGCCGATGAGCGGTCGCTAGTGTTACTCGATGAGGTCGGCCGCGGTACCAGCACTGCCGATGGTCTCGCAATCGCCCGGGCGATTACCGAATACATCCACGACCGCCTCGGCGCGCTCACCCTGTTTGCGACACACCACCACGACCTCACGGCGACGGCTGATCAACTTGCCGAAGCGCATAATCTCCACTTTGCCGCCACGCAAGACGGCTCAACCGTCGAGTTCTCCCACGAGATCGCTCCTGGGGCTGCGGAAGCCTCCTACGGCGTTGAAGTGGCACGCGAGGCCGGACTCCCGCCGACCGTCGTCGAACGAGCCCGGACGCTTCTGGGCGAGTCCGGTGAAGCCCCGCCAACAGCGGTGTCCGACAATGCTAATCCGACGATCGAGCGGCGACTCCGTGACCTTGATCTCGCGAGTATGACGCCACTTGAGGCGCTCAATGAACTCGCCACCCTTCAGGATCGCCTTGAGCCGTAGCCGTCCTATGGCTTGGGATCGAGGGCGACGAACTCAAGGCCCTCTTCGGCAAGCAGTCGATGAGCCCGATCGGTGATCGACGGGGCAACTAAAATCCCCCGGACACGTGCTCCGGCGTGCAGCTCGCGGTTGAGAGCTTCGACGTAGCGCTTGAGTTGTCCGACTGCGTCCGGTCCCACCCGGCGGCGCTTGAGTTCTAAAGCGACCGTTCGTCCATCGTCATCGATGCCATAGATATCGATTGCTCCAACGGCTGTCTGTCGCTCGGTCGCCCGTGGTTGAAACCCTGATTCGATAAGCCCGGGAGTTTCAAGAATCCGCGCTTTGAGATCCGCCTCTGTCCCGGTAAGCCGTAACTCTGCCTCGTCGGTAACCGAGAAGGCGCCAGCGTGTGTAACTGACCGAAATGTTACTTCGAGTGTCTCCTCTGGGTTCGACCGGAGGCTCTCGACTACCAGCCGGTCGGCCTCAACGCTGATCTTGTGATCTCCACCTGGTGGCTGCCAGTTCACCGGTTGCTGCTCGGTGTCAGTATGGACTAGTGCGGTCCCATCAGGCTTGAGCATCAGGTGGCGATCACCAGGGCCAAGTGTACTGCTCGCTCGACCCTCGTAATCAACGACACACCGGCCGAAGGCCGTCACGAGCCCGTCTGCCGTCAGCCCAGACTCAAGAAGGTCGCGCGCCGTTTCCGGCGTCGGATCGGCAAGCGTCCGTGTCACGTATTTGACTTGGTACGGACCCAACGGCATAAGGCGCTCCGATTGGCTCGGTTCGCTTACTGTCCTGGCTCATGAACGATTACGTCGTCACTCCAGTCGGTCACTATCTCTCGGAGCGCGGCCTCAGCGTCCGATCGGTCGACCCCATACGCGTCGACTAACAACCCACAGCTCTCTCGTGCCCCAGTCATCCGGTCCCGAAGGTATCGTCCGGTCGTATCCGTCGGCATCAGTGCCGCTCCCGGACCGTCAGCCGTTGCTTCCCCAGGGACCCCGGCTTCGATGCGTAGCGGTACGAGGACCCTAGTCTCAACCCCCGTCTCGGAGACCACATAGAGGTACGCATCAAGAAGCCAGTCGATCCGGTTGTATACCTCCACGCGCGAGAGGGCCTCGGCTTGTCGCGTGTCGACCGGCGGACGCCACCCGTTATGTAGGCATCTTCCGGGCGTTGGCTCTGTCTCATCCCACGAATGCCGGTACAAGTCATATCCATCAGTCGTCTCGATACCGATCACTACGCGGTGGGCCACCGGCCGTTCACCTTGTTCATGCGCCCCCCTGGTGCCGGCTTCGTAGATCAATCTCCGCTCTCGGGAATGCCTGTCGGCGGTGTCCGCAAGTGGATCCGCACGAGCCAGCCAACCAAGACGACCAGGAAGCCTCCGAGAAGGGCCGTGAGGAGGAGAAATGCCGCCTGCCAGCCGAACTGCTCGGAGACCCATCCTGTGATGAGACTCCCCGACGCGCCAAGAACCATGTATGTCGTCCGAATTAGCCCGAAGCCTAGTCCACGTTCGGCCTCTGTTAGGTGGTCCATGATGTTCGGTAACAGCGCCGCTCCCCAGCTCATCGCGATCCCCGCGAGTGTAGCGGCCACTAGCAGTTGCCACTGATCAGTCGCCACCACGAACAACCCGTAGCCAATCACTCCGGCGGCAACCGCAACGGCGGCCGCGGAATACCGGCCGATCCGGTCTGAAAGCGAGCCGATCGCTGGCTGCCCGAGTCCCTGCACTGCGAAGTACACCGAGAACATCGCACCAGCGGCCGGTTCACGATACCCGTGATACTCGATCAGAAACGCCGGCAGGAACGATGATGTCGACTGCCAGACGAACGCGCCGCAAACGGCTAGTCCCGTGGTGAGTGCAATCGCCGGGCGGGTAAGCAACTCAAGAAGTGGTGCCAACTCGATCCGATCGCGGATCTGCTTTTCGGGGTGGGTGGGCTTAACTGACCGCACGCTCCAGGCGAAGGCAACAACGACGGGGGCGGCGGCGAGAACGCCGATTGCCACCGCTGGACGCCATCCGTATCGAGCGCCAACAATCCCAGCGAGTGTTGGGGCGAGTAGACCGGCGATTGGCGCGCCAGCGCCGTGAATCCCGATAGCCGACCCCGTATTTGGTAGCGTCCGCGTCAGTAGTGTCGTTGCGGGGCTGTAGTGTAATCCGGCGACGGCTCCAAGTGCAATCACGGCAACGACAAATACTGGATAAGCCGGGGCAACGGCGATCCCAAGACTCGTCACGGCGGTCCCACCGACAGCGATGATGATGACCCGTCGCTCACCGATCTTGTCACCGAGTAGTCCGCTCGGAAACTGAGCGAGCGCATACGTCAGCCACATGCCCGAAAGCGCCAGTCCGATGGCCGTATTCGAGACCGAAAGATCAGATCCGATGGCCGGAACAACTGGACTGATCGCCAGCCGGGCCACCATTGTCGCGAAAAATGCCGCTGTACTGGCCGCCAACACCGTCCGTCCGTATGACCACGTACCCACAGGATGTAGTCACCGTCCGACCAGCATGACCTTGCCGAAGTCGAGTCCCAACTAAAGTCAGGGGTGTTCTGATTACGGAACGAACCAGATGCCCTGTCGGTCGATCATCCCGCCAACCACGATGTGGGGCAGCGCGATGATGCTCACGAAGATGGTATAGAAGACCACACCCCCGGCGAGAATGGCCTCCCAGCCGCCGAGGTCGCCTGTGACGGCCAGTACGGGCTCCGGAGCAACCACGTAGAGTCCAGCGATCAGCAAGCCTGTGAACACGCCACCGACAATGAACATACTCCAGTTCAGCACGGAGGCGAAGTGCTCTCCCTTGCCGTCGGCGGCCATCCAGGCGCCATCTGCGACCGGTCGGTCATCATCGACGGCCGCTGACCGTGCAACCTGCCGAGCGGAGTACCACAGCGGGAAGTACAGTCCGACGGCGAGCACAACTGGAACGACCGCAAAGAATGCGATGAGCAGTAGCGTTTCGATTGCGTCAGCGACCCAGGTCCCCGTCCCGGGATCGCGGAGATAGCCTAGGCTAATGTGTCCAATCGCTCCGAGTGCAATCGCGACCGGCAGGATCTGGTAGGAAAGCGGGTGGAACGCGTAGGGCGCTGCAGCGAGGGAGCCGTCGAAGACCTCAACCATGTAGCCGGTGTACTGTCTGAATGTCTCGGGAAATGCCAGGTAGGGAACGAGCATGACGACCCCGCCCCGAACGGCTGCCCCCAGCCACCGCTGGAGTCGCCCTTGTAGGTGGTCGGCGCCGGTTACGGCATCAAGAACGGCGAGCCCGCCGAGTCCGCCCTTGACACAGGCAACAGCGATCATCAGGCCGACACCCACTACTGGGTTCCAGATGAGCAGTCCGACGAACGCGCTCACCATTGCGACAAACACGAGTGCGTACAGCGCCTGAAAGCGAGCCGTCCGCGTCCGGAGGTTTTGGAGGTTTTCGAAGCCACCGTGTGGGAGGTTGATCGCGACCAACCCGATCAGGTATCCGAGCAGTTGCGCGGTCATCGGGATCTCATACCCGACCGCTCGGATCCCCCCAACCAGAATGGTTACCGCCGCCACCGAAATCCAGGCGGGCAACAACAGCCGCCAGGACCGCGGCACCGGCATAGACGAACGACGCTCGTTGTAGTTGAACATGTGTGGTCCTAGTTGAGTTGTCTATGATCGGTCACCATAATATGTGGGGTCTCGGCGGGTTTTTTGTTCGATGCTGCGCGCTCGCGGCGAGGCTGTTTTGCTGGAACCCCGAACCCTTCATGTTGGGGCCAGCTATACATCATCTATGGGAGGCGTTCGCGTCGAGCTAACGATCGAACCAGCAGATCCGTGCCCGGTCGCCGAACTCACCGCGGAGACCGGAACCGCCGCCGACCGGGTCACCTGGGGAGTGGGAGAGTCTGATGTTGTCGAGCAGTTTGCGCTCTCCGGGCCGGTCGATACGCTTCCTGATTCGATCCACCCGGTCTTTGAGTACGACGACGAAGGGATCTACGAGTTTGTTCGCGACGGGGCCGATTGCCCCTGTCAGTTTATCGAGGACCACGGCCACCCAATTTCCGATGTGCGCGTCGGCGATGGGCAACTTATCGTAACGCTCCACCTTGTCGATGGGGCAGACTTTAGCACGCTCCTCTCGGAGCTGCGTGATGCCTTTGCGGACGTGTCGATCCGTACGATCGCCCGGGAAAATGTCTCACGCGCTGATGGCCCCGAGTTGGTTCCGATCGACCGCGGACGGCTCACCGCCCGTCAGCGTGAGGTGCTCAGGACAGCCCATGCGATGGGATATTTCGAGTATCCCCGACAAGCCAACGCGACCGAGGTGGCTGACCGTCTTGATATCTGCCCTTCGACGTTTGCTGAGCACCTCGCGGCGGCGCAGTCGAAGGTCTTTGATGATCTCTTTGGAACCACCGAGACACACGAAGAAGAATCGCCGGTCGAGGCCGACCTGTCGTAGCGCCGCCACCAGGACTCGAACCTGGGACAACCACGTTAACAGCGTGGTGCTCTACCAACTGAGCTATGGCGGCCCGCACCGGATTATTGGCCGGAGTGTTTTGATTAGGGTTTCGCTTTCTCGCTGGCGCGCACCGACATGTTTTCCACCGACGGCGCGGTATCATCAGTGATGACTGACGACGTGGCGACGGTGCTCGACCGCGCACGCGAGCTGGTTGACCCGGCGCCAGCCGAACGCGCGGAACTCGAAGCGGTCACCGAAACGTTGGTTACCCGCGCCGAGGCCGCCCTTGAGCGGCGTGATGTCGAGGCCGATATCGTCCACGTTGGGTCCTCAGCACGTAATACGTGGGTATCGGGCGACCGCGATATCGATCTGTTTGTTCGGTTCGCTCCGACGCTTGATCGTGATGCACTCCGCCGACACGGGTTGGCCGTTGGACACGCGGTCCTCCCCGACGGTCGAGAGGAGTACGCTGAACACCCCTACGTGACCGGCACCTTTCGTGGATTTGACGTGGATATCGTTCCGTGCTATGACGTGCCCTCGGCATCGGAGATCCGGTCGGCCGTTGACCGGACTCCGTTTCACGACGAGTATCTCTCCGAACGCCTTGATCCGTCTCTGGCTGCCGGCGTCCGACTCACCAAGGGATTTTGCTCAGGGGTCGGCGTCTACGGGAGCGACCTGCGAACTCAGGGATTCAGCGGCTATCTTGTTGAGTTGCTTATTTTGCAGTACGGTGGCGTACGAGCGCTTTTAGAGGCCGCCGTCGATTGGCAACCACCGGTACGCCTTGATCCGGCCGGCCACGGTCAGGCCAGCTTCGATGATCCCTTGGTCGTCATCGATCCGACCGATCCTAATCGTAATGTCGCTGCCGTCCTCTCGGCGGAAAGTCTCGCCCGGTTTCAACACTACGCCCGGCAGTTTCTCGCAGCCCCGGACGTATCGTTCTTTCAGGCGTCTCCGTCTCCCTCGATTACACCATCGGCACTCCGGACGCATCTTGAGCGACGCGACACCACACCCGTTGCGCTTGTGTTTCCGCTTCCCGAGTTGATTGAGGACGACCTTTATCCACAACTGCGTACCTCGCGTCAGGGAATCGTTGATGGGCTTGACCGTCAGGGGTTCGATCCCCTCCGTGCGACAACGGCGGCCATCGACAACGAGGGACTCATTTTCGTTGAACTGTCGGTCGCTGAGCGACCAGCGGTTGAGCGACACGCCGGCCCGCCTGTCCACGTTCCGGAGCACGCCGAGACGTTCTTCGAAAAGTATGCCGATGATCCGGACGTCTATGGGCCGTTTCTGGACGGTAACCGGTACATCGTCGAACGCCCACGCGACATCCGCTCGGCCATCGCGTGGCTTGAGAGTGACCAGCTTCTTGATGTCAAACACGGAGCGGCGATCTCGACCGCGCTTGCGGAGGAGCGGACGATCCGCTCCGGTGAGTCTGTCACTTCGTTACTACCGCGCTTTGAGACGGCCTTCGCCAAGCACTTCGACCCGTCGATCTGATCGGCCGACTCACGTCTCGTCCGTCAGCAGCGGATGGGTGTCGACAATCTCCGCGATGCGCTCTTCAATCTCGTCGGCAGGATCATCGGTGGTGGCCGCTGGCTCGTACCCGTCGAAGACTTCATGAACGGTTCCAATGGCACTGGCGAGTACCTCAAGATCGTATCCGCCTTCGAGGATCACTCCCAGGCCGATGTCCAACTCCGTCGCGAGGCGCTGTAGTTTTGCGACGATGGCGCCGTACCCCTCGCTGCTGACGGTCATTCGCGAAATGGGATCGTACTCGTGGGCGTCAAAGCCGGCACTAATGAGCAGCACATCCGGGTCGACCGCCCGCACCCCAGGGGCAATCACCCGCTCGATGGTCTGTTGATAGGCAGCGTCACCGGCGCCCTTCGGGAGGGGTACGTTGAGCGTTCGGCCCTCGGCCCCACCAGTCCCAATGTCGGTCAGGTCGCCGGATCCCGGATAAATCCCAGCCTCGTGGATCGAGGAGAAGAACACCTCCGGACGGTCATAGAAAATCTCCTCTGTCCCGTTGCCGTGGTGGACATCAAAGTCGACAATTGCGACCTGGTCGGCGCCGCTGTCGAGTGCAGTCTGCGCGGCAACCGCGACGTTATTCACGAAACAAAAGCCCATGGCGTCGTCCGTGATGGCGTGGTGTCCGGGTGGACGACCGAGCGAGAACGGTGTCTGGCGCCCGCGGGCCCCGTCGAGGGCCTCTGTGGCCGCCCACTGCGCGAGTCCGGCGCTTGCCCGCGCCGCTTCCCAGGTTTCCTCGACGGCGATTGTATCGGGATCCCATTTTCCGCCCCCGTCCGCGCAGAATCGCTTGATATCCTCAATATACTTGGGGTCATGGATGGCTGTAAGCGTGGCATCGTCGACCGGGTCCGCCTCGACGTACGAAACGCCGTGTCGACGTTTGAGGCCCTCCTTGATCGCCCGGAGCCGATCGGGATTCTCGGGGTGTCGGGGCCCGGTTTCGTGTGCGAGACACGTCTCGCTGAACCCGTAGTTCATCTCATTGGGAGTCAATCAGTTCGAGGTAGGTCTCGATATCCTCTGCCTTGACCGTTCGCCGATCCGCATGGTGTGTCAACACGGCAGCAGCGTCGGCAATCTCGTCGGCGTAGGATTCCAGCTGTGCCGCTAGTGCAACGCGGGCATCCATTGATACCCGGTATGAGTCGTCGATTCGGAGGCGCGCGATCCGGTCGACGGGCGCAATCGGGAGAGCGACTTCACTCTTTTTGGGGACGTGTTCGATGTCAAAATCGGCTGCCATCAGCGTCTTTCGCCCGTCGGCGGTCGCCTGCTCGGCCGCCTCCTCGGCGAGCGCCGCCCCGTGGGTCTGAATCCGTTCTGCCAGCTGTTCGGCGGCGTCGGCACTGACACGAAGGTCTCCGACGTTCCGCCGAATGATCCCGTCCACCGGGGCGAACGGTAACTCGACACTCATACCCAACGTTCGGGCCGGTCGTCGTCTTAATCCTTTCCGTCGCTTTGTGAGTCTCTCGAGTACATCACGTTTGTACAATGTCCGCAGCATCGATCCGATCTGTGTCGAGCCACTGTCCCCGGACGGTTACCTCGTCGCCTAGTCCGACATCAGCCGCTGTCTCAACGGTGACTGTGCGTTCGCCATCATCAACGATCACTGGATCACCGGGCTGTACAACCACCCCGGTAAACTCCGCGTCTTCGTTGGTATCACTCGACGTACGTTCTGCGGTCGTGTCCTCAAATGAGGAGAGCACGATTCCCTCCTCGTCTGTTGATTCGGCGGTATCGTCGGCACCCCCAGCCGCCATCGCGTTGTCGCCGAGCGGAACAACACTCGATCGCCAGTTTGCCGAGGCCTCAAGATCGTCCTGCCAGCCATCCTGGATCTGCACATCGGTGACAGCGATGGTATCACCAGGTCCGATATCGCGGTCGGCGTGATCGCCCCACAGCGCCACCCGGATCGATCCGGTATCATCCTGGATCCGAAGGTTCCGCACTTGTCCTTGGCTGCCGTCGTCGCGATCGAAGGTCCGTTTCGGGTCGGTCGACCGAACAACGCCCATCAGATCGACCGTCTGGTCCAGTTCGACGGCTTCGATCGGTGTCGCCTCCGGATCGTATTCGATCGGCTCTTCAAGCGGTTCGACCGCCCCGCGGTCGCCGACGTGTACCTCAAGGTCACCGTCCCGCTCACGCGTATAACCGTCAACAATCTCGATGGACTGTCCGGCAGTCAGCGACTCAACGGCATCGGCCATCCCATCCCAGCAGGTGACCCGGACGCGTCCCGTCGGATCGCCGAGGGTGAAGTTCGCAACGCGGCCTTCCGAGCCATCGTCCCGCTCGAACGTCCGGACTGACTCGGTGTCGAGGACGCGTCCGGCGACATTCACATTCGAACGTCCAAGGCTGAGTTCCTCAATCTGATAGGTATCATCAACACGGATATCGATCTCGACATCGGGGGCCGGTTCGACAGCGGTTACGTTGATCTCAACCCCGGAGTAGCCCTCGGTGGGCCGCCCCTTAATTCGGAGAGTCTCTCCGGTTGTCAGCGACTCATCGGCATCCCGCGCCTGTGCATCCCAGAAGACGACCCGCGTCTGCCCGGTCTCGTCGGCCAGTTCGGCATTGAGGACGTGACCCTCCTCGGCGTCCCCGTCGTCGCGGTCAAAGGTCCGGATCTCATCCACCGAGATGACCTTCCCGACGAACTGGACCTCGTCCATGCCAGCATCGATATCCGCGATCCCGTCGACCGTGCCGCCAGACTCATCAAGTTCGTGGGCGACGAGCATGGCGGCTGTTTCCTCGTCCGCGAGTCCGGCCATCTTCTCGACCCGTTCGTCAACCGCCTCGCGGTAATCCTCAAGAGAGATGTCCGCGTCTAGGTCCTCGTATATCTCTTCGATAACCCCCATATCATGGATGCACTCGGTTACCCGGCGCATAAGCGTTGTCTTTGGATTGCCGGGCGGTGGACAGACCGAAATCCATTTAATTGGATCCGCAGTAGGTATAGGTGAGTCCTGATAGGGTAGTGGACTATCCTCCGGGCTTGCGGAGCCCGGGACCGGAGTTCAAATCTCCGTCAGGACGCTTTGATTCTCACGCGATTGTGACGGTGAGTTCTTCGCCCACCTCGAATGTCCGATCCGGACAGATAATCCGCGCGCCAAACCGATCTGTTCGGGCGGCGAACAACGAGAGGCCCAGCACTGGATCACCGTTGACGCAGACGGTTCGATCCGTCCAAGGGAAGGTTCCGTCATCGGTCCGCTCGAAGGTTGCCCCGAGCAGTTGTACTGTTGGTGCCGATTGTCCGAAGGTTCCGCCACGCTCGAAGTGTGGAAGCCCTCCATCGAGGACAACACCGGCATCGGGCGTCCCGATCCCAACAAACCGGTCGCCGGGTGCCGGATGGGTCGGCGCATCAAGCATCACAAATGTCTCTCCGACTTCACGTACAACGCCGGTCCCGTCCCACCTGAGCGGATCGACCTCGATATCGAGCGACAGCGGAAGCGACCCGGACGCTCGGGCGAGATTTGCGTCTGGCCGCCGAAAGCCAACGTGGAGATGATTGTCAACCCACGGCGCAAAAAATCCCGACCGGATCGGCCGCCCCAGCGAGTCGCCAACCGACACATGCTCACCGATAGCCACGGTCGGTTCGACGTGCATGACACGAACGATCGCCTGTTGGCCGGTTTCGAGACGGTATCGTGGGGCCTCGGTCTCGATAAGCAGCAGGTGATCCTCAGGAGCCGCATACGGACGAGACGGCGTCTCAACCGTCAGGTGGTCGAGCACTGTCCCGGCGACCGGTGACGGGGCGCGTCCTGTCGGTGGATACAGATCAACTGCCCGGCCGCGGTCGTGAGCAACGTATGGTGAGTTGAACCGGGTCACCAACTCAAAGCGTTCCAGCGCCGTGCTCGGAATCGTCAGCATCTCGAAGGGGTATTCCATCTCTGGTGAAAAAGTCATCTGCTGCGGCGACCGATCCAAACGAGTGTTTTAGGAGTCGGGACCGTCCAGTTGCGGACACGATGCTGATCACCGCTGCGCAGCTGCCCGACGGCCGCCGCCGTGACATTCGTATCACCGACGGATCGATTACTGCCGTCGAGCAGTCACTCGCTCTGCGCGAGGATGAGGTACTCCTTGATGCGGCGGGACGGACGCTCATGCCTGGCGCGATTGACGTCCACGTCCACTTTCGTGAACCAGGCTATGAACACAAGGAGACCTTCCACTCCGGCAGTCGGGCGGCAGCCGCCGGTGGAGTAACGACAGTCGTCGATCAGCCAAACACTAACCCGCCGACAATCTCGGGTAGTGCCTTCGACGAGAAGGCCATCCGCGCCGCTGAGTCACTCGTCGATTATGGTATCAACGGCGGTGTGACCGATGCCTGGGAGCCAGAGACGCTCCTTGAGCGGCCGCTATTTGCGCTTGGAGAGGTCTTCATGGCCGACTCGACGGGGTCGATGGGTATCGCCGACGAGACGTTCGTCGCCGCCGTTAGGCATGCCAGCGAAGCCGATATCCCCGTGACTGTCCACGCTGAGGACAGCGACCACTTCGATCCGACGGCCCTCGACGGAGCGACGGGGATCGGCCGCGATGCGGATGCCGATCGATGGAGTCGTTACCGACCGCCAGCGGCCGAAATTACTGCCGTCGAACGCGCGATATCCGTCGCCGCGGACGCGGACGCCCAGTTGCACGTCGCCCACACCTCTACCCCCGAGGCAATCGATCGTGCTGCTGCAGCGACCGATGTGACCTGTGAAGTCACGCCTCATCACGCGTTTCTCTCCCGGGAAGATGCCGCTGAATTAGGCACCTTTGGACGCATGAATCCGCCGCTTCGGTCGGAATCGGCCCGTTCGGCTGTCTTCGAGCGTATCGCCGACGGTACCGTCGACTTGATGGCCACTGATCATGCACCGCACACGCGTGAAGAGAAACAGCAGTCGCTGACCGACGCGCCGAGTGGCGTTCCAGGGGTTGAAACGATGGTCCCGCTTCTTCTGGCAGCCGTTCGCGACGGCCGACTGTCACTCGAACGCGTTCGCGATCTCGTTGCCGCCACCCCAGCAGAGGTCTTCGATCTCCCCGCGAAAGGGCGGATCGAACCCGGCCGGGACGCCGATCTGGCGCTGTATGATCTTGATCGAGTCACACAGATCGACGGTGAACAGCTACACTCGGCCTGCTCATGGACGCCCTTTGCCGGGCAGGATGGGGTGTTTCCGCTGGCCACCCTTGTTCGTGGTGACCTCGTCTACGTGGCTCCTGAGGCGAATATTCAGGCACCCTTCGATGGGTCCTTCGGCCCCGCGATCGGCCGAAACGTCAGGTCGTGAGTACGTCCCGTCTGATCGACTCGACGGGAAAACACCCTTGAGCGTCCATCTCCAATCACGTCCATGTCCGAACGGTCGGAGCAGCGTGAGCGTCCCACCACTGCCATTGATGACGACCTTGTCGGAGAGTTCACCGATGATGATTCGGCCTCCGAATCGTCGGCCGACGATCGCCGGTTCTCGCGCGACAGTCTTCTCAAGACCGGGGTGATGACCGTCGCTGGTCTTGCGATCCCGGCTGTCGTTGCGAGCGCCGTCGTTCCGCTCGTTGGAGGACCCATCGGATTGTTTGCCGGCGCCTTCCTGTTGGGCCTTCTCTCGGGTATCGGCTATCTCCCGGCTGGAACTGTTGGAGCCGGCCTGGGCGTCGCTGGCGTTCTCGGTGGTAACATGCTTGAGGCGATGGCGTTCGGTGCCGGTCCGCAACTTGCCCTTGTCGGGGCGGCTGCCGGCCTCGTTCTCAGCGCGCTTGGTCTGTACTTCGGTCGTGACCTCAAAGCGGGCTTGACACAGGAGCTGTGACCTGCCTCAGGACCGATCGACAAGGTACCAACCCCGAGGGCCGTGGTGTACTAGGCCCTGGTTGGCGAGTGATCGCGTCGCCTCCTCAATGAGGTCCGGCGGCGCCTCTACTCGGGCGCTGAGATCGTCTGTTGTCTGTGGACCATCAATCAACGCGACGAGGATGTCCGCGTACAACCGGCCGTTATCGGTGTCTGCATTGAGGTGCTCGGTCAGCGAATCGATCGTGTCGGTGATGCGCCCTTGCACCCATCGCTGGAGCATCGACAGCTCGTTTTCGAGCTCCTCAAGATGATCGAGCCGTCGCACGAGTCGCCCCGGCTCCTCCGGGATCTGCCCCTCGACATCGACCGAGAGGTGCCGGAAAGACGTGATATCGAAGTTTCGACTGGCGGGATAGGCACTCCGTGCCCCGAACCCGTACGGTGACACGCTGATCTCAAGTCGGATATTCCGCGCGATGTGGAAGTACTTTCGTTGCCCCTCATCAACGCGACTCTCAACGAGTCCGGCATCCTCGAGTTTGCGGAGATGGTCGATGACGGCCTTCGGGCTCACGCCAAGATAGTCACTGATTTCGGTCACGTAACACGGCCGCTGGGCGAGTAACCGGAGGATCCGTCGCCGGTTCTCGTTTCCGAGGAGATCAAGGAGTGCGGCCGAATCCATTACGATAAACTCGGGCTGCGACCACAAAAAGCGTGTCTCTCGGTGGACACCACGGCCCACGTTCACCCGGTTCGGTACTCTTTGATACGACCGATTGCGATAACCGTCCCAAAGCCAGCCGCGAACCCGACCGATCCCCACACCCCCACCTTACCAGTCACAAGGGTCGCAAGTCCCGCAACGATCCCTCCAACAATGAGTCCGGCGAGGATGATATCGCTTCCTCCGTCATCGACCACTGCACCGTTGTCTCGCTCCGGTAGGTCGGCGATGTCCGCTGTGGTCGGATCCTCCGGAAGGGTCTCGATACACGCAAAGCACAGAAATGCCTCGGTTCCGTCGCTCAGCTCAAGAGTCATGCCCTCGGGGCCGCCGCCATCAAAGGACCATAAGGTTCCGACCCCACCAGCGATCTGCACCGACCGCCCGCACCCCACACACTCCTTGGTTGCCATGGTTGTGACTCGGGGATGCGCAGAGAATAACCTGTTCCCCGTCAAGGTCGGGCTGGCTACTTTTCTTCGGGGTGAGTATCTCGCCGTCTAGACGAGGCAGCTGTCACGATTTGATGTCCTCGAAGGTGTCAAGCAGGTCCTCTGTGGACTCGCCGGCGTCGTACTCGACGGTGCCTCGATATACCTGGCGATGATCGTCGAAGGCAGCGTCAACGTGTGTTGACTTTTCCTCACGACGCTCGTGCTCGTCTTCGTCATAGGCACCCAATGACATGATAACCGGTCTCGTGTTGCACGGTGTCTGTATTGAATGTAACGATCGATCACGCCAACGATGCGTCGTTCTCTGCCGTAGTCTGTTCAACACGGTCTACGCGTAGCTATCGACCACGCTCTCGGTAACGAAAACAGGGGGCCTCAGAACGAGAGCTGTTCGCGTGGCACGCCCGGTGGGGTTGGATCCCGGTCGCAGTACCCGCGACGACCAACGGCGTCGCCCGACACTCCTGAGTAGATGCTGAACACGACATCGTCCGGGGTATAGTGGACCTCAGACTCTGTCCGTTCAAGCACCTCCTGCAGGCACTCGGTGCCGCCCTGGTGTTCGATTTCGTGATCGCCGTGCTTGGCGATGAGTTCCTCAGTCGTCACAGGATAGCTTTCGGCGTTGATCCGCTCGGCCGTACCATTCAGTTGCATATCAAATCCGTTCTAAAGATAATTATAAATATTTTCCGTTTGACGCCAGTATCACTTTACACCCCCCAGAGCGTTAACCAGCTGTGGTGCCAAGCACATGTATGCCGGTAGCCGACCTTCACGTCCATACAACGCGCTCTGACGGCCAGCTATCGCCGGCAGCCATCCCAGCGGCCGCCGCTGACGCTGGACTGGATGCTGTTGCGCTGACCGACCACGACCGGTTTCACGCTGACCTCAGCGGGCCACTCGTCGAACGGGAGGGGGTGACAGTCATTCGTGGAATCGAACTCCGAGTTGAGACAGACGCCGGTGCGCGCGTTGACCTGCTTGGCTACGGCGTCACTCCGACTGACGCGTTGCGTCGCGAATGCGAGCGGCTTGCTGCGGATCGCCGCCAGCGCGCGGTTGCAATGATTGAGTGCGTTGAAGACCAACTCGGCATTACGCTTGACATCGAACCGTTCGACGGTATCGGTCGACCACATATCGCTCGCGCCATCGCATCACATCCGGGTTGTCAGCACGACGAGACAGACGCTTTTGAGACGCTCATCGGTCGCGGGGACCCCTGCTATCGCTCGCGGGCGATTCCCTCCTTCGAACGCGGCCGGCAGTTACTCACCGGTGCCTGCGCCGTGGTCAGTCTTGCTCACCCCTTCCGGTATGATACTCCTGAGATAGCGCTTGAACTCGCCCACCGGCTTGATGCCATCGAACGTCATTACCCCTATGGCCGACCGGTCGACACAGCTTGGATTGACCGGCTGCTTTCGACCACCGAGTTACTTCCAACCGGTGGCTCGGATGCTCACGATGACCGGCTTGGCCGCGCTGGCGTTAACACCTCGGAGTATCGGGCGCTCCGTACGGCCATTGAACGACACGATACCTGATCGCGGCGAGCCACAGCATTCAAACTCTATCGCGGCCAATCAACGGTGACTTCATGCAGTGTCATTACTGTGAGAATCCGGCCGCATACGCGGCCGAATCCGACGGCATCAAAGTCGGCCTGTGCGAGGAACATCTTCAAGAACGCATTGAGGAACTCGCTGAGACTGGCTCGTTCGAGCAGATTCGCGACCGTGTCGATGTCAATCGTCGGGACTGATCGGACGGGGGTCCCCACCACGCGCCATCGCTTGTGGGGGCGGCGATGAGTTCGTCCGCGAAACGCCTCATCGGCCTGGTAACGCTCTGGCAGATTGCTGCTAGCGTCAGCTACTACGCGATTTTCGCGGCCACGCCGTTCTTTCGAAGCGAGTTCGGCGTCTCGCGGTTTCTGGTTGGACTGATTGTTACAGCACTTTCACTCGGGTACGCGGTGTCGTTGCTGCCGGTGGGAGTCGCAACCGACCGGTTCGGCGAACGGCGGACACTCACGGTTGGCTTAGCTGGTCTAGCGCTCGGTTCGATTGGGGTTGCACTCTCGTGGTCTTACTGGTCGTTACTCGTAGCGGTGTTCCTTGTTGGGATTCTCTATGGCACGGCGATGCCGGGGACGAACAAGGCGATTTTTGACCGCATCGCCGACACCCACCGGAACCTCGCTATGGGAGTCAAGCAGGTTGGTGTCACCGCTGGGAGTGGCCTGAGCGCGCTCCTTGTGACAGGCATCGCTGGCGTGCTGGTCTGGGACGCCGGGTTCTACGTCGCCGGGATTGCCGCCGCCATTGTTGCCGCCCTATTTTGGACGCTCTATCCGGCCGCCGATGGCGACAACGAGGCGACGATGCCCAGCTTCCGGGCCCTCTCGCAGAACCGCCCGTACCTGTTGCTTGTCGCGGCCGGCTTCTTCGTTGGGGCAATCATCTTCACTACGACCGCCTATACCGTTCTGTACGTTGAGGAGTTCCTCGGGGCGTCCGTGGCTACCGGTGGGGCGATTCTTGCGTTAGTACAGGTTACCGCGAGCGTCGGCCGCATCGTCTTCGGCTGGGTCTGCGATCGTCTTCCAGGTAGACAGCACCGACGGACGGCCGCTGTCCTGGTAGTCCAGATACTCGTTGGCACCGGCCTTCTTGTCGTTGTCGCGCGTGTCAACTCGCTTTTCGGAGCGACACTCGCTTTCGGCGCACTCGGCGCGTTTGCGCTTGGAAACACCGGCGTGTATTACTCGTGTCTGGGTGCACTCGTCGGGCCCGATGAGATCGGGGCGGCAACCGGTGGTGGACAACTGGCGATCACGACCGGTGGATTAGTTGTTCCACCGGTCTTTGGCCTTGCCGTCGACATGGTCGGCTACTGGGCGGGATGGAGTCTCCTGGCTGGTGCGGGAGCGTGTGCTGCAATATTCGTCTGGTTTGTTTATACAAGCTCGGCAGCTGCGGGCAGCCGGGTCGACGCGGCCCACCATTCGTAAGGGCGCTCTTGTCCTTTTGTTGCACAATCATGTTGTTTTTACCATTGGTAGGTTAATTGATCACTTGTCCACCGAGCTCCCCTCTAAAGGAATAATTATTTATATTCATCGTCGTGCAAGGTTTAATGTCTATGGCGGACCATAATATCGATCGACGTGACGTTCTTAAGGCGACCGGTGCGCTCGGTACTGTAGCTCTTGCTGGTTGTTCCAGCGGTGGCGGTGGTGATGGTGGTCCCGAGACGATTGTTATTGGATCGACCTCGACCGGCAGCTCGACGATGCAGGCTGCGCAGGCGTATGCCCGTGCGGCCAGCGAACACAGCGAGTCAATCAGCATCGACCCTCAACAGACCCAGGGCTGGACGCAGAATCTCTACGAGTTCGACTCCGGTAACATCCCGGCGATGGGAGTCGACAACAACTCCTTCTCGAAGGCGATGAACGACGAAGGGCCGTTCGCTGACGAGCCCGTTGACTCCCTGCCAATGCAGGGCTTCATTTTCACCTCCCTTGAGATCTACCTGGTCGGAATGGAGAGTTCGGACATCCAGAGTGTCCAGGGCCTGCGGGACGGTGGCTATACGATCTACCCCATCCAGCCCGGATTCGGGACGCGACTGCTTACCGAGGAAATCCTCAAGGAAGCCGGCATGTGGTCCCAAAACGAGATCCTTAATCTCGATACGGGCGACATCCCCGGAGCCGTTGAGGAGGGACGCGCCGACGTGCTGGCGGTATATGGCGCCAACGGTGTGCAACTCTCCAGTTGGGTCCAGGAAGTCGATGTCCGAAGCGGCGGCGGCCTGCAGGCACTCCAGACCGACGAGGAGTTTGTCCAGGTCATCCAAGACCACCCTGGTGCCGTTCACCAGACCTTCGAGCCCTACGGTTGGGAACAGGAGGTTACCCAGTATACCGACACCGTCGACAGCTGGGCGCTCGCCGGTCAGTGGGCGTTCGGTCCCGAGATCTCCGCCGATGCGACCTACGCGATGGCGGAGCTCGCTGTCAACCAGTACGACGCAATCTCCGCGTCCGACCCGACGGCGATCGACCACACGCCCGAGTCCCTAACCGACGCCGTGATCCCCGAGATCCCGATTCATCCGGGTGTCGCCGACTATCTCCAAGAGAACGACGTCTGGAACGACGACTGGACGCGCGGCGAAATTTAAGCGCCACACCTCCCATGCGTATGGTTCGCCAATCACCCTCCGTTTGCCTCATGCCGCTTGCCCGCCGTAGCAACGCCTAAACAATGGTCACGCTCAACACCGATCGGAACAAACAGTTTCTCGAGTCGCTTCTGACGTACGGGTCGATCCCCTTCTGGGGACTCGTTCTGTATTACGCTTACAGTCAGCTGATGCCCCGCGGCCAGTACGGGGTCGCATTCCTCGGTGGCATCCTTCTGTTGTATATAATCAACGAGCTCATCGATGTCATTGAGGCCGAGGACTACGCGTCCTTGGCCGCGCTCATCGGTTCGGCGCTGGTCGTCATCCCCGTAATGACGTACATCTTTACTAACTTCAACGCGCTTAACAGCGCCCTCGGGGGTCGGACAACCACCCTCCAGCTCGGGATGTCCCTCGCGTTTACCATCGTGATGGCCTATCTGACCTACCGAGCGTTTGGCATCACATTCCTGACAGTGTTGCTGGCCGGGATCGGGTATGGGCTGTTCGGGAATCTTATTCCCGGCGTTCTCAGCCACTCAGGACTCACCTGGCAGCGGGTGCTCCGTGTGCTGTTGATCGATGTCAGCGGATTTATCGGCCAGCTCAACAAGCTGACGGCAGCCTGGATCGCCCCCTTCCTGCTGTACGCGGGGCTCCTCAAGGCCTACGGCGGGTTCGATCTCATCATGCAGCTATCGATCCGGTCGGCGAAGTATCTCAGTTCGGGCGTTGCCCAGACGGCCGTTGTCGCGAGTGCCGTAGTCGGCTCGATCAACGGCAGCCAGACGGCCAACGCCAGCATGACGGGATCGATCACGATCCCGATGATGAAAAAAAGCGGCGTCAAGCCGAAAAGCTCCGGCGGGATCGAGGCTGTCGCCTCGACATCGGGCCAGGTTCTCCCGCCGGTCATGGGTGCCGGCGCATTCATTATGGCCTCGCTCATCTCGGGCATTACCTACTTCGACGTGATCGCCTCCGGGCTCATCCCGGCGGTCATCCTCGTTGTTACCATCGTTATCGCCGTTCACTACGTGGCCTCAAAACAGGTCGAGGACACCTCCGTCCAACAGTATCTCGACGATCCAATGCCCCGCTCTGAGATGCTCCTTGATGCGATCACCTACGCCGTCCCGCTGGCCCTGCTGGTCTACCTGCTCGGATTCGCTGGATACACCATCATGACTGGCGCTCTTGCGACGGCCGTCTCGATGATGATCATGGGAACGATTGTGCCAATGGGCCACCAGGGATACCGGGTCGCGACCGGGAAAGCAGGAACCAACTCACTGCTTGCCCGTGCGAAGACGATCCTCATTGACACCCGTGATGGCTTCCGGGAAGGAGCCGTCGTCCTTGCCCCCGTCGCAATCATTCTTGCGGCGATCGGTGGCGTTGTCGATATCCTCCTTGCAACGGCCGTTCCGACGTCAATCTCGCTGGCGCTACTTGATCTCTCAGGCGGTCAGCTCTGGGTCGCTGCCATCCTCGGGATGATCATCTCGATCCTGCTCGGGCTGGGTATGCCGACGACCGCTGCTTACACCATCGTCGCACTACTTGTCGCGCCAGCGTTCGTCAACGACTTCAACATGCCAGAGTTCTCCGCGCACTTCTTCGTGTTCTACGCCGCGATCCTCGCCGGACTCACGCCACCGATTGCGACCTGTGTTGCGGTCACGACCGGTATCGCTGGATCCGACTTCTGGGAGACGAGTATCGAAGCGATCAAAATTTCGGCGCCGCTGTTCATTCTTCCGTTCTCGTTCCTCTACCACCCCGAAATCGTCGCCGGCAACTTCACGCCGGCAGCCCTTGCCTCCGGTGGCGTTGCCCTCGCCGGTGCGGTGGTGATGATCCACGGCATCAACTTCCCCTTCGAGTTGGACGCCCGGATGACCAGATGGGCCGTTCGGGCCGGGTTCTTCGTTGTAGGTCTCGCGACGATGGTCCACCCAGCGGGTGTTATCCGGTATGGCGCGTTACTTACTGGCATCGCGTTCCTGGTCGCCCATGCATTCCTCGGGGCGTTCTCACCAGTGCGCGGCCTCAAGACCGCCATCTCGACGGCACAAGGCAGCACCGACACCCGCGCCGACGGCGGACGAAAGTAGGACCTGACTTTCTCAGCGTTCAACGGACGCGTGCTCGTCGAGAAAGCCGACGAGCTGGTCATTGAGTGGCCGTGATCGTTCGACGGTCACGAGGTGTCCGGCAGCCGGAAATCGGCGTGTTGTCGCCCGTGGAAGCCCCGATGTGAGCTGGTCGGCGTTGGATGGCAAAACAATGGCGTCGGCCCCGCCGTGAATGACGAGCGTCGGCAGCGTCATCTCATACAGCGGCCAGTTGCGCTCGTACTCGTCGGCGGCCGCCGCTGTCGCCTCCCAGTCCGCCAGTGTTGCATCCTCGTCCGCCCGCCACCCAACGATCTCCGTGATCGCTTCGGGATGGTCGCGACAGAACGCAGTCGACACCATCTCGTGGGTTGTTGCCTCAAGGGCCGTTCGGTCATCCGTGGTCGCTGCCATTGTCAGCCATGTCTCACCCGACGGCATATCCGCTCCGCCGGCCGGTGTCCCGATGAGTGCAAGCGAACGAAGCCGATCGTGCTGATAAGCGTATTCAAGTGCAACCGTCCCGCCGAGTCCCAGGCCGACGGCATGGGCCCGACGAACGTCGGCGGCGGACAAGACCGCCTCAAGGTCCCCAACGAGGTCGTCGATCTCGTCTCTCCCCGGGGGTGCTTCTGATCGACCGGTTCGCCGTCCATGGTAGACAATCGCCGAGAACGGGCCGACGACCGCTGGATGCTGCCAGGCCCACTGCCAGGGTCCAAGACCGAGTGTCGGAACGAACACGACCGGTGGTCCCGTTCCGTGGTGTTCGTAGTACA
Source organism: Salinarchaeum sp. (assembly GCA_041640095.1). Taxonomy (GTDB): domain Archaea; phylum Halobacteriota; class Halobacteria; order Halobacteriales; family Salinarchaeaceae; genus CAZFMU01. The sequence goes on along the minus strand of JBEQAX010000001.1, from coordinate 66,903 downwards.
CTTCGACGCCGTCGTTCGTTGCCCACGGCATGGCTATGAGAGCGGCGAGGAGCCGTAAAGCGCCTCATAGAGCGCTGGCGTGAGGTGTACCTCAAGTACTGCTGCAAGCGCCAACATGAGCCACCCCACGCCGACGATGAGTCCGATCCGCCCGAGCTCGCCACGGGTCACGAACTGCTGTCGACTGCCGAATACGCGCGTGCCACCAAGGTGAACGAGTCGAAGTCCCACGCCGGCGGCAATAAACAGTGCTGGCAGTTCGACGATTCCGTGTGGGGCTAACAACGTAAGGATCGGCCCGACTCCCTCCTGTGCGACGGCAGGGGTCGCGACAACCCCGACGAGCAGACCGTTGACAAACGCCCCGAGGAGTGTTACGAGTCCCAGCGTGAGTGCCCCGAGAATGAGCGTCACAAACGCTCGGGTGTTGTTCACCAGGATGGTCCAAACCGTGAACCGCTCTGGGAGCATCTCCTCGAGATTGTTCACCCCGAGTCTGGCGAACACGTCGACGCCAGCGACGACCAAGCCGATCCCGGCAAGCGTTCCCAGGATGAAAACGCCCGTCGCAACACCGACGTAGCGGCGGTGTTCCCGCCATGCGAGTGTGAGGTCATCGACAATCCCACCGCGTGAGTGCATATTCTCTCTATGTGGGCGCGTGGATAAAATCCGTCGCTGAACGCGCGTCGAAGGGTAGATACGGTCCGCCGGTCAACGCTGTGTATGGACGCGGCGCTGGTGATCCTCGATGGCTGGGGGATCGATGCCACGGACGGACGAAACGCCGTTGCAATGGCCAACACTCCGGTCTTTGACCGTCTATCAGAGCAGGGGGCGACCGGAACCCTCGATGCTTCTGGCCGTGCGGTCGGCCTTCCGGAAGGACAGATGGGAAACAGCGAGGTCGGCCACCTTACCATCGGAGCCGGGCGGGTCGTCCTCCAGCCATACGCCCGCATTGAGGATGCCATCGACACCGGCGCCTTCTTTGACAACGACGCGTTGCACACCGCGATCGACCACGTCCAGTCGACCGGCGGCCGCCTCCATTTTATGGGTCTTGTCAGCCGTGGTGGTGTCCACTCGCACTACCGTCATCTCGAGGCGCTCATCGATCTCGCCGACCGGGCCGATGTCGAGGCCGTTACCCACGCGTTTCTCGATGGCCGCGATACCCCACCGAAGGCGGCGACCGACGTGCTTGACGAGCTTGAGGCAACAGTTGAGCACACCGGCACCGGGGCCGTTGCGACGGTTACGGGACGGTACTATGCGATGGATCGTGATGCGAACTGGGAGCGCACCCGGGCCGCGTACGATGCCATTGTCAACCGCGAGGCCGACCATGTCGCCACAACCCCACAGGCTGCCGTTCGTGCGGCCTACGACCGCGGCGAGTCAGATGAGTTTGTCGAGCCAACGCTCGTCGCCGATCAGCCGGCACTTGCCGACGGCGACGCCGTTGTTTTCTTCAATTTCCGTCCGGACCGCGCCCGCCAGCTTGTCCGGATGCTCACGAACACCGCCCCCGACTGGACGCCCGCTGTTGAGCCGCCAGCGATCGAGCTGGTAACGATGACCCAGTACGACGAGCGGTTCCCGTTTCCAGTGGCGTTTCCTCCTGAGCGGCCGACAGTCACACTCGGCTCTGTCTTGGCCGAGCACGGGCTCCGTCAGCTCCGTATCGCTGAATCAGAGAAATACCCGCATGTGACGTACTTCCTCAACGGCGGCCGCGAGGACCAGTTCGACGGCGAGCTCCGCCGGATTATCGAGAGTCCCGATGTGCCGACCTACGACGAACAGCCGGCGATGAGTGCTACCGCCGTGACAACGACCGCCATCGATGTTATCGCGGAGTCGGACCCAGAGGTGGTGATCCTAAACTACGCCAACCCCGACATGGTCGGCCACACGGGTGATTTTGACGCAGCGGTCACCGCCGTCGAGACCGTTGACCGCGAACTTGGCCGGCTGGTTGATGCTATCGACGGCCACATCCTGATCATTGCTGACCACGGGAACGCCGAGGACATGGGCACGCCTGAGGCCCCGCATACCGCCCATACGACTAATCCTGTGCCAGTCGTCTATCTTGCGGCGGACACCAACGGCCAGTCGGACCGGTCCGGTGGCCACCGGATCCGTGATGGCGGTCGACTCTGTGATGTCGCACCGACGCTGCTTGGGGTCCTTGGTATTGACACCCCGTCGTCGATGACCGGCGAATCACTCCTTCTGTAGGATGCCCAAGATCATCTCATTCCGGAGTGAGAGAAAATCACAGAGTGCGCCGACCGGGAATTGAACCCGGGCTATGAGCTTGGGAAGCTCATGTCCTACCACTAGACCACCGGCGCGCATCTGAGAGCACGCCATCGTGTCACTTGAACGTAGCGCTTTTTGCTCCGCCTATCACCAGCAGACGATCCGGCGGTGCCTGCCGTTTCCAAAGGGCTTTGTCATCCCCCCACGTAACAAAGAAAACGAATGAGGGAAGCCGCCCGGACGCGACGTGCTGCCGTCGAGGCGACCGCTGACGTAGAGCCGACGGCTCTCCGGGAGTACATCACCGACATGCTGCAGACCGAGTCGATGACCCCCGGCGCCGTGACGATCGCCTGTGCAGACGGGTCAGGTGACGAGTCTCTCGATCTCGTTGATCGTGCCGCCGGTGTACAACTGATCTACGACGGTCTGCGTCTCACCCGTCACCTTGCGACAACCGAGCCGTGGGATGCTGACTCGCGTGCAGAGGGCGATGCTGATCTTCGAATTCTCGCCGCGGACATTCTCGTTGCCCGTGGCTTTGCGCTTCTTGCCCGGACGCCAGCCGCCAAGAAGGCCGTCGAGACGGTCCGCTCGTTCGGCCGGTCCCAGCGACAGCCCGAGGCGGCCGATGTTACGGCGGCAGCACAGCTCGAAGCCGATGTCGCTGAACTGGCGGTGATCGCTGGAACGACACTCGTGGATGCTGATCCCGATGATCGCCTCAGACAGCGGGCAGGTTCAATCGCCCAGGGATTTGGGGTGCCGTTCCCGCCGGCCGAGCGGTTTCTGATGGAACTGCCAGTTGAGCGGTCGTCGGTACTTGATCCCATCTCGACGGTTGACCAACCGGCGCCGGCACGCGATGACGACTAATCGAAACGCCTAAAGACGATTCTCGATAACCACCAGACGCGCCTGGGTAGCTTAGCGGTAAAGCGCGTCCTTGGTAAGGACGAGAGCCCGGGTTCAAATCCCGGCCTAGGCTCTTTTGTCCGTACACTCCTTGTACGCACACTTCTCCAGATACACTCGTCTGAACGAAACCCATTCAAGATTCGCTTCTCTCACCAGACAGGGCATTCCTCGCCGTCATGCGATTCGCTAAGCTATCAGGACACACAAACCAATTCATAGACGGCGGCGGGATCGCCCTAAAATCAACCGGGGACGTGTCACCTCAAGCGACACCCCGGATTTCGCTAATCCACACTCACAGGACGGACGATGAACCGTGGTCAGGAATGTGATAGAACTGCTCCTCGATGCGACTATCCACGTCGGTTACGCGGTGAGTGAGCCTCCGCAGAAACGACTAATGGTAAGATCAGCGTATCACGTCTATATGTCCGAAGCGGCCACGAACGATGATGGCGGGGACGACATCGCCACGGTGAATTTCAAACCCACCGAGTCGTTCCTCGAACAGATAGACGATACGTGGCAGGGACGCGGGTTCAACAGCCGAAGCGAGTTCATTCGGTACACGCTTCGGGACGCCGTCGAGTTCCCGACGTTCGACGGCGACGAACTCGTCGCCCTGCTTGAATCCGAGGAGGACATCCGCGAGGGACGGACGGGCGACGAGTGCCGAGGAAGCTCGCGAGCGGGTCGACACGAGCGATGAATAACGACGAGCGGATGTGGGAATTCGTCTCTCTTTGATGATTCGAGGACAAGGTGGTCGCATACACCGCCGGTCACTACGAAACAAGAGACCCCGATCTAGCTCCACTGGTCTGTGGATGGATCTCACGTGACATCCAAGCCCGTTGAGGCGTTGGCGGTTTCAGGACTCTGAGGGATAAAACGAACCCGTCTGACTCCTGATGCTGTTCGCTGTAATATAGATGGGGGTGCTATCGTCCCGAAGGGACTCACTCGTACTCCCGCTCTTGGTGCACCCGTCCAAGAAAGAACGCGACAACCAACGCCGAGCCTCCCTCAATTGATGCCAATACTAAGAACCCCTGAAACGGTGTGAATAATTGGCCTTCTAGTGAGGGGATAATAAACAGCGCTGACATTGCAACAAGCGTGGCTGCGACCATCCCGGCAAGCGCGCTCAGATTCAACGACTGTTGCTCTTCGGGGATATCCCACGTCTCCTCATCAGCTGTCATATGTTGGTGATATACGCATCGCTACGCGACTAGATGCGCTCGAAAGAAAAAAGCGACAGGGTTGGTTGTCGTACGACGATGTCCGTTAGTCGGCCGTGGCGGGCTCGGCACTCGGCGCGTCTTCGGGCGACAGAATAGCGCGCGAGTTGAGCAGGATGATACCGAAGCCGACCTTTGCGAGGACGTCGAGCACGGCGTAGGCGGCGGTCTCAGCGGACAGCGGGATCGCGCCGACACCCTCCGTGCCGATAATCCAGACGATCGGGTACGCCGTCCACAGCAGGATCGTCAGGTTACGAAGCGTGATGAACGTGGACTGGCGGCTCTCGTCGTCGAACCGCATGGCACCCGCGGTGAGGGCGCGCCACAGCAGGTAGACGACGAAGACAAACGCGATCGTACTGATCGCCCACCAGACGAGGCGGGCGGAGAAGACGGGCGTGAACGCGCCGACAACACCGGCAACGATCATGATCCCGTCAGCGGAAATAAGTGCGGCAACTGGCGGGTCCGTGAGTTCGTACCCGGCCAGCAGCGCCAGGTCAATCAGCAGCAGCGGCGTAGTGAAGAGCCAGTCAGCGTAACGGGCCCAATAGATACGGAGCGTCTCTTCGGCACCACCCGGGAAGGTGACGGTGACAGCCGTGTCACCGAATCCGAGGAACATCGCCGTATACGCGGCGAATGCCGTCCCGGAAACAAGCGTGGTAACAAAGACGTACTCCTGTGCCTCTGGCTGACCGCGGACCTGTGTGGCCTTGACGAGGAAGTAGATCGTGCCAAGGCCCATGATGAGGGCGGCTGCCCCCAGGAAAACGGCCTGATTTGCTGGTGGCATCTGCGCGGCGATACCACTATCTCCGAGGGTCGGAAGACCCTCGCTAGCGACTTGTGCTGGTAGTGTTGCTAGTGCCATGCTCCATCGCCATCTCCAACGCCATTGGTCTTATATTTACTGGTTATCGGAGCCTCACTCCCGATAAATCGTAACACCTGAGCGCTGTGCCCCCCGTCAACCCTTCTCGTTGTTTCCCAGTTAACCTGTGCTCTCAAGCAGGGCACTCCCCTCCGATCAACGGGAATCAGTCAAGTGAACAGAGGGTTGGTAAATCGAGCTCGTGGTTGTCCTCTTCAACCTGGTGCACAAACGCTCGGACAGCCTCGTAGTCGCGGTCAAGGTCACGTGCGAGCTGGCTGATTGGCTCCGTACTCATTTTCGCAATGATATAGAACATCTCCTCAATCCCAAACCGGTGTTGCCCGAAGACGGTACCCGTCAGATCATTAAAATACGTCTCACACTCCTTACACCAGTACCGCTGTGCGCCTTTATCGGTCGTCCCACGCTTGACGACGTCCTCGCCCCCACAGTGTACACAGTGTACGGTATCGCCGAACCGCGCTGACCGCAACCGTTTGTAGCATTGATTACGCGGGGGCAGGCGCGTGTGCATAGGATTAGACATTAACTCGGGTGTTCTTGCGCCTTTGGAATTGTTGTTACGGTTTGCCCTGCCCCTTTGCTGTCTTCATAACTGTTGTCTGCGCGTGCGAAGAAACCTTTAAGACCAATTGACGCATACCCATATATGATTACGCATCTCGGACGGCGGCGCAACGTGATCATCGATCGCGACACCCCCCCTATCATACTATGAGCGGCAACGAGACGACAGAGGCTGACGAGACCGACACCACAGACGCAAAGCCCGCCGAGGTAGACACCACAGAGGAGTCTTCGACCGAGGCAACCGCTACCCTTGACGTTGAAGCGGCGACCGGACAGGAGACGACTGTTGAGGACCTCCAACAGCAGATCAAGAACCAAGAGGAACGTATCAACGAACTTGAAGGGCTCCTCACCGACCTGTCTGTCCGCGTTGCTGATGGCCGCGACATGGGTGTATGCCCTGACTGCGGTGGCCCGGTCACCAAGGTTTCTCGATGGTTCCGGTCTGATACCATTGAGTGTGCAGACTGCGGTCGCGTCTTCTACACGTACTGATTGCCCTGCGGCACTTCTGCCGAGATGAATCCAAGTCATTAATACCCCGTCTTCCAGAGCTACTGGTGTGACCAGCCTGCCGCTGATACGGTCATCGTTGTCGATGCGGCCACAGCGGTGTGTGACTACCGGCCGGCAGCGAAGACCGATGATCAGGAATACCAATGTCTGTTGACTTTACTTCGTCTGTCGATAATGAGACAACGCTTGCAGCCGACGTACGACAGACTTTCCGACGATTAGTTTTCTGGGCCGCTTGGCTGCTTCTTGCGCTCCCGGTTCCGGCTTTTGTGCTTGGCCTTGACCTTCCGCAGCTACTGCAGGCCCTTCCGCTGGCAATCAGTGCTGTCCTGCTGGGGATGCCTCACGGGGCTGTTGATCATCTTGTGCTTCCACGGCTTCAGGATCGACGCCCCTCTTGGCGGTCAATCGGTGTGATCGTCGCGCTCTATGTGCTGCTCAGTGGCGCGTACCTCGCCTGGTGGTTTTTTGCCCCGGCGCAGGCTGCCATCTTCTTTATTCTCCTGACGTGGTTTCACTGGGGACAAGGTGAATTGTTCCCGCTTATGGCGTTCACTGACGCCGATCACCTCGCCTCTCGTGTCCAACGAGCGCTCACGATTGTAGCCCGCGGCGGACTCCCAATGCTTGTGCCATTGCTTGGCTTCCCGGAGGAATACCGGTCGGTTCTCAACGTTCTCATCCGTCCCTTCAGTACCCCTGGTGGATCCGAACTGGCATGGCTCTTTCAGCCGTCAGTCCGGTTGACACTCGGCTTTTCCTTTGCGGTCATAACAGTCGTGATGCTTCTTCATGGATACCTCCACAGCCAGCACTGGGCTGCCTGGGCCCTCGATGGCTTCGAGACTGTCTTCTTATGGGTATTCTTCCTTACCGTCCCACCGGTATTCGCCATCGGACTGTATTTTTGTTTCTGGCACTCCGCGCGACACGTCGCTCGACTTATTGCTGTCGACACGCCCGCCCGACGAGCGATCCGACAGCAGGATCTGACGACAGCGCTATTGCGGTTTGTCAAGGATGCGGCTCCGACAACGGCTGGAGCGTTGGCATTGTTTTATGCACTATTGGTGGTTGTTCCGAATCAGCCGGATACGCTCCTCCAGTACTCCGGGCTCTATCTGGTCTTGATTGCGATCTTAACGCTTCCGCACGTTGTCGTTGTGACGATTATGGACCGGTATCAAGGCATCTGGTGACCGACTGCCGATATACACTCGCTCTGGCGTATTCTAGCGATTTCTCGCCATGAAGACTCCGATCGCGATGAACGCCATCGCCATCATGATGTTCACGACTCCCCCCGGAACGTTCCCCCCCAGAATATTGAATCCGCCAAACATCATGAGACCGAAAGCAAAGATGCCGTGGATGACGATGATTGCAGTCCCTTCGTCCATAGCTCAGACACGGTACGCGTAGTACAAACCATCACCGATCTCCATTGCCAGTAGTTAGGACCCAGGCGTTGGCTCAGGCTCGTTCCCATCCGGATCGAAAGCGGCGTATTCTTCGCGCGCCTGCGCGGACAAGGATGGTCCGACCCGGCTCAGCGCACGGTCAATGTGGGCACGCGTCACCCGTAAATCCTCGACGTGCTCAAGCGAGACTTCTCCGGTCGTCTGTGCTGCCTGTTCCTCGATGTATGTCTCCATCGCCAGCAGACTCGCTTCTCGAAACAGCGAGGCAATATCGCTTCCCGAGTAGCCCTCGGTCTGCCGCACGAGTGCATCAACATCGAGTGACTCAATCGGCCGATCGCGGGCGTGAATCCGAATGATCTCACGGCGTGCCTCTGCGTCCGGTAGCGGGACTTCGACAATCCGATCGAACCGACCAGGACGGATGAGCGCGTCATCGATCCGGTCCGGGCGGTTTGTCGCCCCGATGACGGTGACACGTTCGCGGGGTTCGAGCCCGTCGAGTTCGGTTAGCAACTGGGAGACGACCCGCTCAGGTGCCCCGTCGCCTCCATCGTTGCTTCGAGCAGCGCCGAGTGCGTCCAACTCATCGAAGAAGATCACAGCCGGCGCGCTGTCGCGAGCCCGATCGAAGAGCTGTCGGACCCGGCGCTCGCTCTCACCGACGTACTTGTTGAGCAATTCGGGACCATCGACCGGCAGGAAGTTGGCGTCTGTCGTCGATGCGACCGCCCGAGCGAGCATCGTCTTGCCGGTTCCCGGCGGTCCATACAACAGGACTCCTGCCGGTCCGGCGACCCCAAGGCGATCGAGTGCCGTCTGGTGTTTGAGCGGCCACTCGACCGCTCGAGTCAGCTCACGCTTGGCCTCTGTGAGCCCACCGATGTCATCGAACGAGATCGACGGAACCGATCCCGTCGGTTCGGCGATGGTCGGTGCCGTCTCGTTGATGGCCGTCTCGATGTCCGTCGGCTGTAGCGAGACGGCCTCGGATTCGGCCTTCCGTGTGATTGCGGTCTCAAGTGCGCGCGCTCGAAGCGTGTGTAGATCCGCGGCCACGTAGCCAAGCGTCCGTTCGCTCACTGCCTTGAGGTCGATCGCGGAACTCTGCTTGAGTCCGCCGAACAGCTTACGCAGAATCGCATGGCGGTCCTCGACACTTGGTGAGGGGACCGTGAGATGCCGGGCCAATCGACCGCCGCGCGTGAGCACCTCGTCGACATCCTCAGCGTCGGTACACTCGCCCACCACAACGATCTCGTCGCGCTTGACCGTCCGCTCAATCCACGCACCGAGACGCCGTACGAGCGCGTCGTCACCTCGGTCGGCGAGAACCCCCAGCTCGTCGAGGTGTACGATTGCTGGTGCTGCGGCGGCTGCGTCAACACTCATTGTGTCGAGTCGATCACTTAGGTCCGCAGCTGAATACGCCGAGAGCTCCGTACAGTCGACCGAGACAATCTCGGCGTCGGCCAGCCAGGCGGCATGTCGCAGTAGGTGAGTCTTCCCGACCCCCGCTCGTCCCGAAATAAGCACCCCCGATGCTACAGACTGGCCGTCAACGGAGTACGCGTCGGCGTGGGTCAGTGGATCGACCACCGTGGCCTGCATGCGAGCGATGGTATCGTCGTATCCTCCAACTGCCGCTTCTGGGAGCGGCTCCTGGTGGGTGTCTCCGGTCGGATCCGCTGCTGGACCGGCCTCAAGAACCAGCTCCGTCTCGGATCCAATGGCGACTGGTCCCTTCGGAACCGTCTCGGTGACGCGGATCGGCAACTCAAGTGTTCCGTTGAGAAATGAGACGGGGATATCGTCACCGGCAATGAGTGGGCGATCGGTAAACGCCTCCCGAACCGCCTGTTCACCGCCTCGGACGGACATCTCAGCGACCGGTGCTGCGACGATTCGACGGGCTGGGACGAGCCGGGCCGCTTCGACGGCGACGGCATCCTCCTCGGCAACACCCAGACTGTCTGCCGCCGACTGTGCCATTGCGACGGTTCCGGGATCCAACTCGGAATCAACGACCCCTCGCGCCGCCAGCTGTCGACCGCCTCCAGAGCGCACCCGGAGTATCGGCTCGCCTCCCTCGTCACTGTCCAGTGCATTGTAGTCGGCATGCGCGAGCGCAACCGACCCTGCTGTTCTCTCATCGTCAATGACGACCGTGGCTCCAAGTCGGGTCGTGGTCATGGCCGACACGACACCTGCTGGTGGTGTGTGATCCTCACTGCGGTTGCTCGATGTCTCGTCTCTTGCTTACCGACGACGGCGCGTTTTCCGTGCAACCGGTCTCCGTGACTCGTGCCGGTCATAACGTCTTTCACGAAGAACGGAGGGACGGTGGAAGGATAAATACTGCGAGGCGGTCGGTGTTGGTGGATGCTCAGAGCCTACCGGTACCTGCTGCCGGATACGCAGTAGCTGCACTTGCCGATATCTGACATCGGTTGCCTGGATCGCTTATGTCCGTCGATGCCCCTGTCGTGTCCAGAGCCGCTCCGAATCGATACGGCCTGTGGCTCTTGATAACAGCCCGTCACTCGCGCTGTGGGAACGTCTCTGGTTCGTCACGGTCGCCGATTACCCACTCGAGTTCGGCGATCGCGCGGAGCAGTTCGACCTCAAGTTCGTCGGCGGTCGGCGACGATGGCGGATCGTTAGCATCATACCGCGCTTCGAGTTCGTCGATTCGCGCACGAATATCGTCTTCAGATTGCATATTCTGGCGTGGGTGCCGGGGAACAAAAAGCGTGAGGAACCGTCTGACCGGCGGCGGTTCCTCACCGATGGGGGCGACGGTGCGACGGGGAGTGGGAAGCGAGTGGGGGTTCCGCAACACAGGCGGGGAGTGATCCGTCGCATCCCCACTGAAAGCCCCGATATCGGTGGTAAAAAATCCCCGTCAGACGTTTAACCACGCAGCAAGTTTCGCCAGTGCCTGCCCACGGTGAGAGATGTCGTTTTTTTCGTCGGTTGATCGTTCGGCGAGTGTCTGCCCGTCGTACTCGAAGATCGGATCGTAGCCGAAGCCGCCGTCACCACGCGGTGGGACAATCCGCCCAGAGACGCGACCCTCAAAGGTGACAACCGAGTGGGATCCGGACCGGTGAAGCGTTCCATCCGCTGGCGGTGTCACCGACTCTTCGGTCGCGTAGGCGACGACACACCGGAAGGCTGCTGTGTCGGCGCCCGCTTGTTCGGCGAGTTCGGCGACCCGGTTGATGCCGATAGTGTCCTCAACGTACGCGGAGTACGGACCAGGAAACCCGTCGAAAGCGTCAATGAACAGTCCCGAGTCATCAACCAAGACTGGGCCGCCGAGGGCGTCGTGAGCGGCTTCGGCGCCGGCAACGGCAATCGGCTCAGGATCCGGTGCCTGAATTTCTGGATAATCGTAGTCGGCCTGCGTGACCGTCTGATCAAGGTACGATTGAGCTTCGCGGACCTTCCCTTCGTTACCGGTGACGAATCTGAGCATCCGGTGTGGCTGGTAGCGCTGGGTGCAAAGCGCTATCGACTCTCTGTGATGACTACTCGCTATCGTCGACAATGACCTCAACCGGCTCGTCCTCACTGTCTACGTCCGTCCCTCCGCGCTCCTGATAGAGCAGTGCGGCGACGACGCCGATGGCCACCCATGATCGCCAGTTGGCGAGGTTGAGTGTATAGCCGATTCCGAACGGCTTCTCGACGAGCATACCTTTGCCCGGCTGCCAGTAGGCGCTGAGCATACGCTTGATGTTTGGTCGGTCGAAGTTGTATGGGATTCCAAACAGCTTGCCCGAACTACTGTTTGCCATACTAACGCTTACATTGCCTCGGCTAATCAACGTTTCCTCCACACGCACAAGGACTATGGGACCGCTCGGATTTGAACCGAGGTTACAGCGTCCCAAACGCTGAAGGATACCAAGCTACCCCACGGTCCCGTACATTATACTCGCGGTGACCTGTCCTAAAGCGTTTCGCCTACTGTCCGCCAAGTTCCCGGATATCGCTAAGGCCGTCGAAGTCAGCCGCCTCACGTCGGCCGCTTTTGAATACTGACTCGGCTACGTCAATCGGAGCGTTGGTCCGAGCCGCTAGTGCCATCGCGTCGCTTGGCCGCGCATCGATCACGGTCTCGCCGCGCGGCGTGATCACGTGAAGGTCGGCAATGTAAGTGCCGTCATCGGTGATCTCCGTAATCACGACGCGATCGATGCGTCCGCCGAGCTCCTCGATAATGTCCAACAGCAGGTCATGTGTCATCGGCCGTCCAATATCGGTCGCATCGACTCCCCGGGCAATACTTTGCGCCTCGCTAAACCCGATGAAGATCGGAAGGACATCATCCGTTCCCTCAACATTGAGGAGCACAACAGGTGTCGGTCCCTGCGGAGTGCCGGCGACCCGAACGCCGTCGATCCGGGCATGCATACTATTGCTTCGGTCGCTATGGAGTTAAACGGTTCTCCCAGCCCGGCCCCTTTACAGACTGTCGAGACGAATCGTACGGGACTTGACCCGAGGCGGTTCACTCAAAGAGTGCGAGTCCGTGCAACCGATCGTCGTCGGTTAATTCAGGATGAAACGACAGAGCCGTAACCGGTCCATCTTGGACGGCCACCGGCCGACCCTCAACGCGCGCTAGTACGGTCACGTCTGTGCCGACAGACTCGATAACCGGCGCTCGGATGAACACCGCGTGAAACGGCTGATCGAGCCCTTCAACGTCAAGATCGGCCTCGAAACTATCGCGCTGTCGACCGAAGGCGTTCCGTCGAACCGATGCGTCGATCAGAGTGAGTTCGTCAACCCGATCGTCGTTTGCGTCGCGGGCAAGCAGAATCAACCCGGCGCAGGTTGCCAGCACCGGCTTCCCTGCCTCAACGTGGGCGGTAATCTCCTCTGCGATTCCCTCTTGGTGGACGAGCCGAGAAATTGTCGTTGACTCGCCGCCCGGGACAACGAGCAGGTCACACTCTGGCACGGTTCCACTCGTGCGAACCTGATCGACAACAACCGCTTTGCCACGCCGCTGTCCGGCGCGTTCAAGCGCCTGAACGTGTTCGCTTACATCCCCCTGAACGGCAATGACACCCGCTCTGATTGTCATTCTCCGCCGTTAGTAAACGATGGCGAGCATCTGGACGAAGACGCCCAACAACAGCCCGAAGGCGACGATGCTCTTTGGATCCATTTGGATCGCGTTCGTATCCTCCGAATCGAAGTACCGGACCAGTCCGGCACTCGACATCAACCCGCCGGTGTTTTGACCGCTGCTCATACCTACAGTAAACGGTGTCGCCCCTCTTATCTGCTGTGGTGTGCGTTGCTGCTACCGCCTTCGCACGTTCTCCTGTAATTCACATCGCGCGCACGACGATAAAATGGACATCTCCTCATTGTATCAAGTCCCCCTCGGACTGTTCCGGTCGTGTGTGATTACTACAACTGACGAGACTGCATGTCACTTCAAGCCGTCACTAGCGTGGGGAAACATTCAAGCAGCATCTTGGGCAATTCCGGCACATGGCTGTTACCATCAAAGACTTCTATGCCGACTGGTGTGGCCCATGCAAGACGCAGGATCCAATTCTTGAGGCTATCGCTGAGGACTGGGATGTTACCCTTGAGCGGATCGACGTCGACGAATCGACCGCCATCGCTAATGAATATCAGGTGCGATCGCTTCCGACGGTCGTGATTGAGTCTAATGACGATATCGTCGACCGGTTCGTTGGCGTTACCCAGCGTGAGGAACTCGAAGCCAGCCTCGAACGCGCGCAGTCCTGAGTTCTGGAAGTAACCAACGTTTTGTATCCACCGTCCCAACCACTGAAAACATGCGCAAGCTGCTGTTCGCCGCCCTCGTGGCCGTTCCGCTCCTTGATGCGGCCGTGCTGGTGGCCATCGGGACGCGGATTGGCTGGGTCCCGACCGTCGCGCTGGTCGTACTCACGGCACTGCTAGGAACCGTGTTTGTCCGGGCCGAGGGTCGTCGTACGTTAGCGAAACTACAGCGTTCAATCGCTGCTGGCGAGCCTCCGGCTGATGAACTCATCGATGGTGGGCTGTTGATCGCTGCTGGCGCGCTGTTGTTGACACCTGGACTCCTTACCGACGCCCTGGGATTTCTGTTTGTCCTGCCGTTTACCCGTGGGCCGCTTCGGTCGCTTCTCAAATCTCGAGTAATCGTCCCGCGACTCAACGGCACGACAGACGGTTTTGTGACTGGTCAGGTGTATACCGCGGGTTTTCCGGGAAACGCCGGTGACGACACCATCGATGTGGAATCGCCAGACGACGACTCCTCGCGAGAAAGAAACGCTTAAACCGAATCATCGTCCACATCCTGATGCGCTCACCTGGGCCAATAGCTCAGTCAGGTTGAGCGCTCGGCTGATAACCGGGAGGTCCACGGTTCAAATCCGTGTTGGCCCACTTTTCTGTGCATGTACGTTGGCGTTGACGGCTGTCCGGACGGGTGGATTGCGGTCCGGTACGATGAGACATTCGTTGACGGCGATTTCTACTCCGATATTAACGCTGTGTGGGATGCCTTCGGGGCCTCAGCGGAGACGATTCTCGTTGACGTGCCGATTGGGCTCCGCACTGATTCCGCTCGTAAGCGGCCCTGTGATGATGCCGCTCGCGACCGTCTCGCACCGACCCGTCACGCTAGTGTCTTTCCTGTGCCAATCCGGCCCGCTGTACACGCCGACTCCTACGAGACCGCTAAGACCATCCAAGAACGCCGTACCGATGGAAGCCTGGGTGTCCAGGCGTGGCACATCGCGGATAACATCGCCGAAGTGGACACTCTGCTGCGCGAGACGGCTCCGGAGGCCATTGGAACGCTCCGCGAGGCCCACCCGGAAGTCTGTTTCTGGGCGCTTAACGACAAGTCACCGACGACCCATTCAAAAACGGGAGCACCCGCCAGTGCGTTTTGGGAACGGATCGACATTCTCGAAACTGTTGATTCGGCGGTCCTCGAACACGTCCGTACGGTCGGTCGCTGCCTCTCGGCTGAGGTGACAAACGACGATATTCTTGATGCGTTTGTACTGGCGCTGACGGCGAGTCCACGTACTGGTCCGCTGCAACAACTCCCTAAGAAGTGGCCGTCGGATGATCCTGGCGACCCGGCCGATCTCCCGATGGAAATGGTCTACGCCGCTCCCCGGTAATCGCCCGGTTGGGCGTGCGCTCAGATCGATGATTACTGGCGGAGTAGCCTACGTACTGGCGTTGAGTTGAAGGGTGTCGCTGATGTGTTCAACTTCTCACCGCGAGCGATCGGGCGCTGTCATCTCCTGTTCGGTGCGTGGGGTGTCCGGTACCTGTGGACGCTGTCGGTATGCGTTGAGCAACTCCTCAAGCAACATTGCGTGCCGGTTGCCAGCGGTGTAGTGGTGGTCGATAAAATCCTCGGCGTCACTGAACTTCCCGCGGAGCGCGTACTGCCGGACGATGACGGCTGACTCGAAAAACGGTAGTTCCTCGGTCTCCTCAGCCGCCGGTCCGACATTGTCGAGCAGCTCGGACTCGATTTCGTCGAAGTCAATCGTCTTCGGTGTGTATCCATCGACCACCTGGGTGAGGATGTAGTCCGTCGCGAACCGGTAGAACTCAGACTTGCTCTCGAAGGAGCCCTCCTCGACCAGCGTCTCGACCTCCTCAACAACTGTTTCGGGAAACCGGACGGTGCTTTTGACCATATTAGTCACGTATCGGTGCCACCACACATCAGTGTTTGTCAGACGCCCCCCCCTTTGCGTGCTAAAATCGTCCGCCGGAACGCCGATAACGGGGATATATTTATATCGAATGGTGGATAATGTTGACATGGTGCTAAGGTAATGGTACGTGAAGACGGCAAACGAAACTTCGCGTTGCGGGAGGAGGGCGGAGACGAGCGTAGTGTATTCTCAGGATCGACTCCACGACAGGCGGCGCTGAAAGCCGCCCGCCGGCTTGCCCCGGCTTCGTCCGAGGCCGATGCCGAGCGACACGAACTCCGTCTGCGTGAACACGGCACGGACAAAGTCCACATCTACGAGGCTTGGGCCTGGGAGGAGGAGGCACCGGATAACGCTCCTGACTGGTTGGCACAGCAAAACAGCATCACCGAGGCTAACGTCTCGAAGCAGGGCATCAAGCATCTCGAAGAGTGAGTGGTGCGCGCCGTTGTGACGGCCCGTGGGCAGGACCTTCTGCTGTTCAATCGGGGTCGCACGTCTGTCGTTGACGCCGGTCGCGTGCCGCCCCCGGTGAGATTATTGTACTTGGGCCATAGCACACGCACATGAGCGACGCGCCCGATATTCTCGCCCCCGAGTCCCGGCACAACCTCCACGTTACCGGTCGGTCGGATCTCCGCGATGTCGGCGACTGGTCCGCGGAGACACTCTACCAGGCGGTCAAGGCAGCGGACGCCGCTGGTGACCATGTCGTTGTTCTTGATTACGGCCGCTCGAACATCTACCTCTGTGAACCCGATACCCTCACGTATCACCCTCCCAAGGCACTCGGATTCGAGGCACCAGCGACACTCAAGCTCACTGAGCCGGAACGATTTGACCCGACAGGCCCGCAGGTCGTTCCACATGAGCCCGTTGAGGTCGCCCCCGAGTTCGACATTCTGATTCCCGCCTTTGACTGGGATGAACTAACCGAAGATGACCTCCTTCCGCCGACACACATCCGCTCTTCTGACTCGCCGACCGGTGCCGGCACCGGTACCCCTGGATAGCGCCTTGCTGTTCTCCGGGTGAAGTAGCTTGAGGGCCCAAGGGCGAAGCCCGTCAGCATTCTTGATCGTCAGCCTGTCGCCCCAACGGTTTTCTCGCTGTCTCTCGTCGTTTTAATCCCACGGACCTCACGCGATCGTGACAGTGTGTTAGCTACGGATGAACGATCACTCTCCGTCCGTGGGACACGTTTCTCATGCGAGCGCTCACCATGTGAGCAATCGCCGGACGGCGTTCCGTTCGACGGGCTTAAGTAACCACCAGCCACTGTGTAATAATGTGATCGCGGTGGTGGGCGACGCCACCTCAGGTGGGTCGCCTACCTCTCTCGGGCGTTGTGCCCGAGCGTGCGAACACGCCGAACGATCCCGTTCGGCTGGACCTCGGACGGAGGTCGAAGGGTTTATACCCCTCTCACCTCCTACGATTAGGTCCGAAGGAATGAGGATCTCACCCCTGCGGTCCGCCGCACAGATGAGATCTGATGTCAGCCCTGGTAGTTCGGTGACATCCGATCGGTTGATCGCGTCGCCGAATGTTTGATCCACACACGGACCCGCCATTCGCTCCCGCATTGCGGGAGCACATTCCGGTTGATCCTGCCGGAGGCCATTGCTCTTGGGGTCCGATTTAGCCATGCTAGTCGCACGGGCTTAGACCCGTGGCGAACAGCTCAGTAACACGTGGCCAAACTGCCCTATGGACCGGAACAACCTCGGGAAACTGAGGCTAATTCCGGATACGACTCGCATCCTGGAGTGGAGCGAGTCAGAAATGCTCCGGCGCCATAGGATGTGGCTGCGGCCGATTAGGTAGACGGTGGGGTAACGGCCCACCGTGCCCGTAATCGGTACGGGGCATGAGAGTGCGAGCCCGGAGGCGGTATCTGAGACAAGATACCGGGCCCTACGGGGCGCAGCAGGCGCGAAACCTTTACCCTGCGCGAGAGCGCGATAAGGGGACCCCAAGTGCGAGGGCATATAGTCCTCGCTGTTCTGGACTGTAGGGAGGTTCAGAAGAAAGGGCTGGGCAAGACCGGTGCCAGCCGCCGCGGTAATACCGGCAGCCCGAGTGATGGCCGATTTTATTGGGCCTAAAGCGTCCGTAGCCGGCCAGACAGGTCCGTCGGGAAATCCACGCGCTTAACGCGTGGAGGTCCGGCGGAAACCAGCTGGCTTGGGGCCGGAAGACCCAGGGGGTACGTCCGGGGTAGGAGTGAAATCCCGTAATCCCGGACGGACCGCCGGTGGCGAAAGCGCCCTGGGAGGACGGACCCGACGGTGAGGGACGAAAGCCAAGGTCACGAACCGGATTAGATACCCGGGTAGTCTTGGCCGTAAACGATGTCCGCTCGGTGTGGCGCAGGCTACGAGCCTGCGCTGTGCCATAGCGAAGGCGCTAAGCGGACCGCCTGGGAAGTACGTCTGCAAGGATGAAACTTAAAGGAATTGGCGGGGGAGCACAACAACCGGAGGAGCCTGCGGTTTAATTGGACTCAACGCCGGACATCTCACCGGCCCCGACAGCAGTTATGACGGTCAGGTTGATGACCTTACTCGAGCTGCTGAGAGGAGGTGCATGGCCGCCGTCAGCTCGTACCGTGAGGCGTCCTGTTAAGTCAGGCAACGAGCGAGACCCGTGTCCTTAATTGCCAGCAGCACGCCCTGCGTGGCTGGGTACATTAGGGAGACTGCCGTCGCTAAGACGGAGGAAGGAGCGGGCAACGGTAGGTCAGTATGCCCCGAATGGGCCGGGCGACACGCGGGCTACAATGGCCGGGACAGTGGGATGCGACCCCGAGAGGGGGAGCTAATCTCCTAACCCCGGTCGTAGTTCGGATTGAGGGCTGAAACCCGCCCTCATGAAGCTGGATTCGGTAGTAATCGCGCCTCAGCAAGGCGCGGTGAATACGTCCCTGCTCCTTGCACACACCGCCCGTCAAAGCACCCGAGTGGGGTCCGGATGAGGCCGCCGGAAGGCGGTCGAATCGGGGCTCCGCAAGGGGGCTTAAGTCGTAACAAGGTAGCCGTAGGGGAATCTGCGGCTGGATCACCTCCTACTGACCGGGACCTGCCACACGGCAGGCCCACGTTGTTCGGCCGCGTTCGGCCGATCGGACACCTACGAACTACCAGGGTTGACGTCGGGCCCATAGCTCAGCGGGAGAGCGCCGCCTTTGCAAGGCGGAGGCCCTGGGTTCGAATCCCAGTGGGTCCATCCGTTCGAGCGAGACCGTGTCTCCTATAAGGGGGCATCGGCTACGCTGGAACACGCGACCGATGCACCATCCCGTGAAAGCGCGGATGGGAAGGGTCGAACACGATCCGCCTACCACCCGGACGTGTGATGACACCGCGTGTACGTGCGATCCAGACGTCCACTGGACCCGTATTCATCGGGTCCGTGACAACCAGCCGACTTGCGTGGCTACACGCCAGCCGGTGGATGGCTCGGCTCGGGAGCCGACGACGGACGTGCCAAGCTGCGATAAGCCTGGGGGACCCGCACGGAGGGGAAGAACCCAGGATTTCCGAATGGGAATCCCCACAGCAATTGCCTTGCGCAATGGGGAACGCCGGGAATTGAAACATCTTAGTACCGGCAGGAACAGAACGCAACTGCGACGTCGTCAGTAACCGCGAGTGAACGCGACATAGCCCAAACCGAAGCCTTCGGGCAATGTGGTGTATTGGGCTGGCTTCCATCGTCCGACCGTCTGCGAGAAGTCCCCTGGAACGGGGCACGACACAGGGTGACAGTCCCGTATCGCAGGCCAGTACGGCGTGCGCCAGTACCGGAGTAGCGGGGGTTGGATATCCCTCGTGAAGATCCCAGGCATTGACTGGGAAGGCTAAGTACTCCCCGAGACCGATAGCGAACTAGTAGCGTGAGCGAACGCTGCAAAGTACCCTCAGACGGGAGGTGAAATAGGGCCTGAAATCGGTTGGTTATGGAGCGACGGAGCACGAAAGGCTCCACCGAAACGACCCTCGTGCAAACGAGTAGTAGGAACCGTGGAGAGCCGGTGTTCCGTCGTACGTTTTGAAAAACGGACCAGGGAGTGTGTTGGAATGGCGAGCCTAACCCGATTACCGGGGCAGGCGCAGGGAACCCAACATGGCCGCAGGGCTTTGCCCCAGGGCCGCCGTGCTCAAGCGCGGGGAGTCATTCCGACACGACCCGAAACCGGACGATCTACGCGTGGGCAGGGCGAAGCATGGCGAAAGCTATGTGGAGGCCCGCCAAGGATGGTGTCTTACAATACCCTCCTGTGACCCACGTGTAGGGGTGAAAGGCCCATCGAGTCCGGCAACAGCTGGTTCCAAGCGACACACGTCGAAGCGTGACCTCTGCTGAGGTCGTCCGTGGGGTAGAGCCACTGATTGGTGGTTCCGCCTCCGAGAGGAGTCGGGCCGCCTGTCAAACTCCGAACCCACGGATGCCGTTGACGCAGGGAGCTCGGTGTACCGGGGTAAGCCTGTGCACCGTGAGGGAGACAACCCAGAGTCGGGTTAAGGTCCCCAAGTGCGGACTAAGTGCAACAGAAGGTGGTTCCGAGCCCCAGACAGCCGGGAGGTAAGCTTAGAAGCAGCTACCCTCTAAGAAAAGCGTAGTAGCTTACCGGCCGAGGTTCGGAGCGCCCAAAATGATCGGGGCTCAAGTCCGCCACCGATACCTGACCGTGTCCGTCGCAGGACAACCGTCTAGCTTGGCACTCCGGCCGGATGGAAGCGCGGGAGAGATCTCGTGTGGACCGCCCGGAGACGAAAATCCTGGTCATAGTAGCAGCGAAAGTCGGGTGGGAATCCCGACGGCCGAAAGGGCAAGGGTTCCTCGGCACTGTTCGTCAGCCGAGGGTTAGCCGGTCCTAAGTCACATCGTAACTCGCGTGTGACAATGGGAAACGGGTTAATATTCCCGTGCCGCTGTCGATTCAACGCCGACGCTTCGGGGTCGGCCGAGCCGGGCATTTGCCCGGTCGAACTGGGCACGCTCGTGGAAGCCGTAATGGCAGGAAGCGGGCCAATCCCAGGATAGGGAAACTCGGCTCAACCTGGAGCCCGTGAAAAGGCAACGACAGCGTCCGTACCCAGATCCGACACAGGTGCCCTGGCGGCGTAAGCCAAGGCCTGTCGGGACCAACCAACGTTAGGGAATTCGGCAAGTTAGTCCCGTACGTTCGCAAGAAGGGATGCCTGCCCTGCAACGGGGCAGGTCGCAGTGTCTCGGACGCTCCGACTGTCTACTAACAACATAGGTGACCGCAAATCCGCAAGGACTGGTACGGTCACTGAATCCTGCCCAGTGCGGGTATCTGAACACCTGGTACAACAGGGCGAAGGACCCGTTAACGGCGGGGGTAACTATGACCCTCTTAAGGTAGCGTAGTACCTTGCCGCTTCAGTAGCGGCTCGCATGAATGGATCAACGAGAGCGTCACTGTCCCAACGTTGGGCCCGGTGAACTGTACGTTCCAGTGCGGAGTCTGGAGACCCCCAGGGGGAAGCGAAGACCCTATGGAGCTTTACTGCAGGCTGTCGCTGGGACACGGTCGCTAGTGTGCAGGATAGGTAGGAGCCGCTACACAGGTGCGCGCGCCAGCGCGTCGCCGAGGCGCCCGTGAGATACTACCCACTAGTGACTGTGACCCTCACTCCGGGAGGAGGACACCGGTAGCCGGGCAGTTTGGCTGGGGCGGCACGCGCTTGAAAACATAGCGAGCGCGCCCTATGGTTCCCTCAGCCGGGACGGAGACCCGGCGGAGAGTGCAAGAGCACAAGGGAGCCTGACAGTGTCCCGCCCAACGAGGGACGCTGACGCGAAAGCGTGGTCTAGCGAACCAATCACGGTCCTTAATGGGCCGGATTGATGACAGAAAAGCTACCCTAGGGATAACAGAGTCGTCACCCGCAAGAGTTCATATCGACCGGGTGGCTTGCTACCTCGATGTCGGTTCCCTCCATCCTGCCCGTGCAGCAGCGGGCAAGGGTGAGGTTGTTCGCCTATTAAAGGAGGTCGTGAGCTGGGTTTAGACCGTCGTGAGACAGGTCGGCTGCTATCTACTGGGGGTGTCAGGTGCCTGCCGGGAACGACCGTACAGTACGAGAGGAACTACGGTTGGGCGCCACTGGTGGACCGGTCGTTCAATCGAGCGTTGCCGGGTAGCCACGCGCCACGGGCTAAGGGCTGAAAGCATCTAAGCCCGAACCCCGCCCGAAAAAGAGGCACCGCTGAGTCCACCCGTCCAAGACGGGATCGATAGCCTCGGGGTGTACGCGTCAAGGCGACGAGACGTTCAGCCCACGAGAACTAACCGGACGAAGCCACCTATTCATCTCTCCGCATGGCTGCTGTTACGCCCGTGAATACGGGTCCAGGCGGTAACTGGGTCGCACGTACACGTGGTTTCCTCGATACCGACGACGGCGTATCGCGGTTCGACTCCGCGAGTCGGCATTCGAGGCGGCCATAGCGGCGGGGCAACACCCGTACCCATCCCGAACACGGCAGTTAAGCCCGCCAGCGTATCGGCAAGTACTCGAGTGCGCGAGCCTCCGGGAACGCCGATTCGCCGCCTCACCATTCATCCTTCATTCATTATCCCACAGAGCGGCGGCACCGGTATGTTTAAGCGCCGGTCGCCGGTATCTGCACTTGCGCCAAGGTGGCAGAGTCTGGCCTAACGCGTCCGCCTGCAGAGCGGATCATCGCCGGTTCAAATCCGGCCCTTGGCTCTCACACGATCTCCTAACGCTCAAGATGACTATGTCTTGGCACGTCTCTCTTTTCCCATCGGAATATCAGGAATGCGACAACACTCCTCAAGTGGGTTGTCCAGCCGGATCCGCTCGTGTTGTCGTCTCTTGACTGAGAGAGTCACCGCCATCGCCGCTCTTCGAGAGCGTTGAGCGCACGTCGGAACTGCTCCTCGTTGATCCGCGGTTCGGACATCGCCTGTGCTTCGAGTGCGCCTGCGTATTGTTCGAATTCGCCGTTGCTTGGGTCGGCGGCGAGCACGCAGTCAACGTACCCGAGCGCAGACTGCAAGGCCTTGGCGTAGTGATCGTATGCGGCGTCGATGCGGCTGTGGTTGTCGTCGATTCCCTCGAACAGCGCACGGTAGACGGTCACAGCCGTCCGGTAGCGCTCGCGGTACTGCTCGGCTGATTCGAAGAAGTGAGAAAAGTCAACGGCTTCCGTGACGACTGAATAGTCCTCGGTGTGCTGGTCGAACAGTTTCTCGATCTCGTCACGGTATGCTTTGACCGACTTGCCACCGTCGCCAAATCGTGCGAGGAACTGCTCACGCAGATCTGGGTTTTCGGCGAGTACATCGAGCACGAACGCACGTAGGTCGTCGGCTGACACAGCTTCGATCACTCTTTTGACGCGTTCGCTCTCATCTTGTGGCGGATCGGCGATGACGTCCAGCAACACCGCGACGACGTGCTTGCACTCGCCCGCTCCTTGGTAAGGACACGTACATCGCGTATCGACAGTGTTCTCGTCCAGTTCGACGGTCACGTCGTACAGACTCGATCCCCGAACCGCAGCTGTGACCACGTCGCCAACCCGTTCAATTCGCTGAATGCGCCCTTCGTCGTGGTAGTCCCGCCCGCGCTAGAACACTGCGTTGGTACAGATCTCCCGAGTTTCTTCCTTGTAGAGGTCCATGACTAAGGGATGACTCGTTGATCCTGTTCTTGTCCGTACCGGCTCTATTCGTCTAATAGTTCGGTGACGCTCTCGACGGGGGCGTAGTAGCCGCGTTCTGTCCGCCAGATATCGATCCACTCGTCCGCGGTTTCGGTGCCGATGTGTTCGCGCTTGATACCGAGAACGAGAAGTCCGACTGATCCGGTGACGGGAACGTCTGATTCCGTCGCAAGACGGCGTGCTGCGAGGTCATCAGTGGCGATCGTTCCGTCGCGTTCAACGGCTCCCCGCAACGCTTCTGTCTCTCCGCGATCGAGTCGTTCACGAAGGCTTATCCGCTCCATTTCGGGTGGGACGTCACTGAGTATCAGTCCATCGTCGAACGCCTCGACGGCGCTGATCAGATACTCGTGGCCGAATTCGACTCCCTGTTCGATTTCGTCACGAACTGCGGGTGCCACGACTGGCGCTTCGAGTACGTCGACGAGAAACTCGATAGAATTTGTACTGGCGTAATTACTGATGATAGTTGTGTCGAGGAAAACCGGTTGCGGGTATCTGTCCGGCATTTATTCGTTGAGATCTAATGCGACGTCAATCTCCCGCTGTAACTGGTCGTCAGTCCGCGGCCCGTAGAGCGACGTGAAGCCAGCGTCTTCCAGCACTTCTTCGAACTCCCACCGGGACAGTCCGGCCGCTTCGGCAGCACGTCCGAGCGAGAGGTCGCCGAGAACGTACCGACCCACCGCGGTCGCAAGTTCGTCGGAGGACTCACTACTGGAAGAGGCCATCGTACATAGATATCGGATCCACGGACCTAATAATCTATCGTGGGACAGGGGCACTCATCGACGCACCGGGTTGTCATCCACATAGAAATCTGAGACAAAATAATTGATTCATCCGTTACCTGGGCAAACGTTCCGAAAATTCACCTGATGTGACGGCGATACGCTCCTGCGGTACGACAACGCGCCCTACTACCTGGATGTCGGTCGGCATCATCGACATCCACCGGAGGGCGACATCACGAGGCTGGAGTTCACGGGCCTCTCCGACCTGATCGAGGACTTCCAGAACGAGGTGACCGAAATCTATGAGCAACGACCCGACTGACACCGAACCCACGCACGACGAATTCACGCCCGATCCAGATGAGGTCGAGTACCCCTCGACCCTTCGTATCACGTCGCTCCCGGCGGAGCAGGCGCAGGCAGCGGCCATTGAGCGCGCTGAACAGTGGGAGGACGGCGAGGAGGTTCCGCACGTCGTCAACTTCGAAGACCGGACGCGGCTCCGCAAGCTGCTGACCGACCGGCGGATGGAGCTGCTTGAAGCAGTAATGGAGCACCCGCCCGAGAGTATCCGCGCGCTGGCCGACCGCCTCGACCGTGACGTGCACGACGTTCACGATGATCTGCACCTGCTTTCCGAGTACGATATCATCTATTTCGAAGCGGACGGCCGCGCAAAGAAGCCGTATGTCCCCTACAACACGGTCCGTATCGAGGTCGAGTTCGGCCTCCCGCGCGGCGAGGGCTCGGAGTCGACCGCGTCGGCATGAACTTGCTGTCACACCTCGATTAGATGGTCGTAAACCCGCTCGGTGGTTTCGATTGAACGGTGTCGGAGCCGGTTCCGGACATCATAGAGCGTGTGCCCCTCTTCGGCGTTCATCATCCGCCAGGCGACACTATGCCGAAGTGCATGCGGTGTCACCTCCGCTGGCTCTCCTTGAGACCCGTCGCGAAGGAACGGTTGGACCTCGGCCTCTTCGGCAACGGTCGCGAGCATCTGACGGACGCCTTCGGTCGCTCGAACGGGACGGGAACAGGGCTGTGGTGTCTTTCCAGCGGTTCGCAAGGTACGAACTGAGTGATCGCGTTGTGTCGCTAGCGAGCCTCATCCGGACCGCGTCCGGGGAAGCCTTAGTTGGGTAGTCTTTCTGAATCGCACCGGGCAGGTACAGCCGGGTATTGTTCTCTCGTAAGTGGCCGACGGTGAGCGCGGTGAGTTCTCCGGCCCGCAGTCCGGTGTCATAGAGCATCGCGATGATCGCGTCGTCACGCCCCTGGAGGTACGGCGGACGGCAGCGGAACACGGCAGTCCGGAGCGCGTCGACTTGATCCGGTTTGAGCCAGACTTTCGCCTGAGTTTGGGAATTTGCAGAATCAGTCATTGCTGGGTGGATCCTTTATAAGCGGCTGGTGGTGTTTCGGACCTCAACTTTGGATTCCATAGCAAGACTCCAAATCTCGTCTGAACCGTTCTCATGGGAGTCAGACCACCCCCAGAAGCCGCTCGATGAGTTCTCCAACTAGGTCACCGGGAACGCTGACAAACCATCCCCCAAGTGCAAGGAGATCCGTCATCATCTGGCCAAACAGCGGATCAAGCCACCCGGCGCCGATCATCACGGCCAGCAGCACTAATGCGACCATCAGCATCCTCGATGCCGATGCAGCCAGACTGACAACCAGCGAAGCAATCGCTCCTGCTCGCCACAGGTAAAACGCAACCACAGCCACAGAGCCAGCCGTCACGATCTGCTCGCCCGGACTTAGCGATCCGATCAAATCGAATAACACACAGAATCACCTCAGTTGCGGAGCCACAGAATCACCGCCGCGATCCCGACGAGGATCAACAGCGGTGCGACCTGTTGAAGCCCAGTGCGGAGCGGCTCGGTCACCACGCCCGGAGCGATCGACTCCAGCGCCCACGCCGAACCAACGATCGCGACGCTAGCCGTCACCGGCCGCGGTAGATCGACCCCGGTACGCTGATCAAGCAGTACGACTCCGACAACGGCGCCTCACCACCTAGCTACTCCTCAGTCGGTCAGCGGCCCATCCGCCCGATCACACAATACGGACACCCGACTGTGAGGTTGAGAGGCACTGAGTGTCCTCAGGCTGGGGGTCACAACGGGTGCGCCGTCTATCGGGTCGTCTTGCGTTGGATGCGCTTTGACTGCCCAATACTGCGTGCTGGTTCTGGAACACTACTTTGTGTTTGTCGCCTGTATGGGACGTATGCAGTGGCAACGACGACGCGATCTTGAGGGCGGCAAGGAACTGGGCATCTGGTTGTTACTTGAGGATGGGAACGTCCGGGAGGAACTATACGTCGAGTCCCACGAATACCGTGGCGGTGACTTTGATGTATACACCGCCACGCCTGACGGCGAGTGGGACCACCGGGGCACGTATCCGACAGCCACGGCTGCGTTCGCAGCAGCCAACGACTACATCGACGCGAGCGAGGCGTCCATCGCGGAGCCGAGGTAGATCAAACAACACGTCCATCAGACCTGGCTGACGAGCGTTGACCGTGTCTTTTGACTCTCGGGTCGCTACGATCTTGACCGCCGCGTTCATCGGCTTCGGCACCAGCCTGCTCGTTGCCCCCGACCCAACCGGTGTTCTTCCGCTCCTGGTCGGCGCGGTTCTGACGCCACTTCTCGGCCGCCAGCTCCTGAGTTCGCAAGTCGTGTCGCTGTGGATCCGATCCCGGAGCAGACGAGACTCTCAGGAGCCGGTCATGATTACGGTAGCGCGTTCGTGACGATATTGGTCACGATCCCGATGCCCGTCTCCCAGACTGACACGCCGATGACAATCGACAGGAGAGTGTCGATCCCGAAAAAGGCAAACAGCAGCGCGCCAGCGTAGTGCGCTTTTCGCATGTCGACCCGGTGGGCAAAGCGGTGGAAGAAGTAGGCGTTCGCGAGGCTCACCGGAATAATCGCGAGCATCTCGCCGACCCAGATGGCCGGCGTCGCGCCATACTGAACGGCCAGGCCGATGGTGACCAGCTGGGTCTTATCACCGAACTCGCCGGCGGCCATCAGACTAAAGATCGAGAGAAACCGCCCGGCGCCTCCGCCAATCGAGTACCCAAACATCCGGAAATCGGCATCGATATCGATGCCGGCGGCATTGAGCAGTCCCCCATCGGTGGCGCCCGCTGGCGTGTCTGATTTGCCGGGCGCTGACCGGATTAGCAACACCGCGAACAACAAAAAGAGCGTTGCGGTAAAGAGGTCTAATACGAGTCCCGGAAAGATCTCCTGCAGGGCCCGTCCGAAGAGGATCTCAAGTGCGGTCCACCCAGCAAAGGCTGTTCCGGCCGCCCCGACGACAATTAGGGGCCGGTAGCGAGTCGAGAGGGCGGCAATGATGAGTTGTACCTTTTCGCCGGGGAGGACCGACAGCTGCGCGACGAACGCGACAATCGCGATCTCAAGAAACGTCGCCATCGGTCAGCCCTCTTGGACGGCTGTGGTTGTGCCGTTCGTCTCGCCTGTTCGCACGTAGATGGCCTCGGCGATCTCCTGTGGAATCGACTGTTGCTGGTTCTCCACTGCCAGCGTTACCATACCGAACGGCGCTCGCTCAACGACCTGGGCGGTTGTTCCCGGGCTGATGCCGCGCTCGGCAAGGTATGCGAGGTCGGCTTCTTCCTGTCTGGTGACTCGGGCAATTGTAATGGTTTCTCCAAGCTCACACTCAGCAAGCGTTCCCGAGTGGTCGGCCCGAGGCACTTCGAGATTAGCATCTGGAATCGGATCACCGTGAGGATCAACCATCGGGTCATCGAGCGCGTCGGCGATGCGTGCCTCGAACTCTTCGCTGATGTGATGCTCAAGGGCCTCGGCCTCGGCGTGAACAGCCTCCCAAGGGTAATCAAGTTGCTCCATGAGAAATGTCTCAAGAAGTCGGTGGTGTCGAAGAACTTCGATAGCAACGAGCTCGCCGCTTGGGGTGAGCTCAGCCCCCTTGTAGGGCTCGCGCTTGACCAGTCCCTTGGCTTCCAACGTGTCGAGAGTGCTCGTTACCGTCGGTGCGGCCTTTCCAAGTGACTCGGCGAGTGTGCTTGTCGCGACTGGTGCGTCAGCGTGCTCTTTGTGGTGAAACAGCGCTTTGAGTGTATCCTCCTGCGCGCTGGTAAGATCCATCTAATCGCAAATTTAGCACCCACTAAATTAACTGTTTTGACTCAATAATCATTGTCCACCGACGGTGACGACAGGAACGTCGGCAGTGCGCACCACGCGTTCGGTAACCGATCCGAGGAGATACCGGCCGACGCCTTGCCGGCCATGCGTTCCCATGACAATGACGTCAATGCCGTGTTCGTCGGCGTACTCAATGATCTCCTCGTGGGCAACCCCCGATTCGACGGCCGTTTCGACCGGTATGTCGAACTGTGCGCCAAAGTCCTCGATCTCCGCAAGGGCGTCGTGGCCCGTCTCTTCGAGGTCGTGCATTGAGGCTGGATACTTGCCGGCAACTTTCTCGACGCTTCCGCTGTCGGTTACGAATAGCCCGTGAACCATCGAGTCACACCGATCGGCCAGTGCCGCGGCGTGCTTGACTGCCCGCCGCGAGACATTGCTCCCGTCTGTGGGTGCCAGTATTTTGTCGTACATGCATTACTCTACCAGCCGGGATGCCAAAAAGATACCTCAGCTGAACAGTACTGACTTGTCGACATGAATGTTTATGCACTAGTGGTATCGTGTAGTAATATGGCCGAGATTACCGCCGCCGATGAGTACGACGCGTGGTTCGCCGCGAACAAGCCGCTGTTTGAGTCGGAGGCCCGGGCGATTGAACTGCAACTGCCGGCGTCGTGGGACCGCGCCGTCGAAATCGGCTGTGGGACCGGTGCCTTTGCCGAGCGTCTCGGAGTTGAACATGGGGTTGAGCCATCAGCTCCAATGGCTGCGCGTGCCCGCGAACGTGGCCTGACCGTCGAGTCGGGATCCGCCGAGGATCTCCCGCTTGAAGATGACGCCGTTGACCTTGCGCTGCTCTTGGGGGTCATTAGCTACGTAGACGACTTTGCGGCGACGCTTGCTGAGCTTGCTCGCGTCGTTGAACCCGGCGGAACAGCCGTTGTTGCATTTCTGCAGGCCGACCAGGGGTTTGCTGCCCTCTACGATCGGGCCGTTGAGCGCGGAGGCTACCCCTCCGATCTTGACTGGGCGGAACCCTATCCCCTAACGATGGCGAAGCAGGCCCACTGGCGGACGCCCACCGAGGTGCGTGAGGGACTCGCCGCAGTCGGGTTCGGGGCGTTTGACGCCGCACAGACACTGACCACCCCGATTGAGACCGCCGTCGAAACTGTTGAGGACCCGACGCGTGGGCACGACGAGGGATCCTGGGTGGTCCTGCGCGCCCGACGGTCATGACCACACGCCTGTGGGCCACCAGTACATTTTTGCGCCTCGCCGATCGATATCCGTCGCGACCGATCCATGGACGCTGCTGATCTCCAATCTCAACTCGAAGCGAACGGCGAACTGATGGTCAAGGTTGAAGAGATCGAAGAACCCATTGAACTGCACCTCCACGACACCGAAATCGGGGAGGAACTTGTCACAATCGAGCTTTCTGACGGCCGGCTGCAGTTCGAGACCGATCGCGTTGCCGCTTCGTGGTACCACTATCACTCGATTGAGGAGTACGACCTCGACGACTGACCACGCTGGCATGGACCCCGACCGCCTTCGACTGCTCCTTGAGGAGTACGGCACCGTCAGAATCCGCGCGATTCCGGCCGATGAGCCAATTGTGCTCCGACGCCACGACACCGAGATTGTCGATGACACGGTTGTTGTACACTTTGCCGATGGTGAACTCCAGATTCCAGTGCGGTCGATCGGGTCCATCTCCCCTGGTGGACGGCAGGGGTCGCTCCCGGACACATAGTACCCCGGTGTGACACGTAGCGAACGGAAGCTCACCCCTTCAGAGGTAAGAGAATGTCAATACAGCAGTCGTGCTAAAAGCCCCAGACAACAGATGGAGTTACCCTGGCACGACTGACCGAAGCACCTCTGTGACGCTCCGCCCTTCGTCGACGATATCCCGTCGATAGTGCATATAGACTGCTCCCAGTGGGGGCTGAAGGACATACGATAGCGCGATCGGCAGAATAGCTGCCTGCGGCAGAACCTGCGAGGCGGCGACAACGGCAAGTGCAATCGAGAGGTTGCGCATGCTCGTCGAGTATACGAGCGCAATAGACTGTTCGGTACTCAAGAAGAGCCGTCCAACGAGTGATCCAGCGCCGAGCATAAGCGCATAGAACGCAACTAGCGGGACGATCGTCAGCGCCGCGGTGACCGGCTCGGCGAGGATGCTTTCCGAGCGCATTGCCATCGCGATGAACACAATAAGCATCACACCGATCGAGCTGATTCCGCCGAACCGTGGCTTCAGTCGCTTGAAGCCAGCCTCGTCGTACCGACGCTGGAGCCACCGTCGTGTCAGATTGCCGGCGACCATCGGGATGGCAACGACAATCGCGAGTTGCCGATACAGAGCAGCCGGGTTGAACTCGACGGCCCCGCCGACAAGGAGCGACAGATACGGCGGCAGAATAAAGACGGCGGCGATCAGATTGACCGCGATTGCGACAAGAGCGTTTTCGAGATCGCCACCGGCGAGGCCCGTCCACGCGGCGGTCATCCCCGAGGTGGGGATCAAAGCGATGAGATACAGGCCAACCGCGTAGGCCGGGCTATTGCCGAAGAACACCCACGCGAGTCCGACCGCAATCGCCGGTGCGATCAGGAAGTTGACAACTAAGCTGAGCGCGACGCCCGCGAAGTGCTGTCTGATCAACACCACCTCCTGGAGATCAAGGTTGATCATCATCGGATAGATCATCAAAAAGAGTGCGGGCAAGACAGCCGTCTGTAGGAGACTCCGGGCGCCGGGCCCGATCAGTTGTCCGACAATCAATCCGGTTACGAGGGAGGCGACGACAACGAAAATAAGATGATCCTTAACCGACTTGAGGAACGTTCCGATCATCGGTACGCACGTGGTGGGTCATAGCCGATTGCAGGCGCTGCCAGCAGCCGCTGTGGTGCATCAACCAGTCTCATACAGGTGCTCTATATTGGGGCGCTATTACAAAATCATTTCTACTTGCCAACTCTGCGACCAGGAACGTATGCCCTCGCGTTCCGCAGGAGATAACGGTAGTATCCGCATGCGTATTTTGCCCCGCCGAAACGACTAAGCAACAATGTGAGTATTGCAATCCGTGGTCAAGATATCAATCCTTGCGGACAACCGTGTCGCAGCGCTCGCACCGAAAGGTCTACGCGGCGAGTGGGGGTTTGCAGCTGCTGTCGGTGATGTTCTGTTCGACACCGGACAGACCGGGATCGTCCCCGAGAACGCCGCCCGGATGGGCATCAACTTCGACTTTGAGACGGTCGTATTGAGCCACTCGCACTACGATCACACCGGTGGCCTCCCGGACGTCCTTGGACAACTTGACGATCCGACGTTGTACTGTCACCCATCGGTGTGGACGCGCCGCCGTCTTGATCACGACGGCCGACGTCGTGAGATCGGGTTGCCGTATACGCGGGAGACAATCGCCGATCAGGCGACCATTGTTGAGCACACCGATCCCGTTGAGGTGGCTGAGGACATCTATGCTCTCGGCGAGATTCCTCGCCCTCATCCCGATGCCGCAATTGGGATGATCGAATCAGACGGGACGCTTGAGGATGACCCCGTCCGCGATGACCAGGCGCTTGTCGTTGACCGCAATGATGGCCTTGCGCTGGTGCTGGGATGTGGACACGCCGGTCTGCAGAACACCATCGAGTACGCAGAATCAGAGTTCGGGAAGGACGTCCGGGCGGTCATCGGTGGCACCCACCTCATTGCCTTCGACGACGAGATGGTCCATCAGATCGCTGACGATCTTGAGGGCCAACTCGAACTCTTCGCCGGGACCCACTGCACGGGTGCCGACGCTGAGCGGATCTTTGCGCAACGCTTCCCCGATGCCTTCGAATCCGTCGGCGTCGGCGCAACGCTTGAGGTCTGACTCTATTGTTACCGTCTCTTAGCGATGATACAACGCGTTCGCCCGTTGTCTAATCGCAATTTACCGTCGTAATATCACCTCGGGTCCCGTTGAATCCGCCGCGGGCATGCTCACACCAGAAGTGTCTGCCCTGCCCCATTTCCTCTGTGGGCCTGGACAACTGGCAGGCGTGTCCGATTGAGTATGGAAGTTACAAGGCTAAAACTCCGCTTTCAATTCGGGATGGATATCACCTGTCCGCCTACGCACGATGAGTGGCTCTCCTTGTAGCCGGATATCCAAGTAGAGTTTGGCTACTCCAACCGCAATTGTATTATCTCCGCCCGGTTGATGCCCGTCTATCGATGCGATTGAGGCGCAGGTCACGGTCTCGTCGTGGCGTGCTCCAAGCAGCAGGCGCGACTGGGATTGCGGCGCTGACGACGGGGGTCACCGGGTGTACAACCCCACTGGGCCAAGCCGGCTCGGGCGAGCGCACGATCAAGGACATGGCCGGCCGTCGGGTCACTCTCCCCGACGAGGTGTTGTCGGTTGTTGGCCTCGGTGGCGGCACGCTCCGGTATCTCAGCTATATGGGTCTCACCGACCAGCTCGCGGGCGTTGAGGAGATTGCCACGGACGCGTCGATGGTCCGACCCTACACGATCGCTCACGGGACGACCTTCGCGTCGCTTCCTTCGGTCGGTCCTAGCTGGGGCGGCGATCCCGAGTTGATTGCGCAGGCCGATCCGGACGTGATCTTCTTTGCCGGTGATCCCACACAGGCAGCGACGATCCAGCAGAAAACGGCGACGCCGACAGTCGTCATCGCATACGGCGATATGTACACCAACCGCCAGCAGACCTACACCGCCTGGCGACTCATCGGTGCGGTCACCGGACGGACCGACCGCGCCGCGACGCTCATTGACGCCCATACAGGATACATCGCCGATCTTGAGGAGCGCACGGCCGATGTATCCTCGGATGTCCCAACGGTCTACTACGGCGGCAAGTCCTACCACGGTGCCCGTGGAATCACCGGCACGAAGTATCCGTTCCCACCGTTCCGGTTTGTCAACGCCGCCAATGCCGCCACGCTAGACTACGAAACGGTGACAAACCTGACTGTCAGCCGCGAGGATCTTCTCCGGTGGGACCCCGAGATGCTCTTTATCGACCGGGCGAACCTATCGCTCGTACGCGAGGATATCGCTACTCATCCCGAGTACCGCCATCTCTCGGCCATCCAGTCCGGCGCGGTCTTCGGGCTTCACCCAATGTCAGCCTATCAGCGCAACGATGCCACGATGCTCGGGGCGGCTTACTATATCGGCACGAAGGTCTACCCAGAGCGGTTCGCGGATGTCTCCTTTCGCGAGAAGATCGATGAGATTTACGAGATGTTTCTCGGCGAGTCGGTCCACCAGTCAATGGTTGAGGCATACGGCCCATTCGGACCCGTGGAGGTGATCCCAGACGATGGCGACCGACAGTAACCTCCTCACCAAGTACCGTGAGTCGACACGGTACAAGCGTAATGTTGGGATTGCCTCGGTGCTTGCGCTTATTCTCGCGGCAATCGGATCGATCGCGTACGGTCCGGTGTACATTCCGCCCGATCAGGTCCTCCGAGGCGTATTTGCCTATGATACGACCCGACCACAGATTGTTCCGATTATCTGGAATATCCGGCTTCCACAGGTTCTCGCGGCTATCCTCGCCGGCGGCGGGCTAGCTGTGGCCGGCGCTGTGATGCAGACCGTCCTTCGCAACGAGCTGGGCTCGCCGTATACACTTGGCATCTCACATGCCGCTGTCTTCGGCGCCGCCTTCTCGATTGTCGTGCTTGGGGCGGGCTCAACGACCGCCTCACAGTCTACCGCGGTGGTGCTCGACAATCCGTATCTCACTACCGTTTCGGCCTTCGGTTGTTCACTTATCTCAACGGGACTCATCGTTGCGCTGGCGCGATACAAGGACGCCTCGCCGGCGACCATGATCCTCACCGGCGTGGCCCTCGGCTCGCTGTTTACCGCGGGTGTCACGGCATTGCAGTACCTCGCCGACTCGACGGAACTCTCGGCAATGGTCTACTGGACCTTCGGCGATCTGAGCCGTGCGACCTGGGGCGATCTCGGGCTCATGGCCGCGGTTACGGTCCCGGCAACGGGGTACTTCGTCTACAACGGGTGGAACTACAACGCGCTTGATTCCGGTGACGCCACCGCAAAGAGCCTCGGCGTCGACGTCGAGGCCCTCCGACTCTGGGGGATGGTCGTCGCGTCGTTCATCACCGCGTTGATCGTCTCACACGTCGGTATCATCGGGTTTGTCGGGCTGGTTGTTCCGCACATCGTCCGAAAGCTCATCGGAGGTGACGAGCGCTATCTCCTGCCCATCTCGGCGGTGGTGGGGGGTGTGTTGTTGCTCGTCTCCGATACGGTCGCCCGGACAGTTTTTGCTCCGCTGGTTCTGCCGGTCGGCATCCTGACCTCGTTTCTGGGCGCTCCACTGTTCATCTACCTCGTGATCAACGGGAGGGAGTACTGGTGAAGCTCAACGTCAGCGGTGTCACCTTCGAGTATGACAGCCGCCCCGTCCTTGAGGATGTCAGTCTCGCGGTCGACACCGGTGAGATTCTCGGCGTTGTCGGCCCCAACGGGGCCGGCAAGAGCACGCTCTTGCAGACGTTGAACCGGATTCTCACGCCGGA
Source organism: Salinarchaeum sp. (assembly GCA_041640095.1). Taxonomy (GTDB): domain Archaea; phylum Halobacteriota; class Halobacteria; order Halobacteriales; family Salinarchaeaceae; genus CAZFMU01. Next base: position 32,101 of record JBEQAX010000001.1, on the reverse strand, counting down.
TGTATCCTCGATCACCGTCGATGGCGCCCCACTTGAAACCCTCTCGCGCGACGCACTGGCAAAGACGATGGGATATGTTCCACAGCACGACCAGGACGGCTTTCCTGCGACGGTCTTTGACACGGTGCTGATGGGGCGCAAACCCTATATCGACTGGTCGCCGCGCTCGGAGGACATCGATCGGGTCCGGTCGATCATCGACCGACTGGGGCTCGCGGAGTTGGCGATGCGGGACGTACAGTCGCTCAGCGGCGGTCAGCGACAGAAGGTCATCATCGGACGGGCGCTTGCACAGGATCCAGAGGTGTTACTGCTGGATGAACCGACGAGTGATCTCGATCTCTACCACCAACTCGATGTCTTGGATGTGATCCGCGAACACGTCGCCGATGGGATTGCCGCCGTCATGGCTATTCACGACCTCAACATGGCCGCCCGCTACAGCGACAAACTGGTCATGCTCAAAGACGGACAGGTCTACGCCTCCGGTGGCCCGGAGATTCTCACGGAAGCACATCTTGAGGCGGTCTATGAGGTTGAGGCGACCGTCCGGACCGATGGCGAGCACCGGGTGATCCTCCCTGAGGCGCCACTCCGCTGACTACTCACGCTCGTCGAGGGTGTAGCTTGTGCGCGTCTGCGGCGGTTCCTGTACCCGAAGGTACGGCGGCTTGGTCATGTACTCGACAAGGGAGGTCGAGCCGACGAACCCGCAGGGTGATTTTCTGAGCGTGAGATACTGCAGGCCCTCCGCGTTCGTCGATGCCCGGAGGATCTGTTCGGCGGTGTCCTCGAAGAACGCCGAGCTCTGTTCGTCAACGACGTTTGGATTGAGCACGTGCACGAGAAGGTCCGATTCCCCAAGGAGGCTGGCCTCGGTTGCGTACCGGACCCGCCGAGCGCCTTCTGGACCGAAGGTGTGGACGAGCGCGTTGGCGTTGACCAGCCCGAACCACGCGTCATTGTCACGATCAGCGAGCACCTCCTCAAGAAGCGCCGTATACGCCTCAACATCGTCCGGTGCGGTGTGGACGTTCGGCCGCGTAGCGTCCCAGGTTCCGATCAGATCGACAACGACCAGTTGTCCGGCTTCGAGTAACTCCTCAAGGTCCTTCGGGGCGTCGCGCATGATCCGTTCGATCTGCGTCTCTCGTAACTCGATGGTCGGCACGAGCACGATTGTCCGATCGGTCTCGACGCCGAAGCTGAGTAACCGTCCCAGCAGCGCGTTGAGATTTGTCCGGCCGTCGTGCTGGAGGAGGACGCCCGATCCGGCGACGAGTCCGCCACCGGTCAGACTGTCAAGCCCTTCGATGCCGATCGGCTGGTGCGCGTGTGTCTTCAGCGCCGGCGGCTGTGACCGTCGGCGTGGTCCCAGGCGAAGCCCCTCATCGGTAAACTGCACCTCGACCCGCCGGTGGTCGTGGTCGTGTCCGCGCATCTTCTTGATTTCTAAAGAGCGATGCCTGTCGCTCTCGATCTGTGTATACGAGAGCCGAATCACCCCGTGAGTGGTGAACTGGAGCACGTCGTCACCGCTCTCGTCGGCGTGTTCTTCGGCGGTGAAGAGGGTCGTTGCCTCTAGCTCGTCGGTGAAAAACCGGATCAACTCAAGGACGTTCCGTCGATACCGCGGCTCGTCCTCGGCAATCGCCCGCAGCCCGGAGGCACTGTCGAAGACGACTCGGTCAACCGGAGCGAACTCTCGGAGATGGTCTTGAACGTACTCGATTGTAAATGGGACATCAAAAGTTCCGAGTGGATCATCGTCCTCGAAGGTCTCGAGTGTGAGTGCGTCCTCCTCCTCGATGGTCTGTCCGGGCGTCGCGTGTAGCGAGGTCATCGTGAGGTTGTCGGCATCGAGATCAAAGGCAAACTCGACGAAGGACTGTCTGATCTCCTCGATCGTCTGTTCGGTCGAGATGTAGAGGCCGGTCTCGCCGTTATCAAGACCGGTCTGTAGAAACTGCATCCCGAGGGTTGATTTCCCTGTCCCTGGACCCCCCGTGACAAGCGTGGCCCGACGAGCGGGAAGGCCGCCGCCAAGCATCTGATCAAGTACTGCACTCCCCGTGGCGACGACATCATCTCGGTGAGACATTTCCACGAGCTAGTGCCTCATGCCGTCATAAAGCGCACGGACGACTTGGCGGTAATGAGAGAGGCTGAATTAAGTGCCCCCGGGACTAAGTCTTATGACATGGTCGATGATTCCGCGGCGCGTTCGCTCTCTAGCGCACTTCACGCCGTCGACGAACTCGTATGCCTGTGTCGCCCCGATGGCACGCTCCTCGACTGGAACGACCGCGTCTCGACCGTAACCGACCGATCGGACGAGGAACTCTCGGAGAGTCAACTCTCGGACCTCTTCGTCGACCCCGACCAACAGTCTGTCTCCGACGCAATCACGAAGGCAGCGACCCAACAGACGTCCGTCCGCGTTCGCGCTGCCCTTCCGGGTCCCGGCGACGAGGAGCAGCCCTATGAGGTTTCTCTCTCGGGAACTGACGACGGTGATCAGGTCGTCGGTATCGGTCGACGGATAACCGATACACCGGGGCGTCAGACCGATCACTTCTCGATGCCGGTCGTCGAAATCTGGGACGGTATTGTGCTCTCGCCGATCGTCGGCAAGCTTGGATCGCGACAGGCCGAGCGGTTCACCGAGACGCTGCTTGAGGAGATCGTCGACCACGAGGCGACCATCGCGCTCATCGACATCACGGGCGTCCAGTCGGTCGACACCCAGACCGCCCAGCACCTCATCGATACCATTCAGGCGGTTGACCTCCTGGGAGCGGAGGTAATCATCACCGGCATCAATCCCGACCTCGCGCGTACGCTGGTCAAGCTCGGCATCGGCTTTGATGTTGAGACCCGCTCGTCGCTGATCGACGGCCTCCAGACGGCTCTCGAAATGCGTGGGGTGTCAATTCAGTAATGTCCGCCTCAGAACAATCGGTTGTCTGGGTGCGCGATATCCTGCTTGCGACGTTTCCCGATAACCCGACGGACAAGACGATCGAACGGCTGCAGGAGGCTGTCCTTGATTCGATGACCGGCCGGCGACCGACCGGCGTGATTCTCGATCTCTCAGGGGTCGAGACCGTCGACTCGTTTTTCGCCCGGATGATCGCTGAGACCGCACAGATGATTGACCTCATGGGGGCTGAGACGATTGTGGTCGGAATCCGTCCGCCCGTCGCGATGACGGCCGCGGAACTGGGCTATGATCTGGGGGATGTCCGCAAGGCCCGTACCACTGATCACGCGCTTGACCTCCTTGGCGTTTCGAATGTCGAACGAGACGTATGACGACTGAGACCGGCACACTCGCGATCGACTCCGAGGACGACATCCTTGTTGCCCGCCAGCGTGCCCGCGAGATCGCCGAGGAACTGGGCTTTCGCCGAACCGACGTGACCCGCATCGTCACAGCCGTCTCTGAGCTCTCGCGGAACATCTACCTGTACGCTGGGGAGGGAGAAATGCGCTGGCGGGCGCTTGAGCGCCACGGACAGCCCGGCCTTGAACTCCAGTTTGTCGACGAGGGGCCAGGCATCGAGAACGTCGAGGCCGTTCTCGCGGGTGAGCATTCAACTTCAGAGGGCATGGGTCGCGGGGTGACCGGTACCAAACAGCTGGTTGATGAGATCGAGATCGACACCGAGCTCGGTGAGGGAACAACCGTCACCATCATCAAGTGGGCGACCTAATAATGTGTGATACCTCGATGGATGATATCGGCGTGCACGTTCGCGAGCACAAGCGGGTCCGCCGACAGCACGCCCGCGATGTTGCCATCGAGATGGCCAATACTCTCGGGTTCGATGCCGAGCGACGCCAACGGATTGGCACCGGCATCGACCGGCTGGCAACGATCGCGCCGGTTGCGCGCGTGCTTTCGGTTGAGGATCCGGCTACCGGCGACGCCGGGCTCCGATTGATCGCCACTGGCGCCATTTCCGATCAGTCGGTTACCCTTGGTGGTCCTTCAGCCTCGCTCGGCCAAGCGGCCACCTCCCTGACAGCGACCATAGTCGACGGCCGGCCCTATTATCTCGCCGACAGCTGGCGCAGCCAGTCGGCCTCCAACAGCCGCTGTCCGTACGCCATCGGTGCAACAACGCGGTCGGTTTCCCCCGATGAACCCAACGGTGATACTGTCCTGTTGAGCCGCGAGGGGACAACGGCGACGGTCTGTGTCATCGACGGCCTCGGACACGGTGAGGGGGCCAACCGGGCGAGCCGGACTGCTCGTGATGCCATCGCCGCTGACCCGACCCGATCGATCGAGACCCTGTTCGAAGCGACCGAAACAGCGTGTCAACGAACTCGCGGTGTCGTGATGGCCATCGCCCAGTTCGACTGGGCCGACGAGCACGTCGCCTTCGGGAGCGTGGGTAACATTACAACGCACGTCACCGGTGGCCCATCGGCGAGCTTCGTTGCACGACGGGGAGTTATCGGTTCTGATGCACCGGGTCCGCTCGTCGTTAGCGGCCGCTGGGGGCCGACCGATCGACTCGTTGCCCATTCCGATGGCGTTAGAAACCAATGGCACTGGCCCGATGTTGCCGACACCACGGGGGTTGATCTCGCTCGGACTCTCATACGGCGGTTTGCGGACCCCGCGGATGACGCAAGTGCGCTGGCTGTGACCGATCGCTCACCGACTACTGATGAGTAACGACTCTGAGTCCATCGCCGAGACGCTTGAATCGCTTGCCGGAACGGACGATGTCCCACCGGCTGTCCGCGAGCAGCTTGAGTCGGTTGCTAACGCCGCGCAGACCATTGAAGCGCACGTCGAGGAACTTGAGGCGAAAAACGAGGCGCTCAACACTGAGTTGCAGGAGACCAATCAGGGGCTCATCGAGTTGACTGTCGAGCTCCAAGAGGCCGAACGACGATACCGGAGTCTCTTCGAAACAGCCGTCGAGGGAATTTATAAGACCGATCCGTCGCTTCGTAGCTACGAGCTTGTCAACCCAGCGCTGGCGTCGATTCTCGAGTACGATGATCCGACGGCGCTCAAGACGAGCGTCGCCTCCCTCAAGCAGGATGTCTTTGTCGACCCTGACCGGTATGAGGAGTATCGCCGACGGCTGCTCACCGACGGCGAACTTGAGGAGTTCGAGTACCGCGTCGAGACGGCGACAGGCGAGACGCGGTGGGTGTCGGACAACGTGATCGCGATCACCGCGGAAAACGATGACGAGGTTGAAGGCTTTCGCGGCGGCGTGCTTGACATTACCGAGCGTCGCCACCGGCAACGCGAACTCCGGCGGTTCAAGCGGGCGACCGAGGCGGCCGGACAAGCGATTTTCCTCACCGACCGCTCGGGACAGATCAGCTACGTCAATCCCGCCTTCGAGACGATCACCGGTTATTCCGCCGAGGAAGCCATCGGATCGACACCCGGCGAACTGCTTGGCTCCGGTGAGATGACCCCGGAGTACTACCGGCAGATGTGGGAGACGATCGGCACCGGTGAGCGCTGGGAGCGACGCGTGGTTGACCAGCGCAAGTCCGGTGAGTACTACCACGCCCACCAAACAATCGCGCCGATCACCGACGACGAGGGTACTGTCCAGGAGTTTATCGCAATCCAGGCGGACATCACCGAGCAGGTCGAACGCGAGCGGCAGGTCAACGCTCTTGACCGCGTGCTCCGGCACAACCTCCGGAACGAACTCAACATCATCCGCGGTAATGCCGAGCGGATCCTCTCGATGGCCGATGCCGATACGGCGACCGATGAGGCCGAAAGTATCCTCCAGAGCGTCGAGACATTGATGAAAACCGCCGACGAGGGGCGAGAAATCACCAAGTTCCTATCGTCACGGACCCACCGGTGCTCGGTCGAACTGGTAGAGGTAGTCGAACGGGTGGCCGAACAGGTCGGGGCGCAGTATCCGGAGGCGGTGATCGATCTCGACGTGCCAGCGAATGCGCGTGTGCTTGCCGCCGAGCAGATCGATCGCGCCATTGAGGAACTCGTCACCAACGCGATTGAACACAACGACCAGTCTACGCCGACGGTGGCCATCTCGCTTGCATTCGAGTCGCTCAACCGGGGTGAACGAAGGGCGACCGCCGGACAGACACTGCCTTCCTCGCCTCGGCGCGGCGACCGTGAGGTCGTTCTTGTTGTCGAGGATGATGGCCCGGGGATCCCCGAACTCGAACGCCAACTGCTTGAGGACCCGGGTGGGGCTGACGAGCTGAGCCACAGTAGTGGGCTTGGACTCTGGTTGGTCTACTGGATTGTCCGACGCTCTGGTGGCGAGATCGCCTACGAGGATCGGTCACCGCGTGGGAGTCGTATCGTGATCCACCTTCCGACCCCGGATTGAGCGTTGTGCGACGAACGGTTCATGTGTGCTCTCACCGAGATCCGTGTGTGAGCAGTGACTCTGTTGACTCGCGTCCGGACTGGGCCGACGGTGAGGTACTCCGCGTCTGCCGGCCGGAGCTGATTGACTCCTGTGACTGGCCGACGTGTGACCGCTCCGCTGTCTGTGAGATCGAGGTGTCTGTCGACGGCTCCTGGGAGGCCCACCGCATCTGTGAGCACCATCGGGCGGTGCTTGGCGTAACCGTGGAATCGACGTAGTGCTACCGCGTCGCCACACGCCACTCCCGGAGCGTGACAATCTCGCCGTCAAGCTCCTCTGCCGGACAGTCTGTGCCCGCCCAGACGAATAGCTCGCCGACTGACTCGGGATCACGTCCCTTGCCGCCGGTGAGGTCTGTTGCGACAAGCCCCGGATCGACAACGCCGACGATCCGGTCGGTATCGGCTGCGAAGCCACGGGCGAGTCCTTCGACGGCCGCCTTTGAGACGCCGTAGGCTCCGATTCCTGGGGTTGGCTCGCGGGCAACCGACCCAGAGGGAACAAGTACCCGGCCATCGGTGGCCATCGTCGGGAGTGCTGCCTTTATTGTCGTGAACACACCGGTGACGTTCGTCTGCATGACCGACTCGAAGGCCTCCTCCGCAAGATCCGGAAGTGGGGTCTTGCCGGTTGGGCCGGCCGTGATTGCTGCACACGGCAGTAGGATGTCGATTGTGTCGTCGATGGCGGCGACACCTTCCTTGACCGCCTCGGGATCGCGGACATCGACTGTACGAACCGACGCGGTCCCGCCGGCCTCCTCAACCGCCTCTGCGGTCTGTTCGAGGCTATCCTCATCGCGCCCCCAGAGATGGACCGTGGCGCCGTGGGCGCCGAAGGCTGCTGCCGCTGCGCTTCCAAGTCCGCCGCTCCCGCCGGTAATAAGTACACGCATACGCCATTACAGGAGGTCGGCGCGCGAAAAGGTTAGGGAAGCGGGCCGAGAGGGATTTGAACCCCCGACCGTCTGGTTAAAAGCCAGACGCTCTGCCGGACTGAGCTATCGGCCCTGTGCTAAGTGAAATGGCCTTTGGCCCTAAACGCTTTCCAATCCGGGCGTTGGCCCCTTGTCGATATCGACGACCGACGAACTAGCTATCGACAGACCCTTATGCGATATGATCGTCGTATGGGTTATGCGCACCGTTGGGATCGACGCTGTCGAGTTCTGGACGGGCAATCTGACGCTCGATCTCCCGGGCACGTTCGCCTCGGTCAAGGACGAAGACCCGGAGAAATACACCAAGGGCCTCGGTCTGTACGCCAGTTCCTTCCCCGATGCCTACGAGGATATCGTGACCATGGGCGCAAACGCCGCCTACCGGCTCATGGACCGCAAGGGCCTCGCTCCCGAGGATATCGGCCGGATCGACGTGGCCACCGAGTCGGCTTTTGACAACTCGAAGCCGGTTTCGACGTATATCGCCGGCTGTCTTGAGGAGGTTCTCGGCGGCGCGTTCAAGCACGCTGACAAGGGCGAGCGGAAGTTTGCGTGTCTGGCCGGAACTCAGTGTCTCAACGACGCGTTCAACTGGATCGCGGCGGGTCGCAACCGCGGGCGGCCGGCACTGGTTATCACCACCGATACCGCGCTGTACGAGCGTGGCGATGCCGGTGAGGCCACCCAGGGGGCCGGTGCGGTTGCCATGCTGGTCGATGAAGACCCCGACCTCGTTGCACTCTCGCCCAGCCAGGGGGTTGGTAGCGCCGATGAGACGGACTTCCTCAAGCCAAACCAGCAGTTCCCGAGTGTTGACGGACAGCGATCCATCCAGGTGTACCTCGCCCGCATGCGCGAGGCTCTTGAGGACTACAAGTCGGTCGCGGGGGACGTACATCCCGCCGACCTGGCGTACGGTCCCTTCCATACCCCTTATCCCGGGATGGTCCGTAAGGCAGCCGTTCTGGCCTACCGGAACACGATCCGCGGCACCGACCTTGAGACCGAGATTGCCGACGAGATTGGTACTCAGCCGCTGCCCGAGGACTTCGAGACCGAGGAGGACTACAACGAGGCGATCCGGTCGTACACCGACCGACTCGCAGAGACCGAGCAGTACCGTGAGTGGTACGACACCCGCATCGACCCCACGTTACGGATCTCCAGTCATGTTGGCAACTGGTATACCGGATCGGTCCATCTTGCCCGACTCAGTGCGCTACTTGACGCCTTCGAGAAGGATCGCGAGATGATTGGTGAGGAACTGCTTGTCGGATCCTACGGTAGCGGGGCTCAGGCTGAGATCCACGCCGAGACGGTCCAGGCAGGCTGGCGCGCGGAGATTGAGGCACTGAACATCGAGTCACAACTTGATGACCGCTACGAGCTGTCCTTCGAAGAGTACGAGCGGATCCACGACGCGCATAATCACGACATCGACGCCGACATCGAGCCCTTGACGACACCCAGCGGCGAGTTTGCCTTCGACGGCTGGGGGCCGATGGGCGAGCGTCAGTACCGGTTTGTCGAGTAACCGTCGGCCTCTTTGCGCTCTCTCGCGAGCTCGGGTTCAACCGCTTCGAAGGTCTTAAACGCGCACTCGGCGTGACTAACGCGTAGTAACCATGTCTGAGAAGCCCGCGTCGATGTACCGGAACATCAGCCGGCCGCCGTACACCCGGCGGGAGTACATCAGCGGGATCCCGGCCTCGAAGGTCGCTCAGCACCAGATGGGCGACAAGCAGGCCGATCCCGAGGAGTACCCGGTCCAGATCAGCCTCCGTACCGAAGAAGAGGTCCAGATCCGCCACGGCTCGCTTGAAGCCTCGCGGCTGTCGGCCAACCGGTATCTCATTCAGGAGCTCGGCGAAGGAAACTACAAGATGATGCTCCGGAAGTTCCCCCACCACGTCATCCGGGAGAACAAGCAGGCGACTGGAGCCGGTGCTGACCGTGTCTCAGAGGGAATGCGTCAGGCCTTCGGGAAGGTTGTCGGTACAGCCGCCCGCATCGAGGCCAACGAGCGCATCTTTACCGCCTACTGCGAGGTTGAGGACGCGCCGGCGGTCAAGGAGGCCTTCCGTCGGGCGTACAACAAGATCTCCCCGCCCTGTCGGATCGATGTCGAGCGCGGCGAGCGTCTGCTCGTCGCCTGATGGATGCTCCGGCTAGCGGTTACCACCGATGCGGAAACCCGTGATCGGATGGCCGACCCGCTGGCCGACCGCGATATCGCGGTCGAGTATCTCCCGTGTTCTGCCCGACAATTCAGACTGACCGGGGCCGACCGCCCGGCTGCGGACCGTTTTGATGCTGGCTTCGTCTTTCCGGGCCGGCTGATGGAAGGCGGCGTCGTTGACGCGCTCTATGGAATCCCCTGGCTCAACGACCGCCAGACGGTTCTGCGTTCGCGGAACAAGGCGGCCGTTATCGCTCGACTCGATGCCGCCGGGTTGCCCGTTCCCGAGACCGTCCTCGTCTCGAATCCCGCCGACGAGACAACACTCGAAGCGGCCTTCGAGGCGGTCGGTACGCCGGCGATCCTCAAGCCCAACTCGACGACCCGTGGGACGGGGGTGCTCCGGATCGACGACTACGATTCTTTTCGCAGTGCTGTTGACTACCTCAAACTCGTTCACGATTTCAACGCGACCGGCGACAAGTCGTTTCTCCTCCAGGAGTTCCTCCCCGCAGCCCGTGACGTCCGGGTGATGGTTATCGAGGGAACCTACGTCGGGGCCGTTGAACGCCGCCTTTCGACGGCAGCGCGCGAAGCCGGCCGGTACGTCACGAACGTCCACCGCGGGGCAACCGCCGAGGCGATCACGCCAGCCCCGCGGATCCGGGCGCTCGCCGAACGGGCGGCAAGCGAACTTGACTTCGCATTCGCCGGAATCGATCTCCTGGTTACAGAGGACCGGGCCGTGGTCTCGGAGACGAACGTCCGGCCGACGATCGACACCGCCGACAAATACGTCGATGACTTCTACGACCGGCTCGCGACCGCAATTCGTGGCTGTGTCGAGTCGTAGCTACGTGCGGCGCTCACCGCAGAAAACGCTCACTCGAGGTTGATGCTCGCGGAGTCCTCGCGGCGCTCGAAGCTGACCTCAAGGATACCGTTGTTGAACGTCGCCTCCGCCGTGTGCTCGTCGACCCGGGTGGGCAGGTCGATCCGCTCGTTGAAGCGCTGTCGGTCTGTGTCGGCGGCGATAGTGAGGACCGTTCCGTCACACCGCAAGTCGAGAGCTTCTCGATCAACACTCGGGATGTCAGCAATGACGCGGACCTCCGCGTCGGTCTCCTGGACGCTCACGTGCACATCGCGTCCGGCGTTCTGATCGGCCGCCGCGTTGCTTGTGTTGGCGCGTGAGACATCCATTTCGCCGGCGCCCATCATCTCATCCATTAGCCGCTCAAGTTCGTCGAAGAGGTCGTCAAACGGGTCATCCCGACCGTCGCGTGGCATACATTTTGATACGTCCGGAACGACAAAAAGGGTGTTGGCAGGTGGGGTTCATTGGGACGGCCATCGGCCCGAACGTCTATTTGCGTGTCGCCACAAGAGGGCGTATGGCCGACTCGCAAGCACAGGCCGGCACCGTCGCCGGACAGGGACCAGTCGAGATCGATCCCGAGCTGGCCCGCCATATCGAGAACAAACGTGACGAACTCCTTGAGAAGTTCGAGATCCCCGACGGCTTTCCCCCAGAGGTCATGGAGGAAGCCGAGCGTCGCACCGAGGATGTCGCCGCCGAGATCGCCCAGGAGGTCGACGAGCGACGAGACCTCCGGTCGATGACGACCTGGACGACCGATCCGATCGACGCACAGGACTTCGATGACGCGCTCTCGATCGAGGAGCACGACGACGAGTATGTCCTCTGGGTTCATATCGCCGATGTCAGCCACTACGTAACTCCCGACACGGCGATGTGGGATGTGGCCGTTGAGCGCTCGAATACGGTCTATCTGCCGGGATACACCATCCACATGCTGCCGCCGATTCTCGCGGAGACGGTCTGCTCGCTGGTGCCCAACGAGGACCGACTCGCACACACCGTCGAGATGCACCTCGACAAGGATGATCTCTCGTACGAAACGATCGAGATCTACAAGTCCGTTGTCCGGAGCGACGCCCGACTGACCTACACCCAGTGTGAGGACATCCTCGATGAGCCCGACGCGATCGACCGCCACTTCGATGACGTGCCCGAGGACCTTCCAGCGAAAATCCAGACGGTCTGGGGACTAGCCGACCGGATGCACGAACAGCGCAAGGCCGACGGGTCGCTCGTGTTGAATCCTCGGCGTGATCGCGCGCACACCATTATCGAGGAGTCGATGCTCAAGGCCAACAAGGCCGTCACCCACGAGCTGATGTGGGACCGGGGGGTCGAGGCGATGTACCGTGTTCACCCTCAGCCATCGCCCGATGAGTGGTCCGATGCGCTCCGGGAGATCCAGGAACTCGATGGCGTCTCGGTCCCGGCGGACAAGTGGGACGAGCCGCGCAAGGCCGTCAACGCTACCCTTGAGGAGGCCCCCGAGCGCCAGCTTGGGAAGATCCAGTGGGCGGTGATGAAGGTCATGCCCCGGGCGAAGTACATGAACGACCCCTTCTCGGGGCATCACGCGCTGAACTTCGAGATTTATGGGCACTTCACGAGTCCCATCCGACGGCTCTCCGATCTGATCAACCACTGGATCGTCGCCACCAACGACGTGCCCGAGGACCTTGTCGCGCTGTGTGATCGAGCCTCCGAGAAACAGCAGGCCGCCGAACAGTGCGAACGCGAGTATCGCGACTTCCTCGAGGAGGTTGGCCTCGACCCCAACGCCGTCGAGAACCGCGGGCTTGAGATCGTCGAGGACTGATCGGCGGGCGATTTATTTCTGCGGGCGCCACAGCGATCGGCATGACAGAGAACGACCTTCCGGCCGACGCGCGTGAGCGGTATGCTCGCCATCTCGCGCTTTCGGAAGTGGGTGTCGCGGGCCAGCGCGCCCTGCTTGAGGCGTCGGTCCTTGTCGTTGGGGCCGGTGGACTCGGATCGCCGGTGATCCAGTACCTGACGGCGATGGGGGTCGGCCGGATCGGAATCGTCGATGACGATGTCGTTGAGCGGTCGAACCTCAACCGGCAGGTCATCCACGGCGAGACCGACCTCGGCCGGCCGAAGGTCGCGAGTGCGGCCGAGTTTGTCACCGATTACAATCCTGATGTGACCGTTGAGCCCCGACAGCTCCGCTTTGCGCCGGATACCGCCACCGACCTCCTTGATGCGTATGATCTGGTGGTTGACGCCAGTGATAACCTCCCGACCCGGTATCTCATCAACGACGCGTGTACACTCGCCGGTGTTCCCTTTGTTCACGCCGCTGTCTATCGCTTCGAGGGGCATGTCACGACATTCACCGGCGATGGCCCTTGCTATCGGTGTCTGTTTCCAACGGCTCCCCCGCCGGCTGACCGCCCAGACTGTGCGACCGACGGTCTCCTTGGCGTCCTCCCAGGAACGCTCGGGTCGCTTGAGGCGACCGAGGCGATCAAACTCCTTGTTGGTGCTGGCGAGGTGCTCGATGGCCGATTGCTCCATTACGACGCCCTCGCAATGGAAACGGAGGCCGTGCCATTCAACGCGGACCCGGAGTGTCCGATCTGCGGCCCCGAGCCGGTGATTGAGGATGTCACCGCGGTTCGTTACGAGGGCGACTGCCGACTCCCGGATACGTGAGTCCGACGATGCACAAGCGTTTTTGGTTGCCTCCGCGGAACATCGGGCGATGACGACCTACACGGCCACGGTCACCGTGCGGCTCAAATCCGGGGTTCTCGATCCCGAGGCCGAGACCACCCGTCGGGCGCTCGAACGGCTCGGATTCGATGTCGAGGGGCTGCGCTCGGCCGATCAGTACGAACTCGATGTGCCGGCCGACTCGGCGGAGGCGGCCCGCGAGCGGGTCGAAGAGATGGCCGAGCGGCTGCTCGCCAACCCGACGATCCACGACTACGACGTCGTCCTCCAGGAGGGTTGAGTCGGATGACCGTCGCAATCGTCCGGTTCGGCGGCTCGAACTGTGATCGGGATGTCCACCAGGCGCTCGCCTCGCTCGATATTGACGCCGAGATTGTCTGGCACCGCGATGGCCTGCCGACCGAGCTCGATGGCATTATCCTCCCCGGTGGTTTTTCCTACGGCGATTACCTCCGGGCCGGCGCGATGGCGGCTAACGCGCCCGTGATGGATGCGGTCACCGAGGCGGCGGCCGACGGCGTGCCGCTGTTGGGCATCTGCAACGGGGCCCAGATCGGCGCTGAGGCCGGTCTTGTCGCCGGAGCCTTTACCGTTAACGACACGACGCGGTTCCGGTGCGATCATGTCCACGTCCGTGTCGAAAACGCCGACACGCCGTTTACGCGGGCCTACGAGGAGGGTGAGGTCCTTGAGTTACCGATCGCCCACGGCGAGGGGCGCTTTGAGGTTGCTGACGAGACGCTCGCTGAGTTGCAGGCGGAGAATCGCATCCTGTTTCGATACTGCGAGCCTGACGGGACCGTTTCGGCGGCGGCCAATCCCAACGGCTCGAAGGACAATGTTGCCGGACTGCTCGGGCCCCGTGACACCACCGCGGTCGTGATGCCTCACCCCGAGCGTGCCAGTCTGCCCGATTTGGGGCTGACCGACGGCCGAGGGATTCTTGCTGGTTTCCACCCCTGAGTCACTCGGCGAGCGGCTGGCTGTATCCGTGTTCGCGCTCACAGACGGCCTCCCAGGTCTGTTGGCACGTACAGTCAACCTGCTCGAAGACCGATGGATCCCCGCGCAGTGAGAAGTCCTCGATGGCCCGCTCGACACGCTCGTCGCAGTCGCCACAGTTGTGTGGTCCACGATCCGATCCGGCACCGACCGGATCCGAGGTGACGATGGCGTCAACGTCGGTCGTTGCTTTGAGAACCGCGACGATTGACCACAGCCACGGTGGCCGGTAGCCGCCGTGGAAGTACTGTTCATCGACCATCGTGTACCGCTGGACGTTCGTCGGATTCATCGACACCGTATGACAGGCGTCGATGGCGCCACAGGCCCGGACCGAGTCGATCATGTCGTCGATGGCCTCCTGTTCGGTGAGAAACGGCGGCTTCAATAGCAGGTAAGCCTTGACACCAGCGCCGACCGCTGTGGCTGTTTCGCACGCACGCTCGAAGTCTGCAAAGCTGAAGAGCTTGTTCACGCAGTCTCGCCGGATGCGGTCGTCGGCCGTCTCAAGACCGATTGCGACATCAACGTCAATCGCCCGGGAGACAAATGGTTCGAGCCGGTCCGCGTCAACGAACTGCGGGAGCGATTCGAGGACAAGCCGCTCGCGGTCGCTCAGCCGCTGGGCGAGGTGCTCGCGGAAGGCCGGCGTGAGTTCGCGGTCGTCAAGTGCGGAGCCGGAGGTGTAGATCTTCACCATCGGCGCGCGCTGGTGGGCCTCCTCGGCTTCGTAGGCCAGTGCCTGTTCGAGTTGCGTCTCAAGATCGGCCTCGGTGACCGTCTCGGTCGCCTCTGCGACGTAGCCACACATCGTACATCCGCCCTCGTCGGCCCACCGGCAGCCACCGGTGTTGAGAATAATCGTGAGGCTCCGCATGACGCCTTCGGGCGTGCGGTCGCGGTCCAGCCAGACCCGTGTGGGCTCATCCGGTGGCCCGGCGGTGTCGGCCTCGGCGCGCAGGCGGGACATTGCCCGGTTGTGGGCGGCCGTTCCTTGGCCCAGCGCGTAGGTCTCCGGTTCGCTCATGTTCACCCGGTGGGACGCCGAGGCGTATAGCCGTTGGTACTCATCGCCGGGCACGCTGACTTTGTGCGTTGACGCCCGAGTTCCTGCATGGACAATGCGGCGCTCGCCCGCCGGTGTCTCATGGCGGGAATCGATGCGGCTCGCCCCGAAGCCGTACTGGGGGATCGCGTACGGGTCGACGACGCCATCCTCCGGATCACCCCGGTTGACGGCGACGCCCACACGGTGGATCTGACCGCTCACAATCGGGTGATCGTTGTCGGTGGGGGCAACGCAGCCGGACGGGTGGCCGCCAATCTGGAGGTCCTGCTGGGTGATTATCTTGATAGCGGCGTTGTCGTGACCGACACGCCGGCTGGGACCGACCGGATTCGTGAGGTCCGCGGTGCCCATCCGGTCCCCTCTGAGGCCGGACAACGCGGCGCCCGGGCGGTCCGTGAGCGCGCAATGACAGCGGGGCCGGACGATCTCGTGATCGGCGTGCTCACCGGTGGCGGGAGCGCCCTCCTGCCGGCGCCCGCGGGCGACCTCTCGCTGGCGGACCTCCAGGCGGTCACCGAGCGGCTGGTGACTGCGGGCGTTCCAATCGAGGCGCTCAACGCCGTTCGTAAGCACTGCTCGGCGATCAAGGGGGGACGCCTCGCACAGGATGCAGCCCCGGCGACAACCGTTGGAATCGTCTTTAGTGACGTGATTGAGGATCCCCCAGCGATTATCGCAAGCGGGCCGTTGAGCCCCGATCCTACCACCTACGAGGAGGCTCTTGCCGTGCTCGAACGCCACGGGGTTGACGCGCCGGCCGTCCGGGACCATCTTGAGGCCGGCATTGCGGGCGCCCATCCGGAGACGCCGACGGCAGTCGACACCACGGTGTTGATTGTGGCCACCAACGACACCGCCGTCTCGGCGGCGGCCGAGGTGGTCCGCGAGCAGGGTGCCACCCCGACGGTCCTCTCGACCGAGATCGCCGGGCCGGCAGCGACGGTGGGCCGGACCCACGCCGCCATCGCGGCCGAGTGTGCGCGTACAGGCCGACCGACAGCGCCGCCAACGGTGCTGCTTTCGGGCGGGGAGACAACCGTCGCGGCCACAACCGGCGGCACCGGTGGGCCGAATCAGGAGTTCGTCGTGGCGGCAGCCGAGGCCCTAGCGGCCCGTGACCTCGATGCGTCGGTGGTCGTCGCGGCGGCCGATACCGATGGGATCGACGGCCCAACGGAGGTGGCTGGCGGGATCCTCTCCCCTAAAACGCTTGATCGGTCAGCAGCTGAGGCGGCCCTTGACGCACACGACGTGACGCCGCTGTTGGCCGATCACGACGCACTGTTCGCGCCCGGGCCGACCGGAACGAACGTCAACGACCTCCGAGCGATTGTGATTGGCGATTAGCAGTCGTTGAAAACACAGAAGTTCCATTCAGCAAGGGGGCGTGAGACGGCATTCTCACGCCGTCCGTACTGGCGCAAGCAAATCGTGAACAACTGTCAACGCTCCTCGACGTGACGGACCTCGACGGCCACCCCACGCGTGCTCTCAGCCATCTCCGGGCCGGCCATCGCGGCCCGTCCGACGCCGAAGGCACGCGGGCCCTCGATGACGACCTCGTCACCCGGACGGATGGGCTCGTCCGCGTCTATCACGCCCGGTGCGAGGACGCTTCCGTGGGGGACGAACGCGTCGATTTCGACCCGCGCGGTGGGCACGTCGCTGTCGACCCAGCGGCGGGCACCGGCGAGCGTGAACGCGAGTGTACCATAGGCTTCGACGATGGCGGCGAGTTGCTCGCCAGAGCCGTCGGTCACCCGGAGGCTGGGGTATCGCCCCTCGACGGCGATGTCCTCGAAGATCGCGTCGCCTGCCCCCGGCCCGATCATGTAGTCGGCGATTGCCCGGACAATGGCCTTCCGGCGGACGCTCCGGGGATACTGGAGTTCGCCGTCGAGGGTCGACTCAAGCGCGGCCAGTGAGTTCTCGTCGGTCGGGTGATCGACGACGGTGTAGGTGACCTCGCGGTCGGTCGCCCGCTCGACTAGCGGCCGGTACTCCGGGGGAACGTGAGCGATGATCCGCGGATAGTCGGCGTTCGCGAGATAGGTCTCAAGCATGTCGGCGACAACGGCGATCTCGGTCTCGCTCCACTCGCCGGTGACGACGGCGTCGTAGTGCTGGGCGGGGTAGGTCAACTCGAGTTCGTCGGGGACGACCCCGAGTGGGCTGGTCAGCGAGACAATGTGGCCGCGGTAGTCGATGGCGTCACGAAAGTGGCCGTGGCTGCGGGAGTCGCTGTAGGGCTTGTGCGCCGAACACGGGAGAAGCACGAGCGGGTAGCTGTCGAGGCGCGCGCGGTAGCGCTCCTGGACGCGGGTTGCGAACCGACGGACCGCGACGCGATCCAGCGTCTCGGCGCTGGCAGCGGTCAACTCCGCCCGGCGGATCAGCGGCGTCCGGGCCTCAAGATAGTCGTACTCCTGGTCGAGCCGACGCATGACGGCGGTGTGCCACTGCTCGTGACGGGCCTGTCCTTCGATGTAGTCGCGCAGGCGGCCTTGACGGATGCGCGATCGGACGTCCGCGACGGTCGCCGCAAGGACGGCGCGGTTGTGCTCGACACAGGCCTCGCGATCGAACTCGGCAAGCGGGCGCTGACAGGCCGGACACGGACAGGGCAACGCGTCGAGGGCGTCGATCGGCGTGGCCCCCTCGCGGGTGAGATACCGGCCCTGGGTGCCGGCGACGACGGCGGCGTCGGTATCAAACAGGTCGACGCCGGCGTACGCAAGAATCGGCACGTTCCCGGGCGTGGCGACACCCGGCAGGTACAACGCGGTGTCGGCCGGGATGGCCCGCCGGACGGTCGTGATGGCCTCAACGAATGCACGAGCGTGGCCGACGATCCCGTTTGCGGTCGAGAGCACGTACGCGTCGGTGCCTTTGTCCGCTGCGGTCTCGGGGGTGATGACCGCCGCTGTCGGAGCGTCGAGAGCAGGGGTCGCGGGATCGAAGGCATCCTGGACCTCCGCGGGAGTGCCGCTGGGGAACGCTCGATGGGGCAGGACGGTCAGCCGGTCAGGATCGCCCTCGGGCACCGTCTGCTCCTCGCTCCAGAGACTGCCGGCGTCCGCGATCACGTCGTCGACGAGCGCCGGCGTCGATAGCGGCGACTCAAGCCGCAGTTGGCCACACCGGGCGGCCCCGTCGTGCTCGGTGACCTCGAAGAACTCGGTCATCGTTCGTGGTCGAACGCGCCGTCGCCGAGGAATGAGGTTATCGATCGGCCTGCAGATCGTGGGTATCGACGTCCGCCGGAAGCCTATCAAGAACGGACGCAGCCCAGCCGTCGTGGGCGACGGTGATGGCCGCCTCGGGATTGGCATCGGCGAGGTGACAGACGCCCTCGATGGCCTGCTCGCGAGCCCGGCGATCGATCCGGTCGGGCAACTCGGCGTTGAGTGGATAGGTCTCCGCAAGCTCCGGTGGCACCGGCCCAAACGGCGGGCGTAGCGACCAGCAGGTCTCATAGCCCTCGTGGGGATCGCCTTGGGTGAGCAACACGGTATCGCCGACGCTGAGCCGTTTAAGTCGCTGGTGGTGTCGGTAGACCTCCGGGCGGTCGGCGCTCTCGGTGGAGGTGTAAAACAGCGGGGCCTTCGAGACGGGGTCGTGGGCCTCAAGAAACTCGACGTGCTCAAGGAGCGTCCGGTACCCCGAGAGCATCGCTGGGTGGGCTCGGGCGCGCGATTCGACCAGTTCGAGCAGCCGACCGGTCCGGATGGCCTGTTTCACGCGTCGAAGCTCAGCGTAACTCACATGCAGGTTGTGCCGGGCGAGGGCCTCCTCCCTGGCGTCGGCGTCGAGTTCCCGGAGTGTTGCCGGTGTATGACGCGTGCAGACCGGACAGGCACAGGGGAGATACTCGAGATCCTCAAGCTGCCGGGTGCCCTCAACGGTGAGATAGCGGTCTTCGCGGGCGTACAGTGCGTAGGCAGCGGAGTCAAAGAGGTCACACCCCATGGCGGCAGCAAGGGCAAACATCATGGGGTGGCCGGCGCCGAAGAGGTGCACCGGTCCGGCGGGTCCGAGCCCGCGTTTGGCGGCGACGACAAGGTCGACAATGTCGGCGAAGCGGTAGTCTCGTAACAGCGGGACCATCGCGCCGATCGGAAAGACATCAAGACCGGTGTCGGCGGCGTGGGCGCCGGCGCGTTCGCGTAGCGCCGGAACCGTTGAGCCCTGGATCGGGGCGGTCACGAGCATGTCGCCGGTGTCGAGGCGGCTCGCGGTTGCCAGCCGCTCGCGGGTGGTCGCGAGGTCGGCCTCGGCCTGTTCGCGCTCGACATCGGGTGGGGTCGGAATGTCGACGGGCGTACCGATGTCGGCACCGATGGCGTCCTGGAAGGCGAGGATCTCCTCAGTATCAACATCGATATCGCCGTACTCCGCGAGCTGGAAGGCCCCTGAGTCGGTCATAATCGGGCCCGGAAATCCAAGCAGATCGTGCAGGCCCTCCTCGCGGGCCTGCTGACGAAGGGTGTCGTCTTCGTGGATGATGTAGGCGTTAGTGATGATGATCTGCGCGTCGAACGCCGAGGCCAGCGTGGCCGGCGCGAGCGTGTCGAAGTTCGGATTGACGACCGGAAGCAACGCGGGTGTCTCGACGGTCGTCTCGTTGCGGGGAACGGTGAGTTCGCCGATCCGTCCGGCGGCGTCACTCGCATGCACCTCGAAACAGGCGTCCATTGTCTCGTATCAACCCGGAGGAGGCGCCTAAGGGCTTCGTTCGGACAGCAGGTAGTAGCTTATCCCGAGGACAGCCCGCCCATCGCGGATGTCGCCGTCGCGGACGGCCTCGATGAACGCCTCGACGTTGGTCTCGGTGGCGCGGATGGTTTCGTCGTGATCGAGATCCTGATGGGCACTCGGGGTGCATCCATGAGCGACGTAGAAGTGATGCTCCGAATCGGCGACGCCGTTGGCCGGCTCGACGGTCACGAGTGGCTCGACGGTGTCGGCCTCATAGCCGGTTTCCTCGCGCAACTCTCGACGGGCGGCGTCCGCAAGCGGCTCGTCGGTTTCGACGGTGCCTGCGGGCAGCCCACAGTTGACTCGATCGACGGGTTCGCGCCACTCCTCGATGAGCACGAGCGTCTCCTCGTCGACAAACGGGAGAATGACCACCGCGGGCGGCTCGGAGAGGTAATCGAAGTCGGTCTCGGTGCCGTCGGGAAGGCGGACCTGCTCGGTGATGATCTCAAAGCCCGGACAGGTGTAGGAGGTCTCGCTCGTAACGGGCTCCCACGCCAGGTCTGAATCGTCCATACCGATTTGTCGCCCGCCGGCGGTATAGGCGTCGCGACTGCTCACTCCGTGAGCGGCTCGACGAGGCGGTCGTGGCCCTCGAAGAGCTCCTCGATGTCGGCTCGAAGCTCGTCGGCGGTCGCACAGAGCTCCTCGAAACGCTCGTCACCCTCAAGAACCCACTCGGGCTCCTCCTCGCGGAGCACCTCGATTTGTGCTCGGACCTGCTGGTAGCGTCGTACCTGCTGTTCGTAGGTTCGTCCATTCGCCTGTTCGGCAATGGTCTCAAGAAGCTCCTCGGTTCCAACGGGTTTGGTGAGATACGACTCAAAGGGCAGGCCGGCGATGTCAAGATCAGGATCAACGGCGGTGACCATAACGACTCGCGAGTCAATACCCTGTTCGCGGAGCTCTTCGAGTACTTCGTCGCCGTGTAGCCTCGGCAGTCGCCGATCAAGAATGACGACATCGGTCGTCTCATCGATGACCGAGAGTGCCTCCTCGCCGTCGGTTGCGGTTTCAACGGCGTATTGATCGCGGAGTGCCTCCGCGTAGAGTTCGGCGAGTTCGCGTTCATCCTCAACGACGACGACAGCCTGTTCCCCCCCGGTTGTCTCATCGTCCATATTACATAACTCGGGGATCGGGTGTCTTAGTTCTCCCGACGATCCGTCGACAGGGTGGTCCTGATCCACTCCTGTACGTCGTCGGCGCCGATGAACCCCTCCGCGCGGCGGTCGACGGGCTCGCCATCGGCAAAAAGCACGAGCAGCGGAACGCTCCGGACGTCGAAACGATCGATCAGCGGCGGATCGTCCCGTGGGTTGACCGTCCCAACGGGAACAGTCTCGCTCCGGGCAAGAACGCCGAGGACGGGCTCCATGCTCTGGCAGATGCTACAGCCCTCGGTGTAGAATTCAACGAGGGCATGATCGTGCGTCTCGACAAACTCGTCAAGCGCGGCAGCATCTGCTAATGAGGTCACGCGAGCGGACACACCAACTCTGAGCGTCTCCGCACCATTGAACGTTCCGTCTACTCGCGCATCCGGCGGTGACAGCGGGTTCGCATCACAACCAGTCCAGCGGCGAGCATCCCCACGCCAACGGCTCTAACGCGACTTTTGGCGTTTGCTCGTGGCGTAAACTCGACGGCAAGAACACGGTCATAGCCCCACCGCGCCAGCGCCAACAGCCGTCCCGGAATCGCCAGGTGGACCACCCCAGCCGCAATAAGCCCGAGACCGATCAGCCAGTCCGGCAGTCGCAGTGCACCCATATATACGAAAGCCGGGTCCGGGCAGAAAGCGGTTCCGGGCGGGGCAAACGTTAATCCTGTTGGACCACATAGGAAATAATACTATGATGGCCCCGACACACGCGGTCGCCGGTGCCGCGCTTGCCCTCCCGTTGCTCGCTATCTCGCCGGAGCTGGCACTCATCGGTGGGATTGCCGGCCTGCTCGGTGGGATCGTGCCGGACCTCGATCTATACGCTGGCCACCGGCGCACACTGCACTTCCCGGTCTATGGGTCGGCCCTTGCGCTGGTGGCGCTTGCCATTGCCGTTGTTGTCCCGAGTGCGCTCACCGTCGCGGTGGCGTGGTTCCTCCTGGCGGGGGCGGTTCACTCCGCCAGCGACGTGATCGGCGGTGGCCTTGAGTTGCGCCCCTGGGAGGGGACCTCCTCACGGGCGGTGTACGATCACTACCGCGAGCGGTGGCTCCCGCCCAAGCGGCTGATCCGGTACGACGGCGCTCCCGAGGACTTCGCGGTGGCGTCGCTCATCGGCGCGGGTGTCATCGCCGGATTCGGCCCGGGATCGCTTCTGGGGTGGTTGACCGGCGGGCTGCTCGCTGCCGGACTGCTCTACACGCTCGTTCGCAAGCGGCTGCCGGAAATGGCTGACTGGATTGCCCCGCGGCTGCCGCCGGTGCTCCGGTCGTATCTGCCCGAGCGGTATCACTGATTCTCGGTCACCCAGGCGTCCGTGGTCGCTGGGCCATGCGTTAGGTGGCTTCGCGTTCGCTCCGACACGACGGCGGACGCCTACGGTTGATCGAGAAACTGCTTTCGGAGACGGTCAGCGAACGCGCTAAGATAGACCTGCCCTCCGAGGCCAACGACGAGTGCGCCGACGATGTTGAACGTGAGGTCGGTGATAGTGTCCTCAAGGCCGTACTGTGCCAGTGGCATCGTCACCTGCGTCCGGCGGGCGATCTCGTCGAGTGCGAACTCGAAGAGCTCCCAGAGGACGCCGAGTGCGAGGACGAAGATCACGAGATAGACTGTCAGCACCCGCTGTGGGAGATCGATGCGCTCGGAGTGCAGATCGAGTACCCGCACGACGACGTAGCCGGTGGCGGCGACAAGGGAGGCCGAGAGGACATGCGTAAGGCTGTCCCACCAGCCGACCTGCCGGTACAGCCCAGAGGTGCCAAGGGCGTGCAAGCAGACGGCGGCGGTGATCCATAGCGTGAGTCCCGGCGCGAGAACCACCCGCCAGTTCGCCCGGAGCAGGGCCGGTAACAGGGTCACGAGAAACCCGATGGTCGCGTTCGTGATGGTCCGGGGAGCCCCAACGAGGAGGCCGTAGCCGGCGAGGGCGAGCAGCAGGGCCTGCATTGTTCGGGTGAGCCCACGGGCGTGTCGCCCGACAATCCGGACGACCAGGCGAAGACGACTCACGATGGCCCCTCCCAGTCTCGCCTCCGGAGGTGCCGGACCCGGTCGTGGAAGTACGCCGCGAAGAGCCCGCCCGCCAGCACGCCGGCGACGGCCGCCCACGCGAATTCGATCATGAGTGCGGTGTTGTCGACAAGGGTGGCTGTCCCGAGCCACCGGTCGAGATGAACCCGCAACACCGCCCAGAGCCCGGCGACGGCAAGGGTGGTCATCGCGACGGAGACGACTGCGAACCAGTGGGTAATGGTGATTGGTCCGAAGACGTGCAACTCGGCACTGATGAGCAACGCGAGGGCGGCGATCGAGAGGTAGGTCACGACTGGGGTGGTGGTCGTCACCCCAATGGTGCGCAGGCTGATCGGAATTGACGCTATGGCGAGCAACTCCCAGGGGACCATCACCCATGGCGACCTTCGCAGGATCGGCGGCACGATCACTACGACCAGCGTTGTTAGGACAACGACGAGCCACGACCAGTCACCCTCGGTGAGGCTCTCAAAGATTGCGCCGACGAAGAGGACGACAATGAGCCATCCGACCAGCGCGTTGCGGCGGCTGTCAGTAAACAACGCCTCAAGCTGGTCGTCGGGCATCGTCCGGTTGGTTGTTGCTTCGACATAAATGAGCTGTGTCGAGTCACAAGGTTCAACCACTTTCCATCGTCGATAGTCGCTCATGTACCAGGATGCGACGCTGGCGTTTCTGGCGAGCGGACACCTCCTTGGCTTCGCGATCTTCTTTGAGCTTGCGGCCGCCGAGGGGGCAATCGGCACGGTCTGTGCGTTCGGGGCGGCGATTGCCTTTCTCGTAGGGGTCGGTATCGAGCGCTCGCTGCTCTCGCTTCGGTGAACCCCCGGATCGGCCCCGTATGGTGTCGGGATGGTCGGTTTCCGCGCGAATGCGCTATCGAACTGTCTAGACGGTCGCTCGTACGGCGCATTCGACCGCGAATCAACATTTGTTTACCACAGTCGCCGATAACAGGATATATTCCAAGGGTTTATCCGTGTACTCGGCCTTTGTTTAGTCACAATGTCAAACGGAGAGGTTGATTTCTTCAACGACACTGGCGGCTACGGATTCATCTCGACGGCGGACTCCGAGGAGGACGTGTTCTTCCACATGGAGGATGTTGGCGGCGAGGATCTGACCGAAGGCACCGAGCTCGAATTCGACATCGAACAGGCCCCCAAGGGCCCCCGAGCGACAAACGTCGTTCGCATTTAACCACGCGTCATCCCGTCGCCTCCGGGCGACACAACTGACGTATTCTTTCGTATTGCATCGCTCTGTGAGCAACAGTTCTTCTCAGTCGGCGGTGCTCACGACAAGCATGTGTACACTCCGGTATAGATGAGTGGCGGCGGTGCCGATCAGTCGCTGAGGGTGCGTCCGAGCTCCTCCTTGTCGCGGCCACGGTGCCACCCAAAGAGCCACTCGTTAATGTTGAGTCGCTTGCCGGGGTTTTCCTGGATGTAACCGGGGGTCTGGAAGTAGTTCACGATAGTGACCAGAAGGACGCCGCCGAAGGTATTGCCCAGCAGGACGGGCAGGATGAAGCCGGTAGCCCCGGCGAGGAGGCTGGCCTCGCCAAGGAAGACGAGGTACATGACCTCCGTGCTTGAGACGACAACGTGATACAGGTTGCCCATCGGGATGGCCAAAAACGCCATGTACACGAGCAGAAAGCGTGCGGTGGCGTTGCGAACGCCGAAGTCAAGCCAGACGACACCGGCGACGATTAGCCCGGCGAAGGCCGCCTTGAAGAAGAGCGTGCCCGACGGCGTGGCGATGCCGCTCTGGGCGATCTCGACGGCGGTCTGGCTGACCTCCGGAGAGAACACCCCGCCGTAGGCCAGTGCGGCGGCACCGAGACTGGCGCCGATGAGATTACCGATGAGGACGATTCCCCACATCGCGAGCATCGATGGCACGCTTGCCATCCGCTCGATCACCAGTGCGACCGGCGGCAGGGTGTTCTCGGTGTATAGCTGGTAGTTACCCAGGATGATATAGACGAAGCCGATGGGATATAACAGCGCGCCAACGACCGGCAGACCGTTTGACGCCTCGGTCATTGAGGCGTACAACAACACGGTGAGCGTGATCGCGAAGCCGGCGGCGAGGGAGCTGAAGAAGAGTTCGCGGAAGCTCCGCGAAATCTCCTCGTCGGCATCGACAATCAAGCGCTCGAAGATCTCCTCGGAGGTAAACCGGTCTCTCAGAATCGAGCTGTCAGACAGCTCGCGGCCGGTATCGGGTTGACTACTCATTCGATGATACAAGTGGTACGGCCCGAACATACTTAGGCACTATCTTGTCCTCGCCGTGACGACGGGTGTTGTTGGGCCTGCAACGCGGGAGGGGCCTTTTCGGACGAGTGGGTCCATAGCAATTCCACATGGAGATCAACGGGCCCGACGGCCCACTCGGCGTGGCCATCGCCCTAGTGGTGAGTCTTGGCGTCGTTGGCTTTGGCGTCTACAGTTACGTCGGCCAGGCCCAGGCGCTTGATGACACCGAGACGGTGTCGGCGACGATCGTCGAGACGGCGATCGACTCAGACACCCACCGTGGCGACACCGACTACACGCCATCGGCGACGTTCACCTACACCTACGAGGGGTCGACCTACACGACAACGAACCTCTATCCCGGGCCGGTTTCAAAGGAGTTCGATACCCGCCAGGCGGCACAGGACGCCCTGTCGGGGCTTGAGACGGGCGCGTCAACGACGGCCTATGTTCCCGTTGACGCCCCACGGAAGGCCTTCCTGACGGACACCCGCAGCAACAAACCGCTGGTGTTCATCGTTCTCGGGCTCCTGGTCGGTGGGGTCACGGTTGTGCAGACGATCCGGAATTGAGGCTACATGCGTTGTCTCCCTGATCACTCGGGCTCGCCGGTGGCCGTGGCGACACGGGCAAGCCCCTGTCCGATGATGGCCAGCGTGCCGAGTGCGAGTGCGATCAGAACAATCCATCCAGACGACCCGTAGCCCTCGACCTCGATTTTGACGGCCCAGAGCATCAACAGGATGCTGAACAGAAGCGTATCGCGTGTGAGGGACATACGTTGATCTGGTGGCGAGTGACATGAGAACGCCCGGCCTGTGTTGCCGGTGCTGCAACGGGCGTAACGCGTTGTTGTCGACCCCCTTACCGCATGCCGTCGACCGACACGCCTGTATTCATCACCCAGTCCAGACGCGAGGATGTCCTCACCGCCGACGGCGAGATCGACGAGCCGATGCTCGCGGATCTGACCGTCTACACGTCGGGCGTTGACTTCCAGTTCAAGACGCATCTGTTCCATGTCGGGCTCCTCACCGAGCCAGGAACCGACGACAAGAGCGAGGTGCTTGATGATGAGTGGACACTCACACAGCCCGTCGGACGCTGACCGTTGGTCATTCGACTGTGTGGGCCCCTTCGGTCCCGCCACAAACGCTTATTCTCGCCCGTGTCTCAGTTCCTGTATGACCGCCGACAGCGACTCGACTGACACTGCCAGACGGCCGTCGACGCCCGGCCGCGTCCTCTTTGGCCTCGGGTTGGCCCTGCAGGCCTCCGAGGACTTCCGGGACATGGATGACACAATCGAGTATGCCGCCTCGGCGGACGTCCCGCTTCCCGCGTACGCGGCCCCCTTCGCGTCGGGGATGATGCTGTTTGCGGGTCTGGGTATCGCGCTCTGGCGACTGCCGAAACTCGCCGCCGGTGCAGCGGTGACGTTTCTCGCGGTGGTCACGCCGACGATGCACGACTTCTGGAATGCCGAGGAGGGCTCGGGCAGTGGCGACCGACTGGCGTTTTTCGGTAACCTCGCGATGTTTGGCGCGGCGCTTGTGTTCTTACGGGAGGCGTTTCACTGATTGACGGCCAACTAATCAATGCGACTACGATGGTCTGTCGGTGATATCCGTAATGGCCTCAGCCGATATCGATATGCGGGTGCTCAGAGAAATTACACAGGCCACTAAACGAGTGTAATGACACTTCCCCTTCGTACTCTAACGACGGAAGTGTTTCTGGAACGAAATTAAGCTGATTTTCTGCCCCGTATCCGGAGTAGACTCCGATCGTATCAAACTGGCTAACTGTCTTCGTCGCGTGATGGTCATATGCGGCAATCAGAACGTACTTATCGCCAACCTTGGCGGCGATGTTATTGACCTTGAAATTTTCACCCTGTTTCGATCGAGTTGTTGGTCCGGTCGTTGAGATAACGTCCCCGAGCAGCAATGGGACCGTTGTCTCCGGTTCGATGTCGGTTGCATCAACTGACTCCGACGTAGTTGTTGGATCATAATGTACAGCATCGGACTGTAATGTCCAGTTCGCGCCCCCATCACCACTTAGGATGTTTACATCTCGAATATCCCGGTCATAGTTGGCGATCCCGTGGATGTTCATCGTCAGCGATAGCGGTGCTGTTGTGTCTGCAAGCCGCTGTGACACCTCGGCCCCTACTGAGCCCCAGAATGTAATGCGATACCAGAGTCCAGCACTTCCGACAAAGACAGTCGTTATCTCGACTGGGGGCTCTTCCCGCTTCTCGTATTTGAATGGCAGATGTTGTGGAACAAAATCCAGTATGATACCAGAGACATCACTGTACTCGACCTCACGTTGATCAACTGCTTCGCCAACGGCTCCGGACTCACCAATGTGTTTCTCCGGTACAGTCGATTCTGGTGTGGGATAATCTCCGGATTCCAGATCGTATCCGCTCCCAAATTCACTGTGGTCATCCGATCCCATACAATATATCATATTTGCGATGTAATAATATTGTTCACACGATATGTGTGGTATTTATTACATCAAGCCTAGCTCCCTCGTCAGCGCGATGTCCATGCGGCCAGCTGAATGTTCTATTGAATGGGTGCAGGAGATCCTCTGGAGTCACGGACGCCCATTAGCTGGGATCCTTCTACGTGCTCGGAGATGAGCCGTGACCCGAATGTGAGATCACCCCTCGCTGTGTCCGGGAACATTCTGTGAGTTCCGTCGCAGGTCTGCTGGACTCCTGCCGTGTGTACCGTTGCTGTTTCGGACCCCCAGAATAACCCCTCCCTCGGCAAACCAGCGATCGGGTCACGCCGATCCCCGCATTCGCGCTGCCGTCTGACGCCTCCATCTGTTCTTTCCGCCGACGTCATCCAGCTGTCCGGATATATACGACTCACGAGTCGGTCCATACCGGTCTTAATCTCTCGCCGTCTGTCCATCGCCGTATATATCAATCATATAAACATTCAACCGGCGACTGCCGTTGCCCTTGATTGGATGTTCGATGATACGGACGCCCTTCCCCCGTCGGCGACGCGCCGGTCGTTCCTGATCGGCACCGGCGCGGCCGCCGGCCTCGCCGCATCGACGCAGTCTGCTGCGGCGCGCGATGCATCGCCACTTGATCGCCTCGATACCACCGACGATTCCATGAACTACATCACCGACCTCGCCCAGCCTGACGCGTTTCCCGAGCGGATCACCGCCGTCTCGGTCGCCCAGATGAACAGCCGCGAGAAATACGAGTACCGCGCGGACCCCCACCGCATCATCCTTGATCGGATGCTCCACAGCGAGGTCCGCTATCCCGGCGACTACGGGTTTATCCCGCAGACCGCCATGGGCGACGGCGATCCGCTTGACGTCCTCGTCATGCTTGAGCGCTCGCTGTTCCCCGGATGTGTCCTTGAGGTCCGTCCGATCGCCGTCATCCGCATGACCGATGCGGGCGAGACCGACGACAAGATCATCGGCGTCCCGGCTGATGACCCCCGCTTTGAGCACATCTCGGGCGTCGAGGACGTGCCCCAGCAGGACCGCGAGGAGATTGCGGAGTTCTTCCGGACCTACAAGAACCTTGAGCCGGGTGGCGACATGGCTGTCGAGGGCTACGAGGACCGCGAGACCGCCCAGGGGATTATCTCCCGGGCGCACGCCCGCTTTAGTCGGGACAACGACTGACCGACCGGCATGTTTTATTTCGGGGCCGTATAGCCCCGGTGATGGACGATCGGGGACAGGCCGTGGTGCTCGGCGCCGTGTTGCTCTTCGGGATCGTCACGATTGCGTTTGCGGGCTATCAGGCCTACCAGGTGCCCAACCAGAACGCCCAAACGGAGTTTCAGCACTTCGAGGAGGCGAAGGACCAGATGGTCGCCGTTAGGAGCGCAGCGATTGATACCGCCAGCGTTGATGTATCACGGTCGGTCATGTTTGATCTCGGCACGCGGTTTCAACAGCGATATCTTGCGGTGAATCCACCGTCTCCAACCGGAACACTAGAAACGAGTGACCAACGCTATATTGGAGACAATATCCCAGCCCGATTTCTGACGTACGATCCGAACTATCGTGAGTACCAGCCGGGAGAACTCTGGTACGAACACGGGATCGTGTATTTAGACCCTCCGAATGGTGAAATCGTGGTTTTGGAAGGGCCTCCAACCGAGGAAGTGGAAGGAGACACAGAGATTCGTCTTATTCCACTCCAGAATGAGTTTTCGCAAACAGGACAGCAGAGAATTGACGTAGAGCTACACAACGAAGCGGGTGATAAAACAGACAATACTGGCTTAGTTAAGATTCCAACACGACTGAACGAAAGCCAGTGGGACAACATAGTAGAGGTTCCTGTAGAAAACGTGGATGGGGCTTATATCGGGATCGATAGTAGCGACATCTCCGATATCACTCCGGTTGGAATAGAAGACCCACCAAAGAATAATACAACTGATACCGATAGCATTGGTGAAGATAGTGGCGACAATGGTGTCGAAGGGTCTGAACTTCCTCCCAATGCTGTTGCCTTTGATGATCAGAATGGGAATGGCGTGTATGATAACGGAGAGAAAACATACAAAGAAGCTGACCTCGCCGGCAGTGGTACATTCAATAAGAAGGGAGTAGACTTAATCATTGAACGAGATATTTCAGCCTCAGAAAAGAATGAAAAAATGGAGATCAAAACCAATACCACAACTGTTCGAAATGATGTGACAATTTCTACAATGAAAGGTAATAGCATTATATTGGTTTCAGAATATGATGTTGATCTCTCTGGCGCAAATCTAATCGCACAAGGAAACAACGCTAATATCGATGTCACAGCAGGAAATAATAATGAAGGCGATATTATTGCAAATGACGCGGTCCTTCGCGCCAACAAAGATATAGAAGCAAGCCCAAACAAAGGGATATTGTATGTTAATGCAAATGGTGGCGACAAGGCTGACGGGGGAACGTACATTGAGGATACAAATGGCGGTAGCGCAGAGCTTACTCTAGCCAAGGGAAGCGTAAATGGGGAACCGGAAAAGGGTAGTATAGATACATAGACCAGACTTATTCCGACACCCGTCTGAGCGAGAGCAGTCAAGCACCCCATACTATTGACGAGAAACTCTGTGTTAGCGACGTGATGTCTCTTTTTCAGTTTGTCTGAGGACTGCTCAGCGAGATCTTGGCCCCCGATGCTGCAAAATCAATTTTAAGCTGAATCTGCTTCTCATCAACGGCGAAACGCTCTGACTTATCGGTAAGCGTAGGCTTGGCGCCAGTAGTGGAGCGTGGTCGGCGTCCTCAATATCGACCACTCACCGAGATCTCGACACTTTACCAACGAAGTCGCTCCAGCACAGGCTGCGCACGCCAGCCTGATGTGCGCGTCCGATCACGGTCAAAAACTCCACATCAGAAGAACTCGCTACATCAACTCGGAGTTCTTCGAAGACCATTCTACCTCCATCGAAGAACTCCGTTTCAATCTAGCAGTACCGCCATCGTTGCTTCCATTTTAATATGATGTAATATACCACCGAAATTACAGTTTCTTTGGAGCTTACACTGTAATCTCCGCAAGAATTGTCCGCTGACCGTCGGACTCCGCATAGAACTCAACGGTTGCCGCTTCGTTCTTGCAGAACCCGAATTCTCCACTCCCGCCGATATCAATGAACTCGTTCTCGTCAAACCGGGCGGGAATGTTTCCGCCATAATCCTCGTTTGCGAGTAGCCGTGTCTCGCCAACATCATCCGGTCCGGGGTCCTCCCACACCGGCTTGAGCGTCTCACCCCCCTCCGAGCGTACGATCACAAAGACTTCATCGGCCTGCTGGTAGCCCGTCAGTTGGACGACGACTCCCTTCTCTTTTCCACTTGGACAGTCGTCGTTGCCGTCAGTCGGGATGGTGATCGTCGTCGTATCGACCGTCGCCAGCGACGGCTCGTGTAGCCGCTGATTGAAATCAAGGGCGAATGCGCCGATCGTCGCGGCGATCACCACGGTGACCGCAACCAGCAGAATAATGCCCACCACCGGACTGCCCCCCCCGGGTATCACCCATACGATGGTACTTTGTGAGACCAACAGATAATCTATTTGGAATCTCTCTTTTTGTTGTTCGGCGACACCACTGGCGTGCCAGCCTCCCCTGACACGTTCGCCCCCTACTATGGATTCTCCTTACCGTTGACCCGGCGGGACAGAGATCAACGCCGGCCGCAGGCGGCTGTTACTTCGCGTATCACGAGCCCTGCCGACGCGCATACTCGGCCCCCAGAAACACAACCGCGGCGATCACACCCGCTTGGAGTCCGCGGGCTACTCCGATCTCGGGAGACTGTCCACGCACACTCTGGGAGGCAAGCACGACTCCGAGGGCTGCACAGCCACCGACTCCTACCGCACTCAACAGACGGACCGTGGTCCGGTTCATTCTCGCCCTCTGGTTGTTGTCTCGTCAATCGTTTGCAGAGCATACTCCTGTCGGTAGATCATCGCCCTCATGACGGCGTCATCCAGTAGCGTCATCCCGACCGTGAGGGGACTGTGACTACCTTAGCCCTGATGTCGAATCCAGTGAACGTGTGGGCAATGTCAACTGGCAGTGGCCGCCACTCGCGCTCGGTGGTCGCCTTTTGCGAATGGTGGTTCCGTTCACGGGTACTCCAGAGGGAGCAGTATCAGTCTGCTCGTGGCAGG